>PLLJ01000032.1 GCA_003140935.1 Candidatus Omnitrophota bacterium
TGAATTGGCCGCCCTTGGTCTACTTTCTTTCTGCTCTCATCAATCCTCAGGAGATCCATCTTTTCTCTCTGCGCCTGTACATCAATTTTATTTTTTTTGCTTTACTGGTACTGTCCACATATTTTCTAGGGAAGAAATGCTTCAATCGAAGGGTCGGTTTAATCGCTGCTTTTCTTGTTAGCTTTTATCCGGCTGTCTGCGCTTTCTCGCGTCAGTTTCAGCTGGATTTTCCCCTTCTTTGTTTAACATCCGTATGTGTATGTTTCGTGGTCTACTCGGAGAATTTCTCTAAACGGGGCTATGCCTTGCTGTTTGGATTAAGCTTGGGGATAGCTACACTGGAAAAGTTACAAATAATGATCTTTTTATTGGTGCCGTTGCTTTATGCAGTAGTTGGCATATTCCGCCAAAACAAGAGTGAAAAATTTAACGGATTCCTGAATTTGATTTTTAGTTCAGCGATCGCCTTCAGCTTATTCCTTCTATATTGGGGGAATAGAATAGGGGACAGGCTTGCAAGCCTCCATGACCACGTTCTAATTTATTACCCGTTTTATACAAACAAAACTCAGCTTGTTTGCGTCGCGCCTATCCCCATACTTAGTTTAAGAACTATTACTTTTTATCTTGAAGGCCTGGTTTCGCATGTTTATCTTCTGCCATTTCTATTATTTGTGGGCGCCTTGACGGTGTTGCTATTCAGTAAAAATAAATGGCGTTTTTTCTACTTATTCAGTTTTTTGGTCCCCTATTTTATTCTCTCTTTTATTTCTGTGAAATGGACTAGATATTCCTTGCCTCTTTTGGTTTTGATGGCGGTTCCCTCCGGATGGTTGATCGATAGTATCAAATTAAGATTTATTAAAATACTGATGTTATGTCTGCTGGTTTTTTATTCCGTAGGCATTTTCCTTTTTTGTTCATGGAAACTTAATACCTGCTATAATTTTGACACGCTTAACCTTTTTCGATTTACGCTACCCGATAGCGCATTTCCGGGCCTCCATCCGCCGGCTACTTTTGATTGCACCGCAGAGCTGAAGAAAGAGGGCATCATATCTCGTATTGAACAGGAGCTGCGGGATGGCAAAACAATAAAAATAGCATTTAGCGGGGATAACGTGGAGGAAACGATCGTTCTACTCTACTTTTATTTTCAGGATGCGATTTTTAAAAAAAGGATAACTATACATAACAGGAAGGAGTCGGATGTTCCGGATGCTGATTATATTGTCACGAAAGACTCCGACCTCTTAAACGAAAAAGACTTGCTCAGGAATTACAGGGTATTATCCAGGATCAAGGAGCGTGTTTTTTTAATAAAAAAATGAAAAAGATCCTTTTATTGAACCCCCCATCCAGAGCCTTTAATTTCTCCCGGGATTATTTTTGCTCAAAGGCATTGAAGACCCATTACGTAGAGCACCCCATCGATTTATTGGTCTTAAGCGGTATCCTCACCCGTCAATTTAGAGTGGATATTTTAGATGCAACCGTGCTTAATTTAAGCTCTCATGACTGTTTCCGTAGAATCAAGGATTTTTCGCCGGATATTATCATCTTTCTTTCCGGCTCGGCGTCTTGGATTGATGATTTCAATTTTATGAAACAAGTTAAGGAGGCAAATCAAGTTTTAAAGATCATTGGGATCGGCGATATTTTCTTCAATAGAGATGTTATCGTAAACCATAAATGGATCGATGCTGTTCTGTTGGATTTTACTTCAAGAGATATTCTGCACTATCTTGAAGGTCGTTACGATGCGGTCAAGAATATGTTTTTTAGAAATCATGAGGTGGTGATTTTCACCGAAATAGCCCAATATCACAAAGAAGAATTCGAAATTCCCGTTCCGCGGCATGAATTATTTTTAAGGGGGAACTACACATTTCCTTTTGCCAGGAGGCTTCCCTTCACTACGATCCTCACTGATTATGGCTGCGCATCGAGATGTCTTTTCTGTCTCTATAACACTTTGGGATTTAAATTACGCAAGTTAGAAAATGTATTCGAAGAATTGGAGCATATACACTCTTTGGGAGTCCGAGAACTTTTCATTAAAGATCAGAGTTTTGGACATGATCGAGCGCGTGCTCTTAGATTTTCCAGGGAATTGGTTAAGCGCGATTGGCGTTTTTCCTGGACTGCTTTCTCTCGAGCAGACTCTATTGATCTTGAATTAGCCTCGAATATGAAAGAAGCCGGCTGTCATACGTTGATCTTAGGAGTGGAAACTGCGAACGAGGGTCTATTAAGAAAATTTAAACCCGGCCTCACATTGGAAAAAATAGATAACGCGCTCAAGCTATGCAAAAAGCTCAAGATCCGCACTGTAGGAACGTTCTGTCTCGGGCTTCCCTCGGAGACTAAAGAAAGCGTCTTGAATACCATTGATTATGCAATAAAGTCGGGTTGTGATTTTGCTTCCTTTAATGTTTTTGTGCCCAAAACGGGGACCGTGCTTGAGAAAGAATTTCTTCGGCACAATGTGGACAAGAAGCTGATCGATCGAGAGTGGGATCAATCAGGGATGAGTTCTATTTCCGGAAATGGAATTATCTCGGAAGGGGAAATGGCCGACTTGCTATCCCTTGCTGTCTGGAAATTCTACTTTCGTTTAGGTTATGCGTTTAACCGAGTCCTGGATTTAACAAGTGTTGCCGATTTGAGAATGTTTTTGCGAAGCGGGGTGGGATTGTTCCGTTCGATGATGAGCAGAAAAAGATCCCTCACTCCCGAATGAAAGTGGATCAAGAGCCGGAACCTCCGCTGTGATCATGGGTTTTTTAAGAAAACCATGGGGCTCCAAAAAGCAACGAGCTTTTGGTCCGCATATCGCCGATGCAATCCTTGGAGAAGCATTTAAGAAACTGTAGGTAATGTCGGCCGAGGCACCTTCTGAGAAAAAATAAAGACTTGAGGGGGGGGCTCGGGGTCTACCTGATTACCGGGTTATTTTTTATAATTGAGAATCAGGGCGGTCCCAGTACCAATCAATCGGAGCGTAGCTGAGGTGGGGGGCCGTCCTCGTCAACCATTCAGGAAACAAAATTCAAAACGAGGGCGGTTATTTCCTTTAAGGTGGAGGCGCGATTGATTTTATTCCGGAGTTGGGCGACGTTGGGGCAGCCCTTAAAATACCAGGCTGCGATCTTCCGGGACTGAAGCACGCCCATCTTTTCTCCCTCGTATTGGACCTCGAGCCGGATGTGTTCGAGTGCGACCCGTTTTTTTTCTTCAAACGAAGGCAGATTCGGCGTCTGGCCGGCGAGAACGGCACGGATGCTGGCATAGAGCCAAGGATTTCCGAGGGCGCCTCGGCCAATGGCGACTCCATCGCATCCCGTTGTTTCCATCATGAGTTTCGCGTCTTCAGGAACGAAAATATCACCATTGCCGAAGACGGGGATCTTCAGGTTTTTTTTGACAAGTTTGATCACCCCCCAATCCGCTTTGCCCGTGTAGCCTTGGGCCCGGGTCCGCCCGTGAACGGTGACGGCGGAAAGCCCACGTTCTTCCGCAAGGCGGGCGATACACAGAGCTTCCTTGCCGCTCGGGTCGGTGAATCCAGTGCGCATTTTGACGGTGACCGGGATCTTTTTTACGTGGGTCATAACATTTTCAAAGATCTCTGCGGCAAGGTCGGGCCGTTGGAGGAGCGCGGATCCTGCCCCGGGTCCTGTGACCTTGCGCATCGGGCATCCGAAATTCAGATCGAGGATCTCGAATCCCATGGCTTCGATTATTGCCGCGGCTTTTCCCATGGCACTCGGGCTATGACCGACAAGCTGAGCGCCAAGCGGCCTGTCGCCCGGGACTCTGCGAATGAGAGGGAGAGTTCGTTTATTCCCACGCGCCAGGGCTTCGGCGGAGATCATTTCCGTAAATGCCAGTTCGAGCCCCAGTTCACGGGCGACAAGCCTGAACGCAATATCCGTGCAGTCCGCCATGGGGGACTGGAAGACATGGGTTTTTAACGAGAGTTTTCCGATTTTTATCATGAAAGTGCCTCTAAAATAAGTTGAAAGGTCATGCCGGTAGTCGTTACCATGGGTCTTATGGGTTCACCGTGGCGCACCAGCAACTCATAAAATAATAGAGAACGGTACTAGAAAAATTTGTGAGTCAAGGTATAATACCCGAAATCGGTTCGCCCTGCCCAAGTCTTTATTTTAATCAGGGTGCCCGAGAGCTATTTGGGAAATTTTTATTATAGGAAGCAGGACCGAAATATTAACCTTAAAGGAAAGGTAGAGGCTATAGCCATGATGGATTCTAAACCCGTTCAAGCTGCTGAGGACTGGGGCGTCGTGCTCCAGTCGGTTCCTTCTAAGAACAAGAAAGAAATTTTAAAACGTCTCGCGGAGATTTTTCAAATCGATAAACGAGATGCCGAGCAAATTCTCTCCAATATGCCGCTCATCCTTGTGGACAACCTCTCCTTTGGGCTTGCCGCACGCATTAAGAAGTTTTTTCTGACGATCGGTGCAGTCGTGGAAACGACGAATCACGATATGATCAAGAAGAATTGTTTCCAGGTTCTTTGGCCGCAAACGCCGGACCTTTCTTTTTTCATGAAGCATGAGGCAGGGTCCGCGGAGGTGTCCGCTCAAGGGAAAAAGGGGAAAACAAAATCCGGGGGATTTTCTTTTTTTGAGAAGAAAGACGACAAGAAGGAGATGAATCAGGAGAAGTCAAAACCTCAGGAGGCCCCGTCGTCCGCAAAGCCTGTTCAAGAGTCTCCGACGACTGCTCCTCTTGGTTCGCCGCTTCCTGTGATGCCCATGCAGGAATCTTCGGAGACCGTGCCCCTTAGTCCGCCAGCTCCTCTAACGCCCATTGAGGAATCTCCGGAGATCGTTCCTCTTGGTTCGCCGGCTCCTCTGACGCCTATTGAGGAATCTCCAGAGATCAGTCCACCGGCTCCCGTTCCCGATTCTCTACCAGTTTCCGAAGAGAAACCGGCGGCGGCTTCGCCATCGGGCACCGATCTGGATTGGGAGCGGCGTGCGAGTGAATTGAATGAAAAGCTGCGGAAGTTCCATGCGGAGAAGCAAGAGCTGCATGTACAGCACGCTGAAGCAGCTGAAAAGGTGAAGAGTGAGTATCAGCAGCAGCTTGAAGAGGAAAAGAAAAAGAGCGACGAGATCGCAAGAACTCTTAAAGAACTTCATCAGACGGAAGCCCAGAAACAAGAAGCGCTGACTCGGGAAGGAGAAGAATGGCGTTCCAGGGCTGAAGCTCTGGCTTCGAAAGTTCGTGACCTTGAGACGAATCTGACGCAGAAGGCCTCCGAAGTCGAGCAATTGATCCAGCAAAAAGCCGATCTTTCCCAACGGTCGGAGAAGGCCGCGGCGGAAACTCAGCATGAACTTTCGGCCTTCCGGAGCCGTGAGCAGGAATCTTCCCGGAAGATCGAGGGATTGGAGCGGACCGTTCAGGAGATGTCGGAGTCGTTGCGATCCCGCGATGGCGTGCTCGCTCAATTCGAGAAACAGATCATGGAGCTTGCTGAAAAATCCCGTGGGTATGAATCGCTGCGCAGGGAACATGCGCAACTTGCCCAGGAACGCGCCACGATCCGTCAAGAGTATGATGCAAAGCTCGGTGAGCGGGAAGTGCGTTTGGCAAAAGCCGAGGAAGACCATCGTCGCTACCGGAGTCGAATGGATCGAAAAAATGCCGCGGCGGCGCGCGAGCTTGGTGAATGGATTCGTGGGGTGGATACCCTCCGCCAAGGGCTTCAGAAGTTGATCCTTTTTCTCGGAAGTGAATCCGCGGTTCTTGACAGTGAAAAAAAATCCAATCTTAAGTCCCCTTTGACCCGTGGGCCGGATGCGCCGAATACGGAAAACAGCTGAGTTTTCCAGGACGGGCCGCGACCATCCCGGCCGGTTTCGTCTTTTTATGAGAATCAGTGCCGCAGAGATCCGTAAAATGGATGAGTCCGCCATACGGGATTATTCCATGCCGGGTCTTCTCCTTATGGAAAACGCGGGCCGGGGTGTCAGCGAAATTATTTTCAGGGAATATAAGCCCTGCAAGGTCCTGATCTTTGCTGGAAAAGGGAACAACGGCGGAGATGGACTGGTCGTCGCAAGGCATCTCGCAAATCACGGTTATTCAGTACAGCTCGCTCTTTTTGAGGATCCTGCCGGGCTCAAAGACGATTCGCTTCTGAATTTTTCGATCATTAGCAAAATGAATATTCCCTGGGCCCTGATGGGAACCATTTCCGAGGAAGAGATTTTCGCTTATTGTACAAAGTCGGAACTTGTGGTGGATGCGATCTTTGGAGTCGGGATCCATAGCTCCGTGCGCGGGATCTTTGCAAAGGCTATTTGTGCGATTAATGGAAGCCAAAGACCGGTGGTGAGCATCGATATTCCTTCCGGATTGGATGCAGATACCGGGCAAGTTCATGGGGTTGCGGTCAAGGCAACGAGAACTGTGACGCTGGCTTTGCCGAAACGCGGACTTTTCGAAGGCGAGGGCCCCAGGTATGCCGGAAAGATCGAAGTGGCGGACATCGGTATTCCTCGCGAATTACTTTTGCCATTCATAGACACTAAGGCTCATCTTGATAAAGACTTAGGGTCAAAAGACTGACGCGTAACCGGCATGTTTGAAGCTTGACACTCTTCGTGCTTTCTGATAGAAACGCACACTTTTCTTTATTGCATTTTGCGAACGATGTTCCATTTTCAAGGAAAGGTCCCACGTGCGAACCCAGAGGCGTTTTCCGGATTGGTTGCGGCGGTCTTTGCCCGAGAATTCTTCGCAAAGGACCCGGGCTATTTTAAGTAAATATGAATTGAACACCGTTTGTCGCGCCGCTATGTGTCCGAACAGCCATGAATGTTATGCGCAAGATACGGCGACTTTCATGATTTTGGGAGGCGTTTGCACTCGTCGCTGCGGTTTTTGCGCCGTGCCGACCGGTACGGGTGAGAGGCTTCGCGATGATGAGCCCGAACGTGTGGCATTCGCGGCCAAGGAGCTAGGACTTCGTTATGTGGTGGTCACCTCAGTCACCCGGGACGATCTCGCGGACGAGGGAGCAGGGCATTATGCCTGCACCGTACGGGCCGTCAAGAGAGAGATCCCCGAATCGCAGGTGGAGGTTCTGACCCCGGATTTTCATTCGCGGGAAGAACTGCTACGCTGCGTGATCAATGCCGGGCCCGAGGTCTTTAATCATAACCTTGAGACCGTGGAGCGGTTGCAGCGGGTGGTGAGGCCTCAGGCGGATTATCAATGTTCGCTTAAGACGCTCGAGATCGCCAAGAAATTGGCTTCGCAGCGGATCACGAAAAGTGGTCTCATGCTGGGACTCGGAGAAACAGTTCCGGAGATCCTGGAGACAGGCCGTCACCTTTTGTCGGTGGGGGTCAGCATCATGACCCTCGGGCAATATCTTAAGCCCACGCCGCAAAGTCTGGAAGTGCAGGAATATGTGACTCCGGAGAAATTCCAGGATTTGACTCAAAAGCTTAGAGCTATGGGATTTGAAAAAGTTTTGGCGGGTGCCTATGTCAGGAGTTCTTATAACGCCCGGGAAACTTTCTCGGGTCTGGGAGAAGCCCGGACCTGCGGGAATTCGGAGACTTGCACGGGCATTTAAAACAAGGAGAGCGGGGACGATGCTGGAGGTGTTAGCCAAGGGGTTGGGAAAGAACGTGGATGAAGCGATGGTGAAAACATGGTTCTTTGAAGAAGGGGATGCGGTTACCGAAGGGGATGATCTCGTGGAACTCGCGACCGAAGATTCGGTCGTCATGATCTCTGCCCCTGCGACGGGCGTCTTGGCGGAAGTTTGCATTGATGAGGATGACACGGTTCAGCGTGACGAAGTGCTTTGCATTATCGATGATGAAGAAGGCGAATTGAGCGAAGATTCGGAAGACGACGAGGCTTAGTTCCAATACTTATCAATTTCAGATTTTCTGAAATTGGGGCAATCCTTGTCAACCATTAAGGAAATTAAATTAAGACAAGGATAGTTCGCCCGGGATTTGAAGACGACGAAATCGAAGAAGGATAATGAATCATTCTAAAATGACTGAAATCCTCAGACTCAAAAGTCCCGCCGATTTTATCGGGAGGCAGGGAAACGGCGTCATTAGTTTCGGTTCCGGGCAACCCGACTTGCCGCCACCGCAGGAAGCTTTCCAGGGCATTGATCTTAAGCGTGATTTGCGTTACGGACTCATTCAGGGTGAAGTCAAATTGCGTGAAAGTCTGGCCCGAGAATATCCCGGCTCTACCGCAGGAAATTTCGTCATTACGAACGGAGCCTCTGAAGCGCTTGACCTTATTTTTAGGGGATGGTCAAAAGGTGAGAAGGTATTGCTTCCTCGTCCTTATTATTATTCCTATCCACCTATCATCGAATTAGCGGGTATGGTTCCGGTTTATACTGATCTTGTGGACGGGCGGATTGATCTGGATGATTTTAAGAAAAAAATAAAGGATTGCCGTGCCGTTTTAATTAACTCTCCTTCCAATCCGACCGGAAGGGTCGAGGCGATCGAGACGTTAAAAGAAATCGAAAAGATTACCCAAAAGCTCGGTATTTATGTTGTTTCTGATGAGGTGTATAAGGATTTAATTTACGAGCGTGAAAATTATCATATTAACGGCGATCATGTGATCACGGTCAATTCTTTTTCGAAGACTTATTGCATGTGCGGTGTAAGGGTCGGATATCTTTGGAGTTCCGACAAAAAAGTAGTCGAAAATATCTGCGAGATGAAGACACATACTTCGATGAACACGAATCTGGTGGGTCAGGATATGGCGCTTTCCGCTATGAGGGCTCCCAAAGAATATATCACGAAACAACAACAAATATGGCGCCAGCGACGGGATTACATCTACAAGGGCTTGGTTGACCTCGGTTTCGATCTTTGGAAACCGGAAGGTGCGTTCTACGTCCTTCCAAAATGTAAAAATGCGAGGGAATTTTTATCCGTTCTTTACAATGATTTCAAAGTTATCACTTATCTTGGAGAATGGTTCGGGGCCCCCGACAGGATTCGTCTCAGCTACGCCCTCGACATTAGTCAAATTGAAGAAGGTCTCGGGCGCATCCGGCAAGCCATGCAAAAGGTGACGGTGCTCTAAAAAAGTCAATGCGCCATTCAACGGGGGTATCGTTGAATTCGGGCGAGCGAGTTTGCTAAAAGAGAGATGAATTTCGCATTAAAAAACAACCCTCTCTTTTAGATCAAAGAACGAATCATCCTTGTCTTTCATTTTCTTCTCGAATGGTTGGCAAGGATGGCCCCAATTTCATTTGCGATGAAATTGATAAGAATTGGGACCAGGAAATAGACTGTTACCGACCATCCTTGAATATGCAAATTTGTTCTCTTAAAAAATCGATAGCTCTACGACAATCGTCCAACTCACCCATCGGAGTATTTGATTCGGGGCTTGGGGGACTGACGGTCGTTCGTGAATTGCGAAGGCACTTACCCTCAGAAGAGATCCTCTACCTGGGCGATCTTGCCCACCTGCCCTATGGGACCAAGTCGGACGATGAGATCCGCCGTCTTTCAATTGCCTGCGCCCAGTTCCTCCTGAAAAAGAAGGTCAAGGCCCTTGTGATCGCATGCAATTCCGCTTCAAGCGTTGCTTTCAAACTTCTTTCCAAAATGCTGCCGATCCCGGTACTGGACGTGATCAGTCCCGCGGTGGAAGAAGCTCTGGCTCTCACGCGAAATTCTCGTGTCGGAGTGATCGCGACCCACGCCACGATCGAGAGCGGAAGTTATGCCCGGAGTCTGGAGCAGAGGTCCCCGGAGGCCGAATATTTTTTGAAGCCGTGCCCCCTTTTTGTGCCGCTTGCGGAAGAGGGGTGGTTGGACGGTGCCGTCGCTCTTGAAGCCGCGCGCAAGTATCTCGCACCCATTAAAAAGAAAGAAATCGACACCCTGATCCTCGGGTGCACCCATTATCCCTTGCTGGAAAAAGTGATCGCAAAAGTGATGGGACCGAAGGTCCGGCTTGTGGATTCCGCCACTCCCACGGCTCTTCGCTTGAAAGCGCTTCTCCAAAAACAAGGTCTTCTTTATCCGAGGGTACGCCGTGCGCCTCTCAAGATATTTGTCACGGACCATGTGCGGAATTTCACGCGTATTGGCGAATCATTTCTCGGCGAAAGGCTGAAGACCGTCAAGTTCGTCAAAATCCCATGAAAAAAGCCATTTGCCTGCTTTCCGGCGGGCTGGATTCCACAGTGAGTCTTTATGTGGCGCGTTCCGAGGGTTATAGTCCCGTCGCTTTGTCGATCGACTACGGGCAAAGACATCTCCGGGAGATTTCCGCCGCTCGCACTCTGACCGGAAGGCTTAAGATCCCTCATTATTTTGCGGCATTGAGTATGCCTTGGAAGGGAAGTGCCTTGCTGGATCCCAAGATCAAACTTCCCAGGGATCGCGATGAAAAGATGATGTCGGGAGAGATCCCGGTCACCTACGTGCCGGGACGGAACAGCGTCTTTCTTTCCATGGCCATGTCCTGCGCCGAAACGGAAAAGGCGCATGCGATTTTCTTTGGCGCGAACGTGTTGGACTACAGCGGCTATCCCGATTGTCGGCCGGAGTATCTTGAGGCGTTCGGTGATGCGATGAGGCTTGGCACTCAAGCCGGTGTCGGGGGCTGGAAGGTCGAGATCAAGGCCCCACTGATCAATCTCACCAAAAAAGATATTGTCCTGTGGGGACAGAAGCTTGGGGTGCCGTTCGAAACAACCTGGTCCTGCTATGCCGGGGGCGATAAACCCTGCGGTGTTTGTGACTCCTGTATTTTGCGTGCCAAAGGTTTTCGGGAGGCTGGGGTCCCGGATCCGCTGCTTGTCGCATGAAACAGCCTTTGTCTCTTGAGCGAGCGCGGATCACCGAGATATTTTCTTCGCTTCAGGGGGAAGGCCCGCGCATGGGCGAGCGTCATATCTTTATCCGGTTCGAAGCATGCCACATGGTTTGCGTCTATTGTGATGAGACCGGTAAAAAAGCCAGAGAGATGTCGGTTGCGGGGGTTCTCAAGGAAGTGGCCAAGCTTGAGAAAAAAACAGGGCCGCATGCTTGTGTGAGCCTTACGGGTGGTGAGCCGCTTCTTTACACGGATTTTCTGAGAATTCTTTGCCCGGCGCTCAAAAAAGAAAAATGGCGTATTCTTCTTGAGACGAGCGGCGTTTTGTGGCGGCAACTCTCGGAAGTCATCGGGGTTTGCGATGTGATCGCCATGGACCTGAAGCTGCCAAGCGTGACGCGGCAGAAATGCTTTCTCGGTGAACACCGGAAATTTCTCGCGCTCGCGAAAAAAAAAGAAATTTATGTCAAAGTCGTGATTTCCAAGGACGTTGACCTGCGCGAATATGAAAAACATCTTCGCATGGTCGCGCAAGTGGCGCCTCGTGCGCCTGTTTTCTTGCAGCCGATGAGCCGCGGTAAAGGAGTCTATCCGGATCCCGTACTTATGCGGCTTCTGGATAAGTTGCAACGAACCGGGGCGAAGCGGCTTTCCGATGTCCGTGTCGGGATCCAGCTCCAAAAACTAATGCATATCCGCTAGGAGGAATACCGTGAGAATTGATAAAAGAAAAAGTGACGAGCTTCGTAAAGTGAGTGTCCGGACCCGGTATCTCAAAAATGCCCAAGGTTCCTGTCTGATCGAAATGGGAGATACAAAGGTCGTGTGTTCGGCGACGGTCGAAGAAAAAGTGCCATTTTTTTGCAAAAACGAAGGAAAAGGTTGGGTCACGGCCGAGTATGGCATGTTGCCGGCTTCGTGCAACGAACGCATTGCCCGTGAGGCATCGAAGGGAAAATTATCGGGACGCACGCAGGAGATCCAGCGTTTGATCGGACGCAGCCTCCGTTCGATCATCGACCTCAAAAAACTCGGTGAGCGTACGATCTGGCTCGACGCGGATGTGATCCAAGGCGATGGCGGGACCCGTACGGCGTCGATCACGGGTTGTTACATTGCGCTTGAGCATGCCGTCCATAAGCTTATCAAGGATGGAAAGCTTGAGGCAAGTCCTGTGCTGGATTCCGTGGCGGCGGTCAGTGTAGGTGTCGTGAATGGAAAATCCGTGCTGGATCTTTGTTATGCTGAGGATTCCAAGGCTGAGGTCGATATGAACGTGGTGATGACCGGTTCGGGAAAACTTGTCGAGGTCCAAGGGACCGCCGAGGGGGAGCCCTTCACGGAAGCGACACTCCTTCAGATGCTTAAGCTGGCCAAGAAAGGCATCCGCGAACTTTCGGAGATCCAAAAAAAACATGTCCCGCGGTAAGACGACGAAGCTGCTACTCGCAACGACCAACGCCAAGAAGCTCAAAGAGCTTCAGGATATCCTTGCCGATCTCCCGGTCCAGTGCTTGAGCCTTCGTGATTTTCCGGATGCAAAAGGTGTGAAAGAGACCGGACGGACATTCGAGGAGAACGCCAAGATCAAGTCTATGGGCTACTCGGCACAGACGGGAGTTCTGACTTTGGGAGAAGATTCCGGGATCTGCTGTGATGCCTTGGACGGTGCGCCCGGAGTTTTTTCGGCGCGTTTTTCCGGAGAATTCCAAAGCGATGATGCCAACAACGCGAAATTGCTCGAGCTGATGAACGGTGTCCCGGATAAAGAACGGACGGCGTATTACGAGTCTTCCATTGCGCTGGCCGAGCCGGGGAAATTGATCGGAGTCGTCAAGGGGCAGGTGCGCGGCTTGATCGCGCGCAACCTCCGGGGGGAAGGCGGTTTCGGCTATGACCCTCTGTTTTTCTATCCGCCTTACCAAAAAACTTTCGGCGAAGTTCCCATCGAGATGAAACATCGCGTTTCTCATCGCGGTCAGGCTCTCGAAAAATTCCGGGAACTCCTTCGGAATTATCTTGAACGAGCTTAATCCCTTCGGATGGTCTTTTTAGGGGCCTTTTGACCTTGAACTGGGGGCATCTCTCCCATATAATCCTCGAAATTCATCCCTTCCGTGATAGGATAATTACACGATTTTTAAAATCTGCGCGGTTAGTTCAGTTGGTTAGAACGCTTCCTTGACATGGAAGAGGTCAGAGGTTCGAGTCCTCTACCGCGCAAGTCTTTATATTCCTTTCATGAATGGTGACTTGCGCGGTCCCATTTTCCAAAGGCGGGATGAAAAATATTAAAGCTGCCAATTATCTTGAACGCACCCTCGTTACTGCGGGGCGAACAAGTGTTGAAAAAAACGGGTCCCGCGGGTCTGTATGAAAAAAACAATTTTCAATCTCTCAATTGCTTGCCTTGTCTCGGTCTCTGTAATTTTTTTGCCTCCTCTGGCAGAAGCGGGCTCTCTCTCATTGCTGGCGCCTTCCGCGGTGCTTTTGGACGGTCATAACCAACAGATCATTTATGCCAAGTCGCCTCATACGAAGCGTGCTCCGGCCAGCACCACGAAACTTGTGACCGTGATGGTGGCTCTCGATCATCTTTCGCTGGATAAGATCGTTCAGATCCCGGCAGGCGTGCAAAACATCCCGCCTTCCAAGATGGGACTGTATGCGGGCGAACGTTTTTATGTTGGGGACCTTGTAAAAGCGGCGCTTATCAAGTCCGCGAATGATGCGGCCGAAGCTCTCGCGATCCTGACGGCGGGCTCACGTCCCGCGTTCGCCCAACTCATGAATCAAAAAGCCCGGAGCATCGGTGCGAAAAATTCTTACTACGTGAATCCGTCGGGACTTCCGGACTCGAGACAATATTCGACGGCCTATGATCTGGCGAGGATCATCATGGCCGCTTCGAGATATCCGTTCATCGTGAGCGCTTTGAAGACCCGGAGCGCGGTCATTTACAGCCGCGGGGGACGGAGAGTCCCTTTGAATAATTGCAATAAAATGCTGTGGCGGACGGACGAAGTGATCGGCAAGACCGGCTGGACGAGGACGGCGCGCCACTGTTTCGCCGGGCGGGTCCAATCGAATGGCGAAGTGATCTTCGTCGGGTTAATGGGAAGCCAGAAACGGCAGAATCTTTGGTCCGATCTCTTACGTGTCGCCGCGATCCCTTCTGGAAGAATGCCCAAGCCTATTGTTTCGGCACCTAACATGCCTTCGAGACAACAAACGATCAAGATCCAGAAGGCCCTGGGACGAGCAGGTTACTTTAAGGGGAAACCGACTGGTTTTTATGGTAAACGGACCCTGGCCGCAGTTCGGAATTTTCAAAAAGCAAAAGGTATTCCGGCGAACGGATTGGTGAGATCGGATACGTGGAAAAAACTCAAGGCCTATTTATGAAGAAATTTTTTTCCTCCTTGTTGTTATGTTTGATAATCTTACAAGCAGGCTGCTCTCAGGGGTTTTCACAACAGTCGATAGAGCGGCTCTCTAAGGTTCAGGCGCCGGCGGTGTCTCCTAAAAAAACATTGCCAACAACTTCCGAAGGGCCTTCCGTCACCATGGTCGCTGATTTTGAGAAAGGTCTCGAAAATCTTCTCGGAGGCCAAACGGGAGATTGGAACCTCAATCCTTCCGATGTGAATAATTCTTACACGGATCTTGCGATTGTGCCGTTCCCCGGCAAGGACGGCAAGGAATCCAAGGTGCTCCGGCTTACGTACAGTGTGGACTCGGATATTCCCGCTCAAAATGGATTCTGGACCAAGCTCATGGGTTTTGACGCCAGTCAATATGACCATTTTGAGATGGACGTCAAAGGGGATGCCGCCAAAGGGTTCACCGAAAAGTTTAAGATGGAGATCAAGAAATGCCTCGACAAAGACTGCCTGGAAACCGTGCAGGGGTCCGCGATTGTTCCGGTGACCCCCGAGTGGCAGACCGTAAACATTCCGCTCAATCAAATGACGGGGCTCATCGATTTTCAAAATCCCGAAGCATGGAAAAATCCCCGGATCAGTTACAACAACCTGAACGAACTCATTTTTATCTTTAATGACAAATTCGTGACCAAAAGAACAGGCAGGATCTTTTTTGACAATATCCGCTTCACGCGAACGGGTCAGCCGGGGCCCAGCGCCGTCGATCATCCGGAATACGGGCTCAAGAAAACGACGATCCCGCATGGGACGCCCGAATTCGCGAAATTCCTGGCAGGCCGACTCCGGGGCTTTCCCAAAACGATCAGCGTGAAAAAACAATTTCCTGAGGAGGATAAGGCTTTCCTGAAAGAGGTGGCGCGGGATACGTGGAGATTTTTTGATGAGATCACGGACACGGAACACGGCCTGCCTTTGGATAATATTAAGCTCGGGGATACCGTTCCGCTTGGGGAAGGCACCTGGATCGGGGATTACACCAATATCACGAATGTCGGTGTCTACCTGATGGCGGTCGTGAGCGCTTACGATCTCGGATTTATCACCAAAGAGGACGCCGTCGCGCGCATGCAAAAAACGCTTACGACGATGGAAAAGCTGGAGTGTCACAAAAGCGGATTTCCGTACAACTATTACGATACGACGCTTTTAGTCCCGACGAGTTATTTCGTTTCCTTTGTGGACAGCGGATGGCTTTATCTGGGTTATTATGTAGCGAAAAACGCATTTCCTGAAGAGCTTTCGGAGCAGGTGGGACGGCTTCTGGCGCGGGCGAATTTTAAATTCTTCTATGACCCGGTCGCGAACCAGATGTATCACGGCTATTATGAAAATCTAGGCGTCTATACGGACTACCGGTATGGTGTTTTTTATGCCGAGCCCCGGGCTGCAACCTATATGGCCATTGCCCGCGGTGATGTTCCAGAAAAGCTTTGGTTTGAGGGTGTCGTCCGGACATTCCCGTTGAATTATAAATGGCAATCCCAGACGCCGAAGAACAGAACGGAGAGGACCGTGCTGGGTTATAAATATGCCGGCGGGTATTATGAGTGGAAGGACCTCCAATATGTTCCAAGCTGGGGCGGATCGTCTTTTGAGGCTCTCATGCCGACGGTCGTGCTTGAGGAGAAGAAGCTTGCCCCCGAAGGTCTGGGAAAGAACGACGCTGTTCATGCGCAGGGGCAGATGCGTTATGCCCTGGAAGAATTGGGTATGCCTGTCTGGGGGATGAGCCCCTCGGCGGATCCGAGTGGCAGTTACACCGAATACGGAGCAAAACCTTTCGGGATCAAAGGATACAAGGCCGGGGTCGTGACGCCGCACGCGAGCGCACTGGCGCTTGAATTTATGCCGGCTGAGGCTGTCCAGAATCTTCGGAAGTTGATCGAGCTTTATGATATCTACGGGGAGTATGGTTTCTATGATGCCGTGTCGGTTCCGGAAGGAAAAGTCGCGCGGAAATATTATTCCCTTGATCAGGGGATGATCCTGATCGCCATCAATAACTACCTCCATGACGGCGCGATCCGGAAGCGTTTTCACGCCGATCCTGAAATGAAGAAGGGGGATAATCTTTTAACGGCTGAAAAATTCTTCGAGACGGCGTCTCAAGACACTTCCGCGGGTGCGAAGCCATGATCTTCAAGGAAGATCCTCCGGGCATTTATCGTCTCCAGTCCCTGGGTAAAGGGGTTGTTGCCGGTTTTCACTCCCGTATTTTTAATCATTCAAATCGCGAAGGGTTTTTCAACGGCTTGGGTCTGTTCTCCGACAATCTAGTCATGGTCAAACAAATCCATGGCAGTGCCATCGTGGTCGCTGAGCGCCCGGATCCGGAACTCCTGGAAACTCCCGCGGACGGACTGATCACCAAGGTCCCGGGATTGGTGCTTGGAGTACGGACTGCGGATTGTGTTCCTGTTTTTTTCTGGGACCCCGTTCAGAAGGTTGCCGGGATCGCGCATGGCGGATGGAAAGGCGTGAAGGACGGGATCATCGCGCAAATGCTGAAGATCTTCGAGAAGAGCTGCGGGACGAAAATGGGGGATCTCCATGTGGCGATCGGACCCTCGATCCGCAAATGCTGCTACGAAGTGGGCAAAGAATTCCTGGGCTATTTTCCGGGTTTTTATCGTGCCAAGGACGCTACCAAAGGCAATCTGGATCTCGTCGGAGTAATCAAAGGCCGGTTTTTGAAGCGGGGAGTCTCCGAGACCCATGTTCATGATACGGGGCTATGCACGGTTTGCGAGAACAAAAAATTCTTTTCTTACCGGTTGGAAGCCCAGACGTCGGAGCGTATTCTTTCGGTGATCAGTATTGTTTGAGGCCGTAAAGATATTTGCCCGGAAGTTCGCTTCATGTATAATGTCGCTCCCTAAGCACAGAAATACGGTCTGAGTCAACGAGAGGAAATAAAATGCAAGCAAGAGACGCAAAAAAAGGCGCTATCGTTCTTCATCAAAATGAAATGCATATGGTGACCGAGGCCACGCACCGCACGCCCGGGAACTTACGGGCTTTTTTTCAGATCACTCTGAAGAATCTCAAGAATGGCCGCATTGTTCAGACCCGGTTCGCTCCGGACGAGCCACTTGAGAGGATCACCCTGGATCCAAAAACGTGTCAGTTCTTGTACAAGGACGGCCAGGGATATCATTTCATGGATATGGAAAATTATGCCTCGTTCATGCTGGCCGAAGAGATCCTTGGAGATAAAAAGTATTACCTGAAGGAAGGTATGGAGATCAAGATCGATTTTCATGAAGATAAGCCCATTTTTCCTGAAGTGCCGGGAATCGTGACGCTCAAGGTCACGGAGGCTCCTCCGGGGATCCGTGGGGACTCCGTTTCGAATACGGTCAAGGTCGCTGTTTGCGAGACAGGTCTAAAAGTGAATGTCCCGCTTTTTATTGACGAAGGGACCGAGATCAAGGTCAATACCGAAACAGGCGAGTACGTCGGACGGGCGTAAAATTTTAGGGCGGTTAGCTCAGCTGGTTTAGAGCATTACCTTCACACGGTAGGGGTCACAGGTTCGAATCCTGTACCGCCCAGGTCTTATATCTCATTTCTATAAAGGTGATCTGAACGGCCCCAATTTCCTTCAAAAATTGATATGTATTGGGACCACCCAAGTCTTCATCTCTTATTTGAAAAAAAGCGGGAAGTAGACAAGTTTGTGAAGGTAATATAAACTAACGCCATGACTATCCGCATCGAAAAGCCTCAACAAAAAGGGAGTTATTGGCAGCCCCTTATTGTTGTTCTCGTGATCGCGGCGGGCCTGCTTCTGTGGTCACGGTTTGCCCCACAACCTTCCGTGTCTCTCGCATTTGAAATCCTTGGCTTTGAAGGAGATGCCAAGATATACGATCTTCAGAGCCGTTCCTGGCGTGTGCCTAAGCGCGGGGAGGCGTTTGCGACATCCCAAAAGCTCATGACCGGAGCGGACGGGATCATTAATCTCCAGGTTGAGAATCAGATCATGCTCCGTTTGAAGGAAAACGCCGAACTTTCGAATAAGGAAAGTAAGTCCCAGGGGAAGAAGGATATTTATAGGCTCCATCTCGAAAAAGGAGTGCTGCTGGGTGCGACGACAAAAGAATTTGAGCGGAAATTAATTTTCGGAAAGTCCGTTTCTTTCGAGGTTACAACTCCCCATAGCATCGTGACGCCGAGCGGCGCCGTTTTTCGGATCTTGGCCGGTCGCGGCCCCAATGAAGATTTCGTGGGAGTGCTGCGCGGCTCCGTAGAATTGGCGCCAACTTCATTTCTTTTTCCCAAAAAAGGTGTGCGCATCCGCGGACTTGAGATGGCAGGGCTGATCAATGGGGTGGCGCAGACTCCGAGAAAAGTCGATGCCAAAGAATGGCAAGAGATGAAAGAGTCCTATGAGCTCCTCGCAAAATCCGCCGCGATGGAAGCTGAGCAGATCAACCTTTCCAAATTAGCCGGAAATTTCTTTGATGTTGTTTTTGATCACGGGACTTTTTTTACCCCTAAGATCGGGTACGCAGGGCGGGATTTTTTTAAAGATCCGGACTCGGGACAGGTTTTTCTTGAGACCGAATACGACGTTTTTCCGACGGGTTCATTCTGCGGCGTCTATATTAAAACCCGGGATTTTGACATTTCAAAATATGCCGGCCTTTCTTTTGAGATCCGCCGCGACGCCGAAGAAGGTGTTCCTGAGAGTTTTTTTATCGAGTTAAAATCCAAAGGCAATGTGATTCGCCGCTTCGCGCCGAGAAATTTTGAAAAGGACTGGAAACTCGTGGAGTTTGATTTTCATGCGCCAAAGTCCGTGATCGTGAGCGAAGTGGTTTTCGTATTCACGAACGCGCGGGTCGGAGAAGCGAAAAAGGGCATGCTCGAATTTCGAAATATCAATTTGATCCCGCTTCCGAAAGCTGCCGCTCCGGTTCCGCAAGATGCGGTTCATGCAGCGATGGCTTCTCAGGTTGAGCTTTTGGCGAGCCAGCAGGTTCCGTCACCCGCCGCGCCTCAAGCGTCCGTTCCCAAAGAAGTTTCTCTAGAATAAGGCCCTTCTGTTTCCTGGCATTTTCTGTTGACGGCGCCTGCTTAGGGTGACTGTATTTTTGATTATCATGTTCGTGCTGGGGTGGCGAAACTGGCAGACGCGCTAGCTTCAGGAGCTAGTGGCCGCAAGGCCTTAGGGGTTCAAGTCCCCTCCTCAGCACCCAATTTCATAATTTGGTACGGCATCGTGACAGTTAAGGTGAACTGTCTACGGTGACCGCATTTTTTTGAAGAGGAGCCAACCGCTTACAGGATCGTCAAGATCCTGAAGCGAAGTCCTAGCGCAGTGGGCGCTAGGGCAAGTCCCCTCCTCAGCACCCAATTTCATAATTTGGTACGGCATCGTGACAGTTAAGGTGAACTGTCTACGGTGACCGCATTTTTATCTTCAGGGAATATCTTCCATGAAAAAAAAGAAAGACTCGACTCCCGCGCCTAAGCCCGTGCGTTCCGCCTTTGAGCTGATCTCCGAGAACCGGAAAGCTCATTACGACTATTTTATCCATGACCGGTGCGAGGCGGGTATAAGTCTTATGGGGCACGAGGTTAAATCCATTCGCGAGCGGCGCGTCAATATGAAAGATAGCTACGTGCGCATTATGCGAGAGGAAGCATTTCTCCTGAACTGCCATATTTCCCCCTATTCGAAGATCCAGGGGCATCAGGAGTTGGATCCGATACGGACGCGCAAACTTCTGCTCAAACGCAGCGAGATCAACCGCCTGATGGGACAGTCCGGCCGCAAAGGGATCGCGATCGTGCCGCTCCGCATGTATTTCAAGAAGGGGTTCGTGAAGGTCGAGATCGCCCTTGGCGAGGGCAAAAAGCAGTACGACAAGCGGGCGACCATCAAACAGAGGATCCACACCCGCGAGACCCAGTCTGCCATCAAAAAGGCCACCCGCCGCTAAAAGAAAAAGGGACTCGGGACTTGGGACTCGTTTGGGTCTCTTGTTTTTACGAGTCCCGAGGAACAAGTCCCCGCTGGTTTTTAGGCTCATTGAGCCCTGCCTCTTATCGTGCTATACTGACGTTGTAATATTGATCTTTAAAATCGTCGATCCATGGGGGTGAATAGGTTCGACAGGGGGTACTGCATTTAAGGGAGCATGCAGAGGTTCGTCAGGTGCCTCTTTAAAAAACGTGGCAAAACACAAATGCTGAAAAAACCAGCTGGAACGAGAGGGCTGTTGGACCGGTAGCGGTTCCGATGCCTCTCGCTCTTCCTTTCGCTGCTTAACTGCTAGCGAACGTCACAGGGCCGATGCCTGCTGAGCTTTGCTGACGAAAAAGCAGGTTGCTCTTTGGGCCTCGTCGCCGTGCCCAGAGAAAAGATCTAGGCGGATCGTCCTTCAAGATCTCGTTCGCAGAGGCCTGGGGGATTAAATCCATTGCGAACTGAGCATGGAGACCCCTTAATGACGAATCCTTTGGACGAGGGTGCAATTCCCTCCACCTCCACGTTTTTATAATTAACCTTCGGAAAGAAGCCCTCGGTTTGATTGGAGGGCTTTTTCATTCAGAAAGAGAAGAAACCAATGGCTTCTCATCAAAAAGATTACTACAAAGCGCTCGGCGTTCCCGAATCTATTTCGGCGGACGAACTTAAAAAAGTCTATCGTAAGCTTGCCGTGAAGTATCATCCGGACAAAAATCCCGGCAATGCCAAACAGTCTGAGGCTAAATTCAAGGAGATCTCCGAGGCCTATTATGTTCTGAGCGATGAAAAACGGCGCGCTCAATATGACCAGATGCGCAAGTTCGGCGGCGGCAATCCAGGAAATTTTGCCGGGGCACAGGGATTCAATTTCGAAGATCTCTTGCGGCAGTACTCTTCCGGAGGCCGTGCGCGCGGAGGGGGACGCTATTCCGCGTTCTCGGATATTTTCGGCGATCTTTTTTCGGGCGTCGGGGGCGGATCAGGCGGACCCTTCCGGGTTTATTCCTCCGGCTCGCCGCGCCAGGGTTTTTATGCGGATGAGGATGAGTACGGACCGGTCCAGGCTCCCCAGGAATCCGCGGACGTGGTCGTGAATCTCAAGATCTCAAAGAAAAAAGCCAAGGAGGGTGGGAGCGTGATGTTCCGGACACCGGAAGGACAGACGATCTCGGTGAGGATCCCGGTGAATACCCGCGAGGGGCAGAAGCTCCGTTTGGCGCGGCAGGGAAGGGATTGTCCGACTTGCCACCATCCTGGAGATTTGATCCTCCAGGTCCGGATCGGTGAATAATGGAAGAGTTTTTTAAGAAGCACCAACCCTACCAAACCGGAAACACCAAGCTGGACCAGCTTATTCATGAGTTGATCCATCAGGCCGGTCCCGGGGCGAATGCGGATCTTGCGGAAGAGCTGATCGTGACCGCCTTGAAAGTCCACACGGATAAGTTGGACCGCGGGGACATGAAGATTCTGAATACCTCCCTTAAAGAGCTCCGGCATGGTCTTAAAATTTTCGAACCCTATCGCGCCATCCGTAAAGTTGCGATCTTCGGGTCTGCCCGGACCCCAAGACATGCCCCGGATTATCAGGCGGCCGAAAAATTTGCGGCGGCGATCACCCAAAAGGGGTGGATGGTCATCACAGGCGCGGCTTCGGGGATCATGCAGGCGGGCAATGAAGGCGCAGGCCACAAAAAAAGTTTTGGGATGAACATCCAGCTTCCGTTCGAGCAGGAGGCCAACCCCGTGATGCTTCAAGACCCGAAACTCGTCACCTTCAAATATTTCTTCACGCGAAAGCTCATGTTCCTCCGCGAATCCCATGCGACGGTCCTGTGCCCCGGAGGGTTCGGAACTCATGACGAAGGTTTTGAAACACTCACATTGGTCCAGACCGGGAAGACGGACCCGCGCCCGATCGTTTGTTTGGATGCGCCAAGTTCCGACTATTGGAATGATTTTCTTCATTTTCTGAGGAAGCAGCTTCTTGGGCAAGGCATGATCCATGAGGAAGATATCAATTTAATGTACGTGACGCATGACCCATCGGCGGCAGCCAACTATGTCGCCGATTTTTATAAGATGTATCACTCCATGCGCTATATCCGGGACCTCCTGGTTTTGCGTATTGAAAAACCCCTCAGCGAAAAACAGCTGGAACAGTTAAATCAGGAGTTCAAGCATCTACTCAAAAAAGGGAAATTCACTCAGTCGCTCAAGCCGTTTGAAGAGGAACGCAATGTTCCGTACACGTTCCATCTGACGCGGCTCGCATTTTATTTCAAGAAGGACCTTTTCGCGAATCTCAACAAGTTGATCCAGCGGATCAACTCATTTGCCGATGCCGAGTAAAAAGTGTCAAAAATTCACGGACCGCACTTGCACAAAGGCGCAAGTGTGTAAATAGCGGCGACCCATGAGGTTATGGGCAATTAGCTCAGTTGGTTAGAGCATCTCCTTTACACGGAGAGGGTCAGAGGTTCGAATCCTCTATTGCCCAGATTTATACTCAACTTTGATAGAGGATTCGAAGGGAGCCCTGCATGCCAATATGACAGATGTCATATGGGTAGGGCGGGTGGCGACCTGGAGCTTGCCGCATGTCATGAAGCGAGCGGAAGGCGCCGAATCCCCTATGGCCCAGTTTTATTCGAATTTTCACTTGAGATAGTTTGTTTCTCCTTATAGAATACCGCTCTTCGTGGAGCGCGAGTTTCTGCGTAGCGTCATTTTTTATCCCCCACTTTTCGGGGCTGTAGCTCAATTGGTTAGAGCTCCGGACTGTCGATCCGGAGGTTGCGGGTTCGAGCCCCGTCGGCCCCGCCATTTCTCTGGGGAAATGGCGCTGGAAGAAATGTCAGATTAGTTTGGTTTGCAGGCAAAAGGGCTCACGAGAGCCCAAGTTCGATAATCATGGAGGAATTTTTGGGGGCGTCTAGCCGTGTTTCCGGGCGCTCATCCCTCGGGAGCCCCTCGGGGCGCCACAGAGGACCTAGAAAATGAATAATCTGCATGTCAGACGATAAGAACTACGAACCGCTTTACCGGCTGCGGCATTCCGCGTCCCACGTTCTCGCCCAGGCTGTTCTCGATCTCTATCCCGGAACAAAGCTCGCCATAGGTCCCGTGATCGACGAAGGGTTTTACTATGACTTCGATTCGAAGACGACGTTCCAGGACGAGGATCTGCCGAAGATCGAAAAACGGATGCGCGAGATCGTAAACGAGCGTCAGGCGTTCAAGCAATGGTCCGTCAAAAAGAGTGAAGCCCTCAAGATCTTTAAGGAGAAGCAGGAAAATTATAAGATCGAGATCATCGAGGGCATTCCGGGGGATACGGTCAATTTCGTGCAGAACGGGCCGTTCACGGACCTTTGCGAAGGCGGTCATGTGATGAATACCGATGAGCTCAAGGCCTTCAAACTTCTTTCCGTGGCCGGAGCCTATTGGCGCGGGAATGAGAAGAACCCGATGTTGCAGCGTATCTATGGGACGGCTTTTCTGTCTCAGAAGGAACTGGACGCCTATATCACTCAGAGGGAAGAGGCGCAGAAGCGCGACCATCGCAAAGTCGGAAAGCAGCTCGGACTTTTCAGTTTTCACGAGGAGGGACCCGGTCTTCCGTTCTGGAAACCCAAAGGGTTGCTCCTTAAGAATCTTTTGATCGCGTTCATGCGCGAAAAACTCACAGCCTATGGGTATATCGAGATCGAGACCCCGACGATCCTGAGGGACAAGCTTTGGCGGACCTCGGGTCATTGGGACAATTACCGGGAAAACATGTTTTTTCTCGAACGGGATGAAGAAGTTTATGCTCTGAAGCCCATGAACTGTCCAGGCGGGATGTTAATGTACAAGGAAGAAAAGCATTCCTACCGGGAGCTGCCCCTGAAGGTGGCGGAATTCGGCAAGGTGCACCGCTATGAGCGTTCCGGCGTGCTGGCGGGGCTTTTCCGCGTGCGGGGCTTCACGCAGGATGATGCCCATATTTTTACGTCTCCGGAGGCATTGCAGGCGAGCGTGGTGGAAGCCATCCGCTTTACGGACGAGGTATACAAAACCTTTGATTTTGATTATCATGTGGAGCTCTCGACCCGTCCTCCCAAGTCTCTCGGGACGGACGAGCAGTGGAACATAGCGACTGCAGGGCTTCGGAACGCTCTTGAGGAGCTCAAAACACCCTATAAGGTCAATGAGGGCGACGGGGCCTTTTATGGACCCAAGATCGATTTTCATTTGAAGGACGCCATCGGGCGGACGCTCCAGTGCGGGACGATCCAACTGGATATGGGGATGCCCGAG
>PLLJ01000002.1 GCA_003140935.1 Candidatus Omnitrophota bacterium
GAAAAGGACGCGGCCCTGGCCCGCCGTTTTCAGACCGTGGTTGTGGAACCTCCGTCCGTGGAGGATACGATCCAGATCTTGAGGGGGTTGCGTGACAAATACGAAGCCCATCACCGGGTGAAGATCCTTGACGAGGCGCTTGAGGCAGCGGCCAAACTTTCCGACCGCTACATTTCCGGCCGGTTCCTTCCGGACAAAGCGATCGATATCATCGACGAAGCGGCTTCGCGTGCGCGGCTGTCCGTGACGACTATGCCCAAGGACCTGAAGAAGGTTGAGACCGAAATTGAGTCCCTTCGCCGCGAGAAAGAGGCTTCGATCAAGGCCCAGGACTTCGAAAAGGCCGCGAAGATGCGGGATGATGAGCGCAAGGCCAAGGAAGAACTCCAGAAAATGAAAAAAAGCTGGAAGGAATCCAAATCCGAGGTCGAAGTCCAGGTGACGGAAGAGGATATCGCGTTCGTGGTCTCCAAGTGGACCGGCGTGCCCCTTGCGCGTCTTGAAGAGAAAGAAACGGCGCGTCTTCTGAAAATGGAAGACGAGCTGCATAGGAAGATCATCGGCCAGGACGAAGCGATCCGTGCGATATCGCACGCGGTACGCCGGTCCCGTTCCGGACTTCGCAACCCTCGCAGGCCCATAGGATCATTTATCTTTTTAGGTCCGACCGGTGTCGGCAAGACGCTTCTTGCCCGCGCGCTTGCGGATTTCATGTTTGGCGATCAGGACGCGGTGGTTGTGGTGGATTGCTCCGAGTATGGAGAAAAATTCAACGTTTCGCGTCTTGTGGGGGCGCCCCCCGGGTATGTGGGCTATGAAGAGGGCGGGCAACTCACGGAGAAGGTGCGTCGGCGTCCGTATTCGGTGGTGCTCTTGGATGAGATCGAGAAGGCACATCCGGACGTTTTCAATATCCTTCTCCAGCTCATGGAAGAGGGGCGTTTGACGGATTCTTTCGGCCGCAAGGTGGATTTCCGGAATACCGTTGTGATCATGACCTCGAATGTCGGGGCGGACCTTATCCGGAAACAAGGCGATCTTGGATTTGCACCCAAAAAAGATGAAATGGATTACGAGGGACTGAAGCAAAAGCTTCTGGATGAAACAAAGAAAGTTTTCCGGCCGGAATTCCTGAACCGCGTCGATGACACGATCGTTTTTCATCCGTTGACGCGTCAGGACCTGGAGCAGATCATTCATATCGAGCTCAAGGAAGTGCATGATCGTCTCAAGGACAAGAAGATGGAACTGATCCTTTCCGATGAGGTTCTAAAATTCTTGATCGATCAGGGGTATGATCCGGTGTTCGGGGCCCGTCCTCTTAAAAGGACGATCCAGCGTTATATAGAAAATGTATTGGCTGAAGAGATCCTCGGCGGGAAGTTCGAGGAGGGTGATAAGATCGTGGCGGAGATCCGTGGGGAAAGGATCTCTTTTGAAAAAGCGACGTAGCGCACGAGTACGCATGTATGCGCTCTTTTCTGAAGGCCGTTCTTTTCTTCCTCACGCTTTTTTTCGTGACGGGTGTGCTTCTTTTTAATTTTTTTCTGGAGCGTATCGCGCATTCGCCGGATTTCAAGCATTTTGCTGAACAAAGGGTCGGGCAGTATCTCAAGGCTACGGTCCACATCGGCGAGATCAAACCCTACCATCTGAACCAGCTCGCGCTTGAAAAGATCCTCATCGAAACCCCTTCCTCGCAAGGCGGTTCCCAGCTGATCCGTGCCGACCGCATTCTTTTCCGCTATGATCTGAAGCAACTCTGGAGCCGGAAGTTCGACGCCCCTGTGGGCGTGGTACTGAAGAATCCCGCGATCCTGATCGAGCAGGATCAATTTCCTTACCGCTATTTTGAGAATGCTGCTGGCGGGGTTTCCGGACTTTCGATGCCGTCTTTGGATTTTAAAGGGGGCGAGATCCGTTATTTGCTTTCGTCGCTTGGCAAGGAGATACTGCTTAAAGAAGTAGAAGGCAAGATCTTGCCGTCTCTTGATAAAAAAGTTCAGGTGGACGTTCGTGCCCGCATGACCGGCATGATGGACGGGCGTGTCCATATTTATGGTGAGGTGGATCCCTCCAAGAGCACGCACGATCTTTGGCTGGAACTGGATGCCATGGATTTCGCACAGGATATTCCGCTCCCGTTTAAGGCGCTCAAGGGAAAAGTCCGTTGGGTGGGAAATGATCTTTTTTTTAATGATCTGAAGGGGACATTGTACGGATGGTATGCGGAGCTTTCCGGAGCTTTTTTGAATCATGAGGGGCAGCCCGAAATGAACGCGCATGTCCGGATCGGGAAAGGTACCCCCTGGATGAAACTGGATTTTGCGTTGAGCCTGCCGCATCAGACACTCGAGGGAGCCTTTCAGCCCATGGAGGGGCGGGTTTTTAATTTCCGCGGGAAAGTCCACCAGGACCGGAAGCGTTTTTTATTAGATTCGATCATTTTGGGCTCGGGGTACCAGGGTCGGGGGGAACTTGATTTTGCCAGCGGGAACTATGAACTAGATTTTGAAAAGGGCGCGAAGCGGATGGCGATCCACTCCAATCTTCGCGGGTTGGATTTTGTGTTCAACCTTCATTTAGATCACATAAAGATTTATGGCATGGATCTTGTCACCCAAGGAAAACTTTTTCTTCATTCTGTGTCACCGCATTGGAATAGCCGCGATCTTTTCTTTAAAGGCGAGTATGAGACCGATTATTTTATTTTGGACCGTCAACCCTTTGAGGATTTAAAAGGGGTTTTTGAATTAAGTCCTGCCGGGATCACGGGTATCCGGAGCACGTGGGGAAAAAAATTCCAAATCACGGGACGAATGACAAAATTCTTGAAAAATCCGGACCTAAAACTCCTGCTGCGCGTGGCGGATTTTGACCTTGGAACTTTGCAGCAGTTCGAGGCGAAACCTTTACCTAGGGTTCTCCGGGGGCTTCTGGAGGGAACGCTTTCCGTGGAAGGGAATCTCGCAAAGCCTGAGGTTTCGGGTATTTTCAATATTCACGATGGAAAATGGGGGCAACTTGTTTATGACCGTGGTATCATTCAGTTTCGTGGATTTCTTCCTTATTTGCCGTTGAAGGATTCCAAGATCTGGAGGGGCCGGACCGTTTTCTTCCTGACCGGGGCCCTGGATTTGAAGCTTGACAATATATTCGCGGGAGTAAAAATACAGACGCCGGACAACCTGATAATCTGGAAGGGCATCGAAGCGGCCCTCCATGAAGAGGACAACAGCCTGGAATTGAAAAGTTCAAAGCTTGGTAATTGGGGAGTGGAGGTCCGTCCAAAGGAATCAACGTCCGGGGCCAGTGAGGGTGAGTCCAAGGATGATGAAGAAGAGAACGCTGTCGTTTTTGGTCCCAAACTGAAGTTTTGAGGATGGAGAGTTTTTAAATGACAGAACTTTTTGGATACATCGATTATATAGGAGATTTATGACGCGTTGGGATAAACTGAAACGGACCGTATCAGTCCGGTCTTGGCTTCGAAAGTTCGGAGCTGGTTGTTTGGCTGTTTTTAAAGGGGCGGGCGGGATTGCTCTCCTCTTCAGAGATACCTGTGTGTCGCTTGCGTCGAAAAGGATCCGTTGGAATGCGGTGATCGACCAAATGAACAAGATCGGGGTGATGTCATTGCCGCTCGTTTTTTTGACCTCGATTTTTACCGGCATGGTGCTTGCTCTCCAATCTGCATACCAGCTCCGTCTTTTTTCGGCCGAACAGTTCACCTCCGACCTTATTTCAGTTTCCCTGTGCCGTGAGCTCGGGCCGGTCTTGACCGCTATGGTGGTGGCGGGCCGCGTGGGTGCGTCGATCGCGGCAGAACTCGGAACGATGAAGGTCACGGAGCAGATCGATGCCTTGGAGTCCCTTGCGACAAATCCGGTGCAGTATCTGGTCGCACCGCGTTTTATCGCGGCCGTCTGCATGCTCTTTGTCCTGACAATTTATGCGGATGTGATCGGTATGCTTGGAGGCTACCTGATTGCGGTCTTTAAGCTCGGGATGAGCTCTCATGTGTTCATCAAGCGGGCGATCAAAGCGCTCTTGGTTAAAGATGTGGTTACGGGGCTTATCAAGGCCTTCTTTTTTGGCGGTTTTATTTCAATTGCAGGCTGTTATTTCGGGTTTGAAGCGCGGGGCGGGGCCGAGGGCGTGGGGCGTGCGACCATGCTGGCGGTCGTAGTCTCGCTGATCATGGTGATCGCTTCCGACGCGCTTTTTACGGCGATCTTTTATTTCTTTTAAAAGAGAGGTTTTGTGATCCATATCCAGGGTCTTCATAAGTGGTTCGAAAACCAGCATGTCCTCAAAGGGGTCGACCTGACCATTAAGGAAGGGGAGACCGTCGTCATCATCGGACGTTCAGGGTGCGGCAAAAGCGTGCTTTTGAAGCATATCATGGCGATCCTGGAGCCGGACCAAGGGGATATCAAGATCTACGGACAATCGATGTTCAAGATGTCGTCTACGGAGCAGGATCGATTCCGGCTTCAGCTCGGGATGTTGTTCCAGGGGGCCGCACTTTTTGATTCCCTGAACGTGCGTGAAAACGTTGGTTTTTCGCTTTACGAGCACACCAAATTGTCCGAAGAAGTGATCGTACAGAAGGTCCGTGAAAAACTGGGGCTTGTAGGTCTTGAGGACATTGAGGACCTGATGCCGGCAAGCCTTTCGGGGGGTATGAAAAAGCGAGTGGGGCTGGCGCGGGCGATTTGCAACGAACCGAAGATCATCCTTTATGATGAGCCGACCACCGGGCTCGATCCAATTAACGCGGACGTCATCAATGACTTAATCCTGCGGATGCAGGAGCGGCTCAAGGTGATCTCGATCGTGGTGACCCACGATATGACGAGCGCGTATAAGGTCGGTAACCGTATCGCTATGCTTTATGACGGAAAGATCATCGCCGTCGGAACGCCGAACGAGATCAGGAATTCCTCTGATCGGGTGGTCCAACAGTTTATCACCGGATCGGCACATGGCCCGATCACGGATCAGGGAAAAAATAAAACGGAGTCTTTATGAAAAAGAAAACCAATGAGGTCGCAGTCGGGGTTTTTGTCATTGTCGGGTTCATTTTTCTGACGCTAGTGTTATTTTTTGTCAGCAAGGTCTATTCTTTTCGGTCGGGTTACACATTTGACGTCATGTTCGAATACGTAAGCATCCTGGATCGTGGGGCTCCGGTACGGATGGCGGGCGTTCGGGTCGGGGAGGTTAGCAAGGTTGATCTTATTTATGACGAGACCAAGCAAAAGAGCCGCGTAAAGGTCAAACTATTCATTGCAAAGGGAGTGGAAATCAGAGAAAATTACGATTTTACAGTGCGGGGAGCTCATGTTTTAGGTGAACCGCACATTGAGATCACGCCGAAGTCCGGGAATTTCCCGGTGGTCCATCAAGGGGCGCTGATTCAAGGAACGTCTTTGGTTGAGATGGAAGAGTTGTTCAATCAGGCTCAAGATATCTTGAAAACTGTTTCATCCTTGAGCGGGGAATTGGACACATCTTTTGCGTCACTTGCCAAGATCCTTGGGACGGTTGAAAAAGGGGATGGGACGATCGGGAAGCTTTTGATGGAAGACGAGCTTTATAAGGAGATGAACGCGTTTGCGAAGGACGTTCGGGCACATCCCTGGAAGCTTGTCCGGAAGGACTCTCAACAGAATAGAAAGTGGTACTTTCTCTTTTTAGCCTAAAGGATTCACAGGAGCCCATGAATATTAACCTTTCATACACGTCATACGCACAACATCAAAGGAGCAGTGATCATGATTCTTGCCATAAGATTGATTTTTATTCTGGGCTGTACCCTGTTCGGATATCTTGCACAAATTCAGTGGCTCTTGAAGCTTCAGGTGCCTTACAGCGATTGGATCTCGGCGGCCATCGGGGGGATGGTCGGCGTTCTCATCGTTTCGATTGATATCTTTTTTAAACAATACACGGTTCGTAATATTCTTGCGGTCATCCTGGGATTGGCGCTCGGGCTCTTGACGCACCGGCTTTTTATGATGGTAGTCACTTACGCCCATTTTACCTCAGAAGTCACGCGTAATTTCGGGATCGCAACGGCGATCATTTTTTCCTACCTTGGGATCATCACGGTCCTTCGCGGGCAAGACGAATTCAGTTTGATGATCCCTTTCGTGCAGCTTGATTCCAAAGGGCCGGGCGAGGAAATGATCCTTTTGGATACGAGCGTTATTATCGACGGCCGCATCGCGGACATCGCGAATACGCATTTTCTTTCAAGTAAGCTGATCCTGCCGCGTTTTGTGTTAAAGGAGTTGCAGCTCATCGCGGATTCCTCAGATCCCTTAAAGCGTGCTCGCGGGCGCCGTGGACTCGATGTTTTGAACGCGATCCAGTCCAATCCGAATATTACGGTAAAAATCCACGAATTGGATTTCCCGGAATTCAACACCGTGGACGCCAAACTGGTCAAAATGGGCCAGGTACTTCAGGCTAAGGTTTTCACGAACGATTACAATCTTAACAAGGTCGCCGAGTTGCAGGGTGTAAAAGTCCTCAATATCAACGATCTTGCGAACGCGCTGAAGCCCGTGGTCATGCCCGGGGAAGAGATGGAGATCAAGATCCTCAAGGAAGGCAAGGAGCATGAACAAGGCGTGGCCTATCTCGATGACGGGACCATGGTGGTGGTGGACAACGGCAAGCGCCGTTTAGGCCATACGGTAAAAGTCACGATCACGAGCGTACTCCAGACTCAGGCCGGACGTATGATCTTTGCGAAACTGTCCGATGATAACGGCCATTATCCAGAACGCGGAGCAGAGCGTTGGCGCGATAATCGAAGCGGCCATGGGGGTGATGTCCGCCGTCCGCGTAACGGTCACGACCGGCCGAGCCATCAGTCCTATCAAAATCCATCGAACCCGCAGAGCCCCCAGATTCACGAGGGAGGGAGGTAGGGTGAATGAGAGTTTCCCTCATCATTCCTGCCGCAGGGCTTAGCAGCCGGTTCTATCAAAGCTTGAGCCCTTCTGACAAGAAGGTTCCTCCGTGCTCCTCCAAGCTTTTTTACGAGTTGAACGGAGAGCCAGTCCTTCTCAGAACGCTTCGCACTTTTGGCAAGATCCCCGGGATCCATGAAACGATCGTTGCTGTCAGCCCGGAGATGCGTCCGGAAATAAAGGGATGGGCGCGTTCGGTCCAGGGTTTGAAGGTCCGCTGGATCTTGGGCGGTAAGACCCGCGCTGAGTCCGTATGGAACGCACTTAAAAAAACTTCACCGCGCTCCGAATGGATCATGGTGCATGACGGGGCACGGCCGCTCGTAACACCCCACGCGATCCGGCAGGTCCTGAAAGCGGGTAAGGGTTGGGAAGGTGTGATCCTGGCCCGTAAAGTGGTGCCGACGATCAAGAAAGTTCTCACAGAAGACGGACGCATTCTTGAAACGGTGGATCGCGGCACACTTTATGAAGCCGAAACGCCGCAGCTCGTCCGGCGTGAAACCATTCTGAAAGCATACAAGCAAAACCCTAAGGCATTTGAGGCGACGGACGAAGCGGGTCTTTTAGAAGCGATCGGCGCCCGCGTGCGAGTGGTGTCTCATGGGGACTGGAACCCGAAACTTACCACCCAGACAGACCTGATGCTTGCCAAGGCCATGACGGAAAAAAATCATTCTCAGGAGGTCCGTGTCGGGATCGGATTCGACACGCACCGGTTGGTCAAAGGACGCAAGTTCTATCTCGGCGGTATCGTGATCCCGTCGCCTAAGGGCGCGCTGGGTCATTCCGACGGGGATGCGTTGCTGCACGCGCTCGCGGATGCGATCCTGGGCGCGATCGGGGCCGGGGATATCGGGGAGTGGTTTTCGGATCGTGACCCGAAATTCAAGAATATCCGTAGCACCAAGATTCTTGGGGTGGTCCTCGCGGAAGCAAAAAGACGGGGATGGCGCCCTTTTCACGCGGATACAAACATTATCCTGGAATCTCCGAAGCTTTACGCTCATAAATCCAGGATCCGCAAAAGTGTCGCAAAATGTCTCGGACTTCCTGAACAGGACGTCTCCATCAAGGCCCGCACCCGGGAAGGTCTCGGTCCCGAAGGCGAAGGTCTGGCGGTGACTTGTGAAGCCGTGATCAGTATGAGGAAAGTGACATCATGATCCAAAAGATCCAATTCCACGATACGCTCAAAGGCGGGATCAAAAAGTTCGAGCCGCTCAATCCCAAAGAAATCACCCTTTATACCTGCGGTCCTACGGTCTACAACTACGCTCACATCGGGAACTTTCGGACATTCGTTTTTGAGGATCTTCTCCGCCGTTTTCTGGAGTACAAGGGCTTTCATGTGAAACACGTCATGAACATCACGGATGTGGATGATAAGACCATCGCCGGAGCGAACCGTGAAAAAAAGTCGCTTTCGGCTTATACGGAATTTTACACCGAAGCCTTTTTGGAGGACATGAAGACACTCAACATGCTTTCTCCGGAAATCCAGCCGCGGGCAACGGATTCGATCGATGACATCGTTGCGCTGATCCGGACACTGATCGAAAAAGAGATCGCTTATCTTGCGGAGGACGGCTCTGTCTACTACCGCGTCGCAAAATTTCCGGGTTACGGGAAACTTTCCAAAAAGAAGCTGGACGGGAATATTTCCGGCGCGCGCGTGGATGTGGATGAATATGACAAGGAACAGGGCGCGGATTTCGTGCTCTGGAAAAAAGCCAAAGAGGACGAGCCGTCTTGGGATTCCCCGTGGGGTAAAGGCCGTCCGGGCTGGCATATCGAGTGTTCCGCGATGTGCATGCGGCATTTGGGCGAAACCATCGATATCCACGCAGGCGGCGAGGACCTTGTGTTCCCGCACCATGAGAATGAGATCGCGCAGTCCGAGGCCGCGACCGGAAAACCCTTCGTGAAGTATTGGCTTCACGCGAAGCATCTTCTGGTGAATGGCGAGAAGATGTCGAAATCCAAAGGGAATTTCTTCACGCTTCGCGACCTTCTGGAAAAAGGCTATGACCCGATGGCGATCCGCTACGCGCTTCTTTCGGTCCACTATCGGCATCAGTTAAATTTTACTTTCGAAAGTCTGAAAGAAGCCAGGGAAGTGATCGAAAAGTTGGATAATTGTTACTTCCAATGCATCAGTCTGTTGCATGCCAGCGACAAAGTGATCCAAGTGCTGAAAAAACCAGCAGAATTAGCAAGTGCAATAAATCTAGAAAGCACACTAAAGCCTTTTTATGACGGAATAATTTCAGCTTTAGAGAACGATCTCAATGTTTCTGCAGCTCTCTCTTTGTTGTTAGCTGGTGTCAGTGAAATTAATCGAGCGTTGGCAGGGTTTCAAATTGCTGATGCTAATTTGTTGGCAGCTAAGTCCTTTTTTGAAAAAATGGACCAACTTTTTGGTTTTGATATTTCCTGCATAGAAGCATTGCCCAACGAGATTATCTCTGCTTTAGGGAAATATTCAGAGGCTCGGAGAAGTAAGGATTTTGAAACATCCGATAAGCTTCGCAAAGAACTTGGTGATAAGGGCTGGCTCGTCAAGGACGGCCGGCCGGGAGAACCCTCCACCGTAAAGAAAGTCCGCAGAGCTTGGGACATCAAGAAATGAAAAAAGGATATTTCATCACTTTTGAAGGCGCGGAGGGGAGCGGGAAGAGCACGCAGATCCGGAAGGCCGTCGCTTTTCTGAAAAAGAAGGGCCGTTCGGTGGTCATGCTCCGGGAGCCGGGCGGTACGCGTATCAGCGAGGCCATTCGTGCGATTCTTTTGAATAAAGACCTAAAAGAAATGGACCCTGTTACGGAACTGCTCCTTTATCTTGCCGCACGCGCGCAGATCGTTCATGAAAAGATCATTCCGGCGCTTAGAAAAGGCAAGGTCGTGATCTGCGATCGTTTCGAAGATTCGACGCGCGCTTACCAGGGGTTTGGTCGTGGACTTTCCTTGGCAGCCATCGAAGAAGCAAGCCGCTTGGTCCGCGGGACGCTCAAGCCGGACCTCACTTTCGTGCTGGATATTGATATTGCGAAGGGTCTCGCGCGCGGGGGCCGGCATGACCGGATCGAACGCGAGACTTTGAGTTTTCACCGGCGGGTACGGCGAGGATTCCTTGCTCTCGCGAAAAAAGAACCCCGGCGAATGGTCGTGCTCGATACCAGCAAGCCCGTGGCATGGGTGAGCGGCATAGTCCGGGAAAGGCTCGAACGTGTTTTTGGCCAATAACACCCAGAAACTGGCGGTCCGTATTCTTGAGTCCCACATCCGGGAAGGTCGTGTTGCCTCCTCCTATATTTTCAGCGGATGCGGGAATGAAGGGGAAATGGCCGAGATGGATGGCGAACGGCACAGCCCAGACATCAAGGAAGAATTTGCAGTGGCGTTTGCCTACGCGCTTGAAAGCCGCGATCCCAAGCTTTTTCACTTCAAGGATGCCGGGCTTCTGCAACGAATATGGAAGCATGGATATCCGGATATTCGGTGGGTGGGTGAAGACCTTACGGAGCGGTCAATCAAGATCGAGACGGTCCGTGAGACGATCCAGTGGGCGTCCATGAAACCCTTCGAAGGCACATGGAAAGTTTGCATTGTGCCCAATGCGGAACGGCTGCCCGAGGTTGCGGCGAACGCTTTTCTAAAGACCCTTGAAGAACCTCCCAAGAATACGGTTTTTTGCCTTCTGGTAGACAATAAGAACAATCTTTTGGAGACGATCCAGTCGCGGTCGTTCGAAATCCGTCTGATGCCGATGTTATCCACGCCTGTTTCCATGGGGGCGGGATCGCTTGAGGCTCTACCGGTTCGCGAGGTCTTCGAGATCTTTCCGACGCTGCCGCGCGACGAAGTGAAGCGGAAACTTGACGGATTGATGGCCGCTTCACGGGAGAGGATCTATCAGCTGGTTTCAAAAGGCGATGAGGATCCTTCCGAGGTGAANNCGAGGCTTGCGATAAGACTCGCGCATCTTTTTCCATCCCAGAAAGTGGTCACTTTGTGACGAAAACCTACTATCTGACGACGCCGATCTATTATGTGAACGCGAAACCGCATATCGGTCACGCCTACACTAGCATTCTCTGCGATACGTTCGCCCGTTTCCACCGATTGCTGGGGGCGTCTGTTTTTTATATCACCGGGACCGACGAGCACGGGATCAAAGTCCAGAAAGCGGCGTTGGAGCAAGGGAAGGACCCGAAAGCGTTCGTGGACGCGATCGTGCCGGAATTTAAGGAGCTTTGGCG
>PLLJ01000017.1 GCA_003140935.1 Candidatus Omnitrophota bacterium
ACTTCATGAATATCGACTATTTCATCTATAATTGTTTGCAAATCATCCTTGGAATCTTCATCGTTTAATAAATTACGATATTTTTCCCCTTCCCATATACACTCCTGAATTTTATCTGAGTTTTTCACCTTATTTCTAAACGTTAATTTTTTGCAAAAAGCTAAACCAGAAATTCGACCTATTCCTCTAAAACCAATATATTTCTCTCTATCTCGAGCCTTATCCGAACCCCCGAGGCTCAGCATCTTATTTTGAAACAATTCATCTTTTTTAATGCCGCATGTTTTAATGCCGTACCCGTTATCTTTGATAACAATCTTTTTGCATTTCTTATCAATATTAATTGCGACATGAAAACCTTTTATTGGGTTTTCACCGTCATGTTTTGCCCTGTTATAAGCATCGAGCGAATTTTGCACATACTCCCTAAAGAGGATTATCGGATTTTCATAAAGCGCAACTGTTATGGTTTCCAGCACACTTCTTTTTACTTTTATTTTATTATCCATTTTCCCACACCTCTGATTTTTTATAGTACTGTATTGTCCATCCAAATTTTTGACAAATATTGTGGTTTTCTTTTTGATAATTGTCGTTAAAAGAGTTCCGTAAAAAATTGAAGATATCCTCTCTTCTTAATCTGGATTTTATTTTCTGCCTATTCAATGATTCTTTTTGCATATTCACGTTGATGTAGTCGACAAAAAATTCTTTATCCGAATCTTGCTGTAGATATCGAACAGTTGCGCTATTGCTTTTTTTTATTTGTTTGATAACACTTTTATCAACAATGATTCTGGGATAAATCGCATCGTTTTCTTGTAGCTGATATGCTTTTATATAAGCTGGACCTACGATAAATTTACCTTCATCTTCAATTAGCGCATCACCAACCGTAATTGCTCCGCGTAAGAGTAGCTGACATTCAGTAATTATTCTCATCTGAATAGTGGACAATAATTCTATTAATAGAATGATGGTTTTGGGATCACAGACAAAAACAAACGAATCGGATAATTGCAGATAATCAATATCTTCGGATCTTTTTACTATGCCAGCGGAAGTTTCAACGATTTTTCTTATTTTTTCGATCTTATCAATTGCTTTATATTCATTACCATCTCTATGTTGATCTATTAGACTTTTAATTCCGAGAACATCCAAAAATGCAATTAATTTATTCGAATACCTTTTAAGATCTTTTATTTGGGCAGGTTCCCTTTTAGGCTTTCCCAGCCATTCGTCGTATGTGAGACCTGCGAGTTTATTTTTAGTCATAATATTTTTAGATGCTCTTCAGTGTTTCTTTTTTATTAACACGGTCTCTTCATGCGAATGCTCGCTTCGGGGGTAACTTTCCTCCGTAATTCCGAAAAAACATCGCTGAATTTTAAAAGCTTTGACTGTCGACAGCGGTTTTCAGTCTGTGTGTACTCTAACCCCTTCGAAGGCACTTTCAAGCGGTTTCTTCGCTCCTGGCTATTCCAACTAAACTAACTTGTATTCCTCTAGTTTCCTATACAAAGTCCGTCTCGAGATGCCGAGTTTTTCGGCGGCGGTGGATTTGTTGCCGCGGGTCTCCTGAAGGGCTTTCTGGATGAGTTCCTTCTCGGCGTCGGTGATCTTCGAGATGCCCTGGAGCGAGGCGTTCCCGTTCGTCGCGGCGGCGAGAGGCCTTCCCTGCCGGATATCTTCGGGGACCTGGTCGAGCGTCAGCATGTCGGCGGAACTGAGGACGATCATCCGCTCCACGATATTCTTGAGCTCACGGATATTCCCGGGCCAATTGTAATCTACAAGAGCTTCGAGCGCGTCTTTTTCGATCCCGCGAATTTTTTTGGCGTTCAGCTCCGCGTATTGCCGGATAAAGGCGTTCACGAGCGGAGGGATGTCTTCCTTGCGTTCCCGTAGCGGCGGGACCTTCAGGTAAATAACATTGATCCTGTAATAGAGGTCTTCGCGGAACCTTTGCTGCTGGACTTCGTCCAGGAGCGTTTTGTTGGTCGCGGCAATGAGACGCACGTCGACTTTGATCGACTTGGTCCCGCCCACGCGCTCGAACTCGCCTTCCTGGAGCACGCGCAGGAGCTTCACCTGCGTGTCCTTGGTGATCTCGCCGATCTCGTCCAGGAAGAGACTTCCCTGATGCGCGCGTTCGAACCGTCCTTTTTTCCGTTCGGTGGCGCCGGTGAAGGAGCCTTTTTCATGGCCGAAAAGTTCGCTCGCGAGGAGCGTGTCGGTCAGAGCGGCGCAGTGGACCGCGATAAAAGGATATTGTTTGCGGGGGCTCAGTTCATGGATGCGTCTCGCGATGAGTTCCTTGCCGGTGCCGCTTTCCCCTTCGATCAGAACGGAGGCGTTGGAGGCCGCGATCTTGTCCACGGTCTTCAGGAGTTCTTTCATCTTCTGGGATTGCGCGATCAGCTGGCCCAGGTCGTAGCGTTCCCTGAAAAGTTCCTGCTTGAGTTCCCGGTTCTCTTCTTCGAGCTGATGGCTGCTGAACGCCTTTTTGACGAGGAATTCGAGCTCTTCGAGATTGACGGGCTTGGTCAGGTAATAGAAAGCCCCTTTTTTCATGGCCTTGACCGCGTCTTCCACGGAGCCGTAGGCGGTGAGGAGGATGACCTTCGCGGCAGGGGCCGCGGCCCTGATCGCTTCCAGGAGCGCAATGCCGTCCATTTCGGGCATCCGGATATCCGAGATCACGAGCTCGGGGCTCTCCTTTTTGAAAACCTCGAGGGCCTCCTTGCCGTTCTGGGCGGTCATGACGTCGTAGTCCAGACCCTGGAGGAACTGGGTCAGGCCCTTCCGCGAATTCGCCTCGTCTTCGACCAGCAGGATGCTTTCAAACATAACGATCGATCTCCTTGAACTGTAGGACTGTTCATTTCACATGCAAACGATATTCAAACGGCCGGGAAACTTCTCCGCCGTCACCGGCGGTTCATCGCCTCCTGCGGCCGATGCCCGCCTGCGCTCTCGCGCTTCGACCCGTCCCGGCGGGACCCAGCTCGAAGCGCTCCGAGAGCTGACTCTGGAGGAGTTTCCCTGCCGTCTAACTATTCCGATCTCGCTCGGGGCGAGAGCAGGACTGGGCGTGAGGCAGCGTTCGGAGCCCTTTGCAGCTTGGTGCCGCCCTCATAATCAAGGGCGGATCAAAGGGCGAGAATCGCAAGCGGTCGTTTCTCGCTGGAAGAAACGAACCGCTGGTGACGATGCCCAGTACTGCTCTCGTCACCGTGCCCGCTAGACTTTCGGCTTCCTCCCTATTAACTTTCCACGACTTTGGACTGGTAATCAGGTAACTGCAACTGGGGTTCGCGGACGGGCAGGAGGATCTTGAATGTGGTCCCCTTGTCCGGTTTGCTCGCGACCTCGATCTTCCCGCCGTGCTCGGTGACGGCGTCATAGACCATCATGAGGCCCAATCCCGCGCCCTCGGGTTTCGTGGTGTAATAAACGTCAAAGATCCTGGCCAGGTCCTTCTCGGGAATGCCGTAGCCCGTGTCCGCGACGGTGAGGATGGCGCAATGCTGCTTGTGCGTCACCGCGATCTTGAGCGATCCCCCCTCCGGCATGGCCTCCAGGGCGTTCTTGAAGAGGTTCATAAAGGCGTAATAGAGGCGCTCCCGGTCCATCAGAAAACCGGGCAGGGCCTTGTCTTTGGCGAATTTCACGAGGACCTTCGCGGCGTTCAACTCGGGTTTCATAAACGAAAGTGCGTCGTCGATCACTTCGTTCAGATCGTCCAAACGGAACCGGAGCGGCGGTTTGCGGGTCGCTTTGAGAAAATTACGGATGATGCGGTCGAGCCGGCGGGTCTCGTCCTGAATGTCGCTCAAGGTGGCCGCGATCTCCCTGCGCTGGTCGGCGGGAAGCCCGGCCAGGCGTTTTTTCAGGAGTTCCAGATGGATCGTGATGGCGTTCAGGGGATTGCCGATCTCGTGGGCAATGCCGCCCGCGAGCCGCACCAGGCTTTCCATGCGCGAGAGCATGGCGGACTCGAATTCCTGTTCCGTCCGCGAGGTGATATCCAAAAGGAGGATGAGAAAATTCGTTTTCCCGTCCTCTTCTCTCGGGAGAATCGTGACACGAAGCTGGATTTCCTTCGGGGAAAGGACCCTGAGGTCATGGACGGTGCGGGTCCCGGCGGTCGCGATCGTTTCTTTCAGGAAAGCCGCAAAGGTAGGGTCTTGGGTCTGGTTCCAGACGGGCTGTTTGGCCGTGGTGCGGACGCCCCCGAGCCAGTCATCGGCCTTCCGGTTGACGAAGAGCGGATATCCTTTCGCGTCCGTGATGACGATCCCCTCTTCCAGGTTCCTGCAGGCCTCCGCGAGCTGGAGGTTTTCCTGGGTCGCTTCCAGGAGCTTAAGATAAAGGGAATCTTTTTCGATCTGCGGGAGACGCGATTTTAAGCGTTGTACAAAATCAAGCTTTTCGCTCATGGGCTTTCTTCACTCCCTTGACGTTCTCAATGAAGGCTTGGAGGAGTTGAGGGTCTTTGATGCCGGGACTGGACTCGACGCCGCTGGCGACGTCCACGGCGAAAGGACGGACCTTCTCGATCGCCTGCGCGACGTTCAGCGCATTGAGCCCTCCCGCCAGGAAAAGTTTGTCGTGCACATAGGGTTTGTCTTCGATGACCGTCCAGTCGAACGGGACGCCGGTGCCGCCTTTCTCGGAATGCGAAGAAGAAAAGGTGTCGAAGAGGAACGCGCTGACGTTGTACTCCGCGATCCGCTTCAGGCTCATGGCGTCCTTCACGTGAAAGGTCTTGATGACCTCGTAGCCCTTCTGCATGAACGAATCGCAGTAAAGCGCGGTCTCTTCCCCGTGGAACTGAAGGATCTTGAGGTGGAGTTCTTCGGCGATGGCCGCGATCTCTTTTTTAGGCTGGTTGCAGAAGACGCCCACCGTGTTCTTGAAGTCCGGGAGTTTCGTGAGGATCTCCGTCGCTTTTCCGACCGTGATCATGCGTTTGCTCGTGGGTGTAAAAATAAAACCGAGGTAGTCCGCCCCGAGGTCCACGGCGAGGCGCGCGTTCTCGTAATTCGTGTTGCCGCAGATCTTGACGCGCGTCATAGGGCCCCCTGCGCGATGGAAACGCCGTTTTTCCCGAGAAGTTTCTGGAGGGTCGCGGCGATATCCTTGGACTTCATCAAGACGGAGCCGATGAGGAAGGCGTTGGCACCGAGGCTTTTGTACATCATCAGTTCATCGTGCGTCGTCAGGCCGCTTTCCACCACGATGGCGGTCCCCTTCGGGATATGCGGGATCAGCTGCTGGGCGCGTCCGGGGTCGACCTTGAGCGTCTTGAGGTCCCGGTTGTTGATCCCGATGATCGCGGCCCCGGCCTCGACGGCCTTCTTGAGTTCCGCATCCGAATGGACCTCCACCAGGGCATCCATTTGGAGTTCTTTTCCCAGGTCGATCAGTTCCTTGAGTTCCTCTTCGCTCAGGATCGAAGCGATGAGGAGGAACGCGTCGGCCTCGAGAAGTGCGGTCTCATAAAGCTGGAACCGGTCAAAAATAAAATCTTTGCGCAGGATCGGGAGTTTGGTGACCTGGCGCACGGTCTTCAGATAACTGGGACGGCCTTTGAAAAAATGCGGTTCTGTCAGGATCGAGATCGCGCAAGCGCCGGCGTATTCGAACAGGCTCGCGATACGGAGCGGCTGAAAATTCTCGCGCAGCACGCCTTCCGAAGGCGATGCCTTTTTGAGTTCGGCGATAATGTTGAGGTGCTGGGTGGCCAGGAGCGCGTTATGGAACGACCGGGGTTGGGGCCGGTCGGACTTTTCAATGATGCGCCGGAGACGCGCGAGCGGCATGCGCTGCTTCAGTTCATCGAGGTCTTTACGTTTCTGGAGCAGGATTTCGTTCAGGATCATATCAGTGCGCCATGGCTTTCAGCTGCTTCAGGACCTTCAGGGCCTTGCCGGAATCGAGGGACTTTTGGGCGAGTGTGATGCCCTCTTCGACGGACGCCGCTTTGCCGCAAAGTAAAAGCCCGAAGGCGGCGTTCAGGACGACAACGTCGCGCGCGGGTCCTTTTTCCTTCCCGGTCAGGATCTTTTGGGCCCGGAGCTTGCTTTTTGCGACCGAATCGACCGAAAGATGTTTCAGGGACGCTTTCCTGAGGCCGTAAATTCCGGGACGGATCACCGCCATCCGTATTTCACCCGGCGTCACCCAGGCGACCGTGGTCGGGCCCGAAGTCGAGATCTCATCCATCCCGTCATGGCTGTGGCAAACGAGGGCGGTTTTCCGGCCTAATTTTGAAAGAACTTTGGCGTAAAGCGGGACCCGGTGTTTTTCGGAAACGCCCACGAGTTGGTGGTCCAGACGCATCGGATTCACCAAAGGCCCGAGCAGGTTCAGGATCGTCGGCCGTTTCAGTAATTTGCGCAAAGGCTGTATTTGGGCGAAGACAGGGTGAAAAAAAGGCGCGTGGAAATAGCCGAGGCCGGAACGTTGGATCGCGGCGATCATTTTCCGGGGGGCCGCGTCAAGTTTGACGCCGAAGGCTTCCATGAGGTCCGAGCTTCCGGACCTTGAGGAAATGGCGCGATTGCCGTGTTTGGCGATCTTTCCGCCCGCGCCCGCGATGACCAGGGCCACTAAAGTGGAAATATTGATCGTTTGACGGCCGTCGCCTCCGGTGCCGCAGGTATCCATGAGTCCCGGGATCCTGGGTCCGATCGGTTTTTCAAGGGCCTGGAGCGCCCGGAGACAACCCAGGAGCTCGTCGGCCGTTTCCCCTTTTTTAGCGAGCAGGAGCAAAAAGCTTTTGGCTTTCGTCAAGGGAAGGGCGCCCGCAAAAAGCTGGCGGAAGAATGTACGGGATTCGGACAAGGTCAGGTCCGTTCCGCGAAGGAGCTTCGTTAAAAGTGGGTCCAAGGATCTTTCCCTCACTTGGAAAGTCCCAAAAAGTTCTTCAAGATCTGCATGCCGGAAGCGGTCATGATGGATTCCGGGTGGAATTGAACGCCCCATGTCGGGTGGGACTTATGTTTGAGTCCCATGATCTCCTGGTCCCGGGTCCAGGCCGTGATCTTGAGCGTATCGGGGAGGGACTTTTTTTCGACGAGAAGCGAATGATAACGGGTCGCGACGAACGGGTTCGGGACGCTTTTGAACAGAGGGTTCCGGTCGTGATAGACCTTGGAGGTCTTGCCGTGCATGATGTTGGCCGCCCGGACGACCTTGCCGCCGAACACGTGGCCGATCGCCTGATGGCCCAGGCAGACGCCGAGGATCGGGATCTTTCCGCTGAAGGTTTGGATCACTTCGCAGGAGATCCCCGCCTCTTTGGGAGTCTTGGGTCCGGGAGAGATGACAATGCGTTTGGGATGCAGGCGCTTGATCTTCGCGATCGTGATCTCGTCGTTGCGCCAGACGCGCGGGTCCGCGCCGAGTTCCCCGAGGTATTGCACCAGATTGTAGGTGAAGGAATCGTAGTTATCGATGACCAGGAGCATTAGAAAAGAAACCTTTCTTCGATGGCTTTGAGCAACGCTTTGGATTTATTGACCGTTTCCTCGTATTCGCGGCCCGGGTCCGAGTCTTTGACGATCCCGGCACCGGCCTGGAGGAAGATCTTGTTCCTGTGGAGCATGAGCGTCCGGATCGTGATGCACATGTCCATGTCTCCGTCAAAACCGAAATAGCCGAGGCAACCGCCGTAAGGTCCGCGCGCCTCGGGCTCGAGCTCGTCGATGATCTGCATGGCCCGCACCTTGGGCGCTCCGGAAAGGGTGCCGGCCGGAAAGGTCGCGCGTAAAAGGTCCATGGCCGACTTCCCCGCCTTAAGCCTGCTGTGGACCCGGCTGACCAGATGCATGACGTGGGAATAGCGTTCGACGAAAGCAAAACGCTCGACTTTGACCGATCTGAAATCCGAGACGCGGCCAAGGTCATTGCGGCCGAGATCGACGAGCATCAGGTGCTCCGCCATTTCCTTCACCGAAGACCGGAGCTGTTTTTCATACCGCAGGTCCTGCTGTTCCGTGAGCCCGCGCGGCCGCGTACCGGCAATAGGACGCACCTCCGCCATGTGTCTTGTTTTTTTGACAAGCATCTCGGGCGAGGATCCGATCAAGCGGAACGGACCGCTCCGGAAATAGAACATGTAAGGCGACGGATTGATCGACCGGAGCGAGCGGTAGATCTGAAAATCGTGGCCGTGGTGCGCGAGCTCAAAACGCTGCGACAAGACGACCTGGATGCAATCCCCGGCGCGGATGTATTCCCTGATCCGCTTGACTTTGGATTCGTAATCCTTGCGCGACATGTTCGGCCGGACCTCGGGCAGGGACGCCACCTTCGTCATCGCGGGCACCCGCAGCGGTTTTTGAAGAAGGCTTTTGTATTTCGCCATCTGCCGGAGGGCGTTCATGTAAGCGGATTCAGGCGTTTTGAATTTCTTCAGGTCCACGAGAATGACGATCGAAAGCGTTTTCCGGAAATGGTCGAACACAAGAAAATCCTCGACGCGGAAAAAGATGCCGAGCGGGAACCCCGGCCCTTTCTTCTTGGAGAGCCGGATGGTCTCAAAATCGCGGACGTTTTCATAGGAAAGATAACCCACGAACCCGCCCCGGAACCCCGGAAAGGCCTCCGGGTTGGCCAATTTGAGCGTCGCAAGTTCCGCCTCGATCACATCCAAAAGCCGGGAGCCTTCCAGGACCCGCTTTGTCCCTTTCGTCGTGACCGCGACATTTTTCCCGGAGGATTCATAAACGGCGGCCGGTTCGATCCCCAGAAAAGAAAAACGGCCGATCTTTTCTTCCTGCTCCGCGGACTCCAGGAGAAATGCGTGGCGCGCTTTTTGGCTGATCTTCAGGAAACTGGAGACCGGGGTTTCCAGGTCCGCGGGAAACGTCTCGGACAGAGCGACCACGTTTCCCTTTCGCGACAATCTTTTGAAGGTGATAATATCGGGAGCGATCATTTTTTGTAAATTTTTTCCGGGTCAAAGACCTTCTCTTGCGTGATCCTCACAACGTCACCCTGTTCGTTCATCTCGTGGACAAAACAGGTCCGGTAACCGAGGTGGCACGCCCCGCCCTTATTCTGTGTCACCCGGACCAGGAGCGTGTCCTGGTCGCAGTCCGTGAGCACCTGTACGACGCTCTGAGTGTGGCCGGACTCCTCGCCTTTCACCCAGTATTTATTGCGGGACCGGGAATAAAAAACCGTGTGTTTCTCCTTGAGGGTGCGCTCCACGGCGACCTTATCCATGTAAGCCAGCATAAGCACTTCGCCGGACTTGGCGTCCTGAATAATGACCGGCAAAAGTCCCTGACCGTTATACTTAAGATTTTCCATTTAATACTGTTCTCCATTGATTTTAGGGGTTAACAGTACCATACCGCATACCCCTAAATTTAAAATGTCATGCGGTAGTAGACGTATTCTCCTTTAGGCAATAGAGTTACGGCAAAAAAACAGGCAACTTTACTGAAACGCCGTCGAGTATGCCACAAATGAATTATGTGTCAAGGGGATACACTTTGCGGGCGCTTCCGCTTTCGATGATTGTTCGAGAAAAGGCTGCGGGCTCGGGCCTCGTCTCAACCCTTCGCCTTCTCATGCGCGTAGTGCGGGAAGTGTGTTGAGCTACGCTAAGGAGGCCGAGTGCCACGGTTTTCCAGCAGGCCGACGCTCGCGAGTGAAGTTATGCCTCGGCGGGGCATGACAAACGTTGGCGAAACACACTTCCCGTCTTAGCGCTTGAATGAAAAAATCAGGATTGCGGGGGTTGGGGGGCGCCGTCGTAACGCCAGTGCCAGGGCTCGAAGGTGATCCCGGGTCCGGCATTCTTGGGGTAGGACAGGACGAATCCGAATTTCGCGGCGTTTTTGAGAAGCCATTGATATTCCGGCAGGGCCTCAAATTCGGCGGTATTTTTCTCGCCGTTGATACCCTCCGCGTTAATGAAATCGATCGCCAAATGTTGGGGGTCCCCGTGTTCGCTGTAGCCGGGCAGCGCGACCCATTTCGCCGTCTCGCGGATGGAATAATCATGGTTGCTGAGATAATAGACAAAAAGATAAAGCTGGTGCGCGCTTGAGCGATACCCCGATTCGACGAAAAGCCGCTTTCCGGTATCGCTTTCCATGGCGCTCATCATGAACCGAAAAGCTGTGCAGGCCGGCCGGGTCAGGAATTGCGGAGGGATCTCCTTCTCTTTTCCTTGGACCCGGATCTTTTGTCCGTTCACCCGCACCAGATCTTCTTCTCCCTGAGAAAATCCGCGAAACGGAATCGTGACACCGGATTCCTCGGGCTTGAGGTCCCGGAATAAATGCAGAAACCGTTTTTCCTTGGAGTTCAACGGCGATTCCAGTTTTTTGAAAGTAAGCGACGGGAGTTCCCCTTTCCGGTCCTTTTCCGCGATGAAAGGTTCGAGCTTTGCGACAAGGGTTTGGACCTTCACGATGTGTTCCGGGGACAATTTCTGGGCGTTCAGTTGTTCTTCGGGCGCTTGGGTCCAAGAGGCGCAGCCGGCGAGAAAAAAAACGGTGAGGGCCCAGGATGTTCTTTTAAGCGCGGTCGGGATCACAGCCGGACGGGAATGCCTTTGGCCCGGAGAAACGCTTTGGTTTCGGGGATCGTGAATTCGCCGAAATGAAAAATGGAGGCCGCGAGGCAGGCATCGGCTTTGCCGGTGCTGAAGGCTTCGTAGAGATGGTTCAAATTTCCGGCTCCGCCCGACGCGATGACCGGGATCGAAACCGATTCGGAGACGCGGCGCGTGAGCTCAAGATCGTAGCCGTCCTTGGTGCCGTCACAGTCCATGCTGGTGAGGAGGATCTCCCCCGCCCCGAGTTTCGCGGCTTTTTTCGCCCATTGGACGGCGTCAAGGCCGGCAGGATTTCGCCCCCCGTGCGTGTAGACGCCCCAACGGTCCTTCGTCTCGCGTTTTGCGTCGATCGCGACCACGATGCACTGACGGCCGAACCGCCTGCTGGCTTCCAGGATGAACTTGGGATCCTTGATCGCGCTTGTGTTGATGGAGACCTTGTCGCATCCCGTTGCGAGGAGTTCGCGGATATCCCCGATCGAGTGGATGCCTCCGCCGACCGTGAACGGGATAAAGATCGAAGCGGCCACTTTCTCGGCCACGTCGATCATGGTACGCCGCTTTTCGTGCGAGGCCGTGATATCGAGGAAAACCAGCTCATCGGCTTTTTGCCGGTCATAGGCCCGGGCGCAGGACACGGGATCGCCGGCGTCTTTGAGGGACACGAACTTGACGCCTTTGACGACCCTGCCGCGGTCAATATCAAGACATGGAATAATACGCCGGGCGAACATAGATCAGAGGGTCATTTGGTTGTTTTCGATCTGCTTCAGGACATGGATCACGGAAGTGCCGAACGCGATCAGATGGGACATGATGGCAAAAAGAACGCTCAGAATGATCAGGAAAATCATGCCCACTTCGTAGAGCGAGGCCTGTTTGAGGTTCGCAGTCTGCCAGAACAAGATCAGGATCAGGAATGAGACGAGGAAGAGGACCCAGCCGGCAATGCACTTCTGCATGTAGACTTTCTTGATCTCGTGATACCACTTGGAGTTGAGGGCCCGGGCTCGCCGGACAAGCGAATGGAGAAAAAAACTTCGCACCAAGAGGAAAACAAGGAGATACCCGATGCCGATCAGGGCCCAGGACCAGGTCCGCTGGGTGAGAATGGTGTTCCAAAGGTTCGTAAGGTTTCCCATGAGTCCTGTTCTCCTTTATGCCGCGAGCCGCACGGCCTCGGACAGTTTGAATCGTTTGTCGTAAAGCGCCTTGCCGATGATCACGCCTTCAAAGTTCTGTCCTTTGATCGCGCAGCATTTTTCAATATCGGAGATCTGACTGATTCCGCCTGACAAAATGACCCGTGCTTTCGTGTGGGCCAGCACGATGCGAAGTCTTTCCCAGCTCGGGCCCTGCAGGACGCCGTCTTTTTCGATGTCGGTGTAGATCAGGGTCGTGACCCCGAGTTGATCGAAAAGCTTCAAGGCTTCCGGAAGCGTGATGTCCCCGTCGCGCAGCCACCCGGCCGTCTTGACCCGGTCTTGGAGAACATCCAGTCCGACGGCGATCTTTTCTTTGAATTTTACGATCATCTCCTGAAGAAAGATCTTGTCCAATGCCTTGGTGCCGAGTACGACGCGTGAGACGCCCAACGCGAGGACCTTCTCGATGTCCTGAAGATTACGCAGCCCGCCGCCGAACTGGACCTTGGCCTTGACGCTCCGGCAAATGGCAGCCAGCGAGGCGTCGTTCGTGAGCACGCCGGTTTTGGCACCTTCAAGGTCCACGACATGGAGCCACCGGGCGCCCTCCTGTTCCCAGGTTTGCGCTGTCTCTACGGGGTCCGTGGAATAAACGGTGCAGGCATTGTAATCGCCTCGCGTGAGGCGGACGACCTTGCCCTGGAAAATGTCGATCGCGGGATAAAGGTTCATGGCATCACCACCGGATAAAATTTTTGAGAATGCGCAGACCCGCTTCCTGGCTTTTCTCGGGGTGGAATTGGGTCGCGAAAACGTGGTCGTTCCCGATCACGGCGGAGAAATCCTCCCGGCCGTATCGGCAGGAAGCGAGTGTCAGGCTTCGGGCCGCGGGCTTGCCGCAGAACGAGTGCACAAAATAGAAATACTCCCCGTTCGGGATCCCTTCGAGCAGCGGATGTTTTTTAAGGACCTTGAGATCATTCCAGCCCATATGCGGGACCTTGACCCCCGTGGAACGGAATTTCCGGACCGCACCTTGGAATACCCCGAGGCCTTTGACGCCGGGGTTCTCCTCGCTTTTTTCAAAAAAAAGCTGCAAGCCGAGACAAACGCCCATGAGTTTTGTTTTACGGGCGACCAGTTCATGGATCGGCTCGATGAAACCGCGGGAACGAAGTTCTTTCATCGCGTCCCCGAAAGCGCCGACCCCGGGAAGGATCACCTTGGTGGCGCGGGCAAGATCTTTTCCCTTGGAGCAAAGTTTGCAGGAGGCGCCGAGATACTCCAGAGCCTTGGATACGCTGCGGAGATTGCCCATGCCGTAGTCAATAATAGCGATCATGATAAAAATCCCGGCGAACGGGAAACGTCGAACGGGAAAAAGAAAATAGGGTTGGGGCGTTCGTTTCCCGATGACCGTTCCCCGTTCCCCCGCATTACAACTTTCCTTTGGTCGAGGGGACGCCAAGCACGCGAGGATCGAGTCGGGTCGCCATGTCCAGGGTCTTGGCGATCCCTTTGAACATACCTTCGATGATGTGATGCGTATCTTCCCCGGCGAGGACGCCGATGTGCATGTTAATGCCCGCGTGCTGGCAGAAGGACCGCAGGAAATCGACCGCGTCATCGAACGAGTACTTGGGCTGGCGGGAGAGACGCACACCCTTGGCTTTGGTCACGAACAGCGACGGTCTTCCGGAAATGTCCAGGGTGACGCGAACGAGCGCTTCGTCCATCGGAACGGCAAAGGAGCCGTAGCGGTAGATGCCTTTTTTATCCCCGAGAGCCTTCATCAAGGCCTGGCCGAGAACGATCCCGATGTCTTCATTGGTGTGATGGATATCGACCTCAAGGTCCCCCCGCGCCTTGAGCTTGAGATCAAAAAGCCCGTGTTTGGCGAGAAGCGTCAGCATGTGGTCGAGGAACGGGATCCGTGTATCGATCTTGGAGGATCCTCTTCCGTCCACCGTGAATTCGATCTGAATGTCGGTTTCGGAAGTTTTGCGCTTGATCGCGGCCTTTCTAGTTTTCATGATCAGGATTCCTTTTCCGGTTCGGTATTCTTCTTGATAAGACGCGCTTCCAGGGAGATGCGGTGCAGGAAAAGACCTTCCATGTCCGTCAGTTTCTGGACATGTGTCTTGGCGGCCTCCAGCGCCTCGGGAGTATAACGGATGATCTGGGAGCTCTTGATGAAAGTCGATGCGCTGAGCGGCGAGAAATAACGCGCGGTGCCGCCCGTCGGGAGCACATGGCTGGGTCCCGCGATATAATCCCCGATCACGGTCGGAGAATAGGGGCCGAGGAAGATCGCACCCGCATGACGGATCGATTGAGCCACCTTTTCGGGCTCTTCGGTCATGATCTCGAGGTGCTCGGCCGCGATCTCGTTGGCGACTTCGCAGGCTTCCGCGATGGATTTGACCTGGATGATGATGCCGGAGTCTACGCGCTTACGCATGACCTCGACCAGTTTCTTGGAATTCGTGATGAGGTACCCCATGCCGCCATGATGTTCGGTCTGGGCGAGGAGATCGCAGGTGACAAAATCCGGATTCGCGTCCGCGTCCGCGATGATGGCCACTTCGCTCGGGCCGGCGACCATATCGATATCCACAAAACCGTAAACCTGGCGTTTGGCTTCCGTGACGTAAGCGTTCCCCGGGCCGACGATCTTATCGACCTTGGGAATGGTCTTGGTGCCGAACGCGAGCCCTCCGATGGCCTGGACGCCGCCGACGCGGTAAATTTCATTCACGCCCAAAAGATTTGCGACCGCCAGGATATGAGGATCAATATCGCCGGTGTCGCGACGGGGCGGTGTGGCGATCGCGATCTGTTTTACGCCCGCGACCTTCGCGGGAATGACGGTCATGTAGACGGTCGAAACAAGCGGCGCCGTCCCCGCCGGGATATAAATCCCCACCCGGTCCAGCGGTTCGTACCGCTTGCCAAGGTGCACGCCGTTGGGCCCCGTAATCTCAAACGACTTCTTCAGTTCTTTTTCGTAATATTCGCGGACATTCTCCGTGATCTGTTTGAGGAGCGGGACGAACGGGACCTGGATCTTCTCGAACGCGCGGTTGATGTCGCCCTGGGTGACGGCGAGCCGTTTGAGCGGAAGGTCGATCCCGTCGAATTCACGGGTGTAGCGGCGAAGCGCCGTGTCCCCGGACTGACGCACCTCCGAGAGAATGCGGCTCACCTTTTTAAAGATGTCCGTATTGAAGAGCGTGGCATAGTCACGCCGGATCTTTTTCTGCGTTTGTTTGTCCCAGTTCAGTACCTGCATGAATTACATTCCTTTTTCCGTAAGATAAGCGGCAACGGCCTCTTCGACCGCGGGTTTGGCGGCTGCGAACTGTCCTTGATCGGGTCCGCCTGCCTGCACAAGATCCGTCCGTCCGCCACCGCTGACGCCAAGCAGCGGGGATAGCCTACCAAAAAGGGTCTTCATGTCCAAGCGAGTTTTCTGAAGGTCGGCACTGAGGCCGACGATCACATGGAGTTTCCCCTCCTGGGAGGCGGCCACCACAAAAACAAGTTTTTGTTCCTCTTCCCGGAGCCGGTTGGAAAGGTCCCGAAGCGCGGGGATCCCGGCGCCTTCGATCATCGCGACCAGGGTCCTGCAAGAACCTGTTTTTGAGGCGTTCCCAAGAAGCGTTTTGATGTCCGCGAGGTTTGTGAAAGCCTGGGCGTCTTTCTTTTTTTGAGTTTTCAGAGTTTCCATAAGCTTCGCGATCCGGGCCGGGATATCCGCTGCACCGACTTTCAGTGTTTTGGAGATGCCGGAGATCTGATCCTGTAATCCGCGCACATAGTCCAGGGCGTGCGTGCCGGTCACGGCCTCGATACGGCGAACGCCGCTGGCCACGGAAGATTCCCCGGTGATGATCAAAAGACCGATCTGTCCCGTGCGGTCGCAATGAGTGCCACCGCAGAGTTCTTTGCTGAATTCCGGAATGCCGATGACTCGTACCTTGTTCCCATATTTTTCTCCAAAGAAAGCCAGCGCGCCTTCCTTTTTGGCGTCTTCCAGACTTTTGGATTCCTTTTGGACCGGACGGTCGGCCAGGACCTGATCATTGGCCGCTTTCTCGATCGTGCGAAGTTCTTCAGGTGTTACGGCCCGGCCGAACGAAAAATCAAAGCGCAGACGATCGGCCGCCACAAGCGAACCGAGTTGGCGTACGGAGTTTCCAAGCGTGGTCCGGAGCGCGGCATGCAAAAGATGCGTGGCGGTGTGGTTCCGCATAATGTCCTCGCGGATGGCGCTGTCGACCGCGGCCGTCACGGCCATCCCGTCTTTGATCGTGCCTTGAAGGATCTCCGCGTGATGCAAAAAATACTTGTCGAGTTTTTTCGTATCGACGACTTTAAGTTTCAGTCCCTGGCACTCGATCGCGCCTTGATCGCCGACCTGCCCGCCGCTTTCCGCATAGAAAGGGGTCTGGTCGAGAACGACGGTCGCCTGCTTTCCTTCGGTTTGATGCCAGAGGATCTTGGCCTTGGTTTCCAGTGCGTCATAGCCGAGAAACGTCGTGGCCGGAATGTGGGCCGGGATCTTGTCCAGGCCCGATGAAGCGAAAATGTCACCGGAGATCTTACTGCCTTCCTTAGAGCGTGCGCGTTGGTCTTCCATAAGTTTCTCAAACCCCCTGTGATCGATGGTAAACCCTTCGGCCTCCGCGATGCTGCGTGTCAATTCTTCCGGGAATCCGAAAGTATCATAGAGTTCAAAAATAGTTTCTGGCGGGACGGTTTTCAGTCCCGCGCCTTTATAATTTATAAGTTGTGTTTTGAGAATGCGGAGCCCGTCCTCCAATGTCCGGAGAAAACGCTCTTCTTCCTGGGAAAGGACCATGCGAATATTCTCTTCTGCCTCCCGGAGCTCGGGATAGGCCCCTCCCATGACCTTGATGACCGATGGAATAGCCTTGAAAAGAAATGGCTTGGACAGTTTTTTCTGCGGCATCAATTGGTGCGCCTGCCAGATCGCACGACGGATCAATTTCCGGACCACATAACCGCGGCCTTCGTTAGAAGGAACGACACCGTCAGCAATGGAAAAAACGGCGGCGCGCAAATGATCCGAAATGCAATGAAGTTGTTTTTTTTGGGAATCGGCCAGATTCGGTTCGAGAATCTTTGCGCGGAATGAATCCGAAAGCGCTTCCAAAATCGCCTCGTGAATGGGAAGAAAGATATCGATCTCAAAATTGGACGCCTTGCCTTGAAGGACGCACGCGAGACGTTCAAGACCCATTCCGGTGTCAATATTCTTGTTGGCAAGCGGAACGAGTTTGCCGCCGTCCCGGCGGTCATATTGCGTGAAGACGAGGTTCCAGATCTCAGCGAATTTTCCGGAATCATCGACCGGGGTTCCGCGGATCTCGGGGTTCTGGTCGAAATAGATCTCGGAACACGGGCCGCAGGGGCCATTGGGGCCTTCTTGGGGCGCGTTCGCGGGCCAGAAATTCGTTTTGTCACCGCAGAGAAAGATCCAGTCTTCGGGCAGGCCGATCCCTTTGTGCCATATCTCGAAGGCCTCCTTGTCCTGCTCGTGGATCGTGATGCGGAGCCGTTCCTTGGGGATCGAAAGCGTCTGAGTCAGGAATTCCCAGGCCCATTCGATGGCCTCTTTCTTGAAATAATCGCCGAACGAGAAATTGCCCAGCATTTCGAAAAACGAGTGATGAAAGGGGGTCCGCCCTACCTCGTCAAGATCGCCCGTCCTGAGGCATTTTTGGCTTGTGGCGGCCCGTTTCAGGTCCTTTTTGACCCCTAGGAAGTATTCCTTGAACTGGTTCATCCCTGCCCCGGTGAAGAGCAAGGAGGGGTCGTTTTGGGGCACCAGAGAGTCGCTGGCGACTATGGTGTGGTGCTTGGATTTGAAAAATTCCAGGAAAGCTTTGCGCAGGTCGTTCGTGGCTGTTTTCATAAAGCGTCAATTCTCATCGTCCGCGGGTCCCTTCGAAAGCTTCTGAAGGATGTCCTGCGCGATCTGAAAATCGTACCCCTTCCGTATTAAAAAATCATAAAGGCGCTTTTTGCGTTTCTGAGGGTCGAGCCGGGACCACCCGGTCCATTTCAAACGTGCCTGTTCAAGCGCGCGTTCGGTCTCCTCTTCGTTTGACAGAGCGCCTAGCATCTCGTCCGATATCTTTTTCGAAACTCCGTGCCGCTTCAATTCAAACGCGATCTTATGCCGGCCCGCACATTTGCCGAGGGTAAGGCGCGCCACAAGATCCTTGGCGTATCGCGTATCATCCAGGACGCCTTGGGTCTGGAGATCACTGAGCGCCTGATCAATGGTCCCGTCGGAGTAGCCCTTGCTCTCGAGCTTCTTTCTCAGTTCCTGGCCGCTTTTAGGACTGGCGGCAAGGAGTCTCAAGCAGGTGATGATCGCTTGCTTAGTCTGTTCTTCCGTGAGCGTTTTGTCCATAAAAGACGGTTCCCCTACCTATCCATTTCAAACGAGTTTTAATTGGGGCCGTCCAAGTCGCTTTTTACAAAACGAAAATAAAGGCTTGGACGGAAATGAGGACCGTCCTTTCTAGAAGAACTTTTTCGGCACTGCGTTACTGTTGATTTCCAGGGTTCGTAGTGCCGCACCGTTAACCCTTAAAATCGAATGGAGAACGGTGCCGGCGAGGATTATTCGGCGGCCGCGCCGACGACCGCGCTTTCTCCGGCAGCGACTTTTTCCAGGATCTTTTCTTCGATCTCCTCGAGGAGTTTTGTGTTTTCTTTCAGAAAAATGCGTGCCGCGTCCTTGCCCTGTCCGAGTTTTTGATCGTTGTAAGCGAGCCAAGTCCCCGACTTATCAATCACCTGGTATTGAGTACCAAGTTCCACCACGTTCGAGGAACGTGAAATGCCTTCATCGAAAAGGATGTCAAATTCCGCCTGACGGAACGGGGCCGCGACCTTGTTCTTGACGACTTTGACGCGAACCCGGTTCCCGATGACGACATCGCCCTTTTTGAGGCTCGCGATCCTGCGAATGTCCAATCGCATGGAGGCATAGAACTTGAGGGCCTTACCGCCCGGGGTGGTCTCGGGGTTGCCGAACATGACTCCGATCTTCTCGCGCAACTGATTGATGAAAATGATGCAGGTCTTGGATTTGCTGATAATGCCCGTAAGTTTTCGCATGGCTTGGGACATGAGGCGTGCTTGAAGGCCCATTTGTGCTTGTCCCATCTCTCCTTCGATCTCGGCGCGCGGGACGAGTGCCGCTACGGAATCGACGACGATGAGATCGACAGAGTTCGAGCGTACAAGCATTTCAGCGATCTGGAGCGCCTGCTCACCGGAATCGGGCTGCGAGATAAGCAGTTCATCGACCTTGACGCCGATCTTCTGCGCATATTGGGGGTCCAGGGCGTGCTCCGCATCGATAAAGGCCGCAATGCCGCCGGTGGATTGGATCCGGGCGATGATATTCAGCGTGAGCGTGGTTTTGCCGCTCGATTCGGGTCCGAAGATCTCGACGATGCGTCCGCGGGGAATGCCCCCGATGCCGGTGGCGATATCAAGGCTCAGAGCTCCCGTGGCAAGAGCGGCGATATTCTCGTGATGCTGGTCGCCGAGCTTCATGATGGAGCCTTTGCCGAACTGTTTTTCGATCTGCTGGAGCGTGAGTTCAAGGGCCTTTTGCTTGTCGGTGAGTTTTTTTGATTCAGGTGCGGCGTGTTTTTCTGATTTTTTCCGTTCGGTCATAACTTTTTCTCCTTGTAGGAAGACGTGAGATTGAAATTCTATCGGCCCACCCTTCTTCTGTAAAGACAATTTAAGCAGGAGCGGCGCTATAGAATATTAGTTTTATAGAAATATAATATGATTTTTTTAAATTGTCAAGAAACCTCTTAAAAAAGCTTCTTTTCGGTCCCTTGACGGAGGCGCTGAATGTTGGCGCGGTGGGTGTAGAAGATGAAGACAGCCAGGATGAGGCTGATCGGCAGAAGAAATTTCATATCGGAGGTTCCCGCATAGCGCCAGGCGATCATGACCGGGAAGATCACCGCGGCCACAAGCGAGGAGATCGAGATGATATGGGTGATCGCAAAACAGAGGATCCAAAGTCCGAATGTGATGAGGGTCGGGATCCAAGCGATCGCCAGAAAGACCCCCAGCGAGGTTGCCACCCCTTTTCCCCCTTTGAATTTGAGCCAAACCGGGAAGCTATGCCCCAGGATCGCACTGATGCCAAGAAGCAGCTGGAACGGGAGGACGAGGCTTTGGCCAAAAAATGCCGGAAGCACACACGCGACATAACCCTTGACGGCATCCAACAGAAGCACCGTGATGCCCCATTTTTTCCCAACCACGCGGAAAACGTTGGTCGCGCCGATGTTCTTACTGCCATGCTCCCGAATGTCGAGGCCCTTGATTCTGGACCCCGCGATGAGACCGAAGGGAACGGAACCTAAGAGGTAAGCCGCGAGGATGAAGAGAGCAGAGAGAAAAAAATTATTCATTGGATGAACTTTAACCCACGAGTGATATAGATGATCCCCGAGACGATCGTGAAAGTTACCGTGAGAAAGGCCAAAGGTATCGCGACGGGCCATTCGAGCAGGACGAAGCACAAAAGAAGCATTTGAGAGGCGGTCGTGAGTTTTCCCCAGATGTTCGGCTGAACTTCGATCTTTACGGAGGCAAAATGAAGTGCGAAAAATCCGACTAGGAGTATCAGGTCCCGGAAGACGATCGTGATCGTGATCCAAAGCGGAGGCCGGAAAGGAAGGGCGGCGACAAAAAGAAGACCGATATAACCGCTCACAAGGAGTATTTTGTCCGCGATGGGGTCCAGCATTTGCCCCAATGCGGTCCGTTGCTTCAGGAACCGCGCCAGAAGCCCGTCCAGCGCATCGGTCAAAGCGGCGATTACGAAGATCACAAACGCCGCAAAACGGAGTCCTTCCTTTTCCGGGGTGTAGGACACAAGTGTGATAAAAAAAACCGGGGTGAGAAGGATCCTAAAAAGGGTCAGGTAGTTCGGAATGCTCAAGCGCTGACAGTGTCCGTATTTTTTTCCGGAGCTTCATCGACCGGAACCGTGTCCACAGCGGTGGAGGTCACTGTTTCATTTCCGCCGGGGAGGGATTCTTCGCCGGAACGGACCTTCACGGAAACGATCTTGGAAATGCCCGGCTCTTCCATGGTCACGCCGTAGAGGGAATCCCCCATGGCGATGGTTTTGCGATTATGGGTGATGATAATGAATTGGGATTGATCGAGGAATGTATTGAGGACCGCAAGGAAGCGGTCAATATTGGCCTCGTCGAGGGGCGCATCGATCTCATCCAAAAGGCAGAAAGGCGACGGCTTGATCTTGAAAAGTGCGAAAAGAAGCGCGACGGCGGTCAAGGCTTTTTCTCCGCCCGAAAGGAGCGACATGTTCTGCAATTTTTTCCCGGGAGGGCGTACGACGATATCGATCCCCGATTCGAGCGGGTGCGCCTCATCGATCAGGAAGATGCGCGCCTCGCCGCCGCGGAAAAGGATCTGGTAATACTGTTTGAAGGTTTCCTGCACCTGCTTGAAAGTGTCTTCAAAAAGCTGTTTGGTGGTTTGATTGATCTTGCGGATGGCTTCCATGAGGGAATTCCGCGCGTCATCCAGATCTTTCTGCTGCGCTAAAAGGAAGTCGTAGCGGGTTTTCAGCTCCTGATATTCTTCGATGGCAAGCAGGTTGACGGTGCCGAGGGCATCGACCTTGTTTTGAAGTGCCGCGATCGTCTCCTCTGCGGTCGATAGTTCTTCCGCCGTAAAAACATAATCCTGGCTGTTAAGCTCCGAAAGGTTCAGGCGGTAACGCTGCAGGAGCCGTTCCCCCACGTTTTTGAGCTGATAGTCGAGATCCATTTGCTGGAGCGATATTTGGTGTTCTTCATCCTGCAGCATCTTTTGGGAGTGAAGCATTTGGTCCAGAGCATGGCGCTGACCTGTCAGGAGCTCTTCCTGTTCCCGCTGGTCTTTATGCAGCAACTCGAGATCCACATCCACCGTGTGCAGCCGTTGCTGGTGTTCTTCGGCAAGGCGGACGCAGACGACCTCCTCCTGGTCGAGTTCCTGTTCTTTGGACGCGATACGCTCTTTCCCGTGCTCGAGGAAGGCTTGCCGCTCCCTGTCTTTTTGCGCGTGTTGCTCGACGAGTTGCAATGATTCCTCAAGGTGCCGCATTCCCTGCTGAAATTGCTCGGCTTGCGTTTGACATTGCCGGACCGCGTTGAGAACTTCTTCGCGGACGCTCAAGCTATGTTCGAGATCTTTTTCCTTTTGACGCTGGATCTCTCCCAATTTGGATTCTTCCTGTTCCTTCTGGGTCAGCGACGCCTGGAGCTGTTCGCACGCGATGCGGACCCGCTCGGCCTCCTGCGTCAATTCACGGACCTCCGAAGCCGATAATTCAGCCTCGGATCTCAAACCCAAGAGACGTTCTTCAATGTTCTTCCGTTCACTCTCGAGGGATTCTTTTTCGATGAGGGTCGAGGTCTTTTGCTCGGAGGCTTCAGCGCCTTGGGCGCGCAAGGTTGCAAGCTCGGTCTCAAGATAACCGATCTTCGCTTCTTTTTCCTGCGCTTGCGCCGTGAGCGTTTCGATCTCTTGGCGGATCTTCGAAGTTTCGGAATCCCTTGAAAAAAAGAACTGGGAGCGGCTTTGATCGTTCCAGAAAAAGAGCCGGCGGTCGGAACTTAAGAACAGGCCGTCGCGTGAAACGAGGTTGGCCGGGGAAGGTGCCTGGAGAAGAGTTTCAAGTTGATGGAGCGGAAAGGTTTCTCCGACGAACACATTCCCAAGAATGCCGTCAAACCCCGGCTCGATCTGGACAAAGTCGGCAAGCGGCCGGAATCCGAAAGAGGCGTAGTGCTGGGAGGCCTCCGGAGAACATGAAGTCTGAGCTTTAAGAAAGATCCCGGCGGCGAGAGAACGTTTGGCAGTCAGCCGTTCGGCAAGTGTCCGCGCCGTTGCGACGTCTCCGACGATCAGGGACCTCGCAAATTGTCCCAAGGCCACATCGATGGCCCACTCATAACCTTCCTGGATCTTTACGACGTCCTGAAGACTCCGGACGAGCCCCGGAACCTGTTGGGTCGTTTCACTCAAGAATTCCTGGAATGCGCCCGAACTCGCGCCTTCGATCTCCGTAAGCGTTTGAAGCCGGGATTCTTTTTCGCGGAGCGCGAGCCGTGTCTCATGCGCCTGTTGACGGAGTTCCGTAAGTTCTTGCTCAAAGGCGTGCGTCGTGGCCCGGAGTCCCTGATGGCCGCTGAGCGTATTCTGAAGCTCGGAGTTTGTGCTCTCAAGCGTCTGAAGACAAAGCCTAAGTTTTTCATCCAAGGATGCGATCTGCTCGGTGAGGCGGCTTGAATTTGATTCTTCCCGGCGGCACTGAGATCCCAAATTCTCTCCGAGCGCTTTGGTCCGGTGGAATTCATTACGGACCTGGGTGGTGATTTGAGCGGCATCGAAGAATTCTCTGCGGGCCGTTTCAAGAATGTTCTTGGCTTCCTGGATCAGGGACTCTTGGCGCTGAAGTTTTTGAGTGGCGTCGGCGAGGCGCGTTTGGACCTGGGAGCTTTCGTTCTCACGTGTCTTAAGAAGTTCCTGGATCTCGTTTTTTCGGGTGGCCGCAGCCTCGAGCGCTTGGCGCAATTGGTCCTGCTCCTGAAGCAGTTGCCCGCGTTGTTGGGCGAGCTCCACGCGCTTATCCCGGATGAACTGAAGTTTTTGATCGTTCGTCTCGATCTGTGCGAGGGCTTGATAACGCTCGCCCTCCTTAACGTGGCAACGCTGACCGATCCCCCGGACGCGTGTTTCCTGATCCTCGATCGCTTGATGCTGGGTTTGAAGTTTTAACTCAAGCGCCGTGAGCTCGTCTTTCTTGGACTGGAAGTTCTGCGTGAGATCGAGTTTCTTTTGCTCGATCTGGCGCCGGTCATGAAAGGCACGCTTGATCTCCAGCATTTTGAGGCGCTCAAGTTCGAGCTTGTAGCGTTCGGCGCGCTTGGCCTGACGTTCGGCATACTGAATATTTTTTTGGACTTCGAAAACAATATCCTGGAGGCGCTTCAAGTTCTCTTCCGTGCGCTCGAGTTTCCGGATTGATTCGTCTTTCTTGACCTTATACTTGGCGATCCCGGCGGCTTCTTCGATGAGGAAGCGGCGCTCTTCCGGGTCTGCCTTGAGGATGTAGTCGATCCTTCCTTGCTCGATCATAGAATAGGACGAAGAGCCGATGCCGGTGTCGAGGATCAGATCCTGGATATCTTTGAGACGGCATTGGGTTTTATTGAGGAGGTATTCGCTTTCACCGGTCCGGTACAGGCGGCGCGTGAGCGTAACTTCATTATATTCGATCGGCATGCCGCGGTCGGCGTTATCGATCGTGAGGGAGACTTCGGCGAAGGCGAGAGGTTTGCGGACTTCCGTGCCGTTGAAGATGACGTCTTCCATGGACGAGCCGCGCAAAAGCTTGGCGCTACGCTCTCCCAAAACCCAACGGATAGCGTCTGAGACATTGCTTTTACCACAACCGTTAGGACCGACGATGCAAGTGACCCCTTGGTCAAATGCTACCTCGGTTTTTACGGCAAAGGACTTGAAACCTAGAAGCTCGAGTTTTTTAAGGCGCATACACGCACGCTCTTAGGATAGAGCCTGTTCCCTTTAGGTTGATTCTTACGAGTTAATATTTCGGCAGAAAAAGGTGTTAGCTGAAGAGAGAAAATGAGGCCTATTCCTGATACGCTTTGAACGCGATGCAGGCATTGTGGCCCCCAAAACCCAGCGAGTTCGACAGTGTGTGGCGAACACGGCAGGCCTGAGCTTCATTCGGAACGTAATTCAAATCGCATTCGGGGTCTGGATGTTTGTAATTGATGGTCGGCGGAACGATTTGATCGCGAATAGCCAAAACGCAAACCGCGCCTTCAACCGCGCCAGCCGCTCCGAGCTGATGCCCGGTCATGGATTTTGTCGAGCTGATCCGGACCTTACGCGCGATACTCTCCCCCAAAGCTTTTTTGATGGCGATGGTTTCGACCTTGTCATTCAAAGGCGTCGAGGTTCCGTGCGCGTTGATGTAATCGATGTCCTCGGGACGGATCTTGGCATCTTTCATGGCAATGATCATGCAGCGAGCAGCCCCTTCGCCGCTGGGATCGGGTGCCGTGATGTGACTGGCATCGGAGGTCATGCCGTATCCCGCCATTTCGGCGTAGATGCGCGCCCCGCGCTTTTTTGCGTGCTCCAACTCCTCCATGATCAGGATGGCGCAGCCTTCCCCCATGACGAAACCGCTGCGAGTTTTATCAAAAGGTCGTGATGCGGTCGCGGGATCCTCATTATGGGTGCTCAAAGCTTTCATGGCGTCAAATCCGCCAAAACCAAGGTTCGTGATGCAGGACTCCGTACCACCGGCGAACATGACATCCGCTTCGTTGCGCTGGATGATCTTAAAAGCATCTCCGATGGCGTTGGAACCCGTTGCGCAGGCTGTCGCCACGCAGGTGCTTGGCCCCTTAAGCCCCAAAGCGATCGAAATCGCTCCGGGCGCCATATTGACAATGAGCATCGGGATCAGAAAGGGAGAAATACGGCCCGGTCCCTTTTCCATCATCTGGCGGTGTTGTTCCTCGATCACCCGCAGTCCCCCGATCCCTGAACCGACCATGATGCCGACGCGGTGAGCGTCTTCTTTGGAGATGTCCAACTTAGCGTCCGCCATGGCCATCTTGGCGGTGGCAACCCCGAATTGGACAAAGATGTCCGTCTTTTTGATCTCTTTCAAGGACATGTACTTGGTGGGATCGAAATTCTTGACCTCAGCAGCGACTTTGGAATTGAAAGGCGTTGAGTCGATCTGGGTCAATGGACCCGTTCCGCTCTTGCCCTTCAAAAAGCCTTGCCAAGATTCTTCAGCGGTATTGGCGACAGGAGTGATCATGCCAAGACCGGTAATAACTACACGCCTCATGATAGATGTTTTCCGTTGGTGAAAAGATCTTTAGGAATGAAGGAACGAGCGACTATTTCTGGCTCGTCTTTTCCGAAACGTACTTGATAGCGTCCCCAACGGTCTGGAGCTTTTCGGCGTCTTCATCCGGGATTTCCGCCCCGAACTCTTCTTCGAAAGCCATGACCAACTCGACCGTGTCCAAAGAATCCGCGCCGAGATCATCCACGAAAGACGCTTCCGGAACGACTTCCTCGGGCTTCACACCCAGCTGTTCGACAATGATTTCTGTGATCTTTTCTTGAACGCCCATTGATGTTTCCTCCTTTAATGATTAAAAGCTTTACTACCCGAAAAACACATCAGAGTACAAGTCCACCATCCACGACGATCGTCTGTCCGGTGACATAGGCGGATGCTTCCGATGCCAGAAATACGGCGACATTCGCTACATCTTGAGGCTCTCCGAGACGCCTGAGCCCGATCCGTTCCTTCATTTTCTCGACCAGATCCGGCGGCAGTTTCTCGGTCATCTTGCTTTTGATGAATCCCGGGGCGATCGCGTTGGCCCGAATGTTCCGCTTCGCCAACTCTTTCGCCGTGCTTTTCGTCAGGGCGATCATGCCCCCTTTCGAGGCCGCATAATTCGCCTGTCCGGCGTTCCCGGCGATCCCGATGATGGAAGCGATATTGATGATCACTCCCGCACGCTGCTTCATCATGGGCCTTGCGCACGCCTTCGTGAAGAGGAATGCGCTCTTCAAATTGACCGAAAGAACATCGTCCCAGTCCTGTTCGGACATGGTCGCGAGCAATCCGTCCTTCGTAATGCCCGCAACGTTGACGAGTATATCGATGCGCTCAAAGGTGTCAAGGGAGATTTTGACGACTTGTTCCACTTCATCCCCATTGGCCACATTGGCTTGCGTCAAAATACATTTCGGGGATCCCGCCTGCTTCGCGAGGGTCTCGGTCTCCGTCAAAAACTCGGTTTTGAGGTCCGAAAGCGCCAAAATGGCGCCTTCTTTTGCGAACGCAAGAGCGATCGCCTGACCGATCCCGCGACCGGCGCCTGTAACAAGCGCGACTTTATCTTTCAGCATCATGGCTCATTCTCCTTATGGTGATGATTTTTCCAATAACGCGAGCGATTCGAGACTTTTGAAATCAGCCGCGGAACCAAACGAAAAAACTTTAAATTCCGGCCGGCACTTGCGTGCCAGCCCTTTGAGGATCTTCCCGGGACCGATCTCCAGATAAGTGGTGATCCCGGATTCTTTAGCGGTCGCCATGGTTCGGACCCACTGGACCGGACTCGTGAGTTGCTTTGCAAGAAGGGCCCGGATCTCTTCGGGGTTTGATGTTTTTTGTGCCGTGACGTTAGGAATAAAAGAGCACTTGGGTTCAAGGATCGGCGTTCCCGTGAGCGCAACCTCAAGCCGCGACTTTGCCTCGCCCATAAGGGAGGAATGAAAAGCGCCGCCGACTTTAAGCGGCATCGCACGCTTGGCACCCTTGGCTTCGGCGATCTTACAGGCATGTTCAATGGCCGGAAAAGTCCCTGAAAGCACGGTTTGGTCCGGAGCGTTGAGATTTGCGACCTCGCAACCTGCCTCTTGGGCCACCGCGACGCATTGTTCAACCGTAAGTCCCATGATGAAAGCCATGGTTCCCGGTTTGTTCTTGGACGCATCTTCCATCGCCTCGGCGCGGACTTGCACGAGTTTCAGCGCATCTTCAAAGGAGATCGCTCCCGAGGCGGTCAGCGCCGTGAACTCACCCAGGCTTAAACCCGCGACAATTGAGGGCGCGAGATCAGGATTCTTTTCCCGAAGCGCGGCGAGGGCGGCAAGGCTTGTGACCAGGATGCCGGTTTGAGCATAAAGGGTGCGCGTTAACTCGTCTTCGGGCCCGGCAAAACAGATCTGGCTGAGGGAGTAGCCCAGGATCTCGTCGGCTTTCTTGTAAAGCGCACGCGCGGCCGGGCTCTCCGCATAAAGATCCTTCCCCATGCCTACGAATTGAGCGCCCTGCCCTGGAAATAAGAATCCTATCGGTTTGGTCATAGGGATCACCACTTGATAAGACTCGCGCCCCAGGTAAGACCGCCACCGAACGCGACGAGGACCACATAGTCCCCTTTCTTGACCGTCCCGCTCTTTACGGCTTCATAAAGAGCGATCACCGTGGAAGCGCTCGACATATTGCCGTAACGATCGACATTGATGAAGACCTTCTCGGAAGGGATCTTGAGGCGCTCCGCCACGGCTTGCAGGATGCGATTATTCGCCTGGTGCGGGATGAGGCAGTCGATGTCTTTCACTTGAAGTTTTTCGTGCTCGAGAACCTTGAGAACAGCTTGTTCCATGGTCTTGACCGCGATCTTGAAGAGCTCAGGCCCTTGCATGCGGATATAATGCAGTCCGTTCGCGATGCTTTCGGCGCTCGGCGGGATCCTGGAGCCTCCTGCGGGGATCTGAAGGATCTCACTCTGGGTGCCATCGGCTCCCAGATAGGAGGCGAGAATGCCGTGACCGTCCCGGGATCTGGAAACAACGGCTGCGCCGGCGCCATCTCCAAAGAGAACGCATGTGCCGCGGTCTTTCCAATTAATAAATCTTGAGATCGTTTCGGCTCCGACGACCAGCACATTCTTATGAATGCCGGATTTCACAAATCCTTCGGCCACGGAAAGGGCGTAAGCAAAACCGGAGCAGGCCGCTGCGAGATCAAAAGCCCCGCAGGAAGCACCAAGCTTTGCCTGGAGATAGCAAGAGGCTGAAGGAAAGATCATGTCTGGAGTCGTTGTGGCCACAATGATCAGATCGAGATCTTTCGGGGTGAGGCCGGCGTTTTTTAAAGCTTCTTGCGCCGCCGGCAACGCGAGATCGCTCGTGGCCTGGTCTTTGGCTGCGATCCGGCGCTCACGGATGCCGGTGCGCGTGCGGATCCACTCGTCGGTGGTATCGACGATCTTTTCGATATCCGCGTTCGTCAAAACTTTTTCGGGCAAATAGGCCCCAAGCCCCGTAATGGCGGCACGATAAGGTGCGGTCATGGTTCCTTTATTGTACTTGCGGGATTAGTCCCAATCCCAATCAATTTCAGAGAATCTGAAATTGGGGCAATCCTGACTACCATTGATGAAAAGAAAATAAAAGTCAGGATAGTTATGCATTGCTGGGTTTGCGTTCCACCGGAGAAACGGGTGGATTCAGGTACGGAGTGATGGCTTCCACGATCTGTGCGTTGACACGTGTGGTGACAAGTTCTCCCGCGACACGGATCGCGTTCCGGATGGCAAGAGCGGAGGAGATGCCGTGACTGATAATGATATTTCCATTCACGCCGAGGAGCGGAGCCCCGCCCGCTTTTTCATAATCGGTTGCTTTGCGGATGGAAGAAAGGGCCGGCTTCAAGAGCCATGCGGCAAGAGACGTGAAAAGGTTCTTGCGGAGTTCGCGGGCAATAAGCGCAACGGCAGTCTCGAGAATACTTTCGATCATTTTGAGCACCACATTGCCGACAAAACCATCGCAAATAATACAATCGGCCTTCCCGGTGAAGAAATCGCGCCCCTCGATATTCCCGATAAAGTTAAGCGATGATTCGCGCAAAAGCTTATAAGTCTCCTTGAGGACTTCGGTTCCTTTGGACTCTTCCTCTCCAATGTTGAGAAGCCCGATTGTGGGACGTTTTTTCTTGAGGATGCTTTTGGCGAACACGTCCGCCATGATCGCATATTGGAAAAGTTCATAAGCGGAAGGATTTAAATTTGCCCCCACATCTGTAGTGACAGACATGCCGTGGAGTGTGGGCGTCGCGATGGCGATGCCTGGACGCTTGATCCCGGGCAACATGCCGAGAAGGAGTGTGGCGGCGGCGACCATGGCCCCCGTGTTTCCCGCGGAGACGGCCGCAGCACAATCTTTCTTCTTTAAAAGGTCAACACAAACGCCGATCGAGGAATCTTTTTTCTTGCGAAGCGCGGCGACCGGCGATTCCCCCATGCCGATAACCTCACTTGCTTCAAGAATGTCGATCTTGCCCCCCAGGACCTTGTGCTTATTCAATTCATGTTTCAAGGCGGCCGTCTGACCTACAAGAACGATTTCCAGATGATCGAAGTCGTTGGCAGCCATGACGGCCCCTTCGACCACGACCTGCGGGGCGTAATCCCCTCCCATTCCATCCAGAGCGATCCGGATCATAAAGGTTATTCCTTCTCCTGGGTCTTGACCTTGATCGATTTCACCAGCTTCCCTTTGTAAAAGCCGCAGGAAGTGCAAACGCGATGAGGCAAGACGAACGCGCCGCATTGCGTGCACTGTGAGCGGGACTTCAGGACCAGATGGTCGTTGGCCCGGCGTAAACGTGAGCGCGTATTCGAATGTTTTCTCTTAGGATGTGCCATGATGTCGCTCCTTCTTGGATTTCTCTTTTTTTATGATGACTGGGGAAGCATGATAGCTAATTTTTTTGCAATTGCAAGCGCCTTCATTAAGATCGATGCCGCACTGGGGGCAAAGTCCCCGGCAGCTCGCTTTACATAGATGCACCAAGGGGTGTTCGACGATCAGGAGTTCTCGAACATTCTCAAGAGGCTCGACCGTATCCTTTCCTGAGAGGTCAAAGATCCAGTCAAAATCAAAGGATAATGCCTCATTCTTTTCCTTCAGGCATTTTCCGCAGATCCGCTTGACCGTCGCCGTGAGAGTTCCTTGGAACCGAAGCATGCCGACGCTTTTTTCTGCTTCTCCTGAGACAAGAATAGGCGCCGTATAAAGCATGTCCGGAAACTCGACATCGATCGTTTTCGCGTCATAAGATCCCTCGACGTGGACCGGGACGCCGTCTTGGAATTCCGAAAGGATGAATTTCATATTAACGTGCGTTGCCAACCGGAAATTTTTTTTTGATCCGAGCGGCGACCGGGGCCGGAACATAGCGCGTTACATCTCCGCCCAACCGGGCGATCTCTTTGATGAGGCGCGAGGAAAGATAAAAATGCGATTCGGAGGGCATTAAGAACATCGTATCGATCTTGGGAGCCAGTTTGCGATTCGTAAGGGCCATTTGGAACTCATAATCGAAATCCGACGTCGCGCGAATCCCCCGGATAAGCGTAAATGCCTTTTCTTTTTCAGCGAAGTGGACCGTCAGACCTTTCCAGTGTTTCACCTGAACCTGGGGGCGATGTTTGAGCGCCGCTCTCAAGAAGCTCACCCGTTCCTGGGCCGTAAAAAGAGTCTTCTTCGAAGGATTCGAGGCTACGACCACAATCAGTTCATCAAAGAGGTTGAGCGCCCGCTCGATCAGATCCAGATGACCGAACGTGACGGGATCAAAGCTCCCCGTATATATAGCTTTTCGTTTTTTCATTTTTTGATTCCAATCGGAAATAAAAGGATAGGCAGGCTTGCCCGATCCGCTTGGTGCGGACCCATTTGAGGTTCTTAAGCTCGGCATTCGGCAGCTCTTCACGCCACATATGCCCCACCACCACTTGCGCGAAAGGCAGGACTATATCAGACCCATCCAGCCTCATCAATGTCTTTTTGACCAGGCCTTTCATAAAGGGCGGATCCACGAAGATCAGCGAAAATCCCTGCCCTGCCTTTTCAAGTTTTTTGATGGCCGAGGGTATGTCCCGCATCAGGATCGTTCCCTGATTGCTTATCCCGAGGCTTGCCAGGTTCTTCTCGATCACCTTTTGGGCCCAGGGCGCCTGATCGACAAAGGTCGTGCTGATCGCACCGCGGCTTAAGGATTCCAAGCCAAGACTCCCCGACCCGGCATAGAGGTCCAGCACGTGCTTCCCGAAGACGAACGAACCCACGATATTAAAAAGGGTCTCCTTGGTCCGGTCTGTCATGGGACGGGTCAGTCTATTCTTGGGGAAATCGATCTTCCGGGACTTAAATTTACCGCTGATGATGCGCATGGGTCTGTAGTCTAATCGGTTTTAGGCATTTGTTCGAGATATTTTTGGATCCATACGGGAATTTTTTGCGGGAGACTTCCGGAGATCCCGCCGACCCATTTCTGAGCTTCCTGTCTTGCCTGAAGCAGGATGGCCTCGTCCGCGATCGGATGAGCGACGCGAAAGAGCGGTTCGCCTGATTGCCGGGTCCCCCAAAGGTCCCCCTGCCCGCGAAGCTTAAGATCCTCGTCGGCTATCAGGAACCCGTCGTTCAGTTTGGTGAGAAGCCTCAGGCGCATCTTTCCCTCGTCGGTCGAGGGCTCGCCGAAAAGGAAGCAATCAGATCCGAGTTTGCCGCGGCCAATGCGTCCGCGTAACTGATGGAGTTGCGCAAGCCCGAACCGTTCGGCATTCTCAATGATCATCATGGTGGCGTTCGGCTGGTCCACACCGACCTCAATCACCGAAGTCGCAACGAGGATATCGATCTCATTTCGGGAAAAAGCGCGCATGATCGCTTCCCGCTCCGAGCGTTCCAATTTGCCGTGGACCAGTCCCATACGGAATTCCTTGAATACGGTTTTCCGGAGGCGCTCGAACTCTTTTTTTGCGGCCAACAGGTCTTTCTTTTCAGTCTCTTCGATCAGCGGAAATACAATGTAGGCCTGCTCCCCCTTTTGAATCCGTAGGGACATGTGCGCAAAGATGTCGGGCTGTTTTTTTCGTGTGATCCAGTAAGTCTTGATCGGTTGACGGCCTCTCGGCAGTTCTCGCATCACGGAAATATCCAGATCCGCGTAAACGGTAAGGGCCAAAGTCCGCGGGATCGGCGTCGCGGTCATGACAAGCTGATGTGGGCGCGGCGTCTTCTGCAAGAGTTGATTGCGCTGATGGACCCCGAATTTGTGCTGTTCATCGACCACGAGGAGTCCGAGCGCCTTGAATTGGACGTCCTCTTGCAAAAGGGCGTGCGTGCCGACCACGACGGGGACTTTCCCGGCTTTGAGCTCCGCGATCAGTCGTGCGCGTTTGTCCGCTCCAGTGCTTTTGGTCAGAAGCTCGGGACGTATCCCTACGGGTTCCAAAAATTTCAGAAGGGTCCGGTAATGTTGTTCTGCAAGGATCTCGGTCGGAATGAGAAAAGCGGATTGAAGTCCCGAGCGGTACGCCGCCAGAAACGCGAACGCGGCGACCACCGTCTTGCCAGATCCGACGTCTCCTTGCAAAAGACGGTTCATCGGGACCGTCTGCCCCATGTCCTTTACGAGATCCAGAATCGCCTTTTCCTGACTCTTGGTGAGCTCAAATGGCAGTGAACGTTTGAACTCGAGGATCAGTTCCGGACTTATTTTGAATGCGGGGGCCTGATACTGGGTCCGGATCGCTTTCACTTTCAGGAAAATCTGGAGCTCAAAGGAAAAGAATTCGTCGAAGACGATGCGCCGCCGCGCCTTCTCGAGCTCCTCGAAGGAGCTTGGAAGATGCATTTCCCGGAGGGCGCGGTCAAGCGTCATCAGATCCAGTCCGGTCCTTAGTTCCGGAGGTAAAGCATCCGTGATGGCGCTGTCCAAATGGTGCTCGACGGCCTCCCTCAAGATCGTGCGGAGGGATCGTTGAAAAAGTCCTTCGGTCAACGGGTAGATCGGCGTGATGCGTCCGGTATGGATGGATTCAGCCTCGGGACTCTCCACGATCTCGAACTCCGGACTCGACATTTGGAGATCTTTTTTGTAGAACTCGACCTTGCCGTATAGAATGACCTGCTGACCGCAAAGGAAGAGTCTTTTCAAGTAAGGTTGATTGAACCAGACTGCACGTAAGGTCCCCGAATCATCTCCGACCAGGACTTCGACGAGAGGCATGCCTCGGATGGGTTTGAATTTCACATCCATGACCTCGCCGCGACACGTGATCGGCTCATTGAGCGGCAAATTGTTCAGAGGAGCAAAATGCGAGCGGTCCTCGTAACGGCGCGGAAAAAGATAGAGAAGATCACGGACCGACCGGATGCCTATTTTTTGGAATAGGAGCGCACGCTTGGGACCGACTCCCTTGATGTAGCGCAATTCTCCAAGTTCCGACTCGGAGACTTTCATAAGGTCCGCATGGGGCGGAAGGGCCGGAAGTCCGGCTAGGGTTTCTTAGCCGGTTCCGTCGTGGTGGCGACGGCTTCCTGTTTGAGAGTTTCCGCGGGTTTCGTGGCGTTGGCTTTTGCGGTCTCAGCAGCTTTTCCGGCGTCAGTTTTCTCAGCCGTAGTGGCGGTCTGGGTTGCCTTGGCTGCCCCTTTTTTTTCTGAAGCTTTCATTTTTTCAAGCGTTTTTTTGATCTGCTCGATGTCAAGCGGCGCTTGTGATTTAGGGGATTTGAAAAGCGACCGGCTTTTTTGAATCTCAAGGATGTTCAGACCGATACAAGTAAAAAGGAACAAGATCGCACAGACGCTTGTCGCCTTGGTAAGGAACGACGACGCCTTGGTTCCCAAAAGAGATTGGACGTTCCCGCCGAAACTGGCGCCTGTAAGGCCCTGTCCCCTTCCGGCCTGGAGCAGGATCACGATGATCAGGACAAGACAAACGGTGACGTGAAGGCAGACGACGAGAATGTTCATGAGTGGTTCCCCGATTCATAAGTTTGTTGAGCTTCCTGGATGATCTGGGCAAACGATTCCGCCTTGAGGGATGCGCCGCCGACCAGGGCACCATCAATGTTGGGTTTTTCCATGAGGGATCTTGTATTGTCCGGTTTGACGCTCCCTCCGTAGAGAATAGAAATGCGACTGCCGATCTCTTGACTGTAACGTTCGTTAAGAAGGCGGCGGATATAGGAATGCATCTGCTCGGCCTGGTCCGGAGTTGCGGTCTTCCCCGTTCCGATAGCCCAAACCGGTTCGTAGGCGATGACGACCTTGGCGATATCCTCTTTTTCGAGACGGCCGATCGATTCGTCGAACTGGGTCTTCACTACGTCAAAATGCTTCTTCGCGTCCCGTTCCGCGAGCGTTTCACCGACACAGACGATCGGAATAATGCTGTATTTGAGAGCGGTCTTCACTTTTTCATGGATCAGAATATCATCTTCTTTAAAGTATTGGCGGCGCTCGGAATGTCCGAGGATCACATAACGGCAACCGGAGTCTTTGAGCATGGTGGGCGAGATTTCGCCCGTGAAAGCACCCTCCGGAGCGCAGTACATATTCTGGGCTCCGAGATTGATCGAGGTGTCATTCAGGACCTTGGAAACTTCGCTGAGGGCCGTGAAGGGCGGGCAGATCACGATGGTGACGTTTGAGACCGTGTGCGCGGCCGCTTTGAGCGTTTGAACGAGCGTGACGGCCTCGGAGGCAGTTTTGTACATTTTCCAGTTCCCAGCGATCAAAGGTCTTTTTTTCATGGGGTTCTTTCCTTGAGTTACTTGTACTGCTTAATGATCAATTAAATGGGTTAGCAGTACAAGCACTGTTAACCGTAAAATTTTAATTATGAACAGTGCTTGTCGTTAAGCGCAGCCACGCCGGGCAGCACTTTGCCTTCCACGAGTTCAAGCGACGCGCCGCCGCCCGTGGAAATATGGGACATTTTATCAGCAACTCCGGCTTTATTCACGGCCGAAACCGAATCCCCGCCGCCGATCACGGTTACGCAATCCGGAAGTTCGGAGATGGCTTTCGCGATCGCCACGGTACCCGTGGCAAATTGCGGGAATTCAAAGACGCCGACCGGTCCGTTCCAGAAAACGGTTTTGGCGCCTCGGAGCGCACCCTTGAACTTGTCGATCGTAAGCGGCCCAATATCCATGCCCATTTCATCGGCCTCGATATTCCCCCGCGCAACATGTTTAGGCACAGCATTGGGGGAAAATTCCGTGGTCACAATGTGGTCGATCGGGAGATAAATGTAGATGTGGGTCTCGTAAGCTTTTTGAAGGATCTGTCGCGCGGTATCCAACATATCGTCTTCCACGAGCGATGCGCCTACTGAAAGCCCCTTGGCTTTGAGGAACGTGTACGCCATGCCGCCGCCCACGATCAACCGGTCCACTTTTGTGAGTAAACTTTCCAATACCGCGATCTTGGACGAGACCTTGGCGCCTCCGATGAGCGCCACAAAAGGACGCGCGGGATTATCCACGACCTTGTCATAAAGATAATCCAATTCTTTCTCCATCAAAAATCCTGCCACGGCCGGAAGATATTTCGCGACGGTTTCGGTCGATGCGTGAGCGCGATGCGCGGATCCAAAGGCGTCATTGACGAAAATATCGCCATACTGGGCCAGGGCCTTGGCCATCTTTTCACGATCTCCCGCGTTCTTGGAAGTTTCTTCCTTGTGAAAACGGGTGTTTTCCAGCATCAGGATACCGCCTTGAGGGATCGCCTTAACCATGGCTTCCGTCTCGGGCCCCATGCACGCAGGAGCAAGCTTCACTTCTTTTCCGAGCAGTTTCGCGAGTTGCGCGGCGACCGGCGCCATCTTGTGTTTACCTTCGATATACTTCTTTTCATCGAAAGGCTTGCCGTCCTTTTCCGCACTTTCCTTAGCCTTTTGCGTGTCCTTTTTGGGATCCCCAAGATGGGACATCAGCACCAGGCTTTTAGCGCCCTGATCGAGCACGTACTTGATTGTGGGTAAGGCGGCCTTAATGCGGGTGTCATCCTGCACTACGCCGTCTTTCATGGGAACATTGAAATCCACGCGCATGAGGACACGCTTTCCGCGAACATCGATGTCTCGAACGGTTTTCTTTTTCATGCCTGAGGCCTTATCAGATACGGATGTTTACCGTGCGCCGTCTTTTTTGGCCATGAAGCGAATGAGGTCGACTACACGATTTGAATAACCCCATTCATTGTCATACCAGGAAACGAGCTTAAAGAAGCGCTTCTCGCCTTTCAAATTGTTCTGGAGCGTTGCCAGCGAATCATAGATCGAGGAACGCTCATCATGGATAAAATCCGTCGAAACGACTTCTTCATCGGTCACGCCCAAAATGCCCTTCAGGTAGGACTTGGAGGCCTTCTTGAGAAGCGAATCGATCTCTTCGATCGAGGTATCTTTTAAAGAGCGGAATGTGAGATCGACCACGGAAACGTCCGGCGTTGAAACGCGGAACGCCATCCCGGTGAGTTTTCCCTTGGTGGCCGGCAGCACTTCACCGACGGCCTTCGCCGCACCGGTCGAGGATGGGATGATGTTGATCGCCGCCGCGCGGCCGCCGCGCCAATCCTTCTTCGAAGGACCGTCCACGGTCTTTTGTGTTGCGGTGTAAGAGTGGATCGTGGTCATAAGACCGGTCTCGATCCCGATGCCTTCCTTCAAAAGCACATGCACGAGCGGCGCAAGGCAGTTTGTGGTGCAGGAGGCGTTGGAGACGATGTTGTGCTTGGTGCTAACATACTCCTGTTCATTGACGCCGATAACGAGCGTTTTAACATCCCCTTTTCCGGGAGCGCTGATAAGGACTTTCTTGGCGCCGGCCGTAAGATGAAGTTTTGCTTTTTCGGAATCCGTGAAAAGGCCGGTGGATTCGATGACATAATCCACGCCGAGAGCTTTCCATGGGAGCTGGTCTGGGCTCTTGGTGGCCATGATGCACTTTGTCTTGCAACCGTTCACGACAAGGGTGTCCGCATCTTCGAGCGCTGGGGAACTTTTTTCGGTCGTGACGGTGTGCTTAAAGCGACCGTGGACAGAATCATACTTGATCTGATAAGCAAAGTAGTCTGCATCGGTCGAAATATCCACGACCGCGACGACGTCGATCTCTTTGCCGAGCAAGCCCTGATCGCAGATCGCCTGAAATACCAAGCGCCCAATACGCCCGAAACCATTAATGCCGACCTTTAACGCCATGTATTGCCTCCTGGGATATAAATCCGCTGTGAGTGTTGAAAATTACGGGGGGAAAACATTTCAAATTTGCGCTAATTATAGGCGCGCATCGCCGAGTGTCAAGGAATTCCACGGGCAAGAACTGCGCAAAACGCGATCCAGGGACTATGCAGCAATGATATCGTTAGACTGAAGCCGTCGGCCGCGGGCAAAGTCAGCGGCGGTCATGGATTTTTTCCCTTCGGGTTTGACTTGAAGGATCTCGAGAACCCCCTCTCGAGTTGTGACACGGATTCCGCCTTCTTTTTGGATCGAAAGAAGTGCCCCCGGCTTTTCCGAAGTCGCTACGGCAGGAAGATCTGTCTTAACCAAGGCGACGCGTTCGTTTTTTACGAAACAATAAGCACCCGGCCAGGGTTGAAGTCCTCGGACCTTGCGATCCATTTCTACGGCAGTCATGGTCGTGAACGAGAGCTCTCCATCCTGCTTGGAGAGCTGGGGTGCAAGGGTGGCCTCGGCTTCATTTTGCGGAATACCCTGAAGTTTTCCTTCCTTAACTTGCATGAGAACTTTTTTGAGGATCCCGTAAGAAAAACGGGCCAATTCGGAGGCCAGCTGCTCGGAATCGGTTCGTGGATCGATCGCGATCCTCTCCTGGCAATAAATATCGCCGGCGTCGACTTTTTCGGCAATATCGATGATGCTCACGCCGGTCTCTGTATCCCCGTTCAGGATAGGCCAGTGAATGGGCGCGGAGCCCCGGTATTTCGGCAATAGTGATGGATGAACATTGAGGTGGTATTTCGGGATCTCAAGAAGGTTATTGGGAATGAGCTTCCCATAGGACGCGACGACAAAGATATCCGGTCGCAGAGAAAGTAACTCCTGGCCGACCTTGGGCTCTCGAAGAGAGGCGTATTCGATGGCGGGAAGATTCTTGGTCTGACAATAATCAAAGACCTTGCTGGATTCGAGTTTGAGACCGCGTCCTTTTTGCTTCGCCGGAGTGGTCACGATCCGCACAAGTTCCATGCCGGAATGCAGACAGGCTTCGAGGGCTTTGATGGAGAACGCGTCAGAACCAAAAAATACGATTTTCATACAATCCAATCTGTGGCATAAAGGCCAAGGCGCAAGGGGTGATGGTTACTTAGCGTTTTGAACCTTGCGCCAGTTACATGCCTTTATTTTTCAAGGTGTAATAATTTTCGATCAATCGTTCCCGCACCGCACCTTTAAAATGATCGATCAGGAGGACCCCATTCAAATGGTCCATTTCGTGCTGGATGACACGCGCAAAAAAATCTTCGATTTCGACCGAACATTTCCTTCCGCGGCGATCTTGAACGGACAGCCGGAGTTTAGTGGCGCGCACGATCTCGCCGGAGATCCCAGGCAGACTCAAACACCCTTCGGGGGCGACCGATGTTCCCCATTTTTTCTCGATCACGGCGTTCACCATGACATATTCTTCGCCTCGACGCATGGTAGGACAGGCAATGAATATTTGCTGGGAGATTCCGATCTGGGGCGCAGCGAGACCCACGCCGTCAGAAGCATGCATGGTCTCGATCATATCGGTAAAAAGCTTCTGCATCGCAGGCCCAAAATCGGTCACGGGCGCCGCTTTTTTCTTGAGTACAGGATCGGGATAAGTCCGGATCTTGAGTTTCGCCATCATTCTCCTTAATCAACAAATAAACTGAAAATTTTGACTATCCTTGTTTTCATTTCAAAAATATTGCGATAAACGAGGGCGCCATGATTCTCCTTTAATCAAAAAACATATTGGAAATCATGACTGCCCAAATCGCCATGCCGGAATTATATCATAATGTTCAAACGCGGGTAGCAGGGATCGTTTTTAAAAAGCCGTTTTTTGTTGGTTGCTTATGATGGTTGGGTTGGGTCCAAAGTCCGCAGAAAATCCCCCTGGAATGCTATTTGATAAACGAGCAACAGTAGTCCGTGAGCTCGCTAACCTTAAGTCTGAACTTGGACTGCGCCGGAACTTCGAAAGAAGAACCGGCTTGAATAGTTTGCCATCCCATTGTGCCTGGGAGCTGAACTTCTAAATTCCCAGAAAGGATTTCCATGATCTCTTTCTCGGCGGTCCTGAATTCATATTCTCCGGGCAGCATGATGCCCAGCGTTTTTTGGGCGCCATCGGGAAATAGAACCGTCCGGCTTGTCACTTTCCCATCAAAATAGCAGTTCGCTTTTTTTACAACCGTCACATTTTTAAATTCCTGCATCGTTTGTTCCTTTATCGGTTGAACACTTCTTTGAGGATCACATCAGCGATGTTTTGAGCTAAAAGCTCATTGCCCTTTTGAGTGCAGTGGCCAAAGTCGCCGGCAAAGATATCTGTAAAATACTCTTTGAAGCCTGATCGCTTTACGGCTTCCTTGAACACTTGCTCGTTATCGACAAAAATAACGCCTCTATCTTTCTCGAAGATTTTCTTTAATGGTGCCACATTCCGCACAGGATACTGAACACAAACCAATATGATCCCTTTTCGATCCAGGATTTCTTTAAGTTTACGATAACTACTTACTGTAACTGCATAATCTCCTGATTTTAGCAGGAGCCGAGCCTTTTCAGCATAATCTTTTGCCAGCTCGGGTTTTCCCATTTTTTCGTATAACAAAGACATTTCTCCAAGCAAGCGCTTGTGTTTAGGATTAATCTCGATGGCTCTCCTGAAGGAATCTTCCGCCTGTGATAAATTACCTTGATTTCGATAAATCTGTCCTAATGTAAAGTAGGCATCGCCGTTTCTAGGATTAATCTCGAGGACTTTTTTGAAGGACCCTTCGGCTTGGAGAAATTTGCCTTGATGCTGATAAAGCCATCCTAATTTAACGTAGGCCTTAACGTATGCAGGATTAATCTCGATGGCTTTCCTGTACCAATCCTCGGCTTGGGAGAATTTGAATCGCTCTTCATAAGACCTCCCTAATCCAACATAGGCATGATCGTTTTCAGGATTAATTGCGATGGCTTTTTTGAGAGGGTCTTCGGCTTGGGAGAATTTGCCATGATAAAGGTAAAGCCATCCTAACCGATCGTAGGCCTTATCGCTTCGAGGGTTGATCGCGATGGCTTTTTTGAAAGAGCCTTCGGCTTGAGATAATTCGCCTAGCTCTTGATACCTCCCCCCTAATCCAACATAGGCAATAGCGTTTTCAGGATTAAGCTCAATAGCTTTCTTAAAGGAGTCTTCGGCTTGAAAGAATTTTTTCTGGAGCAGGTAAAATCTTCCTAATCCGACATAGGCACGATCGTTTTTAGGATCAAGTTCGATGATTTTTTTAAAGAAGTCTTCGGCCTGGAATACTTCGCCTTGAAGTTGATAAAGTTTCTCTAATTCAGCGTAGGCCTTTTCGTTTTCAGGATCAAGCAAGATAGCTTTTCCAAAGAAGTCTTTGGCCCTCGAAAGCTCGTGGCCGTTTAAGTAAGAACTTGCTGGTCCGGGGGTTTTTTCAGCATCTTTTAGATCTAATTGATCAACTTTCTCTGTGGATGTTTCATTCGAAAGATTTGCTTTTTCAATAGCAGTCCCTTTGTCGTTCCGCAGGGGCTTTCTCTCCCAATCTGCCCGGTCTGAAGCGTCGATGTTCTTTTCCCGGAAGTTCTTCAGAAGATACATGAAGATTCTGCCCAATCGATAGACCCGGCAATGCCGGAAGATCCATGTGTGGGACTCTGACATGTCTTGGTAATAGATACCTTGATCGTTGATTCCCATCATTGCAACGACCATATCGGGATGATACTCCACCAAATTAGATTCTATTTCCTCCAACAGAGTAATGCTATTTGTACCTGCTCTTCCCTTATCTATAACGCTGAAGTGCACTCCGATATTTCGCTGATTTAAGACTTTCTCGAGAAGATGAGGGTATTGTCCTTGAGTGGTCGACTCCCCGATACAAAGAATACGGAAGGCACTTTTTTGTTTTATGGAACGTAAATTTTCGTATTCCTGTATTGAAGAAAAAATAAATCCGCCTAAGCGCAAGCCTGCCTCAAGAAGCACCAGAGATAAGATCAGGCCGGATAGAACAATGACCGCTTTCCGGAAGATCGAAACCACCACATGTGAGAAATTGTTTTTATCCATAATTTTTTATGCCAACTGAATAAATCCGTGTGGAAAAAGACCGCCGTTGCAATGCCGGGCTTATTGCTTGTTAAAAACTTCCCTGAGGATCACCTCGGCGATATTTTGGGACAAAAGCTCGTTGCCTTTTTGTGTGCAATGGCCAAAGTCGCCGGCAATCATATCTCTAAAATACTCTTTATAACCTGACCGCATTACTGCTTCCTTGAAGACACGTTCGTTATCAACAAAAATAACGCCGTCATCTTTCTCGAATATTCTCTTTAATGGAGCCACATCCTGCATGGGATACTGCACACAGACCAGCTTGATTCCCTTTCTGTCCAGGATATCTTTGAGCTTACGGTAGTTGTGAACTGTAATTGGAGCATAATACGCTGCGCTCGACTTCAACCTGTTTGCTTTTTCAGTATATTGTTTCGCCAATTCGGATTTGCCCATTTCTCCGCAGAGCGACGCCATTCCCACAAGAATACGACTATCATTGGGATAAAGTTCGCTGGCCTTTTTGAGCGCATTTTCGGACTGGGCTAATTTCCCCTGTTCGCGCAAAAGCGCCACTAATTGAAAAAGGTTGCGCATATTCGCGGGATTAAGCTCGACGGCTTTCGTGAAGGAGTCCTCGGCTTGCTGGAATTTACCTTGGATCCGGAAAATCATTCCTAACGCATTTCTGTTCGAATCGTTTTCGGGATTTAATTCAACGGCTTTACTTAAGAGCTCCTCGGATTGGGAAAACTTACCATGTTTTCCATAAAGCCTTCCTAAACCAACATAAGCCTTATCGTTTTTTGGATTAAGCGCAATAGCTTTCTTAAAGGAGTTTTTAGATTGGAAGAATTTGTCCTGAAGCAGGTAAAATCCTCCGAATCCAACATAGGCATCATCGCTTTTAGGGTTAAGCTCGATAGCTTTCTTGAAGCAGTCTTCGGCTTGGGATAACTTGCCTTGCACTTGATAAAGCCGCCCTAATTCAACATAGGCATGTTCGCCTTTAGGATCAAGCTCAATAGCTTTCTTAAAGCGATCTTCGGCTTGGGGGAAACGGCCTTGTTCTAGAGAAAATCGCCCTAACCCAACGTAGGCATCATTATTTTTAGGATTAAGCGCGATGGCTTTCCTAAATAAGTTTCCGACTTGGGGGAATTTGCCTTGTTCGAGATAAAGTAACCCTAATCCAACGCAGGCGTGATCGTTTTTGGGATCAAGCTCGATGGCCTTCTTTAAGGATTCCTCAACCGTAGAAAACCCGCTGCGGCTGAGTGAAGGACTTCGCGGTCCGGGGCTTCCCTCATTAGCATTAAAATCCAATTTTGCAACTTTCTCCGCGGGCATTTCGTTCCAAAGCTTTACGTTTCCGGGAAGAGTCCCTGTGTCTATGGGTTGGGCTCTCATGCCTGGATCCGGTCCCCTGAATCGATTGATATCCTCCCGTTTGATTTTCCTAAAAATATGCATAAAGTGCATCCTGGCTAATCGATAGAGCCGGGAATGCCGGAAGATCCATGTGTCGGCCTCGGGTATGTCTTGGTAATACCTGTTTCCTTGATCAAGATTTCCCATCATCGCAACTACCATATCGGGACGATATTCGGCCAAATAAGATTCTATATTACTTAATATAAAAAAGGTGTTCGTAGAGGCTATGCCTTTATCAATGACGCTAAAACGCACCCCGATATTATGCTGGTTCAAGACCTGTTCGAGAAGATGGGGGTATCCTCCCTCAGTGGTAGACTCCCCGAGACAAAGAATACGGTAGGCGCCTTTTTGTTTGATGGATTGTAAATTGCCGTACTCTTGTAACGATGACAGGACAGATCCACCCAAACGCAATCCCGCCTCCAGAAGCACAAGCAATAAAATCAAACCCAGGAACACCGACGCTATTTTTTTAAAGGTGGAGATCACCATAGGTGAGGATCCTTTTTATTCATGGGCACAGGGTAGAAGACATTCAACGGGCTCTTTTTTCGGAAGAAGATTAGTTCCAAGCTGATCTCATTATCTGTGAAATATCTCCCTGAGGATCACATCAGCGATATTTTGTGCTAAGAGCTCGTTGCCTTTTCGAGTGCAGTGTCCAAAGTCACCGGCGAACATATCCTTAAAATACTCTTTATAACCCGATTGCTTAACTGCTTCCGTGAATACCCGCTCGTTGTCGACAAAGATAACGCCTTTATCTTTCTCAAAGATTTTCTTTAATGGCTCCACATTCCGCATGGGGTACTGGACGCAGACCAGCTTGATCCCTTTTCTGTCCAGAATCTCTTTGAGTTTTCGGTAGTTTTTAACTGTAACGGCAGCATTTTCTTCAAATTCCACAGGATGGGCCTTTTCCATATATTCTTTTGCCAGTTCGGGTTTTCCCATTTCTTCGTATAACGACGCCAGGGCTGCTAACAAACGTTCGTTTTTAGGATTCAATTCGATGACTTTCTTTAATAAGCTCTCGGCCTGGGATAATTTGCCCTGCTTTCGATAAAGCCAGCATAATTGGAAAGAAGCAATAATGTTTCGCGGGTTAAGTTCGAGAGCCGTCTTGGATAAATCCTCGGCCTTCGAAAATTCGCCTTGCTCTCGATAAAGCCTCCCTAATAGAGCGTAGGCACAATCGTTTTTCGGATCAAGCTCGATAGTTTTCTTGAAGAAGTCTTCGGCCTGACGGGGTCCGCCTCGCGCAAGATAGAGCCATCCTAACTCAGCATAGGCGTTATTGTTCTTAGGGTTAAGCTCGAGGGCTTTTTTCAGTAAGTCTTCAGCCTGAGAAAATTTATCTTGAAGTCGATAAAGCCCCCCTAATTCAGCGTAGGCCCGGTCATTTTCAGGATTCATCTCGATGGCTTTCTTTAAGGATGTCTCAGCCTCGGAAATCCTGTCGCCGCTCAGATAAGAGCTTCTCGTTCCGTGGCTTTCCCCATGGCCCCTAAAATCCAACTTCTTGATTTTCTCTGTGGATGTTTGATTTAAAAGATCTTCTTTTTCAGAAACAGTCCCGGCATCTTCAGTCTTGGCTTTCCTACCTTGATCCGATCCGCTTAATCCGTAGATTTCCTCACGCCTGATCTTTTTTAAAATATGCATGACGAGCATCCTGCCGAATCTATAGACTCGGCAATGCCGGAAGATCCATGTTTCGGCCTCGGGTATGTCTTGGTAATATCTGACGAGCTTGTCATTATTCCCCATCATCGCAACGACCATGTCGGGATGATACTCAGCCAAATAAGATTCGACTCGACTTAATATAAAGTCCGTGTTCGCGGTGGATCTGCCCTTATCAATGACGCTGAAGTGCATCCCGATATTGCGCTTGTTTAAAACCCCCTCGAGAAGATGAGGATACTTCCTCTCGGTAGTGGACTCCCCTAGACAGAGGATACGATAGGCGCCTTTTTGTTTTGTGGATTGAAAATTTTCGTATCCTTGCATCGAAGAAAGAATAAACCCGCCTAGGCGCAGGCCTACCTCAAGAAGTGCGAGAGATAAAATTAAGCCGGATAGGACAATGACCATTTTCCGGGAGATCGAAATCATCAAGCGTGAAAAATCGTCTTTATTCATAAATTTTTTTATGCGCCCTAAATTAAACCCGCAGGCAGACGATCATCGGCACGATGGCGGCCTCACTGCTTGTTAAATACTTCTTTGAGGATCACAGCGGCGATATTTTGAGCTATAAGCATATTGCCCTTTGGGGTGCAATGGCCAAAATCGCCGGCAAACATATCTTTAAAATACTCTTTATAACTTCCTTGCCTCAGCGCTTCCTTGAATACTCGCTCGTTATCGACAAATATGACGTCTTTGTCTTTCTCGAAGATTCTCTTTAAAGGCTCTACATTACGCACAGGATACTGCACACAAACAAGTTTGATCCCTTTTTTATCCAGGATTTCTTTAAGTTTACGGTAGTTGTTAACCGTAATCTCAGGATAACGCTCTAATCTCAACTTGTTTGCTTTTTCGGCATATGCTTTCGCTAGCTCCGGTTTCCCCATTTCTTCGTATAACGACGCCATGGCTCCCAGTGCACGTTCGTTTTCAGGATCAATCTCGACGGCTCTCCTAAGGGGGTCTTCAGCCTGTGACAATTTGCCTTGATCTCGATAAAGTATCCCTAACGAATAGCAGGCATTACCTTTTTTAGGATTAAGCTCGATGGCTTTCTTGTAAAAGTCCTCTGCTTCGGCGAATTTACCTTGATCATGGTAGAGCCATCCCAATCTACCGCAGGCATGTCCGTTTTTAGGATTAAGTTCTAGTGCTTTTTTATAAAAAACTTCAGCCTGGTTGTATTTTCCTTGTACTCGATAAAGCCATCCTAAATCAACATAGGTATTATCGTTTCCAGGATTCATCTCGAGGGCTTTCCTGTAGGACTCCTCAGCTTGAGAGAATTTGCCTTGATTTTTGTAAAGTTCCCCTAATCTAAGATAGATATTTTCGTTTTCGGAAGAAAGGGCCAAGGTCTTCTTAGAGAATTTCCCAGCGTCAGGAAATTCGCTGTGATCCAAATAAGAGCTTCTTGGCTCGGGGCTTCCGACATTAGCCGTAGCGACTCCCGTTCTTACGGAACGGGGAGTTCCCGGTGAGTTAAAATCTGGTTTTGAAACTTTCTCTGCGGATGTTCCATTCGAAAGATCTGCTTTTATAGGAACAGCCGCAACATCGTCTGGCCGGGCTTTTCTATTTGAATCTACTTTGTCGAGTCCATCGATATCCTTTCGCTTGTTCTTTTTTAAAATATGCATGAAGAGCATCTGGCCGAATCGATAGGTCCGGCAGTGCTTGAACAGCCAAGTTTCAGATTTCGGTATATCCTCATAATATTTGATACCCGTATCATTGATCCCCATCATCACAACTACCATATCGGGATGATACTCGGCCAAATTAGATTCGATGTCCTCCATGAGAGCGATCGTATTCATAGCTGCTCTTCCCTTATCGATAACGCTGAAACGCACTCCAATATTTCGTTGGTTTAGGACTTGCTCGAGAAGATGAGGGTATTGCCTTTGCGTGGTCGACTCCCCAATGCAAAGAATACGATAGGCGCTTTTTTGATTTATCGATTTTAAATTTTCGTATCCTTGTAGGGAAGAAAAAATAAACCCGCCGAGGCGTAAGCCTGCCTCAAGAAGGACGAGAGATAAAATCAAGCCGGAGAGAATAATGACGGTTTTCCGGAAGATCGAAGCCATCAGATGTGAGGAATCGTTTTTATGCATAAATTTTGTTGCACATCTCGAATTTATCTGTGAGCAAAAGACCACCGACACAATCCGGGTCTTACTACTTGTTAAATACTTCCTTCAGGATCACATCGGCGATATTCTGGGCTAAAAGCAAATTTCCCTTTGGGGTACAATGGCCAAAATCACCGCCGAACATATCTCTAAAATACTCATTGTAACTTCCTTCCCTCACCGCTTCTTTGAATACCCGTTCGTTATCGACAAAGATGACGCCCTTATCTTTCTCGAAGATCCTCTTCAAGGGATCCACCTTCCGCACAGGATATTGCACGCAAACCAGCTTGATCCCTTTTTTGTCCAGGATCTCCTTGAGCTTATGGTAATTGTCGGCTGTTACTGCGGCTTGATCCTCTAATCCCAAATGTTTGGCCTTTGAAGCATAGGCTTTCGCCAGTTCGGGCTTTCCCATTTCTTCGTAGAGCGACGACATGGCTACAAGTGCACGGGAATTTCTAGGATAAATCTCAATGGCTTTTTTGAACAAGACCTCGGCTTCGGGGAATTTTCCTTGATCTCGATAAAGTCCACCTAGTTCAAAAAGAGGAAAAACATCTCTCGGATTAATCTCGATGGCTTTCTTGAAGGAGTCCTCAGCGAGAGAAAATTCGCGTTGTCTTCGATACCCCGCTCCCAATTTAGCGTAGGCGCTATCGTTTTTCGGATTAATCTCAATGGCTTTCTTGAAGAAGTCTTCGGACAGACGGCGTTCGCCTTGCATTTGATAAAGCCATCCTAGTTCAAAATAGGCCTTATCGTTTTTAGGATTAATTTCCAGCGCCTTCCTGAGTAAGTCTGCAGTCTGGGAGAATTCGTCCAGAAATCGATAAAGTCCACCCAATTCAACGTAGGCATCATCGTTTTTCGGATTAAGCTCAATGGCTTTCTTAAATAAGTTTCCGGCTTGAAAAGAGTCCCCTTGATTTTTATAAAGCCGCCCTAACTCTACGTAGGCTTTATCGTTCTTGGGATCAAGTTCAATGGCCCTCTTTAAGGATGCCTCAGTCTTGGAAATCCCGCCGTCATTCGAATAAGAGCTTCGTGGTCCGGATATTTTCTTAGCGCCATAAAAATCTAACTCTTTAATTTTAAACGCAGGTGTTTCATTCAAAAGATCGGGGTTCCCAGAAAGAGTCCCGGCATCTTTCGGCCTGGATTTCCTGCTTGGATCCGACTTGCTTAATCCGTAGATGTCCTCCCGTTTGATCTTCTTTAAAAAATGTATGCACAGGATCTTAACGAGCCGATAGGTCCGGCAATACCTAAATAACCAAGCGTCAGGCGCCGTATTATCCTGGTAATAGCTGATGCGTTTATCATTGATCCCCATCATCGCAACGACCATATCGGGATGATACTCGGCCAAATACGATTCGACGCGGCTTAATATGGCAAGAGTGTTTGTGCCAGGCCTGCCTTTGTCGATGACGCTGAAACGCATTCCGATATTTCGCTGGTTTAAGACTTGCTCAAGAAGATGCGGGTATTCCTTATAAGTGGTCGACTCCCCCAGACAAAGAATGCGATAGGCGCCTTTTTGTTTTATGGAATGTAAGTTCCCATACTCTTGTATCGATAGTAAAAGAAACCCTCCCAATCGTATTCCCACCTCAAGAATCATAAAGGCCAAGAGCAAACCCAATAGCGCGGGGGCTATTTTTTGCCAGAACGAGGTCGCCATTTTCGTGGGTGTGTTTTTCATGATTTTCTTTTACGTGCTCCGGATTAAGCCCAGAAGAAAAACAATCGCCGACATTATGCCGGTCTTCCTATTTGTTAAATACTTCTTTGAGGATCACATCGGCGATATTTTGCGCTAAAAGTTCGTTGCCTCTTCGAGTGCAGTGTCCAAAATCACCGGCAAACATATCTCTGAAATATTCTTTATAACCTGATCGCTTTACCGCCTCTTTGAATACTCGCTCGTTATCGACAAAAGTGATACCCTCGTCTTTCTCGAAGATTCTCTTTAATGGCTCCGCATTACGCATAGGATACTGCACGCAGACCAGTTGGATCCTTTTTCTGTCCAGGATTTCTTTGAGCTTATGATAGTTGTTAACTGTAATCGGAGGATAATTCTCTGAGTTCAAGCTCGCTGCCTTTTCAGCATATGCTTTCGCCAGCTCCGGCTTGCCCATTTCTTCGTAGAGCGACGCCATCGCCCTCCATGTACGCTCAGGCACCTTTTCAAAATTAGTCCCGATGGCCTCTTTGAATAAGTCTTCAGCCTGAGAGAATTTTCCTTGTTCTCGATAAAGCCCTCCTAATTCAAGCAAAGCAAATTCATTCGCAGGATTAAGCTCGATAGCTTTCTTGTAGGCATCTTCGGCTTGGAGGAATTTCCCATGCCTTCGATAAACCCCCCCCATTGTGACTTGGTTAAAATCGTTTTCAGGATTAACCGCTAGGGCTTTCATGAATGAGTCGTCAGACTGCGAGGGTTTGCCTTGATCGCTATAAATCCACCCCAACTCAACGAAGGCCCTATCGTTTTTAGGATTAATCTCGATGGCTTTTTTAAACACATTCTCAGCTTGGGGCAATTTGTCTTGTAACCGATACAACCGTCCTAACTCAACGTAGGCATTATTGTTTTTAGGATTCAGCTCTATGGCTTTTTTGAGAGAGGCCTCGGCTTCGATGAATTTGTCTTGTTCGCGATAGAGCGTCGTCCCTGATCGAACGCATTCATCGTCGGGAGTCGGCACTCCCTCCATTACGGAGCGGGGAGTTTCCGCCAAGCGAAACGCAGCATCTTTCCCTAAGGATTTCTCGTCTCCAGCAAACCTCCCGTTTGATCCGGGACTTCCCTTTTGGCTTTCAGATTCTGATCGTCTAACTTTCTCTGCCGGGATTTCGTTTGAATGAGTTGCTTTTTTAACAACAGCCCTTGTATCCTTCGGATCGGCTTTCCTGTTTGAATCTGATCTGCTCAATCCATAGATATCCTCTTGCTTGATCTTCTTTGAAACCTGCATGTATAAGATCCTGCCCAATCGATAGACGTGGCAATGCTTAAATAACCAAGCGTCAGACTCAGGTATATCCTCATAATATTTGACTCGTTTATCGTTATTCCCCATCATCGCAACGACCATATCGGGATGATACTCAGCCAAATAAGATTCAACTCGGCTTAATATCATGGGAGTTTTTGTTTCTGTCTTGCCTTTATCTATGACGCTAAAACGCACTCCGATATTGCGCTGGTTTAAGACTTGTTCGAGGAGGTGTGGGTATTGTCCTTGTGTGGTAGACTCCCCAAGACAAAGAATACGGTAGGCGCCCTTTTGCTTTATGGATCTTAAATTCTCGGACTCCTGCATGGAGGACAGAATCAGTCCGCCCAGGCGCAAGCCTCCCTCAAGTAGCACGAAAAACAAAACCACTCCGAATAATACTAAAGCCGTTTTTCGTAAAAGCGAAATGATCATTTAGGCGAGCCTTTTTTTACGATGAATCGGGAGCAAAAAACCTATCTATCTAAGTCTGATCATGCTATTTGTCAAATACCTCCTTCAGAATCACATCAGCGATATTTTGAGCTAAAAGCTCGTTGCCTTTTTGAGTGCAATGGCCAAAGTCACCGGCAAACATATCTCTAAAATATTCTTTATAGTCCGAGCGTTTTACTGCTTCCTTGAATACTCGCTCGTTATCTACAAAAATAACGCCTTCATCATTCCCGAAAATTCTCTTTAAAGGTTCCACATTACGCACGGGATACTGCACGCAGACTAGTTTGATCCCCTTCCGATCCAGGATATTTTTCAGCTTACGGTAATTGTTGACGGTAACAGCAGTTTGATTCTCCCATCCCAGTTGTCCAGCCTTTTCCGTATATTCTTTTGCCAGCTCCCGCTTACCCATTTCTTCGTAGAGCGACGCCATGGCTCCCAGCGTACGTTCGTCTTGAGGACGAATCCCGAGGGCTCTCCTGAAAGAGTCTTCAGCCTGTGACAATTTACCTTGATCTCGATAAAGCACCCCTAATTCAAAAAAAGCCAAAAAGTTCTCCGGATTAAGCTCAATAGCCCTCTTGAAGGGTTCTTCGGCTTGGGGGGATTTGCCTTGATCTCGATAAAGCTGTCCTAATTCAACGTAAGCCATATCATTCTTAGGATTAGTCTCGAGGGCTTTTCTGAGGAAATCCTCGGTCAGGCGCCATTGCCCAATAGTGTGATAAAGCCGGCCTAATTCAATGCAGGCCTTATCGTTTTTAGGATTAATCTCGATGGCTTTTTTGAAAGAAGCTTCGGCTTGGGATAATTTATCTTGATCTTGAAAAAGCATCCCAAGGCCTGCATAGGCATCATCATTTTCAGGATTAAGGGCGATAGCTCGTCTGAAAGAAATCTCAGCCCGGGAGTATTTGCCTCGGAATTGATAGAGCCGCCCCATTTCAACGTAGACCTTATCATTTTTAGGATCAAGCTCGATGGCTTTCTTAAATTCAAGATCGACTCGATCGTTCTTCGGACCTGCTTTTGCCATGGCAGTTCCCGGGTCATCCCCCCTTGGCTTTCTCTCGAAATCGGCTCTGCCGGAATCATAGATGTCCTTTTTCTGGAACTTCTTCAAAAGTTGCATGCACAGGATCCTGCCGAATCGATAGACCCGGCAATGCTGAAAGATCCATGT
>PLLJ01000045.1 GCA_003140935.1 Candidatus Omnitrophota bacterium
AGGGCCGATTCTTTGACGATATTCTCGATATCCGCCGGTGATTTATCGACCGCCTTGCGCGCCAGGCGTTTACAATCGATCCCCGCCTCGTATTTGATCTTGCTCAAATAATAACGGAAAAGCGATTCGCGCCCTTCGAGACTCGGCTTTTTGATGTACACCTTTCGGTCAAAACGTCCCGGGCGAAGAAGTGCCGGGTCCAAGATCTCTTCTGCGGCATTCGTCGCTCCGATCACAATAATATTCTCGGCCTTGTCGCTCAAGCCGTCCATCGCCACCAGCAGCTGGTTCTGCGTGGTATTGCCTTCCCCGCTTCCAAACTGATTAAAAGTCCGCCGTTGCCCCATCGCGTCCAATTCATCGATAAAAACGATACAGCCGCCAAATCCATAGGCCAGCCTCGTCGCCTTCTTGAAAAGCTGCCGCACGCGGCTCGCCCCCACCCCCACAAAGATCTCATTGAATTCGCTCGCCGCCATCGATAAGAACGGAAGCCCGGCCTCGGTCGCGATGGCCTTGGCAAGATACGTCTTCCCGCATCCCGGAGGCCCCATCATAAGGATCCCCCGGAGGATCTTACCGCCGATCTTCTTTAAACGGGCATGGTCCTTGATGAGCTGCACCACTTCCCAACATTCGTCCTTGGCTTCGTCGATCCCGATGACATCCGAGAACTTGACCTGCACATCTTTGGCCTTGATATTTTTTTTATCAAGTTTCGAGAATCCGCTCCGGAAGACCATCATGTACATATAGACAAAGATCACGGAATTGATGATGACCATGAGAATCTGAAGCGGCAACTGAGCCAGAGTGATATTCCGGTAATAGCTCTCGAGAGAAGCCATGCCCCAAACAGACAGGATCACGAGAAGGAGTGACGCAAAAATAATGGCCGCCTTCACCCAATGATCCATCAGGAATAATTTCCACCGACGCCATCGATTCATAAAAACCGCCTTTTTTGAAAAAAAGTTAGTATTGCCTTGCTATTGATATCACGGGTTCGCAGTGCCGTCCCCCTGTTGATCCATTTCCGTACCACGGAAGGAGAACGGTCTTAGTGGGAGTCGCCCCGGAAAAACAGCCTAGATTATACCTGTTTTGTTGCGAAAAAAACAACAGTTAGTACTGGTTCTCTGTAAACAGATTTTTTAATGAAAACCAGTACAATACCGTTAACCCATCAGAATAAATGGAGAACGGTATAGAATTCCGTTAAAATTTCGACAGAAATATCATCCCCTTGAAAGAATGACAGTTCGGGACACGCACCGCAATGGCCCGCGGTACGTAGATCGTGGGAAATCACCACCAATAATCATCCCCTTTGCCGGATTTAGCACTCTCAGCCTCCGGCGCAGTGGCGGACGGCTTCGCAGCTTTATCGTCCGGGGCCTTTTCCGCTTTGAGTGAGGGCTTTGGCCGAGGTTCTGAAACTATTCCACCGGCGGGAGTCGCTTGAGGCTCCGAGGATTGCTCTTCCCACCAGCCTGAGATGCCTGTGGAGGGTGCGGCTTTCTCCGGCACGGTCTCCTGAGAGGAGTCTTTCTTTGCTTTCTCGAAGGGAGGATCGATAAAAAAGCTCTCGCGCGGAACGTTTTTGACGTTGTACATCAAAGGACCCTTTTTACCATCCTTCTCCTCTTCCTTCTTCTGTTCATAAAGAATGGGGTTGGTCTGCGTGTCCCGGATGGGATCCTCATTCCTACGGATCGATCCCAGGTTCAGACCCGCGAGAACACTCACGAAAATCAAAAAAACGGTTCTTTTGTTCATAGTTAAAGGATACCTTATACAGCGAGAAATCGCTAGTGCCGTACGAAATTCATGAGAGGAGAGGGACTCGGGACTAGGACCCGTTTCGGGCCCTCGTTTTTGCGAGTCCCGCACTGAACTTCAACTTCATTTAATAAATGGTTCAGTGCAGCACTAGTTTCTAATTAAGAAAATTAATGATAGCCAGTGCGAGGAACGGACCCCGAGTCCCCCAGATATTTCTTTAAATACTGTCCCGTATAAGAATGCTCGCAGGCCATCAAACCCCGGATATCGCCCTGATACACCACTTCCCCGCCCTTGTCGCCGCCTTCAGGCCCGAGGTCGATCACATGGTCCGCTAGGCTAATCATCCCCAAATGGTGCTCGATCACAAGGAGCGAATGACCGCGATCCAACAGCTCCTCGAAGGCCCGGATAAGATGGCGCACATCATCTTCATGAAGTCCGGTCGTCGGCTCATCCAGAAGATAAAAAGAAGGGCCGGAACCTTTTGAGGAAAGCTCAAAAGCAAGCTTGAGCCGCTGAGCTTCCCCGCCTGAAAGCGTCAGCGTCGGCTGTCCGAGTCTGAGATACCCCAAGCCGATCTTCTTTAAAATAGATAATTTCTCGAAAAGGCTTTTGCTGGTCGTCAGAAAGTCCAGGGTTTCGTCCACGGTCATGTTAAGCACTTCGTCGATATTCTTACCCTGATACCGGATCTCGAGGACTTCGGGCCGGAAGCGTTTTCCGTGGCATTCTTCGCACGGTACAAAAATATCCGCGAGAAAATGCATCTCGACTTTCAACGCCCCGTCGCCTTCGCAAACGGGACAGCGTCCTTTTTCGACGTTGAAAGAAAAATAACCCGCATCGAACCCTTCGCGCCTGGCCTCAGGCGTCGCCGCGAATATCTTGCGGATATCTTCAAACGCTTTCATATAAGTTGCGGGATTGGAACGCGGCGAACGGCCCAAAGGAGATTGGTCGATCAGCACCATGTCCGTCAGCTGTTCGAACCCCCGGATCTTTTCCACGCTCCCAAGCTCCTCCTGGGATACCGGACGGCCTTTTGCTTTAAGAAAATGGTTGTAGAGGATCTTATAAAGGAATGTGCTTTTCCCGGAACCGGAGACGCCCGTCAGGACCGTGAATTTTCCGATCGGGATCTCCACATGGATATTTTTCAGATTGTGCGCCTTCGCGTTCCGGACCACGATCTTATGTTTTGCCGGGGCCGTCCTGCGGGCCTTCCGCTCGATCCCGCGCTTTCCGGCCAGGTATTCCCCGGTGACCGATCCCGGATGACGTTTGAGTTCTTCCACGCTTCCTTGGAAAATAAGTTCCCCGCCTTTGGCGCCTCCCTGGGGCCCGAGATCGATCACGCAATCCGCGGCGCCGATCATGGTCCGGTCATGCTCCACGACCACGACCGTGTTCCCAAGATCGCGAAGCTTTTGCAGGAGCACGATCAGCATCTGATTATCGCGCTCATGAAGGCCGATGCTGGGCTCATCTAGCACGTAAAGGGTATCCACCAGGGCCGACCCCAGAGAACTGGCCAGATGGATGCGCTCCACCTCGCCGCCCGAAAGCGTGCGCGACGTACGGTCCAGCGTGAGATACCCGAGCCCGACGTCCTTGAGGAACCGCGTGCGGCTGAGAAGCTCCGCCCAAACAGGTTCCACCTTTTCTTTTTCCTCCGGGGTCAGGGGCAACGTCTCGAGAAATCGAAGCAGCTCTTCGATGCCCAAGGCCTGGACCTCGGCGATGTTCTTTCCGCCGATCCAAAAATCCAGCGCTTCTGTTTTGAGGCGCGTCATCCGGCAAGTCCCGCAGGGTGCGTAACCGCGGTAGCGGTTGAGAAAGATCCGTACGTGCATCTTGTAGGTCCTTTTGTTCATGTACTCAAAGAACTCCCGGACGCTTACGAAGTCGTCGCCGGGATAGCCCTCGAGGATCCACTTGCGGTACCGGGGCTTGAGCTTCACCCATGGTATGCGGATCGGAATGCGCTTGCGCTGGCAGAAATCGAGGAACTGCCCTTGTTCCCAGCGGGTGCTGGCCTTGGTCCAGGGTTCGATGGCCCCCTCACGGATCGATTTGGATCCGTCCGGAACGACAAGATCCGGATCAACCGTAATGACACGGCCGAATCCCTGGCAGGACGGACAGGCGCCGAGAGGACTGTTGAAAGAAAAAAGGTTCGGGGACGGTTCCAGGAATGACCGCCCGCACGAAAAGCACCTGGGTTTTTCCGAAAATTTCAGGATCTTGCCCGCAACCCACACCTGGGCTTCGCCGCGTCCCAGGCGGAAGGCCTGTTCCAGAGAATCGGTGAGCCGCTCTTGACCGGAGAGGTCGATCTTCAAAAGATCCACGCTTACCAAGAGCTCGCTTAAAACGGCCTTTTTTTCGATCAGAGCCGCCGCGTCGAGCCATTCACCGCCGTTCCGCCAGACAGCGTCGGCGGATCCGTCCAATGCATTATGGCGGACATGAAAAAATCCGCTGAAACCCTGCCGCTCCAGTTCTTCCAGATTTTCACGCAAATATTTCGGGCTCTTTTTCCCAAGCGTCACTTGAAAAGCAACGCGTGCTTCCTGGCCCATGAACTCCGCGACGAGAGTCGTTGCCACTTTACGAGGATCGTATTTTTCAACGGGAACGTGACACGCCGGACACCGCAAACGCCCCGCGCGCGCAAAAAGGACCCGCAAGTGATCGTTGATCTCGGTCTGAGTCCCGACCGTCGAACGGGCGTTGGTGATGGTATTTTTCGCTTGGATGGCCAGGGCCGGAGGAACGCCTGAGGCGGACTCCAGGTCGGGTTTGGCCATCCGTTCGAGGAATTGACGCGCGTAAGCGGAAACAGATTCGATATAGCGGCGCTGGCCTTCGGCATAGAGCGTGTCGAAAGCCAGGGAAGATTTCCCGGAGCCGGAGACACCGGTGATGACGTAGAGTTTCCGGTGCGGGAGTTTAAGATCGAGGTTCTTTAAATTGTGGGTTCTGACCCCACGGAGCTGGATCGCATCCAAGGGCGGATCACGACTTGATCTCGCGGCCCAAAGCTTCGCCGATGGCTTCCAGAAGCTTTTTTCCGCCAAAGACCTTTTGACTTTTGGGATCGATGGAGACCGACGTCGTTTCGCGATCCACGCGCTTGACCACGAACGTGATGACCCTTAGGTCGGAGTCATCGAAACGGCTATAATTCATGTCCCGTACGCTGATCAAGCCTTTCTCTTTATCGGTCTCCTCAAGCTGCCAGTTCTCTATGGCAGTGAGAACATCCAGCGTTCGCAAATAGGTCAGATCGTACGGAAGCTTGTAGACGAACACTTCATCATTGGGCGGAAGGACTTCTCCGACGGTATTACATCCGGCAAGACCCAGCCCCAAGATCAGAACGAGTACGAACTTTGAAAAATAATTCATGGGATGTCTCCTAAAATTTTCCGGTCATGCGCACAAACGGCCCATGACTTTTGAAACTATTCGTGTCACGAAGGTCATCGCTGAAGTCAGTGAAATTATACCCCACCCCGAGCCGCACGTATTCATAAAATTCACGGTCAACTTCCACCAGGGCGCCTTGCTTCAAGGTATCCAAGGCATACGACTGCATCAGGATCCGGTACTCAAGCGCCAAGTCCCATTTGCGTGTCACGTGGAAATTGATGCGGTTCGCGGTCAGGAACGTGTTGACGTCCACCTTGTCGCCCACAGCGGAATTGACCACCGAATGTTTGAAGGCCAATTTCTCGGCCAAACCGAAATAGCGGTTCACGTCATAAGCCACATCAGTCGCAAGGATATGGGCCTCTTGGTCGAATTGGAAACCGTTGTATTGAGTGTCGTTGTATTGCTGGCTGGCGCCGACGTCCTTCAGAAAAGTGTACCGTGCCAATAAGTTCAGTTTATCAAGCTTGATGGGTCGGTAGGCAAACCCCGTACTGCCCTCCACAAAGTTCGCGGGAGTATTGGCCGGATCGTATTGACGGGTATCCCCGTAATTGAAGTAGGAAAGAAAACCCAGATCTTCGGTGATCTGGTAACTGAAAGAGTTGCGCGTGACGATCTGCGCCATTTTGGGGGCATCTTTATCGCCGCGCAATTCCCAGTAGGTTCGCGCCCGGAACTTCTTCCCGCTCGCATAGGCGAGGTTGACGCCGGCGGTGTTGAAATCATTAGCGCGGGCAAGTGAATTCTGGGCCGCCTGATCGATCAGGCGCGTACTGGAATTCTCCAAGTGGCGGCGCTCGTACTTGGCTCCGTAATCCCAATGATCCCCTGCCTTTCCTTCATAACCCAGAATGTCCGCGAAGCCGTCGCTTCCCTGATAGGAGGAATATTCGCGTTCGGAATACATGCGCGATTTTTCGGTAAGCGCGAACGAATTTCCGATGGCCGTCGAAAGCGTCTTGTCCCCGATCCCGCGGTCTTCAGAACGGATGTTCGCATAACTCCGGGCGCCGTTCCCGTGCTGGCGCTCAAACCCGAAATAGGTCGAATCCCCCAGAGGCCCGACCATTTCTTCCAGATAAGCAAAAAGATTATTCAAGATCTCATAACGCACGCCGCCGCCGAACTGCTGATCGCTCTTTCCGCCGATCGCGGTCTGGACCTTCACGTAAGGAAGCAGGCGATCGTTGATGTGATAGCCCAGTTTCCCCGTGACGCCGTTCTTAAAGGGGAACTGATTGGTGAGATCGGGTATCAGGTTCCCGACATCCTGCACCTCATCCAGATTGCGGCGTTGATATTCCAGTTCCGCGAGATATTTCGCGTCGTCATAAATGATCTGCGCGGTTTGGGTTTCGAGCGACTGGAACGGCTCCTGGGTATTCGTCACATCGAGCGGCATGAGCTGACTGAGGACCTCATTGCGATCGAAACGATAGCGAACGGACAAATTGTCCGTGAACTTGTACCGTGTGGCTAAGCCGTATTTTTCAAAACCTTCCTGATCCCGCATATAACCGTTCGAAAAACCCGGATTCACGCCCTGGACATAACCGCTCGTTTCCAGTTTTTTTACAGGTTCTGAAGAGGCCTTGATGAGATAAGCGTCTTCCTGGGGCCGCGTATGCCTCCCGTTCAAAGGACCCAGACCCGCGTAGCTGATACCGCCGTCATAAGAGATCTCGGTCCCCGTCTGCTGGTTGATCGTTCTGGCATACTCCGCCGTGACCTTTGTGTTGCGTCCGAACTTCATCATGGCGTCCACGCCGGCCATGTCATAATCTCCACCGGGCCGGCTTTCCTGGACCCCGGTCGCGCCGATCCTTACGTGATCTCCCATCCAGGTGTAGCCGCGTACGCCTTGGTTTGCGATCGAGGGGACCGCGTTGCTAGGGTCGAATTCATAATCGACGATCAAAACGACCGGACTCCCGTCCAGGATGTCGGTCGAAGTCATCGTATCGGCCGCGGCCACGGAGGAAAGCGGCCGGGTAAGCATAATGCGGCCTTCGGGGTAATTGATCTCGTAATCCAAGCCCTCCTGCAGGTCATAACTGGAGACGGTCATATTCTGGATCTTGTCGCGGATCTCGACGCGGATCTTTTCGCTGCCTTCGATGATGTTACGGTTACGCGTGTAGAAAAGCGAACCGCCCGTGGCATAAAGCTCGTTATGGTCCGCCTGGTGCGAGGATTTTGCGCTAAAGACCTTGAACCCGCGTTTCGGATCGCCGTAGGCCGTGCTATCCACCGTATCAAAATTGATCTTCAGCCCAGAAAGCGTGCGGTTGTACGTGGCGAGCTCCGTATCCGTGAACTCGGTCTTGAAGCTTCCCCATTGGGCGTAGGAGCGGTCCATCTCGACCAGCACGTAAAGCTTTTGGGCCGTGTCCTGCGCCTGATAGTCGCGCGTCGAATTGTCCCCATAGATTGGATAATAGTCGTTCGGATTGAGGTTCGTGAAAAGCCCGTTGCGCTTATCGGCGGTGTCGTACTTGGCCTTCACAAGGAACTTGCCCTTGAGCTTGCCCTTCAAAAAGAAAGACGCACGCCCTTGTTCGCGGAACCCGTCGCGGTAAACCTCTGAGTCCGCGGCTTCCATCGCGCCGCTCGCCTCGTTCAGGCCCAACTGTTCTTCTCCCAAGGCCACCATGAAAAAGGTGCTGTCCTTCACCTTGATCTTCTTGTTGAAGCTTGTGGTCTCGCCCTCCGGCGTCGTGGCTGAAATAGCCACTTCATATTCACCAGGCTCCACGAAGAATTCTTTCTGGAAGAGACCGCTTTCTCCGTCCACGGTCACGGGAGTATCGTTGATCATGATCTTATTTTTGGGTTGGGTCTTGCCCTGCACGCGGACCGTGGGCTTCGCCACAAGCGGAATGCTCCGCTGTCCGTCCTTCAAAAGATTGAAATCGCCGACCGGCGGGATCTCGGGATGGTAGTTCGGCTTCGCCTTCGGGTCCGATTTGGTCATGACCTCGAAAAATTTAAGCGCCGTCCAGTCTTCGCGGTTCTTCGCGTCGCGGACCTTGAATTGATAGGAATAGATCCCGGGCTTGATCAAAAGGCCCGACTCCGTGATCCCGGACCAGGTCACTTCCGGAGGCGGATGCCCGACCCCGTAGCCGGTCCATACCGGTTGCCCCATGGCATCACGGACTTCCAAGGTCCATTTTTTGATGAATTTCCCGTAATTATTATCGAACGTGAATATCGGTTCTTTTTCGAGAACCCCGATCCCGATCTTCACGACATCCGGAGATATCTGAACATCAAGGGTCGGCTTAGAAACATCCACGCCCTGCGTGACCATCACCGTCAGATCTTTCCGGAAATTCTCGGGGATCTCGGACGGCGGCAAAAGCACCGCGAAGTTCGCTTTATTCATAATGCCCGGCGTGGTCTTCACGAGGTACGCCTCTTCCGTGATGAATTTCGTTCCTTCAGGCAGGCTGTGTCCGTCGATCTTGACCACGTGCTGGCCCGGGGTCACGGCGGGGATGTGGTAGAGACCGTTTTCGTCGGTCACGACCGCGATCCCTTGTTCGGTGTAAAGACGGACGAACGGAACGCCCTCTTCTCCTTTGTCCTGAACGGTGTTCTGGTTGAGGTCGTTAAAAACTTTTCCGATGATCGTTCCCTGCTCAAAGACAGGATCCCCCTGCACAAAAAACTTTAGGCCCTGCGTCTCAGAGAGCATGCCGGCTCCCACAATGGAAAATTCCATGGAATATTCTTTTCCGAGCTCGACCCCGCTCGTCACCATCAACACGAAACTTGTGGAAAAAACAGCCCCCGGAGGCAGGGTCCCGACAGGAATGATCACGGAGCCTTCCCGGAAGCTGGCTTTTTGCCCGTTCACGCGGATCGTCTTTGTGGCAACGTCGAAACCGTGCGGAAGCGTGGCTCTCAGTTCCACGTTCGTTAAAGTGTTCCCGGAAGCATTGTTGTAACTGGCATTGATCCCCACGGCGTCCCCCGACGACACATTCTGTTTCGAGGCCGATACGTTCAGCTTCGCCGGAGTTACTTCCCCGTTGGCCAAGTCAAAACAGACACGCCCGGGAGCGCCCCCGAAAGTCCTGAGGACAAAAACGATGCGCTGTGTTCCCTCAGGCGCCGTGCCCTCCGTTGTGAATGTTTGGTATCCGGCGCCGGGAAAAGCGTTGGCCTGCGTAATAAACACGGAAGGCGCGGTGGTAATCACCGTATCGGAACCGTCGGGATTGATTTTTTTAAATTCGATGACAAGCTGCCCGCCCACTCCGCCGAGGTTGGGAATACTTGATTCCGCTAAAGCGCTGAAAGTGGCGTATTGCCCCGGCTTCACGCCATCCAGGACTTGAAAAGTGAAATTGCCGGCAGGACTGCTTTGCACGATCGCGAAAATTCCGTCCGGGACATTGGAGAACCCGGGCGGCTTGGATCCTGGAGCATTGGTAAAACGGGTGGTCCCGTTCGTGTTGTCCCAGTTCCCGCCCGAGCCGTTCCCGATGTCATTTTCAAAACTGGGATTGCCGAGTCTGTTCGCGAAAGCGAGCGGCGCACCCAAACTCACAAAACAAAGGAGGAAGCAAACGAACGGAAGGAGAGCTTTCATTCTTTCGCCGCTTTTTTGTTTTGTGGAAGATCGAACGTTCATAGGCTCCATGTCTTTTTGATTAAAACCGACGGCTCGAGAACTTGACGCCGAAGCGAAGGTCGTAATGGGGAATAAGCGGCGGTTCACCATCTTGTTTGGCGAACTGGGTCCCGCCCACTCCGACGAATTCGCCGAAGATCGCCGTCTTAGCAAGCCACTCGTTCTCTTTCCACCGTTCGGTCCTGAACGGCATGATCCTCAGACCTGCGGCGACAAAGTATTGGTTCTGGTAAAAGAACGAAAAGGAGGCATTATTGACGTGCTCGAAGCGCATGTAAGGCATCAAAACAAGTTCGTCATTAATGTAGTTTTGCGGCAGCGGGATCCCGGGAAGTTTGATGCCCAGGGTGACTTCTGAGTTAGCAATGAAAGCATTAAAGCTTTTTTCGGAACTGAAATTGGTCTTGGAAACGAAATAATTCCCGAAATATTCGCCCCAGACATACTGGTGAAGGTAATCCGAGAAAACCTCGGGTTTCGTCTCGCCAAGCGACGGCGGTTCTGTGCCCCATTCGTAGTAACACTGAAGACCCCAGACTAGATCGTTGTCACGGCTGTTCGTGATATTGTCCTTGATATTGAATTGATCACCGTACTTGATATAAAAACGGTAATTCCGCATCCACTCCAGGATCGGGATCCCCCCGAACGGCTGGAAATTCTCAACCCAGGGATTGCGGGCAAGGGGCCGCCATTCCAAACCTGCCCAAAGCTGTAAATTGCTGGCAAAGTCCGCGGAATCGGACTGCAGGCTGACCGTTTCTTCGATGAAGGGAGAGATATTATCCAGCGGAAAACGGATCCCGCTAAAGACCAGGCGATTGGTCCAAAAACCCACCTGCGTGTCGAAGCCTTTGGCCGCGAGGTTGGTCTGGCGCCAAGAGGTCTCGCCGAAGGATTGCCACGTGATCGCGGTGCCGCAAGGCGTTCCTTGGAGGACCCCGTACATCTTCTCACCGATGCCCATCTGGTCGGTGAATTTGAGGATGAGTTCTTCTTCTTTTTTGAATTGTGCGGGCGTTTTGACCTCGATGGGTTTTTCCGCCTCGGGCACATAAACCGGCGCGCTGCGCACGGCCTCGGCGAAATTCCCGCCCCGCGATTCCACATTCGCTTTACTCGCAATGATCGCGGTCATAGCCTCTTCAGAAGACGCAAACGCCCGGTCCCCGACCCAAAACAGATCCGTGACCTGGCCCTTCGCGTTGGGGATAGGAAGCTGGCGTATTTCGACCCCTTCGAAATTAGCCGTCTTGAGGTTCTTCTTGATGTAATCGTCGACAGCCTTCACGTCTTTAAGACCGGAAAGGTGACGGGACTTCACGGCCCCGCCGCCAAAATCCGTCACGATGGAAAATTCGGCGTCCTGCTCACGGGAGTGGCTCTTGAGGACCGGAAATCCACGGACCTCGCTCATTTTATGATCGAGCTTTTGCGGGGCCGCGGCAAAAAATTGTTCGGCGAAAAGGTTGGTCGTATGTTCGACCCGGCCTTCAAGCTGAGAGGCGCGATGGATTCCGGCGGCCGGGGACCGAACGGGTTTTGTTTCTGCGACGGGTGGGGTCATAGGTTGAATCTCAGCCCCAGAAGAAGCCGCGGGTTGGACCTGAGCCGCAAGCGGGGGGACTTGCTCTGTGGTCACGGCCGGGACCGGGGCAGGTTTTGTTTCCGCGGCAGGTGGAGCAGCAGGTTGGGCCGCGGGTTGGGCCGCGGGTTGGGCTTCGGCCGTAGAAACGGCCGCGGGTTCTATTTCAACAACGGGAGTTTTTTCTTCGGCAAAAGATGGGAAAGCTGCGGATAGAAAAAAAGCAATGAAGAATATTAAAAAGTTTTTAATTCTCATCGCCAATAAGTTTTTTCTTTTCGTTGTAACGCATTGCAAAACTTAGGGTAAGGAACTGCCGCTTACGCTATGCCCAGCACCTGAGGCATATGATAAAGACCCTGCTTCTTTTTCGCAAGAAATTTTGCCGCCAAAAGCGCCCCGCGGGCAAAAGCTTCGCGCGAGGAAGCCTTGTGGACCAGTTCGATCCGTTCTCCGTCCCCGAAAAAAGATACCGTGTGGTCCCCGACCACGTCCCCGCCCCGGAGCGCGAGCACCCCGATCTTGCCTTTTTCACGAACACCGGTCTCGCCTTTGCGCCCGTAAACCACATCCTTATTCATGTCACGGCCCCTGGCCCCAAGCAGGACCTCCAGGAGCTTCATGGCGGTACCGCTCGGCGCGTCCTTCTTCATCCGGTGATGGATCTCCATGATCTCAAGATCGTAGCTTTCATCCAGCGCTTTTCCCGCGATCGCGGCCAGCTTGAAAAGCAGGTTCACGCCCACGCTCATGTTGGGAGATTGCACGATCGGGATCTTACGGGAAGCTGCCTGGATCTGCCGGAGCATGGGAGCCGGGATCCCCGTAGTCCCGATCACACACGCCGTGTGCGTTTTAAGAGCGGCTTTGAGATTCTCCCGAAGCGCCGAAAAATGGCTGAAATCGATCAGAACATCCGCATGTTTCATCGCGGCAGTCGCGTCCTGGGTGATCTTCACGCCCATGAGGTCCCCACCGAGCACCGGCCCGAGGTCCTGGCCCAAAGCGGCATGCCCGCGTTCTTCAAGCCCGCCCACGATCTTGAAAGCTTTGTCCCGGCTCGCCAGCTGAAGGATGGTCTTTCCCATCCGTCCCGCAGCGCCTGCCATGACGAGCTTGATCATTTAACGACCCCCAGTTTTTTGAGGACTTCCGCGAGCTTCTTCGCGTTCTCGGGTCTCATCGCGCAAAGCGGCATCCGGAATTCGGGCTTGATCTTTCCCATCATCCCGAGCGCCGTTTTCACCGGGATCGGATTCGTCTCCATAAAGACGGCTTTGGAGACCGGATAAAGCATCTTATGGATCGAACGCGCTTCTTCCATGTTCCCGTTCAATGCCGCGGTCACCAGATTCTTCACAAGTCTCGGTGCGATGTTCGCGACGACCGAGATCACGCCGCGCGCGCCGATTGCGATCAGAGGGAAATTCAGGGAATCCTCCCCTGAAAGGACCGGCAGGTCGCAAAGCTGCATGATCTGATCGGCCTGGTCCATGCTGCCGCTCGCTTCTTTGATCGCGACGATCGTATCGATCTTGGAAAGACGCGCCACGGTCTCGGGAGCGATGGAGACCCCCGTGCGTCCCGGCACATTGTAAAGCACGATAGGTATATCGACGCGACGGGCGAGATATTGATAGTGACGGAAAAGGCCTTCCTGTGTCGGCTTGTTATAATACGGGGTCACGACTAGCACGCCGTCCGCATTGATCCTTTTGGCATGCTGGATCAGACCGAGCGCCTCGGTCGTATTGTTCGAGCCGCAACCGCAGATCACGGGGATCCGGTGATGGATATACTCGACCACGAACGACATGGCCGCGCGATGTTCGATATGCGACATCGTGGCGGATTCGCCCGTCGTGCCGCACGGAACGATCACGTCCGTGCCTTCCTTGAGGTGAAAATCCAAGAGCCCCTTGAGCGCTTTTTCGTCCACCTTCCCGTTACGGAACGGTGTCACAAGCGCGACCATCGAACCTTCGAAAACAGATCTCTTTTTTTTCATAGAAAATATTCCCCTTTGTAAACGAATTGGGCTTTGCCTTCTAAAAAGACTTGGGTGATCTCATTACCTTTTTGCCGCATCTCGATCCGGAGCTTTTCGCCGCTTTTTGTCAGAACCTGGACGGGCGATTCGACATAGCCCTTGAGAACGCTTACGACCGCCGAGGCCGTAGTCCCCGTGCCGCAGGCGAGCGTTTCGTTCTCCACGCCGCGTTCGTAGGTCCGGACCGTGATCTCTTTCTTGCTTTTCACTTCCACAAAATTCACGTTCGTTCCGAACGGCTGGAAACGCGGGTGGTTCCGGATGGCCTTACCGTTCTCAAAGACCCCTGTTTTCCCTAGATCTTCCACGAAGATCACCACGTGCGGCACGCCAGTATCGAGAAAGGCGTAAGGGAAACGGTGCTTCACCACCTCCAGGACCCCGTTCATCTCAAAAATACGCGGCTTCGCGAGCTGGACCCTGACGCTGTCCCGGGGTCCGACCGCGGCTTCGATCATCCCCGACCCGGATTCAAAGGTCATGCGCGAAGAATATTTTAAAACCTCATGGGCATAGAGCGCGATGCAACGGAACCCGTTCCCGCACGCCGCGGCCTCCGACCCGTCCAGATTAAGGATCCGCATCTTAAAATTCGCCCTCTTGGAATTTTCAAACAGCAGGACCCCGTCCGCTCCCGCACCCTGATGGGGACGGCAAACCTCCCGGGTAAAGGCGAGCGCGTCTTTCACGACCCCCTGGCGGTTATCCACCACGACGAAATCGTTCCCCGAAGCGACCATTTTGTAGAACGGAATAGAGTTTTTCATATAAAGGCTTGCCAGTCTTTTGGTTACAAGCTGGTGTATTGTATCAAAAATCCTGGGAACGGGGAAAGGGAAACGCTTTTTTACCATGGGGACTCGGGACTTGTGCCTCGGGACTCGTTTAAAGAAGAATTTTCGAGTCCCTAGTCCCGTACTGAATGACGGGTAGAAATTAATGGTTATTCAGTACTGCACTGGCTTCCAATAAAAATTTCAATGAGAGCCAGGCGAACTACGAGTCTCGCGAAAATTATACGAGTATAATTTTAGCAGGTTCGAAACCGTTGAAATTGGGGACGGCGCTGGCCGAAGAGTAGGCGCCGATATTCTTGGCGTAAACCACATCCCCGACATAAAGCTCGGGCAGTTCTTCGTCATTGGAAAGAATATCGAAGGAATCGCAGGTGGGTCCGGCCAGCGTGGTCTTGTATTTGGCCCCGCGGCGCAGGGTCTTGAACTCGTACTTGCAGTGGTCAAAGACCATCCCGGAAAAATCCTGATAAACACCGTCGTTCAGGTAATAGAAATTCTGATTGTCACGGAACGCGCGGCCGATCACCTGCGTCACAAGGATCCCCGCAGGACCGGCGAAAAAGCGCCCCGGTTCCGCGATGAATTCCGTTTGTTTCGAAAAAAGCGACTTCATCTGCTTGCGGATCTCGGCGGCCATACGCTCAAAATTGATGCCGATCTCGTTCTCGAAATGCTGGATCGGGAACCCGCCGCCGATATCGACGGTCTTAAGCGGCATGTCGTTCTCCCGGGCCTCCCGGAAAATAGCCGCCGTCAGCTCGAGCGCCTGAAGATAATTCTCCACGTTCGTGGATTGCGACCCGACATGGAAGCTCACGCCCCGGGGCACCAGCCCGAGGTTCTTGGCTTTCCGCAAAAGATAAAAGGCCTGGTCCGGTTCCGCCCCGAATTTGAGCGAGAGCTGCACCACGCTCCCCCGGTTCGCGACCTTGATGCGGATGATCACGTGCGCCTTGGGGAAATTCTCCGCGATCTTGTAAAGTTCGGCCTCGTTGTCAAAGGTCATGAGACGTACCCGCCGGCGGCGGGCCGTGATGAGATCTTCCTTGGATTTGATGGTATTGGCGAAAATGATGCGGCTCGGGGACACGCCGTGCCTCAGGACCGCTTTCATTTCCGCGGCGCTCGCCACGTCGAAACTGGTGCCGAGTTCCGCGAAGGTCTTCACGATCTTCGGATGCGGGTTGGCCTTGATCGCGTAGTAAGGCGTGACTTCCGGAAAGGACTTCTTGAAGCGGGCGAATTGTCTCTCAAGCACGCTCTCGCGGATCAGCATAAAAGGGGTCTTATGCTTTTTGAGCATCATGCGGATAAGGTTCTCGGCCCCGGAGATCTCGACCGGCTTGGGCTTTTCCAAAGGCGTTTGAACGGGTGCGTCCAGAACGAGTTGTGCCATCTAATGATTATACTCTTTCATCCACGAGGAACGAGTTGAATTGCCAAAGGGCTTCTTCTCCGGGGGCTTCGGAACCGAATTTCATGTATTTCTTGTTAAGGTTCTGAAGCGGCGTCCAGTCCGAAGGAATTGAAATGAAAGGAACGATGTAGGGCGTCACGAATTTCAGAATGAATTCGTGATCGATGTCGTCGGGGAGCAGGAATCCTTCCTTGGGATTTTGGATCATCCAAAGCGCCGCGGCGACGACCGAGACCGCGACCTGGAGCGTCGTGGCCTGCTGATGCGCCACAAGTTTCCGCGTGGTGTGGATATCGAGAAGACTGCCGCACCACCAGGACTTGAAATCATGCCCCATGAGAAGCACGCCGAGCTCGTCGCGTCCTTCCGTGATGTCGTCGGCAAGAGTGCGCTGTTTTTCCTGCATCTTGTACTGGCGCATCCTGAGCTCATGGAGCGAAAGGACCGCCGAATCCGAAGGACAATAGGCGTAATGAACGGTCGGGCGATAGACCGCCTTGCCGTTTTCCCAGACCGTCAACCGGTCCGAAAGACTGTACGCCTCTCCGTGACGGATCACCATGCCGTTGATCTCGCCGCACGGCACCCAGGACCGGACCAGCGTGTTCATGCCGAGCGTCCCGAGACAGATCTGGTTCTTCGGACCTTCCTTGTGCTCGTACCCGTCCTTGGGGAATTCCTTTTCGTGCGTCCCCCATCCCATCTCGGCCGGGGCCACGCCTTCCTCATAGAAACCTTCGATCGACCACGTGTTCACGAATTCGTTCACCTGCTTCGGAACATCCGTGATTTGCGTGTCGCGTTCGCTGACGTGGATGACTTTGACGCCGGTGATCTCGGCAAGTTTCGGAAAATTCTTTTCTTCAAGATACTTTTTGAGGTCCCCGGCGCGCGGGTCCGCGGATTTTTCTTTGAGGATCTTTTTCGCGATATCGATCAGGGCCTTTTTCGTGAAATGCGAAACAAGCCCGGGGTTCGCGCCGTGGTCCACGATCGCCGTGGCGCCTTTTTCGCGCCCCCACTTCGCCTCCATCAGCTTGCGGAGTTTCATGTGACGGGCATAAAGCGTGTACTTAGTCGGGTCCGTCCGCTTATCATCGAGGTACGGGTCCCACACTTCGACCGAGGTGTTCACATAAAGCACCTCGTTCGTGCGGCACCAGTCCAGGATCTCCCAGCAATCGATGTTCCACGCGAGATCGATGATCATGTCTCCCGGCCCCGCGTACTTGGCCAGAAGCTTTTTGTAATTGTCCTGGGTGACCTTGTCGAAGACGTATTTCACGCCGCGCTTGAGGGCGTCCTTCACGCGGGGGCGGTGGTCCACGAAATCCATGATCGTGATCTTCGAGGCCGGCATATCGAAGTGGCGCAGGACCAGCGGCACGGCGCATTGCGCGACGCCGCCGCAGCCGATCATGAGAAGCCTGCCGCCGAACTTCACTTTTGTTTTTGGAATGACCGCTTGGGCCTTCGGGTATTTAAATCCGCTCATTTTCTCTTTCTCTCTCCGTCCGTTCAATGAAGAAGGGACGAATACTACATCAAAAAAAAATCCACAGCAAGAAATACCATGGGGAAAACGCGTCGGGGGAAGAGAACGGCGTCCCAATCCTCCGAGACATCTCAAGGGTTGATTGGGACTGTCCTAATACTTATCAATTTCCGCACAACGGAAATTGGGGCTGTCCAAGTCAGCCATCCTGGAAATAAAACGAAAGACTTGGACTGCACTGAACTTCCATTAGGTTTTATGGGTTGTTCAGTGCGGCCGGTTTATCGGATCATTTTTCTTCGAACCAGTCCACCTTGCCGGTCTTAACATCGTAGATCGCGAGAACGATCTTGAGCGTGCCTTGGGCGACCCGGTCCCGGATCTCTTCGCTGTTGGCCCGGAGGTCCCTTTCCACCTGGAAGACATTCTGTTTGATCACCTCATGGGTCAGCGCGGCGTCCTTCAGGTCCGGATTTTCCAGTTCTACTTCCTTCACGACGGGTATGATCTGTTCCTGAATATCGTGGAGACTCCCCTCAAGCTTCTCCCCCGAGACCGCGGCCCCGACCGCTCCGCATTGCGTGTGACCCAGGACCACCAGCAGAGGCACATGCAAATGACCGGCCGCGTACTCCAGGGAACCGACCACACTGCTGTCCACGGCGATGTTCCCCGCGACCCGCACTACAAAAATATCTCCGATCCCCCGGTCAAAAACCGTTTCCACCGGCACCCTCGAATCCGCGCATCCGAGCACGACCGCAAACGGTTTTTGGCCGTTCACGGCGGTCTCTTCCCGTCTCGCATTATTTGCGTCGGGATGCTCCATCTTCATGGCGACAAAACGGGCGTTCCCTTCTTTGAGCAGCGCGAGCGCTTCCTCCGCGGTCTGTTCCGTGCCTTCGCCCGCGAACACCGGACCGGTCTGTGCTGCGATCCCTATCATCCCTATGGCAAAAAAAACGGCCCTGAAATTTTTTATCTTCATGGGGGCCTCCTTGATTGGGTGGGTAGTATAAACCTGATTTTTATTGCGTTCCAGAAAAAGCAGATCGAGTCGAAGGATACCGTTCTATTCCCCGTGGATCGCGGCCCGTATTCGGTGGCTTTCGCTAGATCACCTGGACCGATTTTGCGACCTTCGTATAACCGTCCGTACCCACCACGTATCTCACGGAAACACTGTTTCCCTTGAGCCAGCCCAAACTCATCGAACTCCCGTCTTTGCCCGTGATGGTGGCGTCGGGCGCTAGGACAAAAACTGTTTGGAGCCCTTCCGCGTCCCGGATCGTCACTTGCTGGAATTTTCCTTGTTGGCCGTCCCGCTCCGCCACCTCATCAACCTTGCCGGTAAAGATCTCGCCCGGAAGCTTGACCGGAGGGGTGTACTTAGCCAAGATCTCTCCGGTAAAACATACGGAGCTGACGCATAAGATCATTCCTAATATAAAAAATTTCTTTTTCATGGGTTCCATCTCCTTATTTTTTAATATGAACCCCGCGATGCGGTCAACGCGCTTTTCCCCTTTTTAAGGAATGGGGTCTGGCATCTTTATCGAACATTTCCCGCAAAATCTTGATACTCGCATCTTTCCCGACGTCGCACACGTCGCCCATCGGACGTGGCGGCAGGCGTACTTGCGCATCTGCGCAAGTGCCGTTCCTCCGATTCAGCGGGGAAGATTTTTTAAAAAATTACCGATCCCGTCGAGGTAGGCCTGTCTTGATTCCAGGAATGCCGTATTATGCCCGCCTTGGATCCTGAGGAACTGTTTCGGCGGTCCCGCGGCTTCGAAGAGCTTCTCCCCCAACGCGTAAGGCACGATCTCATCGTCCGTGCTGTGAACGATCAGTTTGGGACAGCGGAGGCCCCTGATCTTGGAAACCGAGTCGAACTTCGACCCGAGCACGAAAAAAGGGACCCACGGGAGCACGCGCGGGGCCATGTCTTTGACCGACGAGAACGTCTCCTCCGTGACGAGCGCCTTCACTTCTTTGCGGGAGGCCAGGTCGACGGCCACGGCGCCGCCGATCGATTCGCCGTAGAGAAGGACCCGGGCGGCGGAGAGGCCGCGCTTTTTTGTAAGATACTCATAGGCCGCGTCAGCGTCCCTGTATAACCCGGTCTCCGAAGGAGTGCCCTGGCTCTTACCGTATCCCCGGTAATCGAAAATGAACACGCTCAGACCGAGCTCCCGCAAAAGAACGATCTTTTCGAGCCGGTGGCTTATGTTGCCCGCATTGCCGTGAAAGAAAAGCAGCGTCTGGGCCGCGCCCGGGACCGGAAAATACCAGCCGTTCAGCCGCTGGTGATCGGCGGTCTCAAAATAAACATCCTCATAAACCAACCCGAAGGCCCGGGGATCCGCCTCGAGGGTTTTCATCGGAAAATAAATGCTGAACTTTTCAAGAAAACGGACCGCGACCACGAAAACAACGACCGCCGCAAGACACCCGAGAAAAAACCGCATTCACCCTCTCCTTTGCTTCAAATCACCCCTTCACCACTCCGAGCGGCGAAAGTTCCACCCAAATATCCACGAGGTCGGACTGGTGTTTTATCACCTCGGCAATATCCTTATAAGCTCCCGGCGCCTCGTCCAACTCATGGGCGCTCCGGATGCCGTGCAAGATCCCTTGCTCGTCCATTTTCCGAATCTCTTCCTTGAGATCCAATGTTCTCTCCGCCTGTTTTCTTCCCATCTTCCGGCCCGCGCCGTGGGAACAGGACTCAAAACTTTCCGGGTTCCCCTTCCCCCGGACGAGATAACTGGAAGCGCCCTGCGAGCCCGGAATAATTCCGACCTCCCCTTTTTTCGCCGAAGTCGCACCTTTGCGGTGGACCCACACGTCCTCGCCGAAATGATGCTCTTTGCGCGCGTAGTTGTGGGCGATATTGATGAGCGGCTCGAAGGAACAGCCGGTGTGCCTCAAAAAACATTCGCCGATCCTTTCCATCATGAGCTTCCGGTTCTTAAAGGCGAACTCCACGCAGTAATTCATTTCCTCGATATAAGCCCGTCCTTCTTCGCTTTCCTCCGGAAGATAGGCGAGCTGGTGTTCCGGCGGCACGGGAGAATGCCACTTCGCGTTCAAACGTATCGCGATCCTGTTGTAATGGTCCGCGACCTGTTTGCCGAGGTTCCGGCTCCCGCTGTGCACCATGATCCAAAGGGCCCCGTCCGAACCTTTCTGGACCTCGATGAAATGGTTCCCGCCCCCGAGCGTCCCGACCTGGAAGATCGCGCTCCGGTATTCCCGTTCGCAGACCACGCCTTTGGGGAATGATCTTCCGGGCATACATGCGTCGTCCTGCCGGTCCTTGTGATGGTTAAAACCCACGGGCACCGCCGCCTTGATCTCTCCCAGGATCTTTTTCAGCTTTTCCCGCTCGAGACTTTCAAGGCTCGTCCGCATGACGCACATGCCGCAGCCGATGTCCACGCCGACGGCGTTGGGAATGATCATGCCTTTCGTCGCGAGCACGCCGCCGATGGGCATCCCGTATCCCAGATGACTGTCGGGCATCACCGCGATATGTTTGAAAGCGAAGGGAAGATTGGCGAGGTTCCGGAGCTGGCCCATGGCGCCTTCCTCGATGTCCTCGAGCCACATCTTGATCGGAATCTTTTCAGTCGTGCAGACCCGCATGCCTGCCTCCTTAGGCCTTAGTTCATAGCTAGAAACGATTGGCTATCAGCTACCGGGTATCTTTCTACGGCGTCAGGTTTACCGGTTTACAGGAATCGATGCCTGGCTTTTCATTCATGCTTTTTTATCCTCATATTTTTTCCTCCACGCTTTTTCATCCTCATATTTTTTTAGCCATGCCTTTTCACCTTTACGCTGATAATCAGGATCATACCAAATAACATAGGATGCGCTGACCCCCTTGATCTGGCCCTTCTTATGCTTCTGCAGGTCATAGACAAATACGATCTTTGGATCGAGAAATAGATTGTGATAGATGACGTACCGGTCATCAGGCGTAAAGCTTCCGCTATAACCGGACGCTTTCTCCTCCGGAAGCCCTTGTCCGTCGTTGTGGAGCAATAATTCTGTTCCCGCAACATGATCTTTCAGGACATATTTCCAATCGTAGGTTTCAAGAGCATACCTTCCATCGGTCGATCCCGTATAATCGGAAACGGTCGGAGGCCGGTAACACGAAAGCTTGTAGAAAAAGTCATCTTTTGTCATGGTGAGTGTCGAGATCTCATGAGTATCTCGATGATAGACCCATACGATATCCTGATAAGGATCCACTTGAATGTAGAGCGAATTTCCGTCTTTTGACCACTGGATAGAACCCGCGAAAAGAGAAGGCATGTCTTTGCGCCACACCGCAAGCGTACTGATTTCGATCAAATCCAATTCTGTCGCGGCCTCTTTCTTAAGATCACGATTTCTGAGACAAAAAACAACGCGATCGCCTGCGGGAGAAAATCCCATGGAGTCGAGGGTTTGCTCAACCGGGAAGGAAAAAAGCTCTTTTTCCTGGAGCGTTACGGTATCCAACAAGATCATCACCTCGCGGGCTTTTCCGGGGTCCCGGGTCCCCAAAAGCAGGTATTGGCCATCAGGAGAAAATTGAGGGTCCTCCGTCAACGGTTTCGAAAGCAAGACGCGAGGGTCCTTTCCGTTGAGCTTTACGGAAGACAAAAAACCGTGCGGGTCTTTATAGTAGAGACGAAGATCCGAATCGATCCAATCCGTATAAGGAATTTGGGCAAGGGTTTCTTGGGGCCTGCGGTTCGGATGAGGATTTGTTACGTAAAGAAAGACGGAATAGATAAGACACGCTAAAATCAAGATCCCATATGATAATAAATTGGCCCGGATGACCGCTTTTTTTACAACGCCGGCATTATGATCTTTAAAAAAAGTCCTTATGATCAAGAATTCAAGCGCCACGGAAATAAAATAGGCGGGAATGAAACCGATCCCAATAGTGAGCGCGATGGTCCATAACCCGTCGAGTCCCGTGGGGGGTATCCACGCCGGGAAGGACAGAGGATAAATTTTACTCAGGACGGTTGGATGATGGAGCAATGAGAGAGAAATGACCGCCATCCCCATCTGCACAGCGAACATACAAAGCCAAGCAAGTGGGATACCGGCGAGGGTCGACGCTAAATTCGCCCACAAGGAAGGAAACACCCCGGACCGGTATTTGATTTGAAGCACTCGGGCTAATACCATGGCTTCTATAAGCACGATAGGGATCAACGCGATAAACATGGCGGGATAGGTCACAAAGATCAAAGGCAGGCCGGCATCCGCATAAGCCAGCGAGGGGCACAAGAACACCAAGAAGCCCATTAAAAAAAAGGTGCGGGAACGCCGGGGCTCAACATGCCGGTATGGGATATTCCTTTTAAACTTTTCAGTTAGGATATTCTCATCCATGGTTTGTCTCCGAATTTTGTCCATCAGGTTGCGTTTTTATTGTGTCCCGTGTCCCCGGGATTCTTCCCACCGTTCCATGATCCCGAGCACTTCCCGGTCCGGCACGTCGTACCAATGCCGGTAGACCTGCGCCACAGCGTGAAAAACGACCGGCATCTCGAGCACCACGAGTTCGTCAACGGTCCGGGCGATCTCCGTCGCGACGTCTTCACCGGCCACGGGCGCCGCGACCACGATCTTTTTCGCGCGCTTGTTCCTGCAGAGCAGGATCGCGGCCCGCATCGTCGCCCCCATCGCGATCCCGTCGTCCACCAAGATCACGGTCCTGCCTTTAAGGTCCGGCAACGGCTTTCCTTTGCGGAGCGTCTTGACCCTCCGGAGGATCTCGAGCTTCTGCGCTTCCTGGATCGCCTTCGTTTCTTTTTCCGGGACCCGTGAGGCGACGCGCTCGATCAAAAAAGTACTGCCGTCCTCGGCGATGGCGCCAAACCCCGACTCAGGGTCGTCGGGAAAAGGCAATTTCCGCGAGACCACCATGGAAAAACGGGCGCCGAGAGACCGGGCGACGTAATACCCAACCTCCACCCCGCCTCGCGGAATTCCCAGGACCGTCACGCCCTTGTCTTTATATTTCTCAAGCGCCAGGGCCAGTTGCTCCCCGGCGTCCTTCCTGTCCTCGAACATAGATCCGCATTCCTTGTTATTTTTTAAAATGTTGGACCAAACGAGCCCCCATCTCAAAAGCCCTCCGGCAATCTTGTGGAAAAATGTCTCTCCTGCGGGCCGCCTTTTGGACCGGATCAAAACGGGGCGCGACATATTTGGAATAATCATCAAATTGGAGCGTGTCATACACCTGCAAGGTCTCCGCAGGCCCGAGGACCCTTCCCATCATGGCGCCCGTCTCGTTAAAACTCTGGTCCCAGCCCAGCTGAATCGCCATCTCCTCCGTCGCGCCGAAGGCATAGAGGATCCCCACGCGTGTCTTTCCTGGAAAAAGCGACGCCGGCGGATCCGTGTACGTGTAAAAAGGAAAAACCAGCCGCTCGATCAAAGAGCGCATCGCGCCGGTCGCGCTGGCCAGGTACACCGGTGACCCCAAGAGAATCCCGCGGGCGGTCTCGATCTTCCGAAGGAACGGCGTCAGGTCATCCTCCATCGCGCACCGGCCGTAACTCTTTCCGCCTTTCAGCTTGCAGGAAAAACAACTGGTGCAGCCTTTATAATCCAGATCATAAAGGTGGACCAGTTCCGTTTGGGCCCCGCACGAAGCCGCGCCTTCAAGCGCGCTCTTGAGTAACGTGGCCGTATTCCACTCTTTGCGGGGGCTCCCGTTGAACGCGATGACATTCATGACGGATCCTTTCGCGGTTGGAAATAATGCCGGTGATCTTTGATCCAGAGCAGGCCGCCCAGCAAAGCCTGGAAAGCCACGATCACATAGACCGCTGAAGATATGATGAAACGGTTCGATCGGAGACGCTTTATTTGGTCTCTGTCGTTTGAGTTCGATTCCCTCAAATATGCCGCGGCGTCTTTCGTTCCTTTAAGTTGCGCTTCTGTTTTCTCGACAAAACCCTTGGCCGAAGGATTGTGCCGCAAGAGGTTCTTAAGTTCATAATCGATCCCTTCCCGGCCTTTCAATTGATAAGCCAGCTCCAGTTTCTCATACCGTGTTTTCTCCAGATTGTAGTATTGCATTCTTTGCCATACGCCATAACGCATCATGAAATTCAAAGATAAGAGCAGTCCCGCCAGCACAACCCCCGCGATCTGCCGCCGTTTGAGTTTTATTTTAAGGATCCTTTTCATTTCGAGCTCTCAGCATGATAGTTTTGGAATTTCCTCAGCCTGATAAAAAAGAACACGAGGCCGAGAAGCGTCGTGAAAATGGACAGGCCGATCAAGAAGTGTTGAAGGCCCGGCGAGAACTTAGCCCAATCTTTACCCGCGACGCCGCCGATCATGAAAAATGTCGCGGACCAGATCGTGCAGCCTAAAGAAGAAAGGACCACAAAATCAAAAATTTCGACCCCGAGCACCGCCGCCAAAGGACCCAGCAGATGCCGGATCACCGGAAGAAAGTAGCCGAACACAAGCCCCCACTTCCCCACCCACTTAAATGAAGAAACGAGGTATTCTTTTTTTTCACTCTCAGGATAAAAATAGCGGATGTGTTTTTTTGTGGCCGCGACACCGATGGCATGCACGATCCCATATCCCAGGACGGTCGCCGCGACGCCCCCTAAAATGATCGCAAGAAGCGCGAGGACAATGCTCAGCTTGCCCTGATAAGCCCGGTAGCCGGCATAGGCCAGAAATCCTTCCACGGGAAGCGGCAACCCGATCACTCCCAGGAACATCGAGAGGAATATCCCCGCATATTGATGCCTTATGGCAAAAGCTGAGACGGGCCCTAAAAATTTAAAATAATACTTGAGAGACATATTTTTGAGATCCTTTGAGAAAATTAAGGATACATTTATTTATTTTTTTCCAGAAAAGCCAGCACCTTCGGCAGGATCCGCCGGAAGGTCGTCAACACCAGGGGGTCGAAAACAACGCCGTTCATCTCTTCGAGGTGTTCCATCGTCCTCTGCAAAGTCCACGCTTCCTTATAAGGACGGCGCGAGAGGAGGGAATCGAAGGCGTCGCACAGCGACACGATCCGGCCGATGAGCGGGATCTTCTCGCCCGCGAGCGCGTGCGGATAGCCGGAGCCGTTCCATCGTTCGTGGTGCGTGACCGCGATCGTCTTCGCCATCCGCGCGAGCGCGCAGTCGCTTTGGGACAGGATCTCGGCGCCGATCGTGGTGTGCGTTTTCATGATCTCCCATTCGTCCGGGGTCAGCGGCCCGTGCTTGAGGAGGATGTGGTCCGGGATCCCGATCTTGCCGATGTCGTGCATGGCGCTCGCGTGAAGCAGGGACTCGCATTCGTCCTTCGGCAGCCGCAGGGCCTTCCCGACCATCGCGCAGATCTGGCTCATCCGCCGGATGTGCAGGCCGGTCGTCGTGTCGCGGTTCTCGGCGGCCGCGGCGAGGACGTAGACGATCTCGCGCTGGGTCTTGTCGAGCTCCCGGGTCCGTTCGCGCACGAGTTCTTCCAGATGGTTCTTGTGGAGCTCGAGTTCCTGCGCCGTCTTGATGCGCCTCTCGATCTCCTTGCGCAGCCGCTGGGCGTTGAGATAGTCCAGCCGGACGTACGCCTCCATTTTGTAACAGGTGTACATCCCGAGCACGTTCCCCATCACGAGGTAGAAGAAGTTCTTCACGAGCATGCCATACGGGATCGGGTTGATGCCGATCACTACGATCCCGTAACCGAGGACGATCAGGACGCCGGTGATAGAACCGTAGATGAAGCGCGGCCGCATGACCACGTAGCCGTAGATGAAGATCACAAGCAGGCTCAGCGCGCTGACCGCGCTTTCCGCCTCCGGCAGGAAGGCGGTCCGGACGATCACGGAGAGCGCGGCGGCCAGAATGCCGGTGATGATCACGTAATCGAGATATTTATGAGGGTTCGGGAAAAAGGAGACGGCCCAGCACAGGAGCAGGATGGGGCAGACGATCGCGTACCGGACGAAAAGAAGCTGCGGAAGGATCGCGCGCGGCGCGACCCAAACGTCGATCACGCCGAAGAGCGCCCAAATGATCGCCCCGAGAAGCATGGACGCCCGCATGTCACGGAGGTGGCCCCGGAAATAGGATTCCAGGAACACGGGTTCCTCGGTTTTACTGAAAGATAGTCCGAAAGACATCGGTTCGTCTCACCTCTTCGATAGGGATCGGTTTAGATGATGGCGAGAGCCTAACAACTTCTCCCGGAAAAATCAATGCCTGGCTGAAGGCGGCATTCCGGGGCCGAAAGATCCAGTTTGGGCCGGGAATTTTTCAAAAAATATCTTTTTATCAAAATGGACGATGAGAGCCGCGATCAGGATGAGCACGACCGTCTCAATGCATTTCGCGGCCTGCCCCATTTCGAGGAGCCCCTGGCAGTTGATCACGGCGTGGAACAGGACCGCCGGCAGGATATGGCCCTTATTCTTATACCATAACCAGTTGAGGATGAACGCCGCCGGCAGGATGCTCACGAAGAAGTTGAGAGCGAACCAAGGGTGGGTTAAAAGCGTGTGGTGATAGTAATGATCGATCAAGAACAAGGGGATGTGCCAGAAAGCCCATAAGGCGGCGAAGATCCATGTCGCTTTGAAGAAAGTGCGTTCCCCGCGCAGGCTGTCCATGCCGTAACCTTTCCAGCCCAATTCCTCGGTCAAGGCAGCCCCGAAGAACATCACGGGAAGCGGAACAAACCCCGACGCATCATGAACGGTTCCGGCCATGCTGAGCTGGCCCAGGGACTGGCCGAAGAGGAGATGAGACAGGAACACCGAAAGGACCACCACAAGGGGCATGAGAAAAAAGACGGCCGGAAGGGTCGAGGGTTGGATCGATCTGAGATCAAAAAGCCGGTCCTGAAAATTCCGCTTGAGCCCGGCGTTCTTCGAAGCGAAGATCAGCCCCAGGGCCGCGCATAAAGGGCCGAAGAGTCCCGCGAGTTCGAGGACGGAAAGCCATGCCTTCGCCCCGCCGCCCGGCTGATAACTGAAATAAGCCGCCCCAAGCCAGGCGGCCCAGGTGATCAGATTGGCAATAAAGAAAAATTGAACCGGCTTGTAGACATAAGGTTTTTCCATAAGCATCTCCGGGCCCGGCTCATCTATGTTTTACGTGTCCCGTGCGAAAACGAGAACCCCAAGTTCCCGTGAGCCCGCCGAAAACATGGATTTCCGTCCGGGATGCTTCATGAGCGCCTTCGCTTCGCCCCGGTCCTGCTTTTTTATGCCCGCTGCGGGTTCATCAACTTAAACCAGGGACATCGCTTGACGCAAAATAGCAAACCCCTGCCCTTCGCTTTGGAACAACCCGCTTTGTCCAGAGAAGACGCGACTTCCCAGCATTTCCTGCCCGTTGACGGAAAGGCGGCGCATTGGATCTTGGTGGCTCTCGGGCAATCCCAGAATTCCCAGCAGTTCTGCGGTCTCGGATCCGTCATAGACCTTTTTCCCCTTTCTGCTTTTTGTCGAACGGTCCCATTTTCTCTTTCTTATTTTGACCGCCTTCGCGGAACCCCTTTATCAAATAGTAACACTATTTTACGAAGATAGGACGAAGAACAAAGCGTTTTGAGGATGAGTCGAACGGTGCTGTCCAACTTTGGGCTCTATATCCTATCCGCCAAATTTCGCGGACGGATCCGTCCACGCCGTGTGGCGGATAGGGTATAGGGTTTGTCACTCATTCCGGGGTATTGCGCTCGCTTTACGGAATCCCCTCTACGTTTTCGATGGAATCCCCGGAGTGCCGGGCCCCGTTCTACTGATCTTGATATTTTATAAGCGCCAGGGCCAGTTGTCGCCCGGTATCTTTTCTGTCCTTGAACATAACCCCGAGTCCCGAATCCCGAGTCCCTGTATTATTGTGTCTCGCGTCCCGAGTTGCGAGTCCCCCGCTTTTATTGCTCCGCTTTCATGGGAACAAAAATGACGGGGAGCAGGGACTCCCTCTCAAAACCCGTATCCGTTCGTGTAATGCGGACGAGCTCCTGGGAAGAACCTCCCACGGGAATCACCATCCGCCCTCCGACCTTCAACTGCTCCAGCAATGCTTCCGGGACTTCGGTGGGCGCCGCCGTGACCAGGATCACATCGAACGGCGCATGTTGGGGCCATCCCTGATTGCCGTCCCCCCATTTGACTTCTACGTTGTTGTATCCGAGCTGTGTCAATTTCTGGGTCGCCGCATCCGCAAGTTCTCTTATGATTTCCACACTATAAACTTCTTTGGCGAGCTCGCCAAGGATGGCGGCTTGATATCCCGAGCCTGTTCCGATCTCAAGCACGCGGTCCTCCGGTCCGACAAGGCCTTTCTCCGTCATGTAGGCCACGATATAGGGTTGCGAGATCGTCTGCCCGCGGCCGATCGGGAGAGGCTGGTCCGCGTAAGCCGCGCCGCGAAGAAGCGCCGGAACGAACAAATGGCGCGGGACCTTCCGCATGGCGTTGAGCGTTCTTTGATCGCGGACGCCGCGCAGGACGATCTGTTCGTCCACCATCTTTTGCCGCGCCGAGACGAACGCGTTCTCTTCCGCTAAGACCGGTCGCGGCAAAAGCGATGCTGTAAAACAAGCCAGATAAAAGATCTTTGCTGTGCTTATCATGACCCCCGCTCCCCCGCGTCTTTTTCAGGGAAAAATGCGCCGCGTAAAAAAGGGTATCGCCGTACGCGGCGTCCACGCTGTTTGTTTTGTTATAGGTTAATGTTCAGAAAGGCCCGCACGCCGAGCCCGATCAGAAAAGAAAGGCCGGCGACGCCGAGCGAGATCGAGACCATCTCGACGAACCGTTTGCGGAAATCCAGGCCCTTGGCGACCGAGATGTAGAAGGTAAACGCAAAGATGATCACCACCGCGGTCACGAGCATCACGGCAAGGGAAACGAGGAGCTCTTTCGATAAAAGATAGGGCAGGACCAGCAGGGTCACGGTCAGGAGATAGGCGATGCCCGTATAGACCGAGGCCTTGACCGGGTCCTTGCCTTCGCTCTCCGAGCGCGTGGAAAGGAATTCCGAAGCCGCCATGGATAAAGAAGCGGCGATCCCCGTAATGGCGCCGGCCGTCGCCACGAGCTTGGCGCTCCCCAGCGCGAAGGTGAACCCCGCGAGCGCGCCGGTCAGTTCCACCAGCGCGTCGTTCAGTCCCAGCACGATCGAACCCACGTACTTCAAACGCTCCTCGTCGATCATCTCCAGGAGCCGGTGTTCATGCCCCTCTTCGTCGGCGACGATCCCGGAAGCCTCCGCCACGCTGAGACTCATCAACGCGTAGGCCTCCTGGGCGTCCGCCTCCCCGCCCTCCATGAGCTTGAGACCGAACGTGAGGCCGAGCACGCGCGCGATAAGGAAATATTTCCATACCGTGGCGCGGTCGGGCAAAAGGTCCCGGCCCGTGTGCTTCTTCCAGATCTCATAATGGCGGAGCTCGTCGGCGGCGATCTTTTCCAGGACCTCTTTATTTTTCGCGCTTTTTTCGATCGAGGCCAGCTTGAGATAGATGAAATGCTCCGTGATCTCGTTTTTCTGGAAAGCCAGAATTTTTTCCATGACCGTGTGACTCATCGCGTTCTCCTGTTCCCGGACATCATCCCGCGTTCCTTTTTTGAAAAAATACGCCGCTTAAGCTGAAACCACGTTCCATTTTAGAGGAAGGATGGAATGAAGTCCTCTCAATTTTCACTTCTCAAATATCTCAGCCACTCACTTTCCAGATCTTCGACGCTGCTGATACGGGTTGAATAAGCAAAACTCAGGGCTTCTTCCAGACTCTTTCCATCGCGCAGTTGCCTGCAAAATTCGGTAAAACTGTCTGCGCCGTAATGGGCTATTAAAAATCCCACTAAAGAAACCGCTTCTACGTAAAAGATGTCGACCACCTCTTTGCCGTTTAAGGACAGCAAGGTCCTTTTTCCGTCTTGATCGCGTATGGAATGAATGGCCACTCTGTTATTGCCGCTGACTTTGCGGATATCCAGGTTCACCACATCGGCCACGGAAAAGAATCTGCCGTTCTTTAAAAGATACTGGCTGACAACCTTGACCCGTTCTCTTTTAAGCGGTTCCGCCCACTGGGCGACGCCTTCATCCAACCAAGTGGCCACTTCACCTTTAAAGCCCACGAAATCCCTGAAAATAAGATGCGCCATTTCGTGCGGCAGGAGCGTATCTAAAAACCCCTCCCCATGGGCATAGCTAATGATCCGCTTGTTCCTGTAATCAGCCATCCCCTCGGACCAGCCGGGCTGATTTGATACTTTCTGATACGTTTGACGATCAGGATAAATATAGATCTTGACCCGATGTTCCCAGGTCCAGAATGCTGAATAGCGGGGATATCCCAGATCCGAAGCGATCTGAACATAATAAGCCTCGGCCTTATTCAAAACCTCTTGGGCGAATTCTTTATCCTGGGTGAAATAGACCATGAAGTGTTCGCCTTCTGCTTCTTGCCAATCCTGGGCAAAACATGCCGTCACACCATTGAAAAAACAAAGAATGATAATTACGCCCCGGGTCAGAGATCGAGTCATCATAACTTTTCTATCTGCGTGTTCCAAGCCCCTGAAACTATACGGGTCCCGCACTGAACAACCCATAAGACCTATTGGAAGTTTAGTGCGCCATGATTCTCTTTTTTTAAAAAATAAACGGGTAATCATGACAGTCCAAGTCGCCATTCAAGAAAAAAATGAAGACTTGGGCGGCACTCGCTTTCGATAAAATATTTTAATGAGAGCCAGTGCCGAGTTACGAGTCCCGAGTCCCCGGAATTCTAAAACGTAAGATACGGCCCGGACTTTTTAAGGACCTTCGTCAGTCTGCCAAGATCGCCGAGGGACCGGATCCGGGCACCTTCGCTGCGGAAAGCCATGACGCGATCGACCATCACCTGTCCCAAACCCGGGACGCGGAGCATGCGCTGCGGATCATCATGATTCAGGTTCACCGGGAAAAACTCCGGATGCGCATGGGCCCACATTTCTTTCGGGTCGATCGTAAGAGAAAGGTTGCCGCCGGGGTCCAGAGGGATCTCATCCGCTTGAAATCCGTATTTCCGGATAAGCCAATCGGCCTGGTAAAGCCGGTGTTCGCGGACCAGAAGATCCCGGTTGGCGGCCCCCGAGCTCTCTCCCGGAAGTTCCGGCGCGCCCGCTCCTCTTTGATAAGCGCTGAAGTAGACGCGGGAAAGCCTCAATTGCTTATACAATTTCCAGGAATACCCCAGGATCTCCTTGTCCGTTTCCGTAGAGGCCCCCACCACGAACTGGGTGGTCTGCTTGATCCCGGCATACTCCGCTCCTTTCCCGGTCAGTTTGCTGATCAACTGAATGGGCCGGATAATGTCCCGCAGATAGTTCTTGGTCGTGCTGAGATGTCTGAAATTCGCCTCACCCGCGGTTTCGATATTTAAAGACACGGCCGTCGCCAATGAAAGACTCTGGCGGATCGCGGTGTCAGACGCTCCGGGAATGACCTTCAGGTGAATGTAACCCCGGAACTGCGACTTGCGCAAATGGAGGGCCACACGATTGATACGCTCCATTGTGGTATCCGGGTCCTTTGCGACCGCACTGCTCAAGAAAAGGCCGCTCACCTTCCGCGCGTGATAGTAGGAAAGAAAAGTCCGGGTCAATTCCTCGGGGCTTAAACTGCATCGCCGGGCGGCCGAACCCGTCCGGAGCGGACAGTATTTACAATTGTTCACGCATTCGTTGGAAAGAAGCGTCTTGAAGAGGAAGGTCCGCCCGCCATTCGGGAGAATGACCGGATAGATCCATTTGTTTTCCTGGGACCGGCGGCGGTGTTCCTCCGCTCCTGTCGCGCAGGCGCAAGCTAGGTCATATTGAGCGTCCCGCGCCAGAATGGCGAGCTTTTCTTCCGCATTGGGACTTCTTTGAATGCCGATCATAGGCCTTCCGTCGCTATCCCCTTTTAATGTCCTACGAGTCCCTAGTCCCGTCTTTATTTATCCCGAGTCCCTGTATTATTGTGTCCCGTGTCCCAAGTGCAGCGTCATTCACTGTGGGGGCGTGAATTGCGAAAGCTCATAGAGATTCAATTCTTTTTCCAATTCCGAAACTTCTTTAACCTTGCCTTCAAACCCGGCCTCACCGAAGAGCTCATGTTCCTTATCTTCAAATTGATCTCCCATGGCTTCATATTCTTTTTCAGAAATAAGCCCGCGTAAAGCAGGGAATAAAACCGTGTCTTCCCGCGCGGCGTGAGGACGGTACATTCTGATGAAGGCGCGCAAAAGACCGGCTAAAGCCTTGGGGTCCTCTTGGCCGCCGGGTCGTTGATCCTTCGAAAGCCGCAGAATGGACTGGGTAAGTTCACGGCCGGCCACGTGCTGCTGCCGCAAAGTCTTTGTCAGGTCCGTAAGCTTCCCCGCTTTCTCAAAGACCGGGAAGATGTGATCTTCTTCCAGTTTCTCATGATAGCCTTCGATGAATTCACGGATCATAGTGGCGGATCTGAACAGAACTTCGTACTGAGGGGTTTTATGGTTCTCTATATCTTTCAGCTCTTGATCATAGATCAAAAGGATCCTTCTCAGGACGCCGTGCTCACGCATAAGATCTTCAACGGGCGATATGGGAATGGCTGCTAATTTTGAGTCGCTCGATTTTTCTTCCGCCGGCGTAATGCCTGGGAATGAAAAGACAACGAGTGCTAAAAAAAAGATCGTCACACAGATCGCTTTTTTCATACTGCGCCTCCATCTTTTGGAGCTAATTTTGCGTCTAGGGACCAAGCTCCGGCACCGGCGATGATCAAAAAAAGCAAGCCGAGCACCATCGAACAATCGGTGCGCGCCTCACTGGCCATAGCCCAGAAACCATAGCGTGGCGCTTGAGCGACATGAAACAACCAAAAATCATGACCCAGCAGAATAGGAATTTTGGTAGAAATGATCGCCACAGAGATATTGATCAACAGAGGAATGGCAGCCAATCGCGTACATAGCCCCAAAAGAATAAGCGTGCCAAAAATAATTTCCACACCGCCGACAAAAGGGGCCATGATTTCGGGATTTGGAATCCCGATCCTGATAAAACGGCCTACGCCAAGCAGATCAGAAAAGAGGAATTTTTGAATGCCTTCGGAAAGAAATATCCCGCCAACCATAAGTCTTATAAAAATGGTCGCCTTAGGAGCTACGGTATGAAACAGGACGGTAGAGAGTAGGTTTAAAATCCTATGGATCATATTTTGTAGCGTATACATTTTTTTTATCCGGTCAATCGGCTCATCTATCTTTTTTCTGACTTTTTTCCTCTCCTCAACCAGGACAATGCCATGATTGATTTAAAAATAAAAAAGGCGCTACCGCTGTTATGAAGTTATCGACAATAGTAACGCCTCTATTGATAAAAACTCCCCCGCCTGCGATTAAACCGAATGTCGCTTTTGAGGGTAAATGCGGCATCGCATCCAAGGAATGGCTATTTCTGACGCGGATCGGACAAGATTGTCAAAATCTTGCCGAAGCCGCCCTGGTTTTACATTATTCAAATCAATCGGAAAACTAGGGCTGCACTAATTTTCTTTTAAAAAAATTTATCGAAAATCAGTGCGTACCAAAGCATTGGGCTTTGATGCATTCAACCGGTCCCCGGGGTGCCAGCTTGTCCGCCTCTGGCGGAGTACTGTTCTATTCCGCTTCCGGTTGCCATATATCATATCCGCCAAATTTCACGGACGAATCCGTCCACGCTGTGTGGCGGATATGATATACGGTCTGTCACCGCCCCGCGTCTTTTGTCCTCGTGCCCCGAGCTACGAGTCCCGAGTCCCGTCTTCATTTGTCCCGATTCCCCGTTTATATCTTTTTCGATTCCTGTTCCAGGCGCTTCATTTCTTCCAGGCTCGAGTTCTCTTCCCCGGCAATCTGTTGTCGGTTGTCCCCATCTTTATTCGAGTCCCGAGGAGCGAGTCCCGAGTCCCGCGGTGTTTCGTTCGAGTCCCGAGCTACGAGTCCCGAGTCCCGTGGTTTTTCGTCCGTCGTCTTGGCCTCAGGGGAAGAAAGTCCTTTTTTTGAGTCCTGTTCCAGGCGCTTCATTTCTTCCAGACTCGGGTTCTTTTCCCCGGTAGTCTGTGGTCGGTTGTCCCCATCTTTATTCGAGTCTCGAGCTACGAGTCCCGAGTCCCTGTCTTTATTCGAGTCCCGAGGAGCGAGTCCCGAGTCCCGCGGCGTTTCGTCAGCCGCAGCTTTATTCGCTCGCCGGGCCGCGATCGCCGTCCTCGCCGCCCGGATGCCAAAGATCGCGTGCGCCGGAGGCGCTCCGAGAAGAAACGTCCCCGTCACCAGTCCCGCCATCACGATTTTAAAAGTTTTCGACATCTCCAACCTCCCCATGCTGCGTTGTCCACTTAGGAATTTTATTCAACATGCCCTGAGATTAGAACGGCACTATTCTACGAAGGAACGGTGAAGAATAAAGTACCATTCCTCTATTGTTCTTCCCTCGACCCATTGATCTCATCGCCCCGCGAATATCGTGCGGTGTCTCCGGCCTTATAATATTTTGTGACGGAAATGACGAATTCTAAAAAGCCCCGCGCTTTGAGCTCATCCTTGATCTTCTCCAAAAGCTCCTGTCCCGGATCTTTCTGGCTCCATATAAAAAAAGAGAGCGTATCTTTCCGGACGGTCAAATGGTCCACATTCTCATGGGCCCTTAAGATCTGTTCGAGAGGGTGCACATCCTCCAGACGCAGAAAACGCGACGGGAATTTGATCTCAATGATCGTTAAAGTGTTTAAAAGTTTCATGCGTACTATTCTACGAAGGAACGGCGAAGAATAAAGCCTTTTGCGGATTAAAACAACAAACGGAGAAATCAAACAATGGAGTCATCCCTTCCCTCTTTTGGATGGCTGTCATCTTTTTTTCAGAGTAGCTTTGTCTTTATAGCTTGTACATCGCACATAAAAATCAAATTGAATTAAAAAAAGAAGTATTGCGAACATAATTGTTAGAAATAAATTTTTCGTTAAACTTAATAATCCTATCGCTAATAAAGTCCCATTTAAAAAAGCCATTAAAAATACGAGGATCGGGAAATGATGCAAAAAACCTTCAAAATGTTTTGGCTCCTCATCGGTTATCGGCAACTTCAAGTATTTTGTCAGATCGTCTTCCAGACTATTATCTGTGAAATACTTGCGAGTAAGGTTTGCGCTTTTTGCATAAAAAATCATCCGCATCCTAAGATTCATTATGATCGCAAGGAAAATAACTCCTATAACAACTAAAAAAAGAACTATATAGACAAATGGCACTGGCAGATTATACAAGTCCCAAGTGATGGAGTTTATTTCTCTTGTTAATGCTAAGAATAAAGAAAGCGGAATCGCAATAACACCAAAATAATATTTAAATAATTGATAAAGAATTGTATATAAATGCTCGTAAAGCTCATGCAAAAGCTTGTGCTCCTGCATCATAAATTCAAATTCTTGCTGAGCAGATAGTTGAGGATGTTTTTCCATTGCTATCTTTAATGGGGTCGTTATTTCCTTCCCAATCTTTCTAATTCCCGGTTGTATGATTCAAAGCCATGTCTTATGACTATGTTTTGCTCTCGTACTTTTCTTCGAAAAAGTTTAACTTGCCAATCCATCCAATTCTGATGAATAAAATAATCCGCAGAAGTCTGCGCGACTCTTGGGTTATAGTTATCGAACGTTTGATTTAAAGGCCGATAACGGCAATCAGCGGTTTGAACTCCCCATTTTTTACATTCTTTAATTTTTTGCAACATTTCATAAAAATCATGTTCGAAGTTAGATATCATGAACACGTACATCTCTTTTGCTCTGTATCCGGCTTCGATCAGCATCTCGATTTGTTTTTTTATCATTTGGCGCTGGGAATATCCATGATCCCAAGCGATCCTCGGGTTAAGAAAATGTGCCTGCTTCAACAATTTCGCCAATTCTGGCGTCAAAAGCCTCCCGTCAATTCCGCACTGACTTTCAGAATAGACCGCTCGCCCATTGCACTTCGCATTCTTCAATTCATCCAAAATGTCTTTTATATATGGATTAGCTAAAAGATTATTATCGTAAAAAATTACCCTATTGCTACAAATCTCATCTTTGATACTTTTTTTGGGAATAAATTCGGGCTCGATTTTCCAAGTTCCGCAGAATTTACATTTTCGCACACATCCTCTTGAAGAATGAACGATCTGATAATCGACATCAACTAAACTGTAATCTGGCGCAGATGCTTCCGCCTTTGGATCCACGCCAACAAAAACTTTATCGCATTCAGATTGTTTACAGTGGTCTGGCATGAGTGATGCATAAATGCCACCGACAGTTATATGGGCCCTGGGATAATTCTTTTTGTAGAATTTCACACTATCCCACACGTATTTGGACCAATAGGTAAATAGAGAGGTAATCTTAATTTCATCCGGACAAAACTCTCCAACCAGCTTGTCCCCTCGCACAAGTCGGACTTTATCACCATTTGCTTTGTGGTAACTGGCTAGCTTGAGTAAGCCAACAGGCAAAAAATCTCGGTGATTTTTGCTTTTTGCTGGAATCGGAAAACCTGGTTCCACTAATAATATTTTAGACATTTTTATTTAACAAGGTTTCTGGTAATTTCAATTTAATGCCATTAAATTTTATATTATTCATAACATCTTTGTACTCGGGGAGTTTTCGAGCTAATTGCTCAGGATTAGCCCATCGGACTTTAACTTCAGCGTAATTATCTTCAAAACGGAAACCATCAAAAATGGCAAATTCCGCCGTTTCTTCGAAAGAACCGTTTCTTTTCCAATCATGTATGCTATCTAAAAAAATTAATAATACGGCGAAAGGGAAACGAGAAATATTAATCGGGAAGACTTCATGCTTTCTGAGTTCTTTCCAGATTCTGCTGTCATGTAGCGCAATAGAAGTAACCGCTGGTATAACATGGGTAACAATTAACGGCCTATTGGGACGGCTGGTCACGACTTTTGATTCGCGTAAAACTCTCACAAGAAATTGAAAACATCCTGTTACTCCATGCGATCTATGTTTTATCAAATGTTCTCGTAGTATGTCCTTGATACTAGAATCCTCATCTTCTGACATTTCGGGCGTCCAATTATTAAGGATACGTTCGGAACAACAATGTCGAATGAAGGATTGTAATTGTATCGCAGCCTGCAAATAATCACTTTTATCAGCGATCTTTTCCAAACCAATTAGTTCTATATCCTCATTGTACCCGTACATTTCGCCAATTAAGTTGCCTGCTTTTTGCGAAGGGTAACCAATATCATGGAATATAGAAGTAATTAACCAGATGTATTCGATGGAAAAATCTTTTTCCCGAGGAAAAACATTTTTATAATATTTTTGAAATTCCGCATAGTATTTATCGATTATTACGCATCCCATTAACATAACTTGAAAAGAATGCAAATAATGCTCACGCGTGCCCTTCAATAAGGGCTCATAATATTTCAGCCTCAAGTAAGGTTCCGAAGAATAATGAAATCTTTTATTATCAAAGATTTTCTTTATCGTCAAATCAACTAATTCGTATTCCTCCTCTGAGATATTTTTTGTTTTTCTTAATCGTGAATATTTCGATACAAAATCCTTTAGGATTTGGCGGTATGAAATATTGTCCAAATCGCCAACGTACGATAAAAGCTTATTTGGAACATGTCCATGCTCAGAAGCCGCCTTCTTTTTTATTAGTTGTTTATATTTTTTTCCACTAATTGCTTTGGCTTTAATATCAAGAAGTACGGAAAGCGAAGAATTGCTTAACTGAATTAGCCCAAATCCATTATTGAAACATTCAGAAAATATCTGATCATATTCATATTCCGGCGGAATATAATAATAAAATTCAAAATTTTTAATTTGTTTTTTTGCTTTGATGATTTCTTTAGCGCCATTCGCTGGAAAAGCATTGCTTGTATTTATATCAATTGAAATTAATTTGGACTTATAGCGGTAAAGAAGATCTGGGCTCCACGCAATACCTCTTAAAATCCGATCTCCAGCCTTTTGGGAAAGTCTTCGCCAGTTGTATTTTTTCACTAAAATTTTATTGAGTTTATCTAGAAAAATTTCTTTTTTTGACATATATTTGGAATTATTTGTTATTTATCATTTGGTCAATGGTGTCTCGAAGTTTTTTTAAAGAAACCAAGATTCCTTCCTTTCTTTTTTTATCAGTTTCCTTCTTTAAATCAAACTCAGATAGCTGTGAATTTAATTTATTAATATTTTTAATTAATGAACGGCTTGTTGTTTTGCTGGTCAAGGTGGGTATTTGTACTTTTTTAGTTAAGTCGTTTTTCAAGTCTTCGATTGTATACTCGATGTTTTCAATAAATCTTTTTGCTGAAGCAGCAAAAATTTCGATTTTGTCCAACTTCTTGCAAGTCATGATGGCATCGGGTATCCAAAAGAATGCGCGAGTTGTCCCAAGAAGACCTTTTTCTGCTTTCGCTATAAGCTTCCCTCTAATTTCTTCCCTCGAGTGATCCTTAAAAGTTTGGGGTATGTTTTTTTCTAACTGTTCAACAAAATTTTGTTCTATCTGCACAAGGTAACTGTCATCCAGCTTATTCTCCATAACTTTTTCTTGCGTTTCTTTATTAAACCTCAAAAGCCGCAATCTATCTTCGACCTTTTTTCCGTCCATTTTGGTTATCTTTGCTATTTCGCCAATTAGGTCTTGATCGGTTATCGATTTGTTTTTTCTTTTTATCAAATCAACATAGAATTTTAGCGCTTGGGCTTGCGCCATCGGCTCCCATTGTTCTCTCAGCATGTGAATTTGAAACATTCGTTTTAAGCCTTCCCCTTGGGCTTTGGCTTTTTTAATGGCCAACACATGGATGGGCACGCCTTCTCGTTTAACTTTTTGAGCAGCTTTAAGCCGTCTTTCGCCATCGAGCAAAATATATTTTTTGCCTTTTTTGCTATCGTTTTTAAAAACGATCAAAGGCACCATGACTCCAAATTGCCGAATGGATTCCTCTAGTGCTATGAAATCCTTATCCTCATAATCCTGGCCTCTGGGATTATCTGGATTGAAAGCTATATCATTAGGAGAAACATACCTGATCTGCTCGTTTTTATTCATTCTATACCTCCATTTATTCCATAAATCATTTAAGATTTTTTATCTTTGTAGACGGAATCGATCCTACTTTCTTTCGTAAGTCAACGGAACACCGTCTGGGGAAAGACGTTAACTCCCCAATCTTATAGACGCACTCTTCGTTACAGGCAAGGGGAAAAAAGAAACCGCCTCAAAGATATAAGGCGCAGACGAAGGCGAGGGCGCCGGCGACGAGGTTGGCCAGGGTGCCGATGAGCCAGCGCTGGAGGTTATAGGCGGCGATCCGGTTCCTCGCGCTCCAATAGTACATCGGGTCGAGGCCTTCGATATGCTCCGGCGTTTTGACGATCAACGCCCACGCCACCCATTTGGAAACGAGCTTGAACGCGAGCCACCCGACGATGATCCTGGCGGAATGCGTGGTGAACGCGATATAGAACAGGACCACTTCGAGAAGCCCGAGGACTTTGCCGAAGACCGGGCTTACCTGGCCGATGAGGAACGCCTTGGCCAGCTTCTCGTCCACGCAGTGGTAGTCTTCGCGCTTTCTCAGGAGCCTGAAGAGCCCGCGGATCGCGAACGACAGGAGCACGGCGACGGACAAACCCACCACAAAATGTTTCAGCGCCAGAAGCTGCATGTGAATCCCCCCTTTTCTTTAAAAAGTTTTTCCGTTTTGGACTAGTACTGTTCTCCATTTGATTTTCCGCCACAATTCTTCGGACGGATCCGTCCTTTGGCGGATAGGGGTTAACAGCACTTGTTCTCAAAAAAAACTTAAAGGTTAACAAGTGCTGTCCAAGTCGCCCTTAATAAAATAAAAACGAAGACTTGGGCCGTACTGTGTACCGCATACCCTTAATTTCAAATGTGATGCGGTGCTAGAGACCTTGCTGCACGGGCGAGCTTGAGCCTCCGCTGCCCAGCATAAAAGTATACTCCGTCGGTGACTCTGCGGAGACATGGACCGGCGTCTCTTTCGAAGCATAGCCCGTAGCACTCAGCGTAAGCAGGACCTGGAAACCGGACTGCGGGAAAGGGCTTTTTCCGTCGAACGGGACCTGGCTCATTTCGCCGTCCTTGGTCATTCCGCTGAGCGTGAACCCCATGAAATCTTTCACGGGAAAGAACGCGATCCCTTCCCGGTTAACCGCCGCCGTTCTCGTCACGTTAGAGGCCGCTAGCGTATCTCTCATTTCGATCTGTCCCGCGGAAGGCACGACGTTCCCCGACTCTTCACGCACGATGACCTTGAGCGAGGGCGCTGCCTCCTCAGCCTTCAAAGGCAGGGTCACGCCCCAAAAAACCAGGATCGCCAGTATCCATCCCGTTCTTAAGGTCCTCAGGTTTCTCATCCTTTTTTTCTTTTCGTTTAAAAAAAACAGGGGACGGTCCATCGCGTGACGTCCGCCTCTAAGACAAAAAAAGCGGTTCCCCTTTAAAAGGAAACCGCCGCGAAAATGCAAAATACCAGACGTTGTAGCCTTTAAAGGTGCTGGATATCGGGTATTATATACCTCGATTCTTCATGAACCCTAGCAAGTAATTCTGATCGAGAGTTGCCCGCCGTTGGCAGGTCCTGGCCGGAAAAAAACAGACGGCATTCAAGTGCGGCTTCATTTCCTTTCGCGCGCAGTCACCTTTGCATACGAACAGCGTGCCCTTTTTCCAGGAGTTCCTGGTTCACGTAAGTCCCGCCGGCCCAAATGTCGACCAGGTACCTGTCGTATTTGTCGGACTTGACGGTCTTGATGAGGATTTGCGCGCTGATTTTTCCATCCGCCATTTTCAACATCTTCTCCATGGCTTCTTTCGCTTCTTTTCCTTCCTTGCTCACGAGCTCGGGGGCGTCGAGACCGCGCAGGCGCAGGGTCTGCACGCTGCGCACGCCGAAGCCCAGATCGACCACCGCTTCGATCGTGTCGCCGTCGAGAATGCGGAACACCCAGGCGCGGTAAGTAAAAAGGTCGGCGGAGGTCCGTTTCGAGAGTTTGATCAGATCCGAGGGCGCGGAACCCGCTCCCGGGAACGCGGGCATCACTTCGATGATCGCCCCTTCCTTGAAACGGAGGTCCCGGGACGTCCGGTAATAATTGGAGAACCCGAGGTCGATCACCGCCTTGCCGGTCTCGGGGCCCGCGGCGGCTTTGACGATCTTATAAGTCCCGGGCTTCCCCGGCTTGGCCGTGAGCGGGGTTTCTTTCACCGGCGCCGGCGCCTCATTTTTCGCGGCCTTGCGCTTTTTCACTTCTTCACGTACCTGGTCGCGGGTCCAGTTTTCTTTTTCAGCCATGGCCGCGACCTCGTCTTGCTCCTTGATATCATTCAGCGAAAGAAGCTCCTCATAATGGCTCCAGCTCAATTTTCCCGCGGGCGGGGAAATCGGGTAATCGCGGGCGAACTGAAGCATGGCGTACAGCTGGGTCTCGCTGATGGGCAAGTCTCCGGACAATCTTAAGATCACCTGCTTGCCGTAATCCGCGCGCTCCTTGTGCTGGAGCACGTGCTCGTCGATCAGTTTGCCGATCTCCCACGCCTCGCGGACTTTTTCCTGTTGGGCGGCCTGCTCCACACGGGCCTCGCTGGCCGCGTGGGCCTTGCGAATGGCGGCGACGAGCTGCTCGTAAGTTCCAACCTGGGTCGCGAGCACTGTAGACGATGGTCCCAAATCGTCACCGGGCCGTGCCTGTTCACGGCGCTCTTCAGCCGTCCCTGTGGGACTGGGAACAGGCGAGGTCTGGACCTGCGGCGCGGGCACTGTAGACGATTGTCCCAGATCGTCACTGTGCCGTGCCTGTTCACTGGGAACAGGTGCGGGGACCGGCGGGTTCATCGAAGGGACCTGCCCTGAGCTTGCCGAAGGGGCCTGCGAAGACGAGGACTTCAAGTCCCCGCGAGCGTGCTGAGGAACCGGGTCCTCAGCCTGCAAGGACGGGGATATCCAGAGGAGCGTGAGGAAAATACCGAGGGTGATCGTCGTCGTCTTCATTCCAAAGGTCCTTTCTTCTATGTAAGGCGTACGGTGTACGGAGTACGGCGTCCCGCCTGTCGTTCCTGTTCAAAAAAGGCGGGGCAGTGCGTCCCAACCTTCCCATCCATTTTAAAGGCCGGTTGAGACTGTCCTAATACTTATCAATTTCCGCGCAACGGAAATTGGGGCTGCCCAAGTCAGCCATTCTGGAAATGAAACAAAAGACTTGGACTGCACTAAACTTCATTTAAGCTTTATGGGTTGTTCAGTGCGTCCGTTTAAGGAGTTTCCTGCGTCTCTTCCGGGTTCGTTTCTTCTTTTACCGGGGTCCCGAGGGGTTGGGCGGCCTCCAGATCGTCGATCCGGGATTCCAATTCCGCGTCCTGCCGGACCATGTACTTCATTTTGGAATCGTTCGTGTCGAGCCTGTTTTCCAATTGGCTTATTTTTGCCGCGAGGGCTTCCATTTTCGAGCCGCTCGCCTTGGCCTTGTTTTCCAATGCGTTCACCCTGGCCTCCAAAATGTCCGTACGGAAAGTATCCTCGACCGCGAGGACCCGGGTACCCGGAAGAAGCCCAAAGATCAGACAGAACGCGATTAGCAGTTTCTTCTTCATTTCAGATCTCCTCTTTTTTTAGGGGATGCCTGCGGACAAACGGGAAAGCCGGGGATAGAAGGAAGAACGTGAGGAGCCTGCCGGAAGGAGCTGTCTTTTTCATGACAAGAAGCCCAAGGTTCACGGAACGATAGACGGAGAACGATCCGTGAGGCGTTCCCCGTTCGCACGGTTTCTAAATACTTTTCTGCGTTTCTTGCGGGTCCGTTCTTTTTTTAGATTTGTCCCCGGAGTTTTTCGTCTCGTTTTGGGCGGTCTCCAGATCGCTGACCCGGGATTCTAATTGGATCTCGTTCATCCGGGCCGCCAGGTTTCCCATTTTGGAGGTATTCGCGCCGACCCTGCCTTCCAATTGGTTCATTCTTGAATTTGAGATGTTCGCGCCGATCCTGCCTTCCAATTGGCTCATTCTTGACTCTAAGGTTCGCATCTTCGCGTCGCTCGCTTTAGCCTTCTCTTCCAATTCCTGCACTCTGTTGTTTACAGAGTACGTGCGGTTCGCATCATCGAACGCAAAGACCCGGGCACTTGGAAGAAGTAAAAAGACCAGACCGGACACGAGAAGTATTTTCTTGTTCATTTCAGCTCTCCTTTTTTATTTCATGAATGCGAACGGACGAGAAAGCCGGAGCTTCGTTTTAATCTCTTAAGTTAAACCCGTTCTGCCGCCGCTAGTTCCCGGGAGGCGGCGAAACGGCCTGATAATAAACACCGTTCGCTCCGAAGTAGGGCCGGTACCACGAAGTCCCGCATTGATAGGCCATGACATTATTCACATTGACGGCCGAACATACGCCCGGAAGCACCGAGACTTGAGTGCCTACCGGCGCCGCCGCGGGGACGACCTGCTGGACCACGGTCGTTGCGGGTTGTTCCACCACGACCGTTGCCGGCTGCTGCTGCGCGGTCGCGGCCCCCACCATCGTCCCCATCATCATGCCGGCAAGGGCATCGTCGGCGGCTCCATATCCCCATCCGGGGCCCCACCCGCCGTTCCACCCGTCGACGGTGTAATTGTTGGTGGTGTTGCCGTTGTTATCATTGTTGTTATTCCTTCGATGATTGTCTCCATGGTTCCACTGCCCGCCGTGGTATTCGCCGCTTCCGTGTTCCCCCGGCCTCTCACCGCGGCCTCCGCCGCCAAGATTTCCGCCGCGTCCGCCGCCGCTCCAACCCCCAACCCCGCGTCCGCCGCCCCGCGCATACGTATCGCCGGAGCCGAGCGAAAAGATCATCGCGATCAACACCATCATTATAAGTTTATTGTTTTTCATGACCGGGCTCCTCGCGTTGTTGGTCCGCAGTGCCGGAAGGAATTCCCCCGCCCTGCTGCATCGGATTGCGGAATTCGACCTTCGCCGCTTGGGTCGCGTTCTGGAACACGAAGGTCTCCGGAGGAACAGGTTCATCGATCTTCCAACCGCCGAATTCCACCAGGTAGCTCGGTTCTCCCGTGTTCTCGAGATAGGTCGCGCATACCAGCCGCGGCAGGTGGTCCTCGGTCCCAATCCAGATCTGCCACTCCACTCCCTGATTCGAAAATGCCAGATGGTCGGTCTTGACGTTTCCCGCGCCCGACAAAGGCTGGAAAGTCGACTGGCCGACAAAAACGGCGCTGACCAGTCCTTCGGTCAGAATAGCGTACGGCTGGTCCCTGAGGATATCGGCATACGGAAAGGACTTCCCTTCTTCCTGGTAGGCTTTTTCGATCATGCTGTCCACCGTGCCGGGCGCCGCCTTCTCGGCATAAAGATTCTTCTCCGGCGCGTACGCCGTGATCGTCTTGCCGTCGAAATAAAAATCGTACGGGAAAAAATCGCCCCGGGTTTCCACAAAGAGTTTCCCGGAGCCTTCCTTCACGACCCGCGAGGTCCCGTAAAGGCTGACCCACGCCCCGCTCGGCGACTTGATCGGCTTCATACTTCGGGCTTCAAAACGGAACGACTTTGCCTGAGAAAGTTTATCGCTCATGAGCTTAAGCGTATCGAGAGCGCGCGGGTCACGGGACGCCGCGACCGGTTGTGAGGACGCGGGTGCCGCGACCGGTTGTGAGGACGCGGGTTGCGGAGCCGTTTTTGCGGGAGCCGCTTCTTCCGCCCATCCGGTACCGGCCGCTGCCACGAACACCGCCAGGCTGAACACTCCTACCCAACATTTCTTTGAGAACATAAAACCCTCCTTGATTGTTTTGAACCGCCCACCGCCCTTTTGACCCCGCGGAACAGGTTAAGCCCGTTCGCCGCGGATGAGATCCTGATAGGTCTCGCGTTTGCGGACGACCTTGAAGGTGCTGCCCTTGACCATGACTTCGCAGGCGCGGGGACGGGAATTGTAATTGGAGGCCATGGCAAAACCGTAGGCGCCCGCCGTCATGATCGCGAGGGGGTCGCCGGAGTGCATTTCCAGGAGTTCGCGGTTCTTCGCGAAAAAATCCCCGCTTTCGCAGATCGGACCCACCACGTCATAGACCCACGCTTGCGCTTTTTCATTTTTCACGACAGGCCAGATCTGGTGGAACGCGTTGTAGAAGGCGGGACGGATAAAATCGTTCATCCCGGCGTCCACGATCACGAATTTCTTCATGTCGGTCTCTTTGACGTAGATCACCCGTGTCGCGAGGATGCCGCTATTGGCCGCAATAAAACGGCCGGGCTCGAAGATGAGCCGGAACTTTCTTTTCTTGAAGAGCGGGAGGATCTTCCGTGCGAACTCCTCCGCGGTCTGGGGATTTTCGTCGCTGTAGACCGCTCCCAGGCCGCCGCCCAGATTCAGGAACTTGATCTTGATCCCGCTTTCTTCGAGCTCGTCGATGAATTCCAGGATCTTCTGGAACGCCTCGACGAAGGGGTCGCCGGTCTCGATCTGGGAACCGATGTGCACGTGGATCCCCGAGACCTGGGCGTGGGTGAAGCGCTTCACGTCCTGGAAGACCTCGCGGGCCTTTTCGAAATCGATGCCGAACTTGTTCTCGGCTTTGCCGGTCGTGATGTAATCGTGCGTGTGCGGGTCCACGTTGGGATTGATCCGGAGCGAGACGTTCACTTTCTTGCGCATCTTCCTGGCGATCGCGTCGATCTGTTCGAGCTCGGGCACGGACTCCACGTTAAAGAGCAGGATCCGGACCTTGATCGCGGCGCGGATCTCCTCGTCGGTCTTCCCCACGCCGGCGTAGACGATGTTCTTCCCCTGGCATTTCACTTTCCGGGCCCGGAAAAGCTCGCCCCCCGAGACGATGTCGAGGCCCGCGCCTTTTTTGACGAGCGCGCGCAGCACCGCCAGGTTCGAGTTCGCTTTGACGGAATAGCAGAGGAGCGGCTTCGCGGAACGGAACGCCCGCTGGAGTTTCGCGAGGTGGTCGGTGAAGGTTTTGTGGCTGTAGATGTAGGCCGGCGTCCCGGTTTTTTTCAGGATCTTGCTGACGCGGACCTTGTCGCAGTAAAGCTCGCCCTGCTTGTAATAAAAATCGTGCATCTTCTCTTCGTGAAAATCGGTCGGGGGCATATCAGCTCCTCAGGGTTTTCTTCCACTCCGCGATCGCCTGTTTCACGCGCGCGGGGTGCGTGCTTCCGATCGTCTTTTTCCCTCGTACGGATTCTTTTGCGTCAAAAAGGTCGTGGATGTCCGCGCCGAACTTGGGCGAGAACTTCCGCCATTCCTGGACGGACCACTCGCGGAGCCGCTTCTCGGATTCGATGGCTTGCCGGACGGTCCTGCCCACGAGCACGTGCGCCTCGCTGAACGGGACTTTTTTCCGGACGAGATATTCCAGGATGTCGGTCGCAAAAAGGCTGTCGTCGTCCAGGGACTTTAAAAGGGCCTTCTTGTGCCAGCTCGCGGAACCCACGGCCAGGGCCAGGAGCTCCAGAGCGGTCGCGGTCTTTTTCACGGCGTCGAAGACGCCCGGCTTGTCTTCCTGAAGATCGCGGTTATAGGAAAGCGGCAGGCCTTTTTGCACGGTCAGGATCGCCTGGAGATAACCGAAGATCACGCCGGCCCTGCCGCGCACGAGCTCGAACACGTCGGGGTTTTTCTTTTGCGGCATGAGGCTTGATCCGGTCGCGAACGCGTCATCGAGTTCCACGTAGCCGAACGCCTCGGAGTTCCAGAGAATGAAATCCTCCGAAAGCCGCGAGAGATGCGCCCACAAAATGGAAAGCACGCTCAGGAATTCGGCGAGGGACCCCCGGTCGCTCACCGCGGCGATGCTGTTGGCGGCAATGCCGTCAAACCCGAGCTCTTTCGCGAGGAATTTCTGGTCGATCGGAAGCGCGGACCCCGCGAGCGCGGCGGAACCGAGCGGCAGGATGTTCACGCGCTTGGCCGCGTCCTGAAGCCTCGACTTGTCCTCTTCGAGCATTTCGACATACGCCAGCAAATGATGCGCGAGCAGGATGGGCTGCGCCTTCCGGAGGTGCGTCATGCCGGGAATGATCATCTCTCCCGCTTTCTCGCCAGCGGTGATCAGACTCTTCTGGAGTTTCCGGATGCCGTCTTCGATCGCGACGATCTTCTCCCGGAGGTAAATGCGGGTCGAGGTGATGACGAGATCGTTCCGGCTGCGCCCGGTGTGGATCTTTTGGGCCACCGCACCCGCCTTTTTCTCGAGTTCCATCTGGATGAGCGTGTGGATGTCCTCATACCGGTCGGCATAAACCGCGAGGTCCCGGCCTTTCAGGGACCGGATCACCGACTTGAGGCCCCGAAGGATCGCCTTGGATTCCGCGCCCGTGATAAGACCGACCCGGGCGAGCATTTTCGCGTAGGCTTCATTGACGCGGACCTCGGCGTCGAAAAGTTCTTTGTCCGTTTCCAGCGAATAACTGAAGCACTTGAGCGCCGGGTGCATGTCCTTTTTAAATCGTCCGCCCCACATTTGTTTTGTCATGAGATCACCTTTTTTCCCGCCACGTACCGCGCTAGTTTTTATACATGCCTTCGTACGGAAGTCCCCAGAGTTTCATAAAACCGACCGCGGCCTTCCGGTCAAAAATATCGCCCTTCGAATACGTCGCGAGCTTTTCTTGATAGAGGGCATAGTTCGATTCCCGGCCGACGCACACCGCGTGGCCCCGGTCCAATTTGATGCGGACCTTGCCCGTCACGCGCGCCTGGTTGGACGCGAAAAAGGCGTCCAGCGACCGCTTGAGGGGTGAGAACCAAAGCCCGAAATACACGAGCTCCGCGTATTTCTCGGAAAGGACCCTCTTATAATGAAGGAACTCCCGGTCCATGACGAAGCCTTCGAGCTCTTCGTGGGCCTTCAAGAGCACGTCCGCGGCCGGCGCTTCATAGACCTCGCGGCTCTTGATCCCGACGAGCCGGTTCTCGATCATATCGAACCGTCCGACCCCGTACCGGCCCGCGATCACGTTCAAATGCTCGATCAGGTCGACGAGCGGCATTTTCTTTCCGTTCAATTTTACCGGAACGCCTTTTTCGAAAACGATCTCGATATAACGCGGTTTCTTCGGCGTCTTGGAGGGGGCGCAGGTCATCACGTACGCGTCCTCCGGCGGCTCGACCATCGGGTCTTCTAAGATCCCCGCCTCGATCGCGATCCCCCAGATGTTCTTGTCGATGGAATAAGGGCTTTTCTTGGTCACGTCGATCGGGATCCCGCTTTTTTGGGCGTACTCGATCTCCTCTTCGCGCGTCTTGAATTCCCAGTCGCGCAAAGGCGCAATGATCTTGAGGCCCGGGTCGAGCGTCCGTACGCCCACTTCGAGCCGCACCTGATCGTTGCCTTTGCCCGTGCAGCCGTGCGCCACGCATTCCGCGCCTTCTTTCTGAGCGACGTCCACCAGATGTTTCGCGATGAGCGGACGGCCGAGGGCGGTGGCGAGCGGGTACTTGCCCTCGTAACGCGCGTGCGCCCAGAGCGCCGGCATAATGTAATCCCTGGCGAACTCCGCCTTCAAGTCCACGATCAAGGTCTTGATCGCTCCCGCGGCCTTGGCCCGGCGGACGAGCGGGGCCTTCTCTTTGACTTCGCCGATAAAGGCGCAAAAACAGATCACGTCCAATCCGTGAGTTTCCCCGAGCCATTTCACGGCGCAGGAAGTGTCCAGTCCCCCGGAATAAGCCAAGACAACTTTTTTCATTGGATCGCTCCTTGGTTAAAAAGATAAAGCAAAATGGCTTTCTGAATGTGGAGCCGGTTCTCGGCTTCGTCGAAGACGACGCAATGCTTGCTTTCCATCACGTCGTTGGTGATCTCCTCGCCCCGGTGCGCCGGCAGGCAGTGCATCACGAGCGCGTCTTTTTTCGCGTGCTTCAAGAGTTCCTTATTGATCTGCATGCCCTTGAAATCCTTGAGCTTTTTCTGGCGCAGGGCCTCTTCGCCCATGCTCACCCACACATCGGTGTAGACCGCGTCCGCGTCTTTGACGGCTTGGGCGGGGTCCGCGAACCCTTCGATCACGGCGCCCGTTTTTTTCGCGATCTGCCTCGCGAGCGCGAGGAGCTTGGGCTTGGGCTGATATTTTTTGGGCGTCGCGTACCGGATCTTCGCGCCCAGTTTCGCGGCGACCAGCATCAGGGAATGCAGGACGTTATTGCCGTCCCCCACGAACGCGAGCACCGGGTCTTTTTCCGCCGGGATCTTTTCATAAAGGGTCATGTAGTCCGCGAGCGCCTGGCACGGGTGTTCGAGGTCGCTCAAGCCGTTAATGACGGGCTTCTCGAAATAATCCTGGAACTCGGTGATGGTCCAATGCGAAAAGGTCCGCATCACGACCCCCGAAAGATAACGGGAGAGCACGCGCGCCACGTCCCGCACCTCTTCCCGGATCCCGAGCTTGATGTCTTCAGGCCCGAGATAGATGACGCCGCCGCCCATGGAATAGATGCCGGCCTGGAAAGAGACCCAGGTCCTGGTCGAGGGCTTCTCGAAAATGAAACCGAAGATGTGGCCTTCGAGCGCGTCGCGGACCTCCTGCGGCCGCGCCTTCACTTTGGCCGCGAGCTCCATGAGCTTCCGTATCTCTTCGGTGCTGAGGTCGTTGATCGAGATCAGTGATTGGAACATGCGCAACCTTCTTTTTTTTGCGACTGAAGCTTTTGGAAAACATTTCCTAATATCTTCATGCCGAGTTTGATCTCTTTGGCCGTGATCGTCATGGGAGGCATGATCCTCAGGATGTCCGTCTGCGTCGCGTTGATGAGAAGCCCCTGTTCCCGGGCCTCGCTCGCGTAAGGCGCGGACGGTTCCCTGAGCTTCAGTCCCTGCATCAGTCCTATCCCCCGCGTGCTTTCGATCACGGGATACTTCTCCTTAAGCTTCTCGAGTTCCTGTTGCAGAAGTTTTCCCATCCGGACCGTGTTCGTGAGCAATTTTTCTTTTTTGATCGCCTTAAAGACCGCGAGACTCGCCGCGCAGACGAGCGGGTTCCCGCCGAAGGTCGATCCGTGCATCCCGGCCGTGAGCACCTCTTTTTTGATCTTCCGGTTCACGACAAAGGCCCCGATCGGCACACCGCCGCCGAGCGTTTTCGCGAGCGTCATCAGGTCCGGCTCCAGATCATAATGCTGGTACGCGAACATCTTCCCCGTGCGCCCCACCCCGGTCTGCACTTCGTCCAGGATCAGAAGCAGGTCCTTCTCGTCGCAGAGTTTCCGGATCCCTTCCAGAAAATCCCGGCTCGCCACGCAGACCCCGCCCTCGCCCTGGATCGGCTCGAGCATGATCGCGACGGTTTTATCGGTCACCAGCTTTTTGACGGACTCCAGGTCGTTGAAATCCGCGTGATGGAATTTTTCCATCAGCGGCTGGAACCCCTGGTGGAATTTTTCCTGCCCCGTCGCGTTCATCGCCGCGAGCGTCCTCCCGTGAAAAGAATTTTTCATCGTGATGATCTCGAAGCGCCCGGTCTCGCTCCCGTACTTCTTGGCGAACTTGATGGCCCCTTCGTTGGCTTCGGCGCCGCTGTTACAAAAAAAGATCCTCGCGGGGAACGAGGCCTCGGAGAGGGTCCGCGCGAGCTCGGCCTGCTTCACGCTCAGAAAATTGTTCGCCACGTGGAGCATCTTCCGCGCCTGTTCCTTGATGGCGTTCACCACGATGGGATGGCAATGCCCCAGCCCGGAGACCGCCCAGCCCGGAAAAAGGTCCAGATACACCTTGCCTTCCAGGTCCCACACGCGCGCGCCCTTACCTTTGACCAGGCACACCGGCACCCGGGTGTAGGTCGGCATCACGTATTGATCGTATAATTTCTGTACGTCGGCTGTCTTCATTGAATGTTGTCCGCGTTCCCCGTTCTTTAAAGCGTGATCTCGGTCCCGATCCCCTGGTCGGTAAAAATCTCAAGCAAGAGGGCGTGCATAATACGTCCGTCGATGATGTGGGCCTTCAGAACGCCGGCCTCCAGCGCATCGATGCAAGCCTTGACCTTGGGGATCATGCCCCCCGAGATGATCTTCTCGTCGATCAACCGCTGGGTCTCGCTCACGCGGAGCGAAGGGATCAGCGTCTCTTCGTCCGCCGGATTGCGGAGGATCCCCTGTACGTTCGTCAGTACCATGAATTTCGGAACGTGCATGGCGGCCGCGATATTGGCCGCCGCCTCGTCCGCGTTCACGTTGTACATTTCACCGTCCGGCCCTTTTCCCACGGGAAAGATCACCGGGATCCTGCCAAATTCCGTCAGTTCCTTGAGGGGCACGGTGTTGACCGAGGCCACGTCGCCGACAAAACCCACGTCGCCGTTCTCGGTGTGTTTCACCACGTTCAGGATCTCGGCGTCGTAGCCGGAGAGTCCGACCGCGGAACCCCCGAGACGTCCGAGGTCACGGACAATGCTGCGATTGAGTTCGGAAAGCGTTTCATGGACGACCTCGATCGTCGCCTTGTCCGTCACGCGCAGTCCGTTCACGAACTCGCTCTGGACGCCTTTTTTCTTCATGGCCTCGGTGATGAATTTTCCGCCGCCGTGGACCAAGATGGGACGGATCCCCACGTAGCTCATGAACACGAGGTCCTGAAGCACCATGTCGCGGACCTCCGGATAGGTCAGGGCCGCGCCGCCGTATTTGATCAAGACCTCTTTGCCGCGGAATTTCTGGATGTAAGGAAGCGCCTCGACCAGGGCCTGCGCTTTTTCGATGTATTCTTTCATGATCCCTTTTTTAGGAATAGGCGGCGTTGATCAGCACGTACTTCGTCGTGAGATCGGAAGTGATGAATTCCGCGCGTCCCCGCCCCTTGCCGATCACAACATCGATCGTGTATTCCTTTTTCTGCAGAATGCGCCGGGCCTTGGGAAGGTTCAGCACCCGCAATCTTCCCTGATTGACCACCTGGGCGTCGCCGAACCAGATGCTGAGATTGTTGGGGTTGAAATCCACGCCGCTCGCGCCGACCGCGGCCGCGATGCGGCCCCAGTTCGGGTTGGAACCCGCGAGCATGGTCTTAAAAAGCATCGAGTTGGCGATCTGCCGCGCCGCGCGCTCGGCGTCCGTCGGTTTTTTCGCGCCCGAGACCCGGAGCCGGCAGACATGCGTCACGCCTTCGCCGTCCTTGACCATTTCATGCGCGATATAGCGCATCACTTCTTCGAGCGTCTCCCGGAACATCCAGTAATCCTTGCCGATCTTCTGGATCGTGGGATTCCCCGCTTCCCCGTTCGCGAGGCAAAGCACCATATCGTTGGTGCTCATATCGTTGTCGATCGCCATTTGGTTGAACGTATCGTCCGCCGCGTGGCGCACGGCCCGCCGGAGAAGCGATTTCGTGATCGCCGCGTCCGTCGTGATAAAACAAAGCATGGTCGCCATGTTCGGATGCACCATCCCGGCGCCTTTCGCGCAGGCCGCGATCGTGACCTTTTGGCCGCCGAGTTCCAGCGAAAGCGCGATCTCCTTGCTGGAAAGATCGGTGGTCAGAATGCCTTTGGCCGCGCCGTGGCCGCCTGTCCCGGAAAGACGCTTCACGAGTTTGGGGATCGCCCGTTTCACGCAGGTGATCGGAAAAGGAACGCCGATGATCCCCGTCTGCGCGAGCAGGACTTCCTGAGGCAGGACCTCCAGGCATTTCGCGACCTCCCACGTGATCTCATCGACCGCCTTCTTTCCGACCGGACCGTTCAGGCAATTCGCGTTGCCGCTCGTCCCGAGGATCGCGTGATGTTTCGAGGCGTGGATGGCCTTCATCGAATAGAGCACCGGCCAAGCCTTCGCCCGGTTCGTGGTAAAGGTCCCGGCCGCGACGCACGGCGCTTTGGAATAGGTCAGGGAAACGTCGTACCTTTTCTTTTTCTTCTTGATCCCCGCGTGAATACCGCCCGCGACAAAACCCTTGGGCGCGGTCACGGAACCGTTCTTTTCTTTTTTCCAAAAAGGTTTTTTCAAAGAAGCCCCGCTTCTTCCGGAAAACCGAACCGGAGGTTCATGTTCTGAACGGCCTGGCCCGCGGCGCCTTTGACAAGATTATCGATCGCCGTGATGATCACCACGCGGCCCGTTTCTTCCTGGACGCCGACGCCGATATCGCAAAAATTCGTGTGCTGCACGTCCTTGAGGGACGGGTAGAGCCCCGCGGGTTTGATCCTGACGAAAGGCGCCTTTGAGTACGCCTTTTCCAGCGCCTTCCGGATCACGGTCTCGGTGCCCTTGGCCGTTGTCTGCGCGTAGCACGTCGCGAGAATGCCGCGGCTCACCGGCAGGAGATGCGCCACGAACGTGATCGTCACGGGCTTGCCGGCCGCCGCCGAAAGCGTTTGCTCGATCTCGGGCGCGTGCTGATGCCGGTTCACCTTGTAGGCGCTGTAATTCTCATCGGCCTCGCAGAAATGGGTCGCGGTTACAAGCTTCTTGCCGGCGCCGCTGACGCCGGAGGCGGCATTAATGATGATGGACTTGGGGTCAATCAGTTTTTTCTTAAGAAGCGGGATCAGCGCAAGCGACGGCCCCGTGGGATAACACCCGGGATTGGCGATCAGGTCCGCTTTTTTGATCTTGTCCCGGTAGACCTCGCAAAGCCCGTAAACCGCCTTGGAAAGATGCCGGGGCGCGACATGATTCACGCCGTACCATTTCTCGTAGATCTTTTTGTCTTTCAGCCGGAAATCCGCGGAAAGATCGATCACGACCTTGCCGGCCGCGAGAAGCTGTTCGGCCGCGGTCATCGCCTCCGTGTGCGGCAGGCACAAAAAGACCACATCCGCCTTTTTTTTCACCGCATCGAACGAATAAGGCGTGATCTCAAGGGTCACGTCTTTTGCGACCGAAGGCAGGATTTCTCGAAGGGCAATGGGTTTTTCCTGCCGGGTGGTCAAGAGAGAGACCCGGACATGGGGATGGGCCAGGAGCAACTTCGTGAGTTCGGCTCCGGTATATCCCGTGGCGCCAAGAACTGCACAATTCAGCATTTTAGTATGTTTTTCTCCTTAAGGACATTCAAACTATCGAGTTCGGTATTATAGAAATGGCTCTATCCTTTGTCAATTTAAGAAGTTACGCCATGACCCTCTTTGATCAAAAGAACGGGAGGCCATGACAGCCCAAGTCACCCTCATGAAAAAGAAATAAAGGCTTGGGCGCAAAATGACCATTGGGACCGTCTTTTTCGATGATATGCTCTATCCCCTATTCCCAGAACCACTTACGTGATTTTCTCCATTGACAGGAACGCAGAAAACTCCTATCCTTGTCCTCGATTTTATTTCTTAACGGGTGACAAGGATTGCCCCAATTTCAACTCCGTTGAAATTGATAAGAATTGGGACTATGTTACGCACATGTCGAAGCTGATATCCCCCAAAGATCCTCAGAGCAGGGCCTCTTTGCGTAAGATCCTCGGATTCCCGGTGAGGTCCCTCACTCTCTACCGCGCCGCGCTCACGCATCCCTCTTTCCGCAATGAGAACGCGCGCATCACCCAAGACCTCGAGGATTTTGACCGGCTGGAATTCCTCGGAGATTCCATTTTAAATGAGGTCATTTGTCAGAAATTGTTCGAGAAATTCCCCGAGGCCGACGAAGGCATGCTCTCCAAGCTCCGCTCGATCCTCGTCTCTCAGAAGATCTTGAGCCGTATCGCGCAAGCCCTGGAGCTTCAACACGTCCTCCGGATCAGCAGAAACCTGCGCCAGAATTTCAAGGACTTTCTTAAAGCCAAACTGCTTACCGACGCGCTCGAGGCGCTTTTCGCGGCGATCTATTTCGATCGCGGCCACGACAAGATCGAGGCGTTCATTCTGAAACATTTCGAAAAATACTTTGATCCCAAACTCCTCTTCCGGCTCGACCCGAACCCCAAGAGCACGCTTCAGGAAATGACGCTCAAGAAATGGCAGAAGCTCCCGGAATACACGCACGCCTTTTCCGACAAGGGCGTCAAGACCACGGTTTCGGCCGGGGGGAGACGCAAGGCTTCGGCCCTTCACAAGATCAAGCGGGAGTCCGAGGTCTTGGCCGCCAGGGCTTTGATCCGGCGGTTACGGAAAGAGTTTAAAAAAGTGAAGTCGCGCGGCCGGCGACGCGCCTAGTGCCGCATCACGTTTGAAATTAGGGGTATGCGGTACAGCACTTGATTTTCATCCAAAAAATGATAGGAAATCAGTGCAGTCCAAGTCACCATCCATGTGAAGAAATAAAGACTTGGGCAGTACTGTTAACCCCTATCCGCCGAAGGACGGATCCGTCCGAAGAATTGTGGCGGAAAATCAAATGGAGAACAGTGCTAGCCAAGAAAAAATTATTCCGTTACGATCTCGCAGAGAAAATCCTTCGCTTTGCCCTTGAGGATCTTGGCCTTCAGCTCCGCGACCGGGGCCGGAACGGGTTTCACTTCGGGGGCAAGCAAGGTCCCGGAAAACAGCATCGGGATAGGACCCCAATGGGCTTTTGGATTTTTTTTGCGGGAAGAAGCCATGTTCGGCAATAACTTCGCCGCAAGATCGATGGACAAGAACACGTCCGTCCGGAAATTCGCGAGCCCGTCAAACCCGAGCGTCCCTTCGCCGTCCAACACGTAATCTTTGCTCTCGACCAGGAAGTTGTCGGTCGTCACTTTGCCCTCCGCAAGCTTCCATTTAAAATTCATCGAGTCAAAATCCTTCAGACCGGACCGGATCTTTCCAAGTCCCTGGAACGGTTCGATCATTGAAAGGGCGTCTTCGAGATCAAACGTCAGGAACTTGCCGCTCTTCAGGGTCCATTCGCCTTGCCCCGCCAAAGACTTGCTCCAGACTTCCGGTCCCCACCCGGTACCCGTCACCGAGCCTTTAAGATCCAGCGCTCCCTCAAGGACCTTCCCGCCCACGTCCTGACGGCCCAGAAAAAGCCCGAGGTCCACACCGTGGAATCCGCCTTCAAGATTGTACGCGGGCTCTTTGCCGCTGAAATTCAACGCGCCTTTGAGCTCGGCCTTCCCGCCGTAACCCTCGAATTGAAGGGACGGGACATTCCATACGTTTTTCTCGTAGAGGACATCCGCTGAGACATTCTTGAGGATCTGATCTTTCGGACAGATCGTCTGGACGAATTCTTTCGCGCGACCGAGGGCGGTCATCCCGGCGCCCTCCTCCTTATGCGGTAAAAAAGCCGTGACCGCTTGCCAAACCTCCAGCGGCTTCAATGCTCCCGCAGACACCTTCAGGATGACTTGCGGTCTTTCCGGAATTCCTTCGATCCTCAGGTCCGCCACGATGGGCGAGCCGCCGATCTCGAATTGCATCTGCCGGCCTTCCAGCATGAGCGGACTGTAATCCAGGGAAAGCGACGCGTTGCGGAACCCCGGACCTTCAGGGACTGTCCAGGACACTTTATCGAATGTGAGGTTAAAAATGTGCTCGGTCTTCTCCAGTTTGCGGAGATCCCCTCTCCAATTCGACATCAGCTTGACATCGCCTCCCAGCTTGTAACTTTGAAGCGCGGGAATATATTGTTCCCAACCGTTCACGGAGAACTTGTTGGTGATCAAATTGAGCTGTCCCTCCCCGGTTTTCAGGTCCAGGTCCTTCAAATTCCCTTTCATGCTCAATTCTTTGAATTTCACGGCAAAATCACCGCCCAGTTTCGCTCCTTTCTGAAGGAGAAGATCGAAGCTCAGATCCAGCGGAATGTCTTTGGGCTTTGTGAAATATTGACCGTAAGAGAGAAGCGCACGCGCAAGATCCCAGGCGAAATGAAGCGACAGATGGTCCAGCGTTCCTTCCATGGAAAGAGCCCACTTCCCGGGGCCTGAAAATCCGATATCAAAAGGAAGCGCTTTTCCGAGAGCCGGCCAATATTTCAAAATATCTTCAAGCGCCATGTCCGAACCCGCAACATGCACGCCACTGATCTCTCCCGTATTCAGTTTCATGCTTCCGTTCGTTTCGATCTCGCCGAAGGGGAGTTTGACGAGTCCCTTGTGAAGCTTCAATTCCGTTGTGTCGTTGTTCCAAGCGGCCGTGATTCTCCACTCGGCGTCAAGCGCGGGCAACGCAACCCAAGCGTCCCCTTGTGACACTTCATAAGAAAGTCCCTTTCCGGCTCCTACCACGTTCAATTCAAGAAAAACCTCTTGCGCTTTTTTCTGGATCTCCACGGAGGTATCGATCTGGCCCCCCTTCATAAGGAAGGGCTTTTTCGGACCGGACGCGAGCCCCCCTGCCGTGTCCCCCAGCGAAAGCTGTTTGAGTTCCACCGCCACATACCCGCTCGCCTTCTCCCAGTTCCACTTTTCGACGGAATCCAGCACGACATGGCCTTTCATCACAAGTGCGTTCGGTTTCCCGGCCAGATCTGTGGTGAAATAGAACGGAATGGGGATCTTGGGACGGACGGCACCGACCCGAAGCGAGAAATTCTTGAAACGTACCGGATTTAAAAAATCCAGACCGGGAAGGGAAATCTCGGCTTTACCGGATTGCACATAAAAAGCTGCGGGTTCCACCCGCCCGAGAAGAAGGGGAAGGATATTAAAATCAAATTGGATCTTTTCCGCTTCCACGACGAGCGGATGATCGGCAAAGGTTAATTGCACATGCTCGAAAACGAGCTTGGGCTGGGGGAAGTAACCCACCTGGGCTTTCTGATATTTCAATGTCCCCGCGGTGATCGCTTGGATCTTTTGGATCAGAAGTTCATGGAGTTTTTCGGAGGGAAGGAAACGATGGGCTTGGAACCAAAGGCCCGAAACAAAAATAACGAGGAGAAGAACGAACGATAGCAGCAATGCCTGGCTTTTTTTCATGGCTCCCGATCTCTTGCTGGCACTGCGTCACGATGTGTTTTAAGGGCCCGCAGTACCGTACCGTGCACCCGCAGAAACTGAAATGACACGGTGCTGGAACCGCGCCTCCCGGGAAGACCCGGATCAAACCCTGAAGAAGACCCCTGCACGGCTCGCGCCGGAGAAACTCGGGAAAACCGCGATTATGGGTTCGGATTGGACGACATCGCACCCACCGGATGATAATTATAATCGTCCATAAATCCCTGGCAACCGGTCAGAACAAAAACAAGCGCGAGAAAGAACAGCCCGAGTAACAAAAGTCGCATTAACGTTTCGTGAACTGGAAGCTTCTGCGAGCGCCTTTACGACCCGGTTTCTTTCTTTCTTTCTCTCTGGGGTCACGGGTCATAAAACCGCCCTTGCGCATCGTCGCGCGCATTTCGGGGTTGAGACCCACAAGCGCCCGGGCGATCCCGAGCTGGATCGCACCCGCCTGGCCGGCCACTCCGCCGCCCTGGACGCGGGCGCGGATACGCACTTGTCCGAGAAGGTTCGCGGATTTGAGCGGTTGTTCGACAAGCATCTGAAGGTTCGCGCGTTTCAGATATTTTGCGGAATCCTGCCCGTTCACGATAAAACCCTTTTGTCCCGGGAAAACCCACACGCGGGCAATGGCGGTTTTACGGCGTCCGGTAGCATACATCAGTGTCGCGGGAGCGGTCATACGGATTAAACCTCGATCTTAATGGGTTGTTGCGCTTTATTCCGGTATTCCGTACCGGGGTAAACGCGAAGTCTCTTGAGCATCACATCGCCGATCCGGTTCTTCGGAAGCATGCGCTTGACGGCGCGCATGATGATCTCCGCCGGATTTTTTTCCATGAGCTGTTCATAGGTATAAGTCTTCAGACCGCTTGAAAAGCCGGTGTAATGGGTATAGATCTTATCTTCTTTCTTGTTCCCCGTCACATGGACCTTCTTGGCGTTGATCACGATCACCTGATCCCCGGTAAGTTTATCCGGCATGAAGCAGGTCTTGCCTTTACCGATCAAAAGGGACGCAATCTTGGTGGACATCCGCCCGAGAGTCTTCCCGTCGGCGTCGATCATATACGTCTTTCGCGCGATGTCTTTTTCAGTGGGAATAAAAGTCTTCATGATCTTCTTTTCTGTTTAGTTTGGAACAGGCAGTCGGAAAGGCGAGAAACCTTCTTGCGACTCAAAATATCTTGAAAAGTCTGCGGAGTATAACAAAAACCCCTTGGGGTGTCAAACTTTTACCCCTCTTTTTTTACCTAGGCTTTTCCGGCCAGGGTCCCGGGATGAATGCCTGTAGAGACAAAAAACACCGTTTGATAGTTGGGATTGCCGTCCCTTGTGAAGATCCGTTCGCAGCCGCTTTAAAAGACCGCTTTTGACTCAAAACAAAAAAACCTTTTCCTGCCGGAAGGCTAACACATTATTTGAATTAGGCAAGACCTCCGGATTGTTTAAATACGGCCCTTCGGATCAATACGTAACCCTCATCAGGGTTAGACCTTCGGAGGGTGCCGTCGTACCGGCAAAACGCCGGTCCTTGGCCTTAAGAATGGCGGCGATATCCCCAACCTTTCGCTTCCCTCTCCCCACTTCCAAGAGCGTTCCCACCATATTCCGGATCATGTGATAAAGAAATCCATCCGCTTCGACATGCATGAGGATGAGGTGCCCTTGCCGCTTGATCTGGAAGCACTTGATCGTCCGGACGCAGGAATTTCCTTTTTTCATGGACGACACGGAAGTAAAGGAACGGAAGTCATGCTCGCCCATCAGAGACTTGGCAGCTCTCCGCATCGCGGCAAGATTCAGAGAGTACGGAACATGGAAGGCCCGGCCCGCGACAAGAGGCGAGCGGCAAGGGTGGTTCCAGATCCGGTATTCATAGACCTTGGAACGGACGCTATAGCGGGCATGAAAACAGTCGGGGACTTCTTCAATGTCTTTGACCGCCACGGCGGGCGGCAAAAGCGCGTTGAGGCCTTTTTGGATCTGCTTCAGTCCGTGAGCGCTTGAGGTCCTGAAGTTGACCACCTGGCCCTCAGCATGAACGCCGGTGTCCGTGCGGCCGCTCGCGGCCGCGATCTTCATTTTGCAGTCAAAAAATCCGGAAAGGGCCTTCTCAAGAACTTCCTGGATGGTCGGCTGGCCGGGCTGTTTCTGGAACCCGAAGAACATCGATCCGTTGTATTCGAGGACAAGCTTGATGTTTCTCATAAGGGTCGACAAGCCACGGAACACGAAAATCTTGCGTGGTACGTGGTTCAGCTTGCGAAAGCAAGCTCGGCGATCTGGATGGCGTTCAAGGCCGCGCCTTTGCGGATCTGATCGCCGGAAACGAACATCGAAAACCCGTTCGCTACGGTCGGATCCTCGCGCAAACGCCCGACGAGAATGTTGTCTTGTCCGGTCGCCTCAAGCGGCATGGGAAAATAATTCTTCTCGCGATCATCGATCACCTCGATGCCGGGAGCCTTGGAAAGGAGTTTACGCACTTCGTCGACCGAGATCTTTTTCTCCGTCTCGATGAAAAGCGCTTCGGAATGCGCGCGCAATACCGGCACGCGGACGCAGGTCGCGGTCACCCGGATCTCCGCATCATGAAAGATCTTCTGGGTCTCCTTCACCATCTTGGTCTCTTCTTCGCAATAACCATCCGGTCCGATCTTCGAATTATGCGAGAACACATTGAACGCGATCTGATGCGGCAGGACCTGTTTCTTGACGGGCCTTCCGGCAAGAAAGTCCTGGGCCTGGGTCTTAAGTTCCTCCATGGCCTTCGCCCCGGCGCCGCTCGCGGCCTGGTAGGTGGCGGCGATGATGCGCTTGATCTTTGCGACTTTATGGATCGGGAAAAGCGGTACGAGCATAATAATGGTAGAGCAGTTCGGGTTCGCGATAATGCCTTTATGCTTGGCGATATCTTCGGGATTGATCTCCGGCACGACAAGCGGGATCGCCGGGTCCATGCGGAACGCGCTGGTATTGTCCACCATGAGCGCGCCGGCCTTGACGATGTGTGGCGCAAGTTCGCGGCTGATCGCCCCGCCCGCGCTTGAAAGCACCAGGTCCAGTCCGTCAAAAGAAACGGGCGAGGCTTCTTCGACCGGGTAATTCTTTCCCATGAATCCGATCTGTTTTCCGGCCGAACGGCCCGAGGCCAAAAGTCTCAGTTCTGCGATCGGAAACTTCCGCTCCTTCAAGAGCTCCAGAAATTCCTGCCCTACGGCACCGGTCGCGCCCAAGACTGCCACTTTTAATTTTCGCATCTTAGTATTTCTCCTGTAACGTTCAGAGTCGAGCCTACAGGGAATAGTTTCTCTATACCCTGAACTCTATCCCCTAGATCCTGTTTTTCGGATCCAATCCCTTCACTACAAGATCCCCGACCTCCGTGGTGGAATATCCCATCTTTCCCGCCGCAAGGCTTTTGAGTTTCTTCGCCGTCACCCATTTTACGGATGCTTCGATCGCGGCGGCCGCTTTCTCTTCCCCGAGAACTTCGAGCATCATTTGTCCGGCGCAGATCGCCGCGAGAGGATTGATCACGTTCAGGCCGGTGTACTTCGGCGCGGATCCGCCGATCGGCTCGAACATGGAAACACCCTGAGGATTCAAATTGCCCCCGGCCGCGATCCCCATACCTCCCTGGATCATGGCGCCAAGGTCGGTGATGATATCCCCGAACATGTTGTCCGTTACGATCACGTCGAACCATTCGGGGTTCTTGATCATCCACATACAGGTCGCGTCCACATGCGCGTAGTCCCTTTTGATATCCGGAAAATCTTTGGCTCCCACCTCGTGAAAAATGCGCTCCCAAAGGTCCCAAGCGTAAGTTAGAACATTGGTCTTCCCGCAAAGCGTGAGCGTCTTTTTCTTGGAATTACGCTTACGGGTATACTCAAAGGCATAGCGCAAACAGCGCTCAACGCCCTTGCGGCTGTTGCGGCTCACCTGGATCGCCACTTCATCCGGTTGCCCCTTATGGATGAATTCTCCCTCGCCGACATAAAGGCCTTCGTTATTTTCGCGGACCACGACGAAATCGATATCCTCCGGTTTTTTATTCTTGAGCGGGCAATCCACGCCGGGGAAAAGCTTTATGGGACGGAGATTGATGTATTGTTCCAGGGAAAAACGGAGTTTGAGAAGAAGCCCTTTCTCCAGGATCCCGGGCTTTACATCCGGATGCCCGACGGCCCCGAGATAGATCGCCTGGTAACCCCGGAGCTCCTGGATCACGCTATCCGGAAGCACTTCCCCGGTCCTTTTATAGCGCTCCCCCCCGAGATCATATTCATGCCGGTCGAGTTTAAAGCCGTACTTTTCGGAAGCGGCCGTTAAAACCTTATTCCCTTCACGGATGACCTCCGTACCGGTCCCGTCTCCCGGGATCACTGCGATCTTGTATGCTTTCATAATGGCCTTTTTCTCCTTGTTCGCTTTAAGTTAGGACGCCGAATGTTTTTTCGCGGAAAAGTGTATCGTTTAAAAATGCGAAGGGCGGATTCTATACTGTTCTCTATTAAATTTAAAGAGTTAACAGTATTGCCCCAATTTCATCTGTGATGAAATTGATTGGAATTGGGACTATGTCAAGATTCAGCTTTTTTCAATCTTTACCGGACGTCGCTTCACCGACTCGTAAAGCTTCTCATATTTCCTGGCCGAGGCGTCCCATGAAAAGTCGCTTTCCATGGCATTCTTCACGAGCGAGTTCCAAAGTTTTTCCTGTTTGAATGTTTTGACCGCGCGAAGAAGGACGGTATGCAGCGCATCGCTCGTATAATCCTCAAAAGTAAATCCGTTCCCTTTTTGGGACGTGAATTCGAAGTTCTGGACCGTGTCCGCCAAACCGCCGGTGGCGCGGACGATCGGCACCGTCCCGAAGCGAAGTCCGATGATTTGTCCCAACCCGCACGGCTCGTAATAGGAAGGGATGAGCAGCATGTCGGAACCCGCATAGATCCTTTTGGCCATTTTCGGATCGAACATGATGTGTACCGCAAGCCACTTTTTGTTCTTCTTCGCAAGATCCCGGAGGATCTGATGGTATTTGTCCTCGCCGGTCCCGAGCAATACCATTTGAATGTCCTGCTGTTGGGAGAGCTGCTCGATCGCCGGGACCAGAATATCCAACCCCTTCTGGTCCACGAGGCGCGCCACAAAACCAAGAAGAGGAATATTCGGGTCGACCTTCAAACCGTTCTCTTTTTGGAGCGCAGCCTTGTTGAGTTTTTTCCCGGAAAGGTCTTTTAAGTCATACTTCGCGTCAAGGTCCGGATCGGTGGCCGGATCCCAATCCTTCGGGTCGATCCCGTTGATGATCCCCGTCACGCTGTCCTTGCGCGCAGCAAGCACGCCCTCCATCCCGCACCCGAACTCCTTGGTCTGGATCTCGCGGCTGTAGCGTTCACTTACGGTCGTCACCTCGTCAGCAAAGACAAGTCCCCCTTTCAAAAAACTGAATTTCCCGTAGAACTCCAGAAAATCGGACTTGTAGAATTCCCATCCCAAACCTGTTGCCAGAAAAGAGTCGGGAGGAAAGTTCCCCTGGTACGCAAGATTGTGGACGGTGAATACGCTTCGCGCTTTTTGGAAAGGCGTGTAGCCTGTTTCCGTGGTCTTGAGATAGACAGGAATGAGACCTGTCTGCCAGTCGTGGCAATGGACAATATCCGGGGCCAATTTTAATTTTTCAATAGACTTGAGCGCGGCCCGCTGAAAATAGGTGAAACGGCGGTCGTTGTCCTGATAATCCCCGACCAGTGTCCCGTAAAGCTCCTCCCGCATGAAATAATCGGGGTGTTCGATGAAATACACCTTGACCCCATTGGCCAGTTTTTTCAAAAAAACACGCGTGGCCTCGAGCTGGTTCCCCACGATCAATTCGAAATAATCGATCGCGGTTTGGAGCTCCCACTTTTGGATGTCGATGGAACGGTAGCGTGGCAAAAAAACCGACACTTCGTGGCCTAAGGCGTGGACCGCACTGGCAAGGGAATCGACAACATCCCCGAGGCCCCCTGTCTTGGCGAAGGGGGCCATCTCGGAACTGATGAAGAGGATCTTCAAGGAAAACTAAAAACGTGCCGTCTTATTTTGCGACTTCGATAATGCAGTTCCAGCTGCCGAAAGCATTGGGAACACATTCGACCGGCTCTTGCGCGTTCTGCCAAACCCCGTCCACCAGATAGCGGTACTGATAACGTCCGTTCTTGAGCTTGAGGGACGCTTTCCAATTTCCCGTTGCATCTTTCGTAAGAGGGGTCTTGTTTGCTTTCCAATTGTTAAAATCGCCGCCCACCTCGACTTTTTTGGCTTGCGGGGCGTAAAATTTAAAATTTATGGTCTTTTCGCAAGTGCTGGTGCTGGAACTGGAGGTGGGACAACATTTCGTCGACATCTTTGCCATAAAAAACTCCTTTTTTGTTTAATGGGTGATCCATGTGCGAAAGAGAATTGCAGCGAGGGATTATATATCAGAAAAAACAGCTTGCCAAGAAACATCTCCTCACTATAATAACCCGCCTATGAGAACCTGTGCCATCTGCAAAAAGAAGCCTTTAACGGGCAATTCCATCGTGCGTCGTGGTCTTGCGAAAAAGACCGGCGGTATTGGTAAAAAGATCTCCGGGATTACGCGCCGCCGCTTCTTCCCGAACCTCCAGAGGGTGAAGGTCCTCTTCTTGAATGGAACGGTACGCCGCATCAATGTTTGCGTAAGCTGTCTGAAGGCCGGAAAAGTCAAAAAAGCTCCTTCCCGTCGTTCTTACACCCCGACTCCGGCCGCTTAAAGAGACGCCGGAAGTTTCTCCCTGAATTCTTTCACCGACAAGATGAGTGTTTTCATGCCGTTCCACTGCTTTGTCTTGATGGAGTAGGCCGCCTCAAAACGTGTCTCCGGCCCGGAAGCCGCACAAAGTGACATCTGCTTCTCATGAAGATGGGCCTGAAAGGTCTGGGAACCCTCCGTCAGCACCACTTCATACGTCTCGCCATAAAGACGCCTGGGCTTGGACTTTAACCGGAGATCGTCGCTTTGAAAAACAGGCCGCGGGTTTCCGACTCCGTGCGGTTCTAAAAATTCAAGCTCTTCAAGAAAACCGTCCGTGACTTCATGGAGCTTCAAGGCCATATCCACCGGCACTTGCCTCTTTAATGCTTCCGGGGAAAGATGCTCGAACGCGAAGGCATTGATCTTTTCTCGTAAAAGCGGAATGTTCTTTTCCGTGACCGTCAGTCCGGCCGCTTGCGCATGTCCCCCGAATTCTTCGAGGACCGTCTCACAAGAACGAAGCGCGTTAAAGAGATGAAAGTTTTTAATGGAACGGCCCGATCCCCGCCCCACGCCTTCTTCGACCGAGATCACGATCGCCGGACGCTCGTATTTTTCCACAAGCCTCGACGCCACGATCCCGATCACCCCGCGGTGCCAGCCAAGACCCTCCACCACGATCACGCGTTCGCGGTTGAAATTGACGATCTGTTCGACTTTGCGCATCGCTTCCTGCGTCGTCTCGCGCTCCGAACGCTGCCGGGCCTTGTTCTCCGCCTCCAGGATCTTCGCCAAACTTTCCGCTTCGCGAGGAATTTTGGTCAGTAAAAGCTGGAGTGCGGTATCCGCAGAACTCATGCGCCCCGCGGCGTTCAACCTCGGCCCCAGAATAAATCCCACATGCCCGGTATTGACCCGGGAGGCTTTCATCTTGGCGACTTCCGCCAGTGCGCGGATCCCTGGATTTTTCCGCTCGGAAAGCATGGCCAGCCCTTCCTTGACGAGAATGCGGTTTTCACCCACAAGCGGCGCAATGTCACTGATCGTGGAAAGCGCCACCAGGTCCAGATACTCGAACGCCTGGTCCCCCGTAAGCGCCTGGCTTAGTTTGAACGCCAGCCCGGCGGCCGAAAGCTCCTTAAAAGGATAAGAGCAATCCTCCTGGAGCGGGTTGAGGATGAGATGCGTGTCAGGCAATCCGTCGGCGGGCAAACGATGATGGTCGATCACGATCACGTCCATGCCGTGAGAGCGGGCGATCTCGATCTCACGCTTGGCCGTGATCCCGCAATCGACCGTGATGATCAGACCCATGCCCTGCTCCCGCGCTTTGTGGATCGCGTCTTCACTTACACCGTAACCGTCGCGTTCCCGTTCCGGAAGAAAGGTCGTGTACTCCCCCCCGATCTTTTCGAGCGTCCGGGCCAGGACCGCGACGCCGGTGATCCCATCGACATCGTAGTCGCCATGGATCAGGATCTTTTCGTGGGTTTGAACGGCTTTCTCGATGCGGGCTTTGACTTCTCTCATGTTCTTCATAAGGAAAGGATCGTGAAGCGAGGAAAGACCGGAAAAAAGAAAGGCCTCCACCTCGGAATCCGTTTTAAGGCCCCGCTTTTCAAGCAGCTTCCGGAAAACGGAAGAAAAGTTCGAGAGGTTTGTCCTGCCGGAAATTTCACTATTAAGTTTTGAAGTAACCATAGAGGCGCATTCTACCTTAAAAAAGATTCCTCATGAGATTGTTTTGATTTCTTCTGAAATTGGAAGGATTTCGACTCTATAGCGAAGGCGTTATGCTTAATGCTTCGAGATGAGTTTCAGGAGAGATGGAAATCACTAAGGTTCTGACAAAAAAACTGTCTGTCGTTATTGTCCGAGCTAGCTTTTCCAAAAAAGTTTTTATTGTTTTGACAACTTAGGAAGCAAAGTTTTGATTAAAGCGAGCAGAATCAAAAATCCGCCAAAAACGCATACGACCGTTGCGCCGGTAGGAAGATCAAAGTAATAGGACAACCCGATCCCGGCACAGCTTGCGATAAAGCCATAGATCCATCCGAGCCAAAGCCGATGAGACAGCTTCTCCGAAAAGAGAATGGCGCCGACCGCTGGGACGATCAGGAATGTAAAAACCAGCAAAACCCCTGCGATATGAACGGAACTGGTCACCACGAGGCCGAAGGTCAGATAAAAAAGCATATCCCACCATTTGACCGAGATCTTTTTCTGATAGGCTTCTTCCGGATTCGTCGAAAGCAAAATGAATTTTTTCCGGAAAAACCAGTGGAACAAACCCACCAATCCGTACAGAACGCCCATATACAGGATCTCAGGAAGGTCCACGAGCAAAACGTTCCCGACAAGCATGTGGCGGATCTCCTCATCTCCTTCAGCGGCCCGGCTCAGGATCAGAACGGCTGCGGCGGCGGCCACCGCGTATGTAATGCCAATGATCGCTTCTTGCGGTATTTTCTCCCGCCTCGTCCGTGTCACCGAAAAGATGATGGCCCCGATAAACGTAGCCGTTAGCGAAAACCAGTACGTTGCCCTGCCATGAAGATCGAATCCGGACAGGAAAGCAATGACGGCACCTAGGGCCGCGATCTGCGCCAAAGCAAGATCGACAAAAATAACCTTTCTTTCGATAACGTGAACTCCGAGATAGGTGTGGATTCCCGTCAGGATGAGACAGGCCAAAAGCGGTTTCCACATGAGCAATAAAAAATTATCCATTGGATTTTTCTCCTGCGCGGTCAAAAGCTCCTTGAAGAACAGAGACGTTCTGGTCCATCAGAGAAATATAATCTTTCGCTGACTTGGGTTCTCCTACCGCCTGGGAAAGGGTCACAACTTGAGCGCCTGTTTCCTCCGCGATCTTCTTAGGAGCCTGGGTTTCTTCAAAAGGTTCCTTGATGATCACTTTTACTTTTTTGTCTCTTATGAGCTGGATAATCCCCGCGAGATGTTTAGCTGTTGGCGGAATGCCGGGCTTTGGTTCTATCTCTCCAACGATCTGAAGGCCGAACTCTCGGGCAAAGTAGGACCAGCTTCGATGATAAGTAATGATTGGAGCGCCGCTGTAAGGAGCCAAACGCTCTTTCCAGATTTTTATCTTTTCATCCATCTTTCGGTTAAAGGCTTCTGCATTCTTCATAAAAAAATCAGCATTTTCAGGAGCAATTTTCGACAAGCCTTCTGCGATGTTTGCGGCGATGATCTTGGCGTTCTCAGGATCGCTAATGTAATGAGGGTTTCCAAAGGCATGGATGTCTCCCCCTGCCCGTGATAGCGAGGTGGGAACCTCAAGCAAAGGAAT
>PLLJ01000046.1 GCA_003140935.1 Candidatus Omnitrophota bacterium
TCAGGATCTCCGCCTTAAAACCCGTCTCGTTGAACTCCCGGAGGTCGTCTTCGCTGATCGCCGCTAAACTACGCACCCCGGCGGTCCCGAACTTCACCGGCTTCTCAAAGGCCGTATTGATATCCTTCCAGCGGGCTTTTCCCACCGCCTTCAGGATCCCGCGCTTCGTGTATGCGTCGATCGAAGGCTCCAGAAGCCATACCTTCAGGTTCTTCAGCGTTTCCGCCACCTTCTTCACCGGAAGCTGCTTAAACTCCCCGGTCGCGACCTTCGTCTGAAAATAGGCCGTCACTCCTTGCTCAACTTCCCCTAAAATCAAATCCATATTCGACCCAAGGATCCCGTCTAAAACCTCCTTCGTCTCCGTGCCCGTCACGGCCTCAAGAAAATATTTTGAACGGACTTCGGAACGCTTTTCCACTTGAAGTGTTATCGATTCGAAAGGCTTTCCTTCAGTAAGCGTGACCTGGAGATCTGTACCGGAGACATTGTGAGGAACATTTTTGGTCAGCGTCGTTCTCGGACGCTCGGTAACGTTTTCTCCCGAAAATCTCACTTCAAACTCACCGTTCTTATTAAAAGAACCCACCGCCTCGATGGTCAAACCATCGACCGTCGCCTGGACCTTACGAACAGTGCGTTTTCCCGCCGGCATATCAAGGGTCACTGTGGTCACTGTTGCTGCCACAGAACGAACCTCCGAGCGGGCGGCCTGAAGATTGGGATTACTCGGTGCACACTCCTGCCCTGCAAGGGACTGAATATAGTCATGGATCCCGGAATTCCCATACTCATCGACACGGATGATCTTCAAATTACGGTTTTCTTGCAATTGCACCATCATCACAAATCCATCGACAAGGGATGTCGGCTCTGATTGAACACCCTGGGAACCTGCGGCATAAGGTCCTGAGGTAGAGTCCCCCAAGGTCAACGTGTAGATGAATTGATAATAGGTCCCGACAGGATCCGCATCGATGTCCGCAAGGTTAATAGGCGTAAGGTCACCGTCGGATTCGTTATACCGCGTAAACTTCGGCATAGACACACTGAACGGTACTTTCGTTCCGCCTACATTGAACGACATCTTCAAAGACTCTAAAACAGGCGTTTGCCGGGGCGTTTTCATGAACGCAATTTCTTCGATAACCGGTTTCCCGTTCCGTGCCTCGGAGCGGGATTGGGAAGAGAAAGTCTGGGCGGCAATAGCGGCTTGAACTTCAGGTTTACCTTCCGCGGCTTGAACGGCCACATTTTTGATCGCCTCGAACATTTTAATTTCATCCTGCTCAAAAAGATAATTACCGCGTGCCGTCAAAAGCAGGGCAAGCGCTTCAAGCGTCAAACCTTTCTTCTCGGAAATCCCGTAAGACGCCAATTCCTCGCGTAGGGACACTCCGGCCAGCGGATGCCCGGACGGATAGGGATTGGCGGGTTGTTTGGCATCTAAAATTGTTTCCTGGTGATCACGAAGTAATGCTTCGTACTTGGCCAGTACTTCGGAATAAGTGTACGGCTGGCCTGTTGCGGGATCGACGTAGTAAATGACCGCTCCGGTCTTGGGATCAAGGGTCTTGATGATCAAGCCGGAAAGAATGCTGTCTTTGAGAAGCGTTCCATCCGCCAACGGTTGATCAAAGATCTTCGGATCCAACCCCGCAAGCCCGGTTTCGACTTCCTTGTAATTCGGGTGGGTGTTGATCAGAAAACGTCCCAAGAGATTGACCACATACAATAACAGGTCAGCACCCGGCTGTTTTTCCTTCTTGACCCCTGTAGAAGCCGCCAACACGGTCATGAAACTCTGCTGCGCCGCAAGCGTGAGGCCATCTTTTGTGACGTCCGCATGTTTCGCTTGAATTAACGGCACGATAGTCTCGATCTGCTTCTTAAACATTTTTACAAGACCAGCAAGCTCGGGATCCCGGGCGGCTTCTTCCCCGGTGATTGCGACGACCCCGATAACTTTCGCGAAATCCAAATAGTCCTGCTTGAATTGGGCGATCCCGATCAGGTCTTTCAGGCTTTCCCATTCCGCGATTTGTTTTTGATCCGCGGCCTCTCCCTTGGATTTCTCGATACGGATAAGATTGTCCAAAATATCACGATAGAGAATGTCCACGCGGCTCAAGAACACCGACGCAAAGGATAAAAAGAAATCCCGCACGACCGGTAGAAGGTCTTCTCCCGTTTTCATGGCTTCTTCAATACGCGCGTTTCTCTTCTCTATTTGGGCGCGCATGACCTGGCGTAACTGGCCGCGACCGAAAAGAAGCGTCATGTTATCACGCACACCCGTGTTCTTGGCCGTCGCTTCGATCGCGGACGGAGTCGAAGGGCTCTTCACGATAATCCCCTGATCGATATCCTGATACCGGCGTTGCGCTTCCTGAATGGCTTCGAGGGTCCGAAGACGGCTCGAAACTTCGGCGCTGATCGTGCCTTGGCCGTGAGGAATTTTTTGACCGGCCAAAACGGCATCGCGGAGCTTGCCGGCTTCAGCCAGATCCCGGGTTCTGGCCGCAATCGCTTCTGTCATTTTTTGGGCCATGGCCTTAAAAAGCCGTTTTTGAGCGTAAAATAATATTTCGAAAACGTCGGTTTCACCCTGAGCAACCGCTTCTGCGATGAGCGGTTTCAAATGTGCCGCAGCTTTGTTCCAAATACTGGGGTTGGTGGTGGCACCCAGAAGACCTTTTTCAACAACCTCACGGATTCCCTCGGAAAAAGCACGAGCGACATCTTCCGCGGACGGATTCTCAGGCAATTTGCCCACAGGGATCCCGTCATAATAAATGATGGTCCCGGTAGCTTGATTGAGAACGCCAATTTCTGTGGCCAGCCATTGATCCGCGACCTCGCGCACTTCAGAACGGACCGCCGCATTAGGCGTAAACGAAATTTTAAATTCTCCGCTCCGCTGCATGTCCACGGTAGCAGAAACCTTGACCGGTGTTGTCGCCATCGGCATCCCGCCATTTTGTTTTGCCCTTGCTTCGGCGAGAGGCATGAGCTGCGCCGGTAATAGTTCCATAAAATGTGCAAAAACAAAACCGCCTTTTTCGCCAAACTTTGGGTCTGGGTCCGGAAAAAGAAATCCCGCGAGCAATGTACTGTGCGGCTGACCTTTGGGCCACGCCAGAACGGCAGATCCGATCTTGATCTCGGAAGGCAGTGGTTTTCCGACGGAATCCCGGATCGCCTGCGCCACAGCCGCATTTTCGCCCTGGAAAGAGACGGGGACTTCCGCAAATTCGAGAACCTGCGTGCGAGCAAAATGCCCCTTGCTTGCTGTCAGCGTATGGGAAGAAATTTTATCCATTGTGAGATGGCCATAGACTTCTCTCACTTCCGAACGGCCAGCCTTCGCACTCCTGACCTTCTGTGAAGGCTGGTGTGCTTTGGTGTTCGGACCGTGAAGCGCTTTGATGATCGCATGATCTTGAGTATGCGGCACATTGGTCGTTTTTGCCCTGGCACTAATAAGCCGATCCGTCTGATCCTGGCCTTTCTGGCGAACGATCACGCGGTTTTTGAGTGCAGGAAATAACAAAGCATTAAAAGAAGATTTGGAAAAAGCTTCGCCAAGCATACTCTGGATCGAGGCCGTTGGGAAATACATCCATCTCTGAAAGAACGACCGGACGCTTTGGAACCAATCACCCCGAATTTCTGAACGGGCATGGGCCTCCAAATGCAAACCGGTGCTTTGCATGAGTCTAGCATGAAGGAGAACAAGCGGTAAATTCACGGGATTTAGCATATCGGGCGTGCTATGGACCGTCGTCACGATGATCTTTGCATCCGTGACTTGATCCAACTTGGGTTCATAGCCCTGTTTTTGAAGCCAGCTCATTACTTCCTGAAATTCCGGCAGCGCATTAATCGATTCCATATTCCAGCGCACTTCAGAGCGGCCGGCACGGGCGTTGCGGACTTTCTGGGACGGTTGATGGGCTTTTGTGTTGGGTCCATGAAGTGCCGGGATGATCCCATGATCTTGGATCCTTGGCACATTTCTCATTAACGCATTCGCCCTTTCGCTCCTGATCTGCTCCTGTCGCTGCGCGGTCTGGCGCTGTTCATTCACAATGCGCGCCTCCGAACGGCCGGCCTTGGCATTTCTGGCCTTCTGTGACGGTTGGTGGGCTTTTGTGTTAGGTCCGTGAAATCCTTGGACCCTGAGATCTTTGGTCGGCGGCAAATGATTCATAGCTGTAGCCGCGGCCGCCCTTGCGCTTTCGATCCTGCGCTGCTGTTTCAAGGCAGCTCCGCGATCGACCGGACCTTGGGTGGGAGTAGAAGGGACTACCATATCAAGTTTCTTAAGATCGGAGCCAGAGAACGCCAAGGAAAGAGCGTCACGAAGTGCGGTCGGTTGGGTAAAAATTAAACCAGTAATAACGTCACTGACTTTAGTCAGAAAATTGCGGACTTCCGACCGCGAAAGAACGGTTTCCATCGCAGCAGGATCCGCCGCCAACACGGGGCCCATTTGCGAAGTTTCAAATTCGCGGGTACCAAGAATCGAACGAAGATAGACCTCATGATCGCGTTTGGTGACTTCCGTGATGCGCGGCGTGATCTGAAGATAAGAGCAGCCTTTAGCGGCGGCGAGTTTCTTCAGGCCGTCGGTGTGGAACCCACCGGTAACGATCACAGCGCGGCTTTCTTTAAGCTCGCCCATTTTTTTTAGGGCGTTGGTAAACATTTGCTGTTCGCGGATAACGGCGGTGGAGTAGAAATTCATGGCCGATTGATAAATAGCATCCATATTCCCAGGCAGAGAATGGAGGATGGTGGATAAAGCGGGTTTTGCGTTTTTCAGTTCTTCATATTCCGCTCTCGTCAATTCCAACGACAAAAGCCGTTTCAAAAGCCGGAGCTCGCGGGCCTGGATGAGATAGGCCTTCTCATCCGGAGTTTGGGCCAAGGTGTTCTGGAGGCGCTCTTGTAACCGCAGAGTCTCTTCGTGAAGCCCTTTGCCTTCCAACTCCTGCATCAAGATGATGTGCTGGGCATAAAGCGTCCAGTCGGGCCATGATTTCATGGAAAAATCTTTGGGGAGTTTTTCGAACACAAGATCGAATGCGCGGCGTAATAGCGAGTAACCGCGGGATTCGCTCAGATTTCCCGTAGTTTCGAGTCCCGAGTTCCGGGTCCCGATCCCCTGTTTTAAAAGCTCCGCTTCCGGCATATTAAGAATGGTTTGGAAAAGAGAACGGATGTCTTTGGAAATGTTACGCTTTTCAAGGTCTTTCAGGAAAGCTTCCGCTTCCTGGCGCGCCTTTTCACGATCGATCTTGGAACCGTTCGCCTGCAAGCGTTCATAGCGAACAAGGAAAGGATATTCATTTTGATAAAAAGCGTCGGCGAGGTCCAGCTTCAGGTGCTCTTTGCTCGCTTGGGTAAGGACTTTCAGCCATCCTTCAAAAGAGAGCATCCCCGAATTCAGCGCCGTTTCCTGACGGACAATTGTCAGGAGGTTTTTATTAAGTTTCGTCGTAAATCGACGTTCAAGGGCGCCGCGGAGTTCGCGTAAAGAGGCTTGTGCTGTTTTGTCAGCTTTCACCACCGCAATGAACGCTTCACGGTCTTTTTTATAAGATTCAAGATTCTCAATCCCCCATCCCACGAACTTTTTCGAGGATTCCACGAGAAAAGATTCCGGTCCTGTAAGATAACCCTCTTGCATGAGCTTATCCGTGACCTTGCGGTTGAAATCGGGATGGCCGGGGAACATGCGAAAAAGTTCGGGTTGTAGCTTATGGGCTGCGCCTTCAAGGAGCATAAGGCGGACCTTGGAATTTTGCTCGATGTAGCCAAGGAGTTTTTCGATGTTCTTTTCGGCCTCGTAATTCCCGTGCGCGGACTGGATATGGATGAGAGCCGGAGCAGTAGGATCGCCCATGATCGTGTCCGTCACTTGCCCGAATTCGGCCGGGATCTCGAGCGTCTTGAATGGGACAAGAGACACTTCGGCCTTTGGCATGCTTGCATAACTGACGGGATTGAGGTTCGTCACCACAAAAATGAAGACAATAAAACCCGACACCATTTTCAATAAACGAACATTCATGCTATGTTCCCCCTTTAGTAAATGGATTTTAAAACAGATTTTAAAATGAATTTAAAAAAGCTATCGAAAAGATAGCATGCGTTCCTTAAAAAGCAAGAGCCCGCCATTAGAAATTTTCAACTTTTCCGAGGTCATTTGCTTGAATTCTGCTGCGACATTTTCACTAGTGAACACCTCCGAATGGCTGATTTTTTCATTGCTATATAATGCTATAAAATGAAGCAAAGTGAGTTAAGCATTGTATCTAAAGGCTTTCGTCTGATTGGGAGCTTCTCACCGTTTAGATTTAAATGAAACTCTGAATTTTATGAATACCTAGTAAAACTGGTAGAGCAGATGACGCTCCCCTTCTACACACCACGAAGATGCCTGAGGTGATTTGAATTTGTAATTTCGGATTCGAGGGGTTGTGATATAATCCCGCCTATGTCTGAAATCCATCCAAGTGCTATCATCGGAAAACAGGTCGAGATCGGGATCCATAATGTCATTGGCCCGAACGTCATCCTGGAGGACGGGGTCAAGATCGGCTCCCATAACAAGATCCTAGCCGGAGCCTACCTCGCCCGCGGGACCGAGATCGGAAATTACAACATCCTCCACATGAATACCGTGATCGGCCATGAACCCCAGGACATCGCCTACCAGGGACAGGAGACCTTCACCAAGATCGGCTCTAAGAATGTCATCCGTGAATTCGTCACCATTCATCGCGGCACCAAGGAAGGCACGGCCACCGTGATCGGCGACGAGAACTTCCTCATGGCCTATTGCCATATCGCGCATAATTGCCATCTTGGCAATCATATCATCATGGTGAATCAAGCCTCTCTTACCGGCCACTGCGTGGTCGAAGACAAGGCTTTCCTTTCGGGCATGACCGGCTTTCATCAATTCACGCGCATCGGCACACTGGCCATGGTCAGCGCCTTAACTGCGATCAATAAGGACATTCCTCCGTACGTGGTTTGCGGCGGTCGTCCGGGCGTGGCGCAAGGGATCAATGTGGTGGGTATGAGGCGCGCGGGGATCGGACCGCAGGTGCGCGCCGAGATCAAGGAAGTCTACAAATTACTTTATCGTTCCGGCTTGAACGTTAGTCAAGCTCTCGACCGGATCAAAAACTCCCTCAAAAGCCCCGAAGTCGTCCACATGGTCGAGTTCATTGAGGCTTCCAAACGCGGGATCCTGGATGGCTCAGGCGTTGACACTATTTCCCACCGGAAGAATCGCCTTTCTTCAGCAGACAGCGACATCGAAATCCAAGAAGAACTCGCCTAAAGGACGTTCCGCGGACCCAGTCACGGGACATGTTCCAAATTGCATCCCACATCACGTGGCACGTATGTCGTGGCACATGGTACGATGCGGCAGCATCAGACTTTTTTGAGTATCAGGATGGAATTCTTGCCGCCGAAACCGAAAGAGTTCTTCATCGCGATCCGGATATTGGCTTTGCGTGCCGTATTAGGGACATAGTCCAGATCACATTCGGGGTCTTTCGAGTTGTAATTAATGGTCGGAGGGATCAGCTGATGTTCCATGGCAAGGAGTGTCGCAATAAGCTCCACGCTGCCGGCCGCGCCGATCAGATGGCCGATCATGGATTTTATGGAACTGATGGGAATTTCATAAGCTCGGGGACCGAAAACTTTCTTAATGACCAGGGTCTCCGTTTTATCATTGAGAGATGTCGAGGTTCCATGGGCATTGATGTAGTCAATCTCGCCCGGTTCCACTCCAGCGCTTTCCATCGCGAGTTGCATGGCACGAACCGCCTCGGTCCCTTCCGGGTCCGGCGCCGTCATGTGATACGCGTCGCAGGTCATGCCATGGCCGAGGATCTCCGCGTAAATATGCGCCCCCCGTTTTTTGGCATGTTCGTATTCCTCCAAAACCAGCATCCCGGCTCCTTCTCCCAGAACGAATCCGTCGCGGTCCATACTGAACGGTCGCGAAGCTTTTTCAGGCTGATCGTTCCGGGTTGAGAGCGCACGCGCCACGCAAAAAGAGGCTACGATCCCTGGAAAGATCGTCGCTTCCGCGCCCCCCATGATCAAGAAATCGAGGTCCCCGCTCTGGATGGCATCAAGGGCATACCCGCACGCGTCGGAAGCCGAAGAACAGGCGGTCGCGATAGAAAAGCTCGGGCCCTTCACGCCCAATTCGATCGAGACGTTCCCGGCACAAGCGTCCGGAAAAGAGGCGAGCGCCGTAAAAGGATTGAGCCTCATCGGACCTTTTTTCAACATCACCTCATGTTGTTCCAGAATAAAACCCACGCCCGCCAAAGCTGCGCCGATGATCACACCGGTCCGCTCGCGGACTCCGGGCTCTCCGAGATCAAGCTTCGCGTCCTCGACAGCCATCTTGGAAGCCACGACCGCGAACTGCGTCGTACGGTCCATGCGTTTGAGCTTTTTGGGAAGGATATAAGCGGACGGATCGAAATTTTTGATCTCGCCGGCAAAATGGGTGGTGAATTGGGAGGTATCAAAAGAAGTGATATTGGCAACGCCGCTACGACCTTGGGAGATAGCATCCCAAAAGGCTGCTTTCCCGAAGCCGACCGACGAGACGACCCCCAGACCCGTGATAACGACTCTGCGGTTCCTGGGGCTCGTCATCGATCGATTTTAATTTAGGCCGTGATCGGCTCGTTCTTGCAACTCAACGCGATCTTGCGTCCTTCGTGGTCCACATTCAGGATGCTGCAACGGAGTGTGTCACCCACGTTGAAACGTTTCGTAAGGTCCTGTGCGGAGCAATCCGGGATCTCGGAGACATGGATCAGCCCCTCGAGACCATTGTCCAACTCCACAAAAACCCCGAAATTCACGACCCTCGTAACCTTGCCTTGAAGTTCAAGGCCCGTGAGGAAATTCTTGGTGAGTTCGTTCCATGGATCATCGGTGAGCTGTTTCATGCCCAGCGAGATCTTTTTTGCATCCGCGTCCACTGCGAGGATCATCACCTCCGCCGCATCTCCTTTTTTGAGAACATCCGAGGGTTTGGCGACCTTGTGGGTCCATGAAATATCGGACACGTGAAGGAGCCCTTCGATACCGGGCTCGAGTTCGATGAATGCGCCATAGTCAGTGAGGTTCCGGATGGTCCCGGTCACGCGACTGCCGACCTGGAACTTGTCGGAAGCGGTGGTCCAGGGATTCTCCTGCGCCTGTTTCGCGCCAAGCGAGATTTTTTTCGCGGCCGTATCGAGGCTCAGGATGACAACATCCAGCTCCATTCCGATCGA
>PLLJ01000041.1 GCA_003140935.1 Candidatus Omnitrophota bacterium
AACCTACTGAGATGCCCCCTGCCTATTTCCGCCTCGTCTGAAACGACCCTTACCACATAGTCCGGATACTTCTGTACGTTGTCGGAAGACAGGTTATTAATCGCCTGGCGCATTTCGTCGGCATGTTCCTGATCGACACAAAAAATGATCGTTTTGGCAAAGGCATCTGTTTTCTTGAGAAAAGCGACGACGCTCCGCGCTATGGCCTCGGTACGGGCCTTAAGCGCCACGATCTTCTCGAAATCAGGGGTTTGATAGTCTTCATCCGGGATAGGCCGTCCAAAGCGATCCATCTCGTCTCTGGATGGCCGCCAGCCTGTTGCATCCACATCCGTAACGATCCTGTGAACGCGATAAGGCGCAAGAAACCCGTCGTCGATGCCTTGACGCAGGCTGTACGTGTAAACGGGATCTCCAAAATAGCGGTAGGTGTCACGATTTTCTTCACGAAGCGGCGTGGCCGTCATGCCAAGCTGAAAAGCAGGTTTAAAATATTCGAGGATCTCGCGCCAATTGCTTTCTTCCCGGGCGCTGCCCCGGTGACACTCATCCACAATGATCAGATCGAAAAAATCAGGCTTGTAATCCCGGTAAAGGCCAGGTCGTCTTTCATCTTTGGCAATAGCTTGATATGTCGCAAAATACATTTCACGACTTTCCTTGGCCTCCCCTTGTATTTTCCAGCGAGCATCTCCAAAAGGTGCGAATTGTTTATCTTTAGGATCATCAACAAGAATAGAACGATCCGCCAGGAAAAGAATCCTAGGACGTTCTTGCCCTTTCCGGTTCCAGTGAGTTTTCCACAGCTTCCAACAAATATGAAACGCAACATCTGTTTTGCCTGTTCCCGTTGCCATGTTAATCAGCACACGCCGCTGACCGCTAAGAATCGCTTTAATAACGCGATTGATGGCAATTTCCTGGTAGTAGCGCAGCGATTTTCCTGGAATCGGTAGGCTAGGTGTTAAAAAACGCTGTTTCTGATCTTCATCTTTCAGCTTTATTTGACCATGTAATCGTTGCCAGAGCTCGTCAGGGCTTGGAAAGGTATCGAGCTTCTTTTCTTTTCCGGTCAGGAAGTCATGTTCAACGACGCCATGCCCGTTGGTGGAATAAGCAAATTTGAGATCAAGAAATTGAGCATATTCCATTGCCTGCTGGAGGCCATCGGAGGGACTGTGATGGGAACCCTTGGCTTCAACGACCGCAATCATCAGGTTAAGCCGGTAGCGCAGGAGGTAATCGGCTCGCTTCTGCGGACCACGCCAGACCTTAGACCCGGCGACCATGATCCGGCCATCCGTAAACGTCCGCTGCTCGTTTATCTGGTCATCGTTCCAGCCTGCAGCATATAGCTTCGGCAGAACGTATTTTCTACATGTATCCGCTTCAGTTGGCATACCTTACGATTTCCCCATATAGCGTCGTATTCTAACGTCTAAAAACAAAAAAGCCATCGAGATTAACCCCCGATGGCTGTTATTGTCATCCATCCAAAGCGCCTCACCTATTCAAGCCCTCTTTCACGAACCTGCTTTCCAGTGTAGCATTTAGGACGCAAGTCGCCCTTGTATGCTTTATTTTCTGGCTATTACCTGCTCTTTGACGAATACAAACAGTTGCCAAAAATAAGACCAAAAAATGCCGAGGATAATTCCGCAGGTCCCAACAAGGCCAATCCATCGATCTCGATAAGTCTGTACCCAAATTCTTAATTCAGCCTCAGTGCTAACGATCAAATATGGCGAAATCGTTTGAGGACCATGAATATGGATTACATTAAATAAATCAAAGTACTCGCCACTCGGTTCGCGATATGGAATTTCTCGGCGATTTGTAATCTGCGTTATATTTAATCCTTTGGTCTTCTCAGAATTCATGCTTTTTATGACATTCAAAATCGCATCAAACCCTAAATCCCCTCTGTTCAAGGCCTTTTCCTTTTCTTCATTAGGGCTTATCGTAAAATTTGTCAGTTGCGCCATGCCTTTTTCTAGGGAATGAAAACATGGGATTGCGCTATCGTACCAAGCATTCATGCGCTCTAGGTTTGGCGAGAAAACAATGAAGGTGCCCAATGCTGCAATGACGGCCCCAAAAAAATGACGCCAACTGCATATTTTTTTAAAAAAAACGGACGCTTCTGACGGAGGCTGGTGACAGTCATCTTTTCTATTAAGTAGTTCATTTAAAATACCTAAACACTCATCAATAACAAGAAGTGCATTTCCCCCCAAGCCAATAGATCCTTCTAACTGTTGTAGTTTTTCTTGTCCCAATTCATTTGATTTAGATATCTGTGATTTTTCAATGTTCGCCATCCGCGCCGCAATCATAAGGTCTATTTTATTGTTTATAAGTTCAAATTCTCCATAGACATGGTTTAATTTTTTCATTAACTCTATATCTTTTGAGAAATCAGCCAACTCCCCCCATAATTTATCTCTGGTTATTGTCTTTAGTTTATAGAAGGGTATCCATTTTTTTGCGATCAAATCATTTATATGGTTTTTATTCATTTCTAGTTCCATCTTATAAAGTTGGTATATATATTTTGTATTCTTTTCTCGCAATTTTTGTTTCTGTTTTTCATCAATCATAATGCCTATTTGGTATATTAAAAAAGCGCCCAAAAAACCTATAAGAGTGCCGCCTACAGAGGTGTATAAACTCTCTTTATCAGACACTGCCCAATTCAAAAACAATATGATTGCAGAGATAGCAACTATTATTCCTAAAAATTTTTTCATAATTTTCCCCTCTAAGACTCGAAATGAGTGGCTTTAGCCACAGAAAATAATAAAACAGGTGGCACTAAAGTGCGGCTCTATTTTATTCCGCTACGCGCATACTCTCTCCCCCCGAAGAGAGTTTTAAGAAATTTCTCTGATCGCGAACAGATAGAAACAAAAAAGGACCGTTTTAAAAAGCGCCGTCAGTTAATCATCTCGGCGGTCATCCCGAACGCGGATTTAAACTCGCGAATGTCCGCCACAAAGGATCGCTTATGCGCCATTTAAATATGNNGTCTTTTTCACCCTTAGAACATTTACTGGCAATTTCCGGGATTTTGGTACCGCCATTCAAGGCTTAAACCAGTATACGCTTCGCATTTCATTCCAATCCAGGAAAAGCTAGAAAGAAATTCTAACGCACTCGGTAGGTTTTGGCGCAATTCGACGATTACACGACATCGCACTAAAGGGGCGGCAATCCCTAGCATACACTCCTATTCACCTACCTGCCCAACAACGATTCAGAGGCGAATCCTTCACTTTAATTGTATTAGCTGAACGATTTCAATTTCGTTCTTACCCTTGCTGCATTAAGCATGTCGTTAGTATTCTCGTAAGCTTTCAACAGTAACGCTAAAGTGATACTTCGAGTTTTTTCTGAAGGATGATTAGCTAATGGCTCTAAAATTTTTATGACTTGTTTATACATCCCATTGCGATCATACATACTACCCAAAGCGGTCAGTAATATAACGTCGTTTGGTGTTTCTCTTAATGCAATTTCAAATTTTTCTATAGCCGCACTCGTAGCATCAGTTTCCCCAGAAGCACGTATTAACATACCCCACTCTCGAAAGATCATAGCTCTGTCATCACCCCTTCGGGGCGCATTTGCAGCTGCCTGTTCATAAAGCTGTAGTGCTCTAGTAAGATTAGCTGTTTTTTTTCTGTGGAACTCTGCATATTCTTTGGCAGCTCGCCAACTTTGCGGATTACGGCTCAGGGCCTTTTCAAAAAGCTCCTGCGCTCCATCATTATCCCCACGACGAACAGCTGCTATTCCTAAATCAACTAGCGCCCCCTCTGAAGCCTTTTGACCCTGGCGTATTGCTCGAATCACCAATCTTTCTTTTGCATCTTTTATATCTAATGCTTCAAAATAATCTCGTAATAATTTCCTTATTTTTTGTTCATGCCCACCTTTTTGAGAGACTTGGAAAAAAACAAAAGCTTGTGCTACGGGCAAAAGAGCATAACTATAATCATTGTTCTCCGTGTCAAAAAATCTCGTAACTAAGGCATCTTCGATAAGTTGGTCAAGCGCGTCCTTGATTTTTTGTTGATAAATATCCGATCCGACCCAAATAGCTTCAAACGCAAGGGGCCTCTGAAATAAAGACAGTATCTCGAGCACGATCTGTTCGGCTGGAGACATTTGTTCAAAAACACGTCTGAAACAGAATTCCAGTAATTCCTCGCCACGTCGCCCTGTCTTAGTAATATCTTCTGCGAAAGTAATTGCATCTTGAGCATTCTTAGCCTTTGCTAATACCCATTTAATTGCCAGGGGAATGCCATCGCATGCCAAACCTATTCTTGCACATTCTGCCTTTGATAGACTCGAACAATAGTTAAATCCTGTAGCCGAAGCAAGGGCGTGAATAAATTCGAAAGTCTCTTGTTCGTTGAGTGGCTTTACTTCAATCGGCCTGGTAGCAACTCGCACCTTAGACCGTCTTGATGTCGTAATCGCACGCACACCAACAGGCAGGTCATCGAGAAAGTTAATAATTCGAGCATCATCCACCGTCTCAAGATTATCCACAAACAGAAGAGCGTTGCTGTTTTTAAGAAGTGCACGAATTTCATTCTCCCGCTGCATAACGTCTAATGTCTTCAATTCTGGAAAACCTATCACGTCAGCTACTGAATCGAGAAGCGCTTCAAAGCTTGTTAACATTGGCGCTAATGCTTGAATGCCACTTTTTGTTAATTCGCGATCTTTTGCAGTTATAGAAATAATAAAGGGAAACCACTGTTTATCATAAGCATTCAAAACAGCCCATGTAGCTAACGCTGTTTTACCAACACCCCCTATTCCAATTAGCGAGGTAATGGCTGTGCGTTCATCTTGCAATGCTTTACTTACAAGCTGACATTCTTCTGAACGATAAATAAATTGAGCATAATCCGGCTGGAGGATACGATAATTTGCGCTGTCAACTATAAACGTTTTCCCTAAAATCGGACACGATAAACGAGCTGACAATGAGTCGGCTGTTTCCTTGTTAAGAATCCGCGTAGAATCTTTTTCCCGAATAGCGGACCATCCGGCTTCAAAAAGCCTCTTCCCGCTGATTAGTGGCGCATTCCTTTTAAAACGCTCAAGAATAGGACCACGCGGCTGGATAAGAGCAACCCCAAGATAGCTATTATCAGCTCGAATAAATGCCCTGTGATATTCAACCCAAATAGCATCTCCTATGTATTTTCTCAACTGATCATTGACCAATTTGCTATCAAGTCGAGTTGCCGCACCACAAAACGAAAAATTCGTTTCGTTGATGCCAAAAAATAAAATTCCACCGTTTTTGTTATAAAACCCCAAAACATCCTTAGCTAAATCCGCCCAAGCATTTTCCTCTTCCCTGCTTAGCCGAGGACAATCCTTTTTATAATCCCAGAGTTCCGTTTCCGTTCGAAAACCAGAACGCGTAGTTGGAGGATTTCCCTCAAAAAATAAGGAAATGATCGCTTGAACATCCTTCTGTCGAATAGCTTTTAATATGTCCTCATCTCGCGTCATAGCTATTATATCTCCATAAATTATCGAAAGAATTTCATCAAATAAATGGGACGTCGTCTAGCTATTGCTATCGCATTTTCCAATTTACACCTGACAAAAAAGCGGTTCCCACCCGATCCGCTCAAAAGCAAGCCGCGGATTACTCCAGCCAACCTTCTTCAGGGCCGGGGAAAAAGGAACCGCCGCAACAACGCCTTAAAACAGACGCGAGCCTCCTCAGCGGGAAGCACAATGCGGGGATAGTATACGCCCCGATTTTATTCCAATCCAGAAAAAGCAAATGTGATAACTTTTTAAACCACGCGGGTTTCATGGAAAACGACGTGAGGATGATGAGCCAATGTCACATAATGCATATATAGTGAGATTCAAACGGTCTCATTTTTTGAACTTCGAACGACATTAGCAGCTCTAAGACAGTTCAGAACTCCGTACTTAATGCTCCAATTTCTTCCAGAGATTTCCGGAATCGAGCATATTGGTGATCCTCATTACCTGCCCGGACAATTTCTAGAAGTCGCTGAAGGTGGAAGTGCTTCAAAATCTCTGGTTCCCTGTGGGTATTCAAAAAATCCTGAATCGGAGCAGGAAGTTCGAGGGTTTTGAGAACTCTGGCAATGTGGGACCAATCTTCGCCAGTAATTTCAGAGAGGGCGCGGACGCTTTTAATCCCCGTTGAATCTTGAAGCTGACGGTAATAGGCCGCTTCCTTGAGGGGGAAGTTTTCAAGACGGTGGAGATAAGTTTGATGCTTTTCCAGGATTCGCTGGTCAATAGTTCCGGCTTGCGCGAGATCTTCCGGTCTTTCACCAAAAACAATCTGTTGTCGCCGATGCTGGAAGATGCTATAAAATGCTTGTTCGTAAACAAAAATACGTGAACAGGGCCCCTCACATTCTGGTTCACCAGGAGTAAGCGCAGGGACCCTTTTTCCCCTATACAACGCTTTCAAACGCTTATCCCAAAGCCGAATGTCAGCAGTTTTTCAGAAACGTCTGAATAACCTCGATCTGCTCCCGCGTGGCCTTGATCTCTCCATGCTCTAGCCTGGCAATATAAGCCTGATTCGCTTCAATTCAGTAGACAGTTTGTTAATCTTGCTACTTGTTAAATACTTCCTTGAGGATCACATCCGCGATATTCTGAGCTAAAAGCATATTGCCCTTTGGGGTGCAATGGCCAAAGTCACCGGCAAACATATCTGTAAAATAATCTTTGTAACTTTCTTTCCTCAGTGCTTCCTTGAATATGTGCTCATTATCGACAAAAATAACGCCCTCGTCTTTTTCGAAGATTTTCTTTAACGGCTCTATATTACGCACAGGATACTGCACGCAAACAAGTTTGATCCCTTTTCCGTCCAGGATCTCTTTGAGCTTACGGTGGTTTTTAACTGTAATTACACCATAGTACTCTGATCTCAACCCGTTCGCTCTTTCGACATATTCTTTTGCCAACTCGGGTTTACCCATTTGTGCGTACAAGGATGATATGGCCCCAAGAGCACGAGTGCTTTTAGGATAAATTTCGATAGCTCTTCTGAAGGAATCTTCTGACTGTGATAATTTGCCTTGATCCCGGTAAATCACTCCCAACCCGAAATAGGCTGCTTCGCTCGCAGGACCAAGAGCGGCGGCTTTCTTGTAGGAAACTTCCGCTTGAGCATAGTTGCTTTGGGCTTTATAAAGCTGCCCCAATCCAGCGTGGGCATCGCCAAATTCAGGATCGATTTCGATGGCTTTCTTGAAAAAGATTTCGGATCTGGACAATTCGCGGCGATTAAAATAAAGCACTCCTAAGCCGAAGCAGGCTTTAACATTTTTCGGATTAATCTCGAGAGCCCTTTTTAAAAAACCTTCGGCTTGGAAGTTTTTTCTTTGAATGTTATAAAGCCATCCAATTTCGGTATAGGCCTGATCGTTTTTCGGATTGCGTTTGATAGCTTTTCTAAAAGAAGCTTCGGCTTGATCGAATTCGCCTCGTTCCCGATAAAGTCGCATCTCCTTGGCCTTCGTCAAAAGATGGAGCCAAAGAAGCCGTGCTAGTTTGTAAGTCCTCAAGGATCGAATGAAAGGCGTTCCTTCTGATGGAGTCATTATCCCAAAAGGCATCCGCAGCGACCTTCCATCATTGATTCCCATCATCGCAACCACCATATTGGGATGAAATTCAGCCAAATTAAATTCTATTTCCTCCAACAGAATGACAGTATTCATGGCGACTCTTCCCTTATCTATAACGCTGAAGCGTACTCCGATATTTCGCCGGTTCAAGACTTGCTCCAGAAGGTGCGGGTATTGCCTCGCCGTGGTCGACTCCCCAATGCAGAGAATACGATAGGTGTTTTTTTGTTTTGCGGATCGAAAATTTTCATACGCTTGTACGGAAGAGAAAATAAAACCGCCTAGGCGCAAACCCGCCTCAAGAAGCACAAGAGATAAGGATAAGCCCAATAGTACAAGGGTTATTTTTTGCCAAACTGAGGTTTTCATTTGTAAGGATTTTTTTTATTCATGGGACGCACGGTCATAAGCGAAGCCGGGATCATTTGCCAATATTGATCAAACTATCTAAACCACCGCTTTTCTTTTGGATACGTTGGTTTCAGAAAATCAACGACAGCAATAACTTTTTCCTCCACGGATCTAAATGGAGAGAATTATATCTTGCCGGAGAGATGTATTACACAAACTTTATGATCTGCACACGCACACTATGCGTCTGGAGGGCCTTTAGCGCTTGCTCTAAAACATTCAGCGATCATTGATATTAATACTCCCGATGGAACCGAATCCAACAGGGTGCCGGGGGTCGGAAACTGATAGCACTAGTTGATAGCACTTTGGATGGTCAAATATGGATAAAGATGGTCAATCTTGGTCAATCACGAGAAGATAATTGTGGATCTTGGGGTCGGGGGTTCAATTCCCCTCGCCCACCCTTCTTTATCACTAACAGCTATCGGCGTTTACGTCGATAACTATTTTTGTTTTAGACAGGTAAAAGAGGGGTGCTAATAAATTTAAAAATCACTTCTTTGATCTTTTAACCCTCTCATCATCTTTCAACTGCATGAATTTAGTCGCTAATCAAGAAAGGCCTGAATAACCTCAATCTGCTCCCGCTTAATCCTGCCCCATCATCTTCACTATTGCCCGTAACCATGCTTTCCCCAATCTTGGCTATCATTTTGCCCCTGCGTTGGTCCCCAAGCTTCAGCTGGAGTCATGGACGGCGTATCCTTCTTCAACCTACTATTCCACTCTTCCCAATCTGACATACCAGAATTTGAAGCGCACCCCGAAAAAGCAATTGCGATAAACACGAGTAATAATGTTTTCTTCATCGTTCTATCTTCTCATCCTCAACTCAGAAACGTCTGAATAACTTCAATCTGTTCTTGCGCGGGCTTGATCTCTCCCCATTCAGTAGCTAGTTTGTTAATCTTGCTATTTGTTAAATACTTCTCTAAGAATCACGTCGGCGATGTTTTGAGCTAAAAGCATATTGCCCTTACGAGTACAATGGCCAAAGTCGCCGGCAAACACATCTATAAAATACTCTTTATAACCCGATCGTTTGATTGCTTCCTTGAACACTTGCTCGTTATCGACAAAAATAACGCCGTTATCTTTTCCGAAGATACTCTTTAACGGTTCCACATTCCGCATGGGATACTGCACGCAGACCAGCTTGATCCCTTTTCGATCAAGGATCTCTTTGAGCTTACGATAGCTGTTAACTGTATCTGCATCTGCAGAATTATTTCCCAAGCTCAGATGGTAGGCCTTTTCCGTATATTCTTTTGCCAGTTCCGGTTTACCCATTTCTTCATAGAGTGATGCCATCGCCCTCAATGTACGCTCAGACACCCTTTCAGGATTAAGCTCGAGGGCTCTTCTAAAGGAGTCCTCAGCCTGTGACAATTTGCCTTGATCTCGATAAAGCATCCCTAATAAGCAAAGAGCAGAAAATTTTCTCGGATTATGCTCGATAGCTCGTTTGCACAGGTCTTCAGCTTGTGCCAATTCGCCTTGATCCCGGTAAAGACTCCCTAATTCAACCAAAGCAACTTCATTCGCCGGATTAAGTTCGAGGGCTTTCTTGTAGGCGTCTTCGGCTCGGGATAACATGCCCCATTTTTCATAAAGCCGTCCTAATTCAATATAGGCATGATCGCTTTTAGGGTTAAGCTCAATAGCTTTCTTAAAGCAGTCTTCGGCTTGGGAGAATTTGCCATAATCTTTATAAAGCCGTCCTAATCCAATATAGGCACTACTGTCCAAAGGATTAATCTCAATGGCTTTCCGATAAGAATTTTCGGCTTCGGAGAATTTGTCTTGTTGTTTATAAAGCCGCCCTGATTCTACATAGGCTATATCATTTCCAGGGTGAAGCCCGTTGGACATCTTTAAAGATTCTTTGGTCCTGGAGATCTCGCCGTCGTTTAGATAAGAGCTTGTGAGTCTTTGGGTTCCCTTTGTGCTTCTCAAATCTAATGGGGTGACATTCTCTGCGGATGTTCCAGCCGAAAGATTTGCTTTTCCGGTAACAATCCCGGCGCTTTCCGGCTTGGCTTGGCTGCCTGGATGCGATCCGCTTAATTCATAGATGTTCTCATGCTTGATCTTCTCTAACGCATGCATGAATCGCATCCTGACGAACTGATAAAGCAGGAAATGCCGGAAGATCGATTTGTCATCCTTGGATAAATCTTGCGAATGACCTGAGCCTTTATCTGCGTCTCCCAGCATCGCAATGACCATGTCGGGACGATACTCGGTCAAATAAGACTCGACTCGACTTAATATGATGGCGGTAGGGTTTGCACCTCCGCTTCCGGGATCGATGATGCTGAAACGAACCCCGATATTGCGCTCGTTTAAAACTTGATCGAGAAGTATGGGGTATTGTATCTGAGTCATTGAATCACCCAAACAGAGGATGCGATAGGTGCTTTTTTGTTTGACGGACTGTAAATTGCCGTACTCATGTAACGATAACTGAACAAATCCACCCAAACGAAATCCTGCCTCCAGAAGTGCAAGAGATAGGATCAAACCCAAAAACACCAGGACTGTTTTTTGCCAAGCTGAGATTTTCATTTGTGAAGATTTTTTTTATTCATGAGGTGCACGGTCATAAGCGAAGCCGGGATCATTTGCCAATATTGACCAAAACCATTTAAATCACCGCTTTTCTTTTGGACTCGTTGGTTTCAAAAAATCAACGACAGCCATAACTTTCTCCTCCACGGATCTAAATGGAGAGAATTATATCTTGCCGGAGAGATGTATGACACAAACTTTATGATCCGCACACGTATACTATGTGTCTGGGGGAGGGCTTTAGCACTTGCTCTAAAACATTCAGCGATCATGGATATTAATACTCCCGATGGAACCGAATCCAACAGGGTGCCGGGGGTCGGAAACTGATAGCACTAGTTGATAGCAGTTCGGATGGTCAAACATGGATAAAGATGGTCCATATCGGTCAATGCCTTTGCGGGTAAAACGACTCTAACTCGTTGTTTGTGGTCATATCGGTCAAAGATGGTCAATCTTGGTCAATCACTAGAGGATAATTGTGGATCTTGGGGTCGGGGGTTCAATTCCCCTCGCTCACCCCATTTTTCATTTTCAAGCTTTTATAAGGAAATAGAGGCAAGTCGTCTCGAAACAAAGTCTCTGCTGTTTATGCTGTAAAAGTTTTTATGAAAAAATAGAGCCTGTAAAAAGATAGAATGATTACTTTCCAAAAAGCCTCGAAGGCAATCCCGGACGACATCTTAGACTTTCCATCCATCCTGCCTTTAAATATGATGGGGTGTTCTTTGATCTTTAAACCTTTTAAGAAGGAAAAAAATGTGACTTCAATTTGAAAAGAGTACCCCTTTGAACTCAGGGAATCAAAATTAAAACTTTCCAGCACATCTCTTCTCATGCACTTAAAACCACTGGTTAAATCATTGATCGGGATCTGAAGCAAAGTTTTCGCATAAATATTCCCAATCCTGCTCATTAAAACTCTTCCCAACCCCCAGCTGAGAGCCCCCCCATTTTCGACATACCTGCTGCCGATCACCAGATCATAATGACTAAGCAAATCGATCATTTCTAAAATAGAATCGGGAGAATGGGACAAATCCCCGTCCATTTGAATAATAACGTCATATCCTTTGTCCAAAGCAAATTTAAATCCCGCTTTCAAGGCTCTCGCCAACCCAAGCTTTTTCTCCCTATCAATCAAATACAGCTTGGGATGCTGAGCCTGCAGTCTTTTAATAACTCCGGATGTTCCATCGAGGGAGTTGTCATCAAGGATAAGAATAGATGGCTCTATGGGAAGGGAATAAATTTTGCCAATGAGATTCTCGATGTTCTCCGCTTCATTGTAAGTCGGAATTATGATGACAACGTTTTCCTTCAAAATTTTTTCATTCATTTTTATCCGCTCCAAAGAACTACTTAGACATCATCCTTCCCCGCGCAGAGAAACCATTTTAGCCCCACTCCCATATACCGCATGAGTTCATCAATGGATTTTATTTTCAAAATCCTTCGGACCACGCAAGACGGCCTAAAGTAAAAGTCCCTGTAAAAACGTTTCGTCAACTCATCGACATCTTTTTCAGACAATTCCGTCCAAGGAGTTGGTAATCGTTTAAATCTTCCCTCATTTAATATATATTCTCTCCAAAAATCCACCCCGCATCTTTCGATCAGCATATCGTTCAATCCCGTATTAGGTTTCGCAATGGCCTTGCAGACCTGGATAAAATCGAGTTTTAGTTTTTTTGCAAAATTTATCGTTTCTAAAATACTCTCCCGCGTGTCAGAGGGATTACCCACCATAAAGAAACCTAGCGTTTCTATGCCGTATTTGTGCGTCATTTTTATTGCCTGTGCTATCTGATGCGTTTCGATGCCTTTATTAATGCTTTTTAGCACTTCCGGAGAAACGGATTCTATCCCGTAGTATATCCGCCTGCAGCCAGCCCGTGCTGCTTTTTCCAGAATCTCTTCATCCACCACATCCACTCTAGATCTGCAAGACCACTCTACCTTAATGCCGCGCCTTATAATCTCTTCGCATAATTTTATGGATCTTTCCTTATTCACAAAAAATGTAGCATCAAAAAAATCGATCTCCCGAACGTTGAATTTCCGATAGCACTCTTCAATTTCATCTCCAACATTCTCAACGGATCGCTCGCCATAGAACAGTCTTGATATAGCGCAAAATTTACACTTATAAGGACATCCTCTCGACGTAAGTATCACGGTATAATTTTTCCGCTGAGATGTAAAAGAAGAATATAAATGATTGGGCAGCAAGTGCCTTGCAGGAAAGGGGTAAAGGTTAAAGTCCGCACCTTCTCCCTCGGGAGGATTTAAAATAATCTCCCCATGATTCTTATAGACCAACCCTTTTATATCATCGATGGTCTTATTATTTTCTAAAGCCGAAATAAGTTGCGGCAAAGAATCAATCGCATCTCCCACGATCCCATAGTCAAAACATCCATGGGTTAATGATTCCTTGGGATACAAGGTGACATTAATCCCCCCCACCACAATCTTGGTTTCCAGGCCTTCTTTAATAAAACTTGCCCATTCAACAACTCTATGGAACCAATAACTATCCGCTCTAAAACCTACCATGTCAGGAGAGAATTCCCGTAAAACCGACAAGGTTTTTTCTTTAGAAAGCTTGAGCGCATTGGCGTCAACAATAATAACCTCATGCCCCGCTTTCTCAAGAATCGCGCCGACATAAGCTAAAATGATGGGAGGGGCCAAACAAAATTCTTCGTCAACGACCCTGAGATTCTCAGAAAAACCCCTGTGCCCAAACGGGCAATGAACTAAAGCGACTTTCATTTTCCAGCCTTATCTAAACGACTATTTGAATCGACCAGCATTCCGAATATCTCCTCTGCCATGTCTAGTGAGCATGCTCGCTGAAACGTATGCATCACATAAAAATCCCGGGGCAAATCCATGATGCGCTGTATCGACGCGCAAAACATCCTTCTGCTGCCCGATGCTTAAAGTGGCATCGAGATAATTGTATCTCTGTGCTCCGCCAGAAAAAAATGGGGGTGAGATGGGATATTGTTTTAAGATATTTGAGATTTCCTCTAGTGAAAACCTTTTTCGCTGACCCGCAAAATGCATCGGCCGGCAAGCCCCCACCGCGCCGCGACTGGTATTCTTTTATTAAATAGTTTCGCTTTTTGCGAGCGAACCTAAAGCTTGCCCCCATTTTTGATTTTCATTTTTCTCTCGGGATATTACGGCGCGCTACTGTGATGAAGCGAGTTGTACTGCAATGCATCCGCAATGCTGCTAACATTAAGCTTGGAAATCATATTTATTTCCACAAAAGCACTGCACCAACAATCGCGACAATTCGGCGAAGTCAATCCCTCGAAACAGCACTTCAAGCCCTTCTTTAAAATATTAGGTGGATTTTCCTCTTTCGCAAACCGTGGACAAGGGAAGATGTTCCCCCCGGAATCAATGCGAACTATGATCTTTCCCGCCATGCAGTTTATTTGAGTCTTGTTAGGCCAGTTATATAAATGCTTTAGCCCAGCCATTGAGTTACCGATAGAATTTTTTCTCTTTTTTAAATCCATCAATAATAAAACTGCTCGCCTATAACCATCGACATCCGGAGAGATTGGATTCATTTCCTTCCCGTATAATATCGTCTTGGTAGCAGGCTGAAAATATACTTTCGAATCAAATTTTTTCCCACAATCTAAAAGATGATTGACACTTTCTAAGTCGAGCGAATTCAGCGTGGCAGATATCGATATGGGAATACGCTTATCCTTCGCCGTTTTTATTGCCTCAATGGTTTTCTCGTACGAACCCCGGCCGCGAATACGGTCATGGACCTCCTCGGGACCGTCAAGGCTGAGCGTAACTCCATCTAATTTATTAATCTTATCGATTTTCTCTGGAAATAGAATGCCGTTCGTGGAAAGAAAAACCGCAAGCCCGCGAGAATGCGTGTGGTTCATTATATCCACCATATCCTCTCGCAACAAGGGCTCACCTCCAGTAAATTTTATCAGCCTTGTCCCTAAGTTTTTTAATGAATCTATGATGTCCATCACCTGACCAGTGGACAGCTCGGGTGATTTAGTGCGCCCTGCGCTACAATGCAGACAACTCAAGTTACAACGCTCAGTTATGAACCAGCTCACCAAAAGAGGGCTTCGTTTGTTAAACAACAACGCTTTTAAGAATGAACTTCCTAAAAATATCTTCGCCCTAAAATCCATTTTTTTCCTCACAAACCTTTTTGGGCATATATTCCTTCAAACTTAACGTTACGCCTTCACAAATCGGTCACATCCAGCCCTTTTTCCCTTGCTGGAAGTCGACCGCTCTTATAATTTAAGAATAATCTGTTCCGATTTAAATCTTTACCTTGCCATCTTTTGCCCCTTTCTGTTGCCAGAAGTCTATCACAACAGCTGGCTCAGTTTTCGGGGACTAGGTTAGTCCTATGATCTTCCCAGCAATGACCCGTTTTTATTTCAAAAAACAATCGGTCCTTGGCTGATTGCTTTTTTGTTTTAGGTGGATTTCTACCAAAATGATAGCACTTTTCCTGAGTTCACCCCCTGGCCAAGCAAGTTTCAGAATCAGCGGGACACCCCCGTGGAGTAGCCTAGTTTCAACGTGGGGAAATGGGAGGAAAAGCGAACTAACGTTTCCAAACGACCTGTTCGATCTTGGTCTGGAGATTGGTAAGATCGAAAGGCTTTTCAATGAAGCCGCTGATCTCTTCTCGAGCAAAAAGAGGCTGCATCACTGCCCCGGCCCCCGTAAGCATAATAACCGGGATGCTACGAATGCGTGCCTGCTCGTGAGAATTCCTATGATTGTAAGAGCGGATCCCGCGAAGACAGGCCAATCCGCCCTCACCTCCCGGAATGCAAATATCAAGAAGTACGCAATCGGGTGCCCCTTTTTCTATTTTCTGGAATCCTTCGAGGACAGTATGTGCGATTAAGACCTTGTAACCCAATTGCTCGAATTTTTCTTTGACGATCTGACAGATATCGTCTTCATCATCTATGATCAGTAAGCACTTTTGTTTCTCTGCCATTTTAACTCGCTACAATTTAATTTTCTCAATGATTGTCAATAAGTACCCTTCGACAGCAACCAACACGGGCATTTTATTACTTGTTCTATTCAATATCCATAAAATTTTTGAGCATTTCCCTCTCTTCTAGCATCAAGAATCCGCTGCATTATTCTATCGACTAGCTTGATGCATTGGATTAGTGAAATTTTCTGCTTGATAAGCTTCGCCCTCCATTTACTCAAAAATCCTACGGGAATAAAAGCGACCTTCCAAGGCAAGAGTTTCCTGATGACGCATTCGAAAACAATGACGGCCATTAGACTAAAATAAGGGGTGGATCAAATCTAATAGAATACCGGAGGTAATCAATAGTAGATCCGAAGCCCCTCATGATTTGTGACAGCATAATGTTGATAGTGCCATGTTAATGAACCCATGCAGCCGATGGAGTGTCTTAATCGTAGATTTTATGGACAGAGCGGTCAAAGATGGATAGACTTTGCCAATCTCAAGGATAAAGTCGGAGATGTTGAGGCCGGGGGGTTCAGTTCCTATCTCCTTGCAAAAAGCGGAACTTTGAATTCCGTTGCGTTACCGAAAACTCTGAGTCTTCAGCCATCCATTTCATCAAGACCATAGTTCGAAAAGTGACAGCGTAAAGAGATGAACCGTCTTATTCCGATCAATAAAATCTCAGACATTCCGGCAAAGCACAGAGCAACGCCGATAGGACGCCTCTTGGATTACCAAAACCTGGGTCGCCCGTTCAAATCCTATTTTCAGGCGCAACTTCTCATAGGTATGTGAATGGACGGCCGGCTTTTCCTATTGAAGGAATAAAACCCGTGAAAAAACCCATAGCCCCTAGCGAAAAAACATTGTTGTCTCGAGTTGAGATCCTGAACCAGCGGATCCAGGAAGCCAAAAAATACGACCTCTATCCTTACATGCATTCTTCGGATGCCGTGGAGGGAGTTCATGTCACGGTCCACGGCCGCCCTATGCTCCAATTCGCCTCTTATTCCTACCTCGATCTCTTAGGCCATCCCAAAATCAACACCGCGGCTAAAAACGCCATCGATGAATTCGGAACGGGAACACATGGTGTTCGCTTCCTTGCGGGAACTACCCGGGTCCATTTGGAACTTGAAAAAAAGATCGCCTCTTTCAAAAAAACGGAAGCAGCCGTTGCCATCGCTTCGGGTTATGGAGCAAATTTTGGGACGATCTCTTCCCTGATGGGACGCCATGATGTGGTTATTTCCGACAAGATCAACCACGCCAGCATTGTCGACGGATGCATCTTGTCACGGGCCCAATTTGTTCGATTTGACCATAATGATATGGCCGCACTTGAAAGGGCACTCGACAGCACATCCGCCAAGGGAGGAGTTAAACTCGTAGTCGCGGACGCCGTCTTCAGCATGGATGGTGACATCATCAACCTTCCCGAAGTCATCAGGCTTTGCCGCAAATTCAAAGCCCTTCTGATGATCGATGAGGCACATTCCCTAGGCGTCCTCGGGAAAAAAGGCCACGGGATCGAGGAACATTTCGGGATCGATCCAGCGGAAGGTCTTATTGATATCAAAATGGGCACGTTGAGCAAGACCATCCCGAGCATCGGCGGCTACATCGCCGGAAGCACCCAGCTTGTCAATTATCTAAGACACTCTATACGGCCCTTTATTTTTTCGGCAGCAATTCCTCCCCCTGCAGCCGCTGCGGCTAAGACCGCCTTCGAAGTCATCGAAGACGAGCCGTGGCGCGTAGAAAAACTTCACAAGAACGCGGACTATTTCCTTAAAACCCTCCAAACCCGGGGATTCGACACGCTCAAGAGCCAAACAGCGATCGTTCCGATCATTATCGGAGACGAAGCCAAAGCCTTGGAAATGACGCGTCTCGCAAGAAATGAAGGGATCTTCATCGTGCCAATCCTGCCTCCTGCGGTACAGCCCAACACGACCCGGATCCGCGCAACCGTTACCGCGGGCCATTCGCTTCAGGAAATCGATCGCGCGATCAATACGTTCGAAAAGATCGCGAAATCACTCAGCATCATACGCTCCTGATCAAAGAGGCCCGGACCCAAAAATCTTTTTTTCTTTTTCCTGAGAAGTAAAAAGCATTGTCAGATTGATCGACTCTTTGGAGTACGCCTATCCCAAATTGCTCCGCATCGAACTCGTCCGCCCCTAGGATGCTCCCCGCCGATCCTTTCCGTCTCAGGAAAATGCTTGCAAATTCAACCTACATCGGTAAACTTCACCCCATACCCGCAATCAAATTCCCCATACAAAAGGAGTCATGTTAATGGCAACGCCACTTGAACGATGGGTAGAGGAACAAGCAAAGCTAACCCAACCTTCCAAGATCTACTGGTGTGACGGCACGGAAGCGGAAGCTAAAAAGTTGATCAAGATCGGTATGAAAGAAGAAACGATCAACGGTCATCCCGTTTTCCAAAAATTGAACGACAAACATTGGCCGAACGCCTATTACCATCGGTCTCATCCCAATGACGTTGCTCGCACCGAGCAGCTGACTTTTGTATGTCATCCGGCCAAAGAGACCGCGGGTCCGAACAATAACTGGATGGATCCAAAAGAAGCCAAAACAAAAATGACGGCACTTTTCGACGGCTGCATGAAGGGCCGCACCATGTACGTCATGCCTTACATGATGGGTCATCCCAAATCCCCTTACGCGAAGGCTTGTGTCCAGATTACGGACAACAGTTATGTCGCCGTCAGCATGCGCATCATGACCCGCATGGGAAAAGAAGCTCTCGACCGTATCGGAAGTTCTGAGAATTTTGTCCGCGGCCTCCATTCCGTCGGAGATCTCCATCCCGAACGCCGTTTTATCATACACTTCCCACAAGAAAATCTTGTCTGGAGTTTCGGCTCGGGCTATGGTGGCAATGCCTTACTGGGGAAAAAATGCTTCGCCCTCCGGATCGCTTCCTGCATGGGGCAAAAAGAAGGCTGGCTCGCCGAGCACATGCTTATCATGGGGGTCGAAGATCCGAAGGGCCAAGTCACTTACATCGCAGCGGCCTTCCCCTCAGCCTGCGGTAAAACCAATCTCGCGCTCATGCAATCCGCTTTACCGGGCTATAAGGTCTGGACTTTGGGCGATGATATCGCATGGCTTAACATCGGCCCGGACGGGCGACTTTATGCCATTAATCCCGAAGCCGGATTTTTCGGCGTTGCGCCGGGAACGTCGCTTAAAACAAATCCGAAAATGATCGAGACGCTGAAGAATAAGAAATTCTTCCCGACTCTTTACACCAATACCGCGATTGACAATGACACGAATGAACCCTGGTGGGAAGGCCTGGATGGTGCTGTCCCCAAGAGCGTCACGGACTGGCAGGGCAACGCTTGGGATCCTTCCAAGGGAACCAAGGCCGCTCACGCCAATTCCAGGTTCACGGTGTCGATCCTGAACTGCCCCACGCTTTCCAAGGAATTCGACAACCCCCAAGGCGTTCCGATCTCCGCGATCATTGTGGGAGGGCGTCGCAGCAAGCTGATCCCTCTCGTCATGGAGGCTTTTAACTGGCAGCACGGTGTTTTTCTCGGCACCCGCACTGGTTCTGAGACCACGGCCGCGGCCGCACATCAGCTCGGAGTCCTGCGCCGCGATCCTATGGCCATGCTCCCTTTTTGCGGTTATAACATGGGCGACTATTTTGCCCACTGGCTCAATGTCGGAAAGAAGCTTAAAAATCCGCCCAAAATCTTCTCCGTCAATTGGTTCCGCACCGATGAAACCAGCAAATTCATGTGGCCAGGTTTCGGCGACAACATCCGCGTGATCAAGTGGATCATCGACAGGGTCCAGGGCAAGGTTGTCGCGAAAGAAACCGCTCTCGGTCTTCTTCCGGATCTGAAAGACCTCGATCTTTCGGGGCTCAATATCCCCCGCGAGACCGTGGATAAGCTTTTCTCGATCGATCCACCGGAATGGACGGGCGAGCTACAGGATATCGAGAAATATCTTTCACAGTTCGGCTCGCGCACTCCGGAAGCGATCTGGGAAGAATACCGGTCCCTTGCAGAAAAACTGGGACAATCCGTTTCGAAGTAAGGATATCTTCAAAAAAAGGCAGGCCGCTTGATCACAAGCCGCCTGCCTTTTTTATCTGTTTAAGCGCTGAAGTACTTTGCTTGCGGATGATGGACGATGATGGCTGAGGTGGATTGCTCCGGCGCCATCTGGAAGGTCTCACTCAGACTGATCCCGATCTTTTCCGCCGGAAGAACATGGAAAAGTTTTTTCTGATCCTCAAGATTCGGACATGCCGGATATCCGAAGCTGTAACGCGACCCCTGATACCCCTGCCGGAAGATCTCATCTTTGGTGCGTTTGTCCCGTTGATCGATCCCGAGATCGCGACGGATCAGAAGATGCGTGTACTCGGCCAGAGCCTCAGCAGCCTCCACGGAAAGTCCATGAAGATAAAGATATTCCGCATATTTATTCGCCTTAAAAAGTTTTTTCTCCACCTCACTGGCACGCTTACCCACGGTCACCGCATGGAAAGCCACAATATCAGTCTCCCCTCCCTTCGGTCTGAAAAAATCCGCAATGCACTGATAAGGCTCCCGTGATTGCCGGGGAAATGTGAACCGGGTCAATTCATTCTGAGCGGACCCATCCAACACGACCAGGTCATTCCCCTCGGAATAACACTTGTAGAAGCCATAGATGACCTTCGGCTCCAAGATCTTCTCACGGACCGTTTGCGCCTTGAATCGTTCGAAAATGGGTTCCACATTCTCCTGAAGATAAAGTTCGAATTCGCGCGGAGTTCTGTCCCCTTGCTTAAATTGCCACTGGGCCCGGTAAAGCGCGATCTTGTTGATCCAGGGGAATACCTCTTGCATCCGGAGATTCTTGAGAATCCGGTAGCCAAAAAACGGAGGCTTGGGTATGGGGTTATCGCGATGAACGTGAAACGATGGCCCCTTTATGACATGCACGGCACTCGAAAGTGGCGGAACAGCTTTGGGCGGCGGAGCAGGCGGAACCGGAATAACCGGCGTGGAGGTTTTAGCCTCCTGCTTTTCCGGAGCCGAACCCTGCTTGATCCTTTCCATGATCTTGAGACCGGAAAAGGCGTCGCGCCCATAATGAACCGGTCCCTGATAGGCCTGCGCGAGGTCACGCTCTACGTAACGCTCCGTGAGCGCCGCACCGCCACAGATCACCGGCAACTTGATCCCGCGCCGGCTCATTTCCTCAAGGTCCTCTTTCATGACGAGCGTTGATTTCACTAAAAGTCCCGAAAGCCCGATCGCATCCGCACGATTCTCGATCGCCGCTTTCATGATCGCCTCAACCGGCTGCTTGATCCCGATATTGAAAACCTTATAGCCGTTATTGGTGAGAATGATGTCGACCAAATTCTTCCCAATGTCATGAACATCACCCTTGACGGTCGCCAGGACGATACGTCCCCGCTCCTGGCCCTCCGATTTATCCATGAACTGCTCCAAATAGGCCACGGCTTTTTTCATAACCTCCGCCGACTGAAGCACAAAAGGAAGCTGCATCTTCCCCGCGCCAAAAAGTTCTCCGACCACTTTCATACCCTCCAGCAAAAGCTCATTGATGATCTCTAGCGGTTTGTATTTTTTAAGAGCTTCGTCCAGGTCCGCGGCAAGATCATCGGAACTACCGTCAAGAATATGATTTTTCAGGATCTCCTCAACCGTGCCGGCCTTTTCGCGAGGCTTCTCAGCCATTCCCTGTTTGCCAGAAAAATGCGCAATGTATTCCTGCAAAGGGTCTTTACCGTCGATCCACTTGTTATGCAGCAATCTCTTTGCGATCTCAAGATCGTCCGCTGCGATCTTGAAGATCGGCACGATCTTTTGGGCATGAACGATCGCGGCATCAAGTCCCGCCTCCACACATTCATGCAGATAAACGCTGTTCAACACCTGCCGGGCATGCGGCGCAAGACCAAAAGAAATATTGCTGATCCCGAGGATCGTATGGACATCGGGCAGTTCTCTCTTAAGGCGGCGAATGGCCGCTATGGTTTCGGGCGCCGCGTTGCGGAACTCCTCACTGCCACTCCCAACGGTGAAAGTCAGCAGATCGAAGAAAAGATCTTCCGGCCGGATGCCGTACTGCTGAGTCACGATCTGATAAATGCGCTTGGCAACACGAAGCTTTTCCTCACGCGTTTTCGCCATGCCTTTTTCATCGATCGTCAAAGCCACTAAGGCGGCACCGTATTTTTTCGCCATGGGACAGATCCTGCGTAACCGTTCACCGCCATCCTCGAGGTTGATCGAGTTGATGACGGGCTTTCCCGCGACATGCTTCAGGGCCTCCTCGATCACCGCATATTCCGTTGAATCGATCATCACCGGAACGGTGACATGCTGGTTGAAACGGCTGATCACTTCGCTCATATCTTTTTTTTCATCGCGCCCGACATACGCCACGCAAAGATCCACGAGATGTGCGCCTTCTTTTACGGCCTCGCGCGCCACATTGACGATCGCGTCATAATCTTCGCGCTCAAGAAGCTGCTTGAATTTTTTACTGCCGTTGGCGTTCGCCTGCTCGCCTACCAGAAGCGGCGGGGGTTTTTGCGCATAGGGAGAGATCCCGTAAAGGCTTGCGCAAGCGGGTTCATGTTTGGGCGTCCGTTTTTTGGGAATGCATTTCCCCACGCGATCTACGACGGCTTTTAAGTGTTCGGGCGTCGTACCGCAGCAACCTCCCACGATCGAAACACCGAATTCTTTGACAAAACGTTCGTGGAAATCCGCAAGTTCCGTGGGGGTCAAATGATAATGAGCCGCGCCGCCGACATTCTCCGGAAGTCCGGCATTCGGTAAAACCGAAATATGTTTGACGGAATTTTCACAAAGCGTGCGAACGTGTTCAACCATTTCGGCGGGACCTGTCGCGCAATTCATCCCGATCACATCCACCGGGAACATCTCGAGCGTAGCGATCACCGCATGAATGTCTGTTCCAAGCAGCATCGTGCCCGTAGGCTCAAGAGTGACCTGGGCCATGAGCGGCAACCGACGGCCCGTCTCTTTAAAATATTCCACCGCGGCAATAATAGCGATCTTGGTTTGAAGCAGGTCTTGGCAGGTTTCAATGAGCAGTCCGTCCACCCCTCCTGAGATGAGCCCCTTATACTGCTCTTTGTAGCATTCCTTGAGTTCATTAAAGCCGATATGCCCAAGAGATGGAAGCTTGGTCCCGGGACCGACAGCGCCCATGACAAATCGCGGATGATCCGGCGAGGAGTATTTTTGGGCGAGCGCTTTGGCAAGATGCGCCGCTTTTTCGTTCAGCTCAACCACGCGGTCTTCTAAACCGTACTCCGCAAGCACCATACGATTCGAGCCGAACGAGTCGGTTTCGATCACATCGCAACCTGCCTTCAGAAAACTTTCGTGGACGCTCTGAATGGCGTCGGGCTTCGTGATGACCAAATATTCATTACAGCCGTCCTTGCCTCCGAAATCCTGGGAAGTAAGACCGAGGGTCTGGAGATTTGTGCCCAATGCCCCGTCAAACACAAGGACCTTCTCATTAAGCCGTTTCAGGAATGGATGTGTCATAAGCCAGGTATTTTATCACAACTTTTGAAATTTAAACGAGTTTCGTCTTTATATGGACATGATAAACTGCTGAAAATCCTGTGTGGGATGCCCTAAAGGCGGGAAAAATGGGCTCGAACGGCTTCAGCGGTTTTTGGGTCGATCCCTGGAACATCAAGAAGCTTTGCGATACTGGCATGACGGATCTCCTCTATGGAATTAAAATGCCGGAGAAGGAGACGCTTCCGCTTCTCACCCATACCCGGGATGTCATCTAAAACAGAACGCTGCAGGGCCTTTGTCCTAAGCTGGCGGTGATACGTGATCGCAAACCGGTGCGCTTCATCCCGAACCTTTTTTAGAAGGTAGAGGGCCGGAGAATCTGATGCAAAAACAAGCGGCGCATGAAACTTCGGTGAGTGGATCCACTCGAACTGTTTGGCGATAGCAATAAGATCGATCGTTCCCATCCCCTCCTGAACAAGCACCCGGACCGCAGTATTAAGATGCCCCTTGCCACCATCGATTATAATAAGATCCGGCATGAAGTCTTCCCGGCCTTCCTGGATACCGCGAAGCATGCGTCTCAAGGCCTCCGCCATCATAGCGTAATCATTGATCCCGGAAACACCTCGGATCTTGTAGCGCCGGTACCCGAACTTGTCCGGAAGTTCCCGGTAAAAGCTCACCTTCGATGCCACGGCCTGATCTCCCTGCACGTTCGAGACGTCAAAACAAACGATGCGCTCGGGGATCCTCTCGAGCTTCAGCTTCTGTTTCAGTTCCATCGTCGCCGAAAGCGAGATGCCTTGTCCCGGATTCTTTGGAAAGAAGCGTTTTTTGCGGAGTTTTGAAAGAGCATCGATCTGCTCTTTAAAAAATTGAGCATCCTCAAATCGCAACTCCCGACTGGCCTTCTCCATCCTGTCATTGAGATATTGAGCAAAGCTTTTTTTGCCTCCCCCAAGAAAACGTTTCACTTCATCGATCAGACGATCATATTCCGGCTTCACCTCCGGCTTGATGCACGGGGCAATGCACTGCCCGATATGATGGTAAAGACACGCGACCCTAGGAAGCACCTGACATTTCCGGATCGGAAAAAGATCGTTGATCAAATTCACGGCTTGATGCAGAAGCTTCGCGTCGGTATAGGGACCGTAATAGATCGCCCGCTTGTCGGTCTTTTGACGCGTGACGCAGATCCTCGGAAATTTTTCTCGTGTGATCTTAAGCAGGGGGAAACTTTTATCGTCTTTGAGGTCCTGATTGTAACGGGGTTGGTGCTTATGGATCAGATGCGCCTCGAGAAGCAACGCATCCACTTCCGTTGGAGTGTCGATATGATCGATCGCCCGTACCTTCTGCATCAGGATCGCGATCTTGGGGATCGGCGATGGAACTTTGAAATACGAAAGCACCCTCTTGCGAAGTGACTTGGCCTTACCGATATAGAGGATCTCTCCCCGCTCGTCGCGCATCAGATAAATACCGGGCATCAGGGGGAGTTTCCCTGCAACAGAGCGGAGACGTTGAAAGGCATCGGTTGGCGGATGGCGGCGGGCGCTTGGTTTTTCGTCATCCTTCATCTTGGTTTCAACCGTCATCCGGCATCCTCCTTCCGTCATTCTGATTTATGTTCCGTCCATCAGATTTTCGGCATCGATCGGGTTGGTGACCGGTTTCCGCTTTTTCCGGAACCAAGCCCAAGCCTCCTTGGCTTCCGGAACATGGCACGCGAGACACAGACCCAGATAAGCGAGCGTGGCGACGGCAATGCTGCCGAATACCTGAATAATCTGCATTCGAGACCCTTGCCCCGGTATCCAGTACCTGAAAAATTCGAGACTGTAGTGAACGATCACGCCCATCACGAGGGATGCGAGCAGGATACGCAAAAAGGAAGCGCCGATTTCGCGGAACGGGAATTCCCCGACCTTTTTGGGATAAAAATAGATCAACTGTCCGAACTGAATAATGCCGGCAATCGAGGTCGCGACCGCCAACCCCGCCTCTTTGAAAGGAACCATCAGGATCAGGTTCAGGACTATGTTCGAAATGAGAGCGAAGATCGAGGTCCTCATCGGGGTTTTGGAATCCTGAGCAGCGTAGTAGCCGCTATTCATGATTTTCTGTCCTGCGAACGCAAAAAGGCCGATCGTGAACCCCAAAAGAACGGCGGCACTGCGCGCGGTCGAAACGGCATCAAATTCGCCGCGTTCAAAAAGCACCCGGATGATGGGCTCCCGAAGCACGATCAGTCCAACCGATGATGGGATGATGATGAAAAAAATGCTCCGGAGCGCGAACGAAAGCGTTTTTCGGGACGCTTCTTTTTCTCCCCGAGCGATCTGTTGGGCAAGCATCGGAAGTAGCGCGGTCCCCATGGCCAAAGCAAATATCCCGAGCGGAAATTGCATGAGGCGGTTCCCGTACCAGAGACTGGAATTCGCGCCGGGACCGATGAGCATACCCAGCGTCATATCCACGGTGATATTGATCTGAACCACTGCGAAACTCAGCACCACCGGTAATAAGAGCCGCCATGTCTTTTTTAGACCTTCATAACCGGTGTCCCAGACCCATCGGAACTTGAAACCGATCTTACGAAGCGGCGGTAACTCAACCGCCACATGCAAAAAACCGCCGAAAAGAATGGCGTAGGAAAGCCAGCTGATCTTCGCAAGATAATCATGCCCCATCCAGGATGGCACCCAAAGTACCGCGCTGATCCATACAAGATCGAGGATCGCAGTCGCCATGGCTGGAGCAAAAAAATGTCGGTGGCTGTTCAGGACCCCCATTCCGAGCGCATAGAGCGACAAAAACCAGAGGTAAGGGAAAAGAATGCGCGAAAGCTCCAGAGTCAGCATCACAGTCGGGGAATGAAAACCAATCTTAAGGAGGATATGGAGAATACCTTCGACAGCCAGAATGAAGGCAAAAAGTGAAAGGCTCAGGAAACTGAATGTGATGTTGGCAAAGCGGAACGCCTCCTGAGGCCCCTGTTTTTCTCCGATCTCATTATAGACCGGGATGAAAGCGCTTGTGAGCCCACCTTCGCCCACAATACGGCGGAAAAGGTTCGGAAGCATAAAGGCATAAAGAAAGGCGTCATATTGCCAGTTCGTCCCGAAGCTTTTGGCGCTCACGATATCCCGGATCAGCCCTAAAATACGGCTGATAAGAGTCATAGCTGCCACCACCACGGCCGCTTTCACAAGATGATGCTTTCCGCTCTTCTGCGCGGGGGGATGCGGATTGACAGAACGGGGACCCTGTGTTACATTGTCGCCTCTTTTTTCACCCAAAGGAGTCATCGAAATGCCCAATATTCGTTCTGCTGCAAAACGTATTCGAAGCGATGCAAAAAAACGTGCAAAGAACATGGCCGTTCTTTCTGAGCTGAAATCCCTCAGTAAAAAACTGGCCCAACTCTCCTCCGAGCCCGAAAAGGCCAAAACACTGGCCGCCACGCTGGTGGCCCGTTATGACCACGCGGTCAGCAAAGGTGTGATCCCGCGCGGTCGTGCGGACCGGAGAAAATCCCGCATCGCGCTTTTCCTCGCCAAGATCAAGAAAAAGTAAGACTTCCCGAATTTCCTCTTTCAAAGCCGGGTTTTAGTTCCGAACAAAACCCGGGTTTGAATAGGTCATCACAAAGCGCTATATTCCAAGAGCCAGGCTTCCAACCCCGGAATGCCTTCAAGTTGACCGCTCTTGGCCTTCCGGTCGATCTGATAGAGCGCCTCTATGGCTGATTCTAAGCGCTCAACAGGAAATTTCCTCAACGCGCTCAAACGGGCCGGAGACATCCGGAGCCTGGAGCCGACTTCGCGTTCGGAAACTCCCGATGATAAAAGCATGGCCGCCTGCCATAATTGCCGGAGCTGCCAATGCAGAATCCCGAGGAGAGAAAAAAGATCCGCCTCATAAAATTCCGTCAGGTCGCGAAAAACCTTAAGAACTCTCGCCGGATCACGGTCCACCAGAGCATTCGTAAGTTTAAAAACATCCATCTCCGTCCAGTTTTCCTCGAACCGGTTAACCATGTCTTCATCGATCTCTTGCAGGTCGCCAGAAAACTGCACGAGTCTCTCAAGCATGGTATCCAGGAACATCATCGCATCTCCGCACATAGCAAGGATCCGAGCCTTGGCGCCGGAAGACATGGCCTTGTGATATTGCTTGAGTTTTTGCTGGATGAATATCGCACCTGCTCCCCGGGCTTCGTCCCTCGCCAAAAGGATCAGCTGCCCTTTGGCCTTCATGAGTTTTTGAAGCTCCGAAGCACCTTTGAGATCATCGGATTCCAGGATCAGGGTAGTTTTGGTCGCAGGTTTTCCGAGATAAGCGGCCAGGACTTCAAGATCAGGCTCCTTCAGAAATCCTGCTCCCTGCGCATAAATGACCTGTCCCGATGATAAGAACGGAAGAGTCCTTGCAGCGGCTAAAACGGTTTCAAGAGGCGTTTCTTCCAGATCGAATGTTTGCTGAGCGAGAGGCTCTCCCGCTTTTTTTTCGATCTCAGAAACGAGAACCTTGGCCTTTTGGGTTCTAAGGAAGGGGTCACCGACAATAAGGAAGACTTCTGTTCTCAAAGGAACCGTCCGGGGAAAAGGATCACCAGTCTTCGACAATGCGATCCGCAATATTATAGGCGAGATTACGGACGGCATCCACGGATGCCTTCTGCTCACCGATTGATGTAGCGGTAGTCACATAGTACTCCGTACTTCCCGAAAAATTCGGTTCCTCCCAGATCAGATCTCCCGTCTTCGCGTCCACAAGCTTCAACCTGACAACCATAAAAAGACGGTACTGCGACACACCCTCCAAGGAGGTGAACCGAAGTCCCTCTTGCTCCAAAGACATTAGATCTGTTTTTAGAATCGTGTCGGCTTTCTTCTGTTCCACGACTTTCAAAGTGCCGTCCATCTGGAGCCGCTGGATCACCGCATTGGTGATATCCATCTCAAGCCCGGGCTGATAAGCGTAAATACTCTCGGGATCGAGCTTATTCTTTACCGTCTCAACATAGATCGTTTTCATATTCCTCGGTAACACCGTATGACGTGTGTAACCGCACCCGCTAAACGCCCACACCGCTACTAAACCCCAAACTCCCACCCATCGCATATTTTTCATCATGAGTCCCCGTTGATCACTTGCTACTAAAACGTTCTTTTTCCGTGGAAAGAAAATCATGCCGCGTGGCCAGATCCGAAAGACGCTGTCCGATGCGGGCCTTTTCAGTCTCGATATCCTGCTGCATCGCCTTGGAGGTCACGGTCGGTATCACTTTATCGGCCTCCGTGATCCGTTTTTCAAGGATCGACCTCTCCTGCTGTTCCATAACAAGTTCTTCACCGATCACACTGGCGAGTTCCGCTTTCACTTTTTTGAAGTCTTTATATCTCTTGGCGCCTTCGGCGTCCGTTGGGACTTCTTCCTTGTCCGCAACTCCAAGCGCAAGTCCTTGTTCACGGGCATAAATACTGTAAGAAATCTCGAGCTGCTCCCGGAGGTTCATAGCATCTTCCCGGAGTTGTTTCTCATCCGGGACCAATTCGGCTTTTTCCTTTTTTCCCGCGTCTGTTGCTGTAACCGTAGAATTACTAGGAGGGGTCACCGGCGTTTTTTCCTTGATCACGGCCTCCGTAGCCTCCAGTTCGGCTTTAAACCGGTCAAGCTCCTTGGTTTGATTGTCCAATCGATTCAGAAGGACATCTTTTCTGTCTTTTCTGGGCACGACGCGGCGCGAGCTCTGAACCGCCTCCTCGATAAAGGTGTACGGTACCTTAACGTATGAAGCGCGGAACTTCATACCTCCTCCAAGCGATGCTTTCGCGTTCAAAATTTCGAGCTCTTTTTCAAGCTTGTCGATCTCCTCAGCCTGCGCTTGGATCATGAGACTTTCCAGCTCGATCCCCTGCTGGATTTTTTTTGCTTTTGTATCAGAGGCCGGCTTCTTCGCGGCATCGGTCAAAGTAACATCCTTGTTCGGAAGCCCAAAAATGAATGCCTTGGCAAGATAGGCGGTACCGGTGACCGGTTTAGCAAGAGTCTTCAAAACTCCCTCTCTTTTTTCCTGAGGGTTCAACGTCTCATCTAATTCGGCAAGAAGCTTTCCCTTGTCCTTTTGACGATCTTGAATGTCCTGATAACGTTTGCGGAGTTCCTTTTCCGTACTTTTGATCTCCTTACGGAGTTTACGCGCATCGACATCCTTTTGCTCATCAAGAGATTTCATCATGGCCTGCTGTTCCTTCAAAGCCAGCTCCTTGTCAAAAGCGGTGCTAAGAGTTTCGACGATATCCTGTTGGGCCTTGACCTGCTCCATAAGATGCATTTTCAACTCAAGCAATTCTTCGATGCTCTTCTTTTGAAGATCGCCCGTCCCGCCGGTAAACGGATTGATAGCCTGCTTTTGAGCCGTTTGATTTTCGATCATTGCCTCAAGTTCCTGTTCGGCGGATTTTCCAAAGTGTTTTTCGTAGAGCGCCATTTTCTCGTCCAACTTGGCCTCAAGAGCTTCTATTTCATTCTTTCGTGCCAAAAGTTTTGGATCGGTCGGCTTGCCGAAATCTTTTTTCTCGACGCCACGCAAACGCTTTCGTTTCAGGCCGCTTTCGGAACGCTCAGGCGTCAGCAAGGCCTGCAGCTCACTATACCGCTTGTAGAGCTTCTCTTTCTTTTCGAGAAGCTCCTTTTTCTTCCGGGAAAGCTTATAAAGTTCTTTTTCGTCCATCTGCTGGATTTTTTGCAACGGAGTCTCGGGCTTTCCCACGAACGGGATCAGATTTTCATAGAACTTCGTTTCCGAAATCCCTAGCTCTGCGCGCCAGGATTCAAGACGGCTCTTTTCCTCGGCAAGCGCATCGCGCTCGGCCTCAAGAGACCCTCGCCAACGATCCATGGCCTTTTGGAATTCGGGAGATGTATTATTCTTGAAGCGTTTTTTCTTACGCTCGAGCTCTTTGAACTTTTCATTCAGTTCCTGTTCGCGACGCTTCAGGTCTTGTTTACGTCGATTTAAACTCTCGGATTTGTTCTTATCGATCGCCTTGATACGCTTCTGCAGCTGAGCGATCTCCTTTTTAAGTTGTTCCCGTTCGGCCTTCTGACCCGGCCCCAGCGCCTGGTATTTCGCCTTCAACGCCCCTAACTCTTTCTGTAATTCCTCAGCCTTGGCATTAAGATATTTCACAGGCTCCTGCAATGAATTCATTTTTTCCGCGGCTTTCTGACCCCAACTCGTATTCGGATAGCGTTTCGCGGTGTCGCGGTAATAGATCAGCGCGCTTGTAACATAATTATCCTTCTCGTAATAGAGGCCGATCCGATAGTTCTTCTCAGCATTGAGCTCATCCACTTCCCGGCTGATCTTTTCGGCTTCTCCGGCTTCTTCGGACCCCGGATATCGTTTGAGATAGCTCTGTGCCTGACGAGCCGCTTCTTCGAGCGCATTTTGGTCACGCGTCTGGCTTGAAGACTTCGCATAAGAAACCTCGGCCATCCGAAGACGAGCCTGCCGAACCAGGTTGCTTTTCGGGTATTGATCGATCAAATTTTGGTAGGCTTCCAGTGAATCATCAAAACGCCCGGACTTTTGGTAGGCAACCCCGAGATCAAACTGTGCCTTGTCCCCGAATGCTCCATAAGGCGCCGCCGCCACGATCTGTTTGAACACTTCAATGGCCAGCGGTAATGATGGGCGGATATCGAGCCCCAGGAGCTTTCCTTTTTTCCCGGAAAGAAACATCGTCCCAATTTGATACTCGCGCTCGATCACTTCTTCAAAACGCTCGCTCTGGGGATAGGCTTTTATCAGAGCTTGATAGGCCTTGTGAGCTTCCACAAAATCGCCGGTCTCTTCCAAAATAGTCCCCAGTCGATATTGCGATTCAGGAGCCACCCGGGATTTGGGATACTGCTTGAGAACTATTTTAAATTGTTCGGCCGCTTTATCGAGCTTTTTCTCTTTATAAAGATCGAGGGCATTATCGAAGATATCATCGGCACCGCTTTGAGTCTCGGATTGGGTATTGACGAACTTCCCCTGCTCGGGAGACCAGACCCAATCCGCAAAGGCGAAAGAGTGCGGGAGAAGCAGTATAAAAATGAGGGCAAAAACCTTCGAGATTTTCATAAGTCGTTTACAAACTTCAGGTTAGGAAAATTTGCGAGGGGTTACTATATCATGGGCTAAGAAAAATTGTCAATAGAAATGACCCAAAAACAGCTCACAGATACGAATAAACGCCCAAAGGTCCTTTCAGGAACGACGCCAGTTCAAGTCGGGGACCATTTTTCCTGAAGCATAGCGCGCCCGTATATCTCAAGGCAAGACATGGAACGTGGCGAGAAGCAAAATACGTCATAAGCTCCTGCTGTAAGTCCGGAAAAACAATAAGTAACGGCCGGACTTGTTCTACCCAATCTTGAGCTTCGACCGGAATTCCATTCCCTAACGCCGGTAAAAAAACCGCGTGGACCTCATCAGCGTCCTCATGCTCCCGGAGCAGTTCCCTGAAGAGTCCGGGGTCCCATTGTGAGATGAAGAGAATACGCCAAGGACCGGACTGGATCAGCAAAGCGGCACCCTTTTCTGACTCTGCAACGATCCGTATTTTCTCTTTCCCCATCAACACCTCGTCTCCCTGCTGAAAATTCCTAGCTTTTCGGCCTAATTGACGGAGATTTTTATGAAATTCATCAGGCCCATAAAGGGATGAGGCAGGACAAAGGAGATAACGGGCTGGAAAATCTCTCAAGACAGGCAGGAGACCTCCCGTATGCTTTTTGGAAAGATCGGAGAACAGTATCCCTTCTAGTCGTTGAATTCCCTGGTTCCTTAGGAAGGGAGCAATCAGCCACTCACCCTGGTCGGATGGAAAACTCCTTCCAGTGTTAAGAAGCCAGTAAGCTTCGTTCGAAAAGCGCGCGCACACGATCTGGTTCCTGCCACTCGCAAGCATAGTAAGCTCAAACTCTTTTCCTTCCGACTTGATAAAAAAAATCACTGAAAAACTTATCCAACAACCGATCAGGCAGGTCATAAGAAAGCGTTTTCCATGAAAAGCCTTTTTATGGAAAAACAGAATCATCCCCATGCTTGCGTAATACCCTGTAAGTAGACCGAGGGACGGTCGCTCGAGGAACCAATACCCCCATCGCCACGTGGAAAGATATTGGACCCAGAAAAGCCCGATCCCGAGGATCCAAGAAGACATTTTGATCAAAAGCAAGTTCAGGAAGGGCACGCCGCTGAAGATCAGCGCAAAAAGCGTGCTGAAAAGCGCCGCATCAAAAAGAGGAATCGCGGCAAGATTCGCAAAGATACTGATGGGTGAGAAAATATTGAAATGATAAAGAACAATGGGGAAAGTCCCAAAAAGCACCGAAAGGCTCGAGCCCAAAGACAGGGTCCCGGCGTTGAACCGCGATATGAGCGGCAAGACCAGCATGAGCGAAAAAACACAAAGGAAGGAAAGTTGAAATCCGATATTCCAAAAGCTCTTGGGATTCCAGAGAAGAAGGACAAAAATAGCAAAGCAGAGCGCGTTCAAGAGATTAGCCGGACGTCCCAGGAGGGCTCCGGACAGGACCAATATGGAGGCGCATCCCGCGCGCTGAACCGGGATCCCGGCGCCCGCAAGCCCAACGTAGACGATCACGATCAGGATCGTCAGAAATGCGGTCTTGCGATACCCGAATCCTGAAAAAAGAAACATCAGATAAAAAGTCCCCGCGATCATCGTGATATTAAGTCCGCTGATCGCGAGCAAATGGATCGTCCCGGTCTTCATGAACTGGCTCCGCACTTCGGACGCCACATCGCTCCTCAACCCAAGCACCAGGGCCTTCAAGATCGCGGCCTCAGGTACCGTATAAAGCTTGTTGATCAACGCGGCCAAGCTGCGTCGAATTTCCGCCAATACCCGGGCAGGTAAAAACCTTGGCCCCACGCGCACGACACTAACACTTTTATGTCCGATCGCCTGGAAGAGGGCCTGAATGTTTTGTTGAGCTAAAAAGCTCCTATAATCGAATTCGCCCGGGTTCAAAACCTGTTTGGGGATGCTTAACTCGCCGAAAATCCGGAGTGTGTCGCCGACTTTAGGAACAACGGATGACTGCAGCAAACAGGTTTGGACATTTCCTTTGACCTTGAAAATTTTGCGGCGCCCGTTTTCCTTTTTTGTGATCGAATTCACGGAAAGAACAAAGGAGACGGTCTTCCTTTTCCCGCGCGTCTTTATCTCCGGCAAGGAATCAACAACCCCTTTGAGCGACACGCGTTCAATCCCTGCAAAGTTCTGGACCGCATTCACCGGAACATAAGCATCAAGACGCGCCCAAAGAACTCCTGAGAATCCCATGAGAAGTACAAAAAGTGCCAAAAAGCACCTTTTTCCGCGCAAGAACCACAATAGAACGATCCCTGCGAGAAGTCCGCATTCGAGCCAGGAGAAAGGAATATTCCAATACTTTTCTGTCACGATCCCCAGCGAAAACCCCGTTGAAATCCATAAAAATGGCCGTCTCATATTTGGTTATTATATAATATAAAATTGATTTTTCTGAACTTTTATTTTCGAAAATTCCCCTTTCCCATAACAAAAGCTCCTGCAGATCTAATGAACGCGGAAGAAAAAAGTATCCGGAGAGGACCAGCTACATACCCCTTGCTTTATTAGGCTAGATGCCAATACCGAAAAGCAATAACCAGGGCGAGGACTAAAAGGAGGACGAGAAGAAGGGTATTTTGATATTTAGAAAAGGACGGCATTCGTGAACGGATCTCCTACATCGTCAGAATAATCTCTTTACCCTGGACATCCAAGCGGACTTGGCCCTCTCCGATCGCCGTAACAACAGCTCTGTTGTTAAGCACGTCCCCAACACCCACAAGTCGATTGTTGATCACTGCAATAGCCTTGCCGCTAACATTCGTGATACCGGTAAGCCGGTAGATATACCCGGAGACAATCTTTACCGGAACCTGTGTCACCCCCCCAGGCACAGCTTTGGAGGGCGTAACATTTTTGTTGTGGATCCTAAGATAGCAAAGTCCGGTGACAAGACACACCGAGAGTAGCGCCAAAAAAACTCTCCAATACAACTTTCGTCGCTTGGCATAGGATTGCTGGACCTGGATGAGCTCCTGTTCAAGAGCAGCCCCCGTCGGATCACGTTCATATGTCCTCGAAGTCGAAGAGGGATTCGTAGTTCTCGTCTCTTGCATGCGCTTTGTTTTTTCCAACGCTTGTTGAATGAGACTCATACGCTTGCTCCCTGGAGATCAGCTTCGGCACATTCCACTAGCAGCGGATCGATCACAAAAACACTTCGGGTATAGGCAGCGAGCAGGGCCCGGTCTGCCAACATATTAATGACTCTTGGGATTCCTGCGGAAATTTCATAGATGCGTTGCATAGCTCCGGCGGTAAAAAAATTCTCGCTTGCCCCCGCCACATTCAAACGGTGCGCGATATACTGTTTTACTTCTTCCAGGCTCAGTTCCGGCAAGTGACAGTGTACGGTGATGCGTTGCCGGAGTTGCTTAAGGTCCGGACGCTTAAGAAGGTCTTTCAGCTCCGGCTGCCCCATAAGAATGATCTGCAAAAGCTTTTGCGTCGTGGTCTCGAGATTCGAAAGAAGGCGGATCTGCTCCAAAGCCCGCGGTGGGAGGAGCTGCGCCTCATCGAGGATCAGCACCGCGTTAAATCCCTTGGCGCTTTCTTCAAGAAGAAAACGGTTCAAACAATCAAAATAATCTTTGCGCCGTTTCAACTTGGGTTTCAACCCGAAATCTTCGACGATCCCCTGCAAAAGCTCCAGCTCGGAAAGCTTGGGATTGAAGATCAGCGAGCTATGGACATTCTCGCCCAGCTGCTGAAGAAACATACGCGAAAGCGTCGTCTTCCCAGCACCGATCTCGCCGGTGATCTGGATGAATCCAGAGCGCCGGTTCACGCCGTAGGTCATCGCGGCCAGCGCAGCCTGATGATGGTGGCTCAGATAGACAAAACGTGGGTCCGGCGTCATATTAAAAGGGGGTTCTCTCAATCCAAAAAAAGCTTCGTACATATTCTTTCCTTTCCTGGAATCGCTTGGCACATCCTTTTAAATAACGGCAAAAAAGAACACCGCTAAAGAAGAACCATCCCTAACCGCGGGAGAACGTCATCTCCAAGACACGGCCGTCTTTGCGCGCAACGTGAATGTTGAGCGGATGGCGGCCCTCCTTCGAATAAACCGTCACTTCCCCGCTCATCAGATCGCGGACGGTCATCTTCCCTTTGATCTTGTCAAGCGCCGGAAGATAGATCGCGGCGCTCTTATCTTCATTTCCGTTATTGACCACCACGAGAAAATAATGTCTGCCCCGGCTAAAAAGCGCCGTTTTGATATCCCGTGTCATTGAATTACTGACCAGCGGTGTTTTGAGAGAGTTCAAAACCCCGAGCACTAAATTCGGCGTCGGCTCCATCCCCAAGTGTATGATCTTTCCTTTGCCGACTTTTTTAATGTATCCGACCGTCTGTTTCCCGTAGGTCCCGAGATCCGCTTGGATCTTTTCACATCCCTTTGCCTTAAAAACATAAACCGAACTATTGACCGCGATCGGCGCGACACCCTTGCCGAGCGTTAATGTAAATTGCCGTTTGAACTCAAAAAGAGTGCGCTCCGGCTCTTCAAATCCAATCACTTGATACGGTTTAAAATCGTTGTCTTTGCGCGGAAAGGACCGGAACGCCACCAAAGTTCCGCCTTCCTCCACGTAACGTCGCAAATTCTGATGCGCGGTCTTCTCAAGCCACTGATTGCCAGAATAAAAGACTACTTTTTTCTGTGGAAGTTTGCAACGGGGATCGCATACGTCATAATCCACATCCCCTTGATAAAGCGCAGTAAGAATGGGGCTGTTATGCGTAAGCGTCCGGGCCGCGTACTGAAGCGGATTGAAGGTAACGCCGATCTCGGTTAGTTTCTTAAGCGAGGTCGGCTTTAACTGCTTAAAAACGGAAACAATCTGTTTAAAAACATCATAAAGTTCGCCGCGCACCCGACCCCATTCGTTGATCGGCGACATGTACCAGTTATCACGATTGACAAGCATGTACCAATTCCACCCTTTGACCCCCGCAAGCAGCGCGGAAAAACAGATCATCCGGTAATGGTTGGGCGTGAGCACGCTGGTTTCATAATGGCGGCCGTGCCAGATGCCCGACTGGAATTCCGCGATGAACGGGAGCTTAGAAACACTCGCGAGATAACGGATCTTGTCGCAAAACTTACGATGCTCAAACTCATCTTCTTTGAGTTCGTTGGAAGGATAGAGATCCAACCCGACTCCGTCCGCGACTTCCTGGAAATCAGCCCAGTCGTGCGCATAAAAGAATGGATAGGTGTTCAAGTAGATCGGAATATCGACCCCAAGATCGCGATACATCTGGATGCTTCTCTTCGCAACCTCCTTGGAATACCCATACTTGAATTTGAAATAATCAAGATGCCGCTTAAGCTCCTTATCCCCCTTCAGCGGAAGCCCCGTTTCGTGAGCAAGCATGGTCGCGATAAAAGGCGATGCTTCCAGGAAAGACGCGTAATTCGTGCCCCAGCATTCGTTCAAGGCGGGAAGATCCCCCTTGTAAAGATCGCGCATGAAATCCTGGAAAAGTCCTGGCTTTTCCGAAAGTCCGTACTGATGTCCGAATATGTCCGGCCATGGATCAATCTCATTATCCGCCTGAAGCATCAGGATATGACCGTTCTTGCGTGATGCCAGATAAGGCATGAAGATCTTGCCTGCTTGTTTCAAATATTCCTTGGCGTAGGACAGGAACTTGGGATGCAGGCGATGATATTTGTAGGCATAATCAGGAACGCCGTCCCGCGGCCATTCGCTGTAAATATAGGGCCCCGGCCTGAGGATAAGCCAGAAATTTTCTTTGCGGGTCAATTCGAGAAATGCTTTGAGGCTGCGGGCCGCATCGGTCTTGCCGGTGAAATCAAAATGGCCCCGCTTATACTCGTGAAAATCCCAGGGGACATACGTGGAGATGGTCTCAAGGCCCATTTCCCTGACGCGGTGAAGGGTTTCACGCCAATAATTGGGATTGAGACGCCAGTAATGGACTTCGCCGGAAATGAGCGGCACTTCTTTCTTCCCGACAAAGATCTTTTGGTCCTTGATCTCGACTTTAGGCATCCGCCACCACAAGGTTGATCGTGCGCCCCGGAACGATGATGACCTTTTTGACTGTCTTCCCCACAAGGAGCTCTTTGACGCGCGGGTGTTCAAGAGACATCTGTTTCATCGCGTCTTCGCTCTGACCATGAGAAACGACCATTTTCGCACGCACTTTACCCCCCACCAGAATGGCCATCTCGGTCTGATCCTCGACGAGATACTTTTCATCATACTCGGGCCATTTTTCATAAGCAAGCGTCTTGGTATGACCCAAACGCTGCCACAGCTCTTCCGCCACGTGAGGTGCAAGGGGCGCCAAGAGAAGCAGGAACTTCTCCAGAACTTCCCTCGCGTGGTCTTGTCCCTGTGCTATTTCGTTCATAAAGATCATCAAGGCCGAGATCGCCGTGTTGAATCGCAACCCCTCCATATCTTCCGTCACCTTTTTGATCGTCTTGTGGAGTGTCTTCAATTCGACGGCATTGGGCACGCGCGGAACGATGCTCGCATGAAGTCTTTCGTCCTTATCGAGAAAAAGCCTCCACACTTTCCCGAGAAATCTGTAGACACCTTCCACGCCGGAATTTGCCCATGGCTTTGTCATTTCCAAAGGTCCCATGAACATTTCGTAAAGCCGGAGACTGTCGGCGCCGTACTGCGCGATCATCTCATCGGGATTGACCACGTTGCCGCGCGACTTGGACATCTTCTGGCTATCTTCGCCGAGGATCATGCCCTGGTTGGTAAGCCTCTGGAACGGTTCGGGAGTAGAAACAACGCCCATGTCATAAAGCACCTTGTGCCAGAACCTTGAATAAAGCAGATGAAGTACCGCGTGTTCCGCGCCGCCGACATAAAGATCCACATTCATCCAGTATTTTTCTTTTCGAGGATCGACCGGGGCCTTCGTGTTTTTCGGATCAAGATAGCGAAGATAATACCAGCACGAACCCGCCCATTGAGGCATGGTGTTCGTTTCGCGCGTGGCTGGGCCGCCACATTTCGAACATTTGCAATGGAGCCAATCCTTGGCTTTGGCAAGCGGCGGTTCGGCATTCCCGGTCGGTGTGTAATCTTTCATTTCCGGAAGGCAGAGCGGCAACTCACTTTCGGGAATAAGGACAGGACCGCATTTCGCACAATGCACAACCGGGATCGGCTCACCCCAGTAGCGCTGACGGCTGAAGAGCCAGTCACGGAGTTTGTACTGGACCGCTTCTTTGCCAATCCTCCGTTCCTCAAGCCACTTCGTGATTTTCTTTTTCGCTTCTGGTGTGGAAAGCCCGGTGATGAGCCCGGAATTCACGCAGAGACCGTCTCCCTCGAATCCTAATGATTCCTTTCCTGCCGGCGCCTGAACCACCACCTCCACCGGAAGCTTGTAAGCTTTGGCGAATTCAAGATCACGCGTATCATGGCCCGGCACGGCCATAATAGCACCCGTCCCGTATCCCATAAGCACATAATCCGCGATCCACACCGGGATCTTCTTATCATTCACGGGATTGATCGCATAAGCGCCCGTAAAAACGCCTGTTTTCTCTTTGGCAAGGTCGGTGCGATCAAGATCGGATTTATGTGTCGCGGTGGCCACATAAGCCCGTACGGCCTTCTTCTGGGCCAACGTCGTGATCTTTGCCACCATGGAGTGTTCCGGCGCTAAAACCATATACGTTGCTCCGAAAAGAGTGTCCGGCCGCGTCGTGAAAACACGAATGACGCCGGTGCTTTTTTCTAATCTGAAATCGACTTCCGCGCCAACGGACTTCCCGATCCAGTTACGCTGCATCTCCTTGATGGATTCGGACCAATCCAAAAGATCCAGATCTTTTAAAAGACGCTCGGCATAGGCCGTGATCTTGAGGATCCATTGTCGAAGCGGACGGCGGTAGACATCCTTATGGCCTTTGCGCTCACAGGTGCCGTTCGCGTCCACTTCTTCGTTCGCGAGAACGGTCTTGCAGCCATCGCACCACCACACCGGGATCTCGGATTCATAGGCCAAACCTTTTTCAAAAAGTTTCATGAATATCCATTGAGTCCAGCGGAAATAATCGGGATCCGTCGTATCGATCTCGCGTTCCCAGTCATAACTAAAACCGACCTGGCGGATCTGGCGTTTGAAGGTCTGGATATTCTTCTGGGTGGTCTCGCGAGGATGCGTACCGGTCTCGATGGCGTATTGCTCGGCGGGAAGTCCGAACGCGTCCCAACCCATGGGATGCAAAACATTGAACCCGCGCATGCGTTTATAACGACTGACAATATCGGTCGCAGTATAACCTTCGAGATGGCCCACATGGAGGCCGGAACCGGAAGGATAGGGAAACATGTCGAGAACGTAATATTTTGGTTTTTCTCCCCCGGGATCGCCGGGGTCAGGAGACCGGAAGGTTTGGTGATCGGCCCAGTAGGTCTGCCATTTTTTTTCGATCACGTCGAAAGGATATGCTTTAAAGCCGCTGGCCATGAACGGGCTATCTCCTAGAAATGAATCAATGCGGAGAGAGAGAGTCGAACTCTCATGGTATTGCTACCGCTGGATTTTGAGTCCAGTGCGTCTGCCAGTTCCGCCATCCCCGCAAAAGCTATAACTGCATCAATTATAATGACTTGCAGAATATTCGAATTCCGTCTTATTCTCTGAGTATCCTGCCTTGTGTCCACTTTTGTGTCTATTTTTTTCTTTTATGTCCTAGAACATTGTCCAACACACCCACAACTTTTTTGCTTGCTCAAATGGCTGCAACGCATGACCACCTGAATCGACGCCTGCCCTAGAAGTCTCGAAACAGCCACAAGATCAACTTCGTTCATTACTAAATGAGAAGCGAAGATGCGGCCATCCTCAACCTTCGCCTACTCTAACGCAACCTCAAATGCTTCTCGATGGTACGAGGAGAAGATATTAGGCGAGTCCGGCCCTTTTTTCAATAACAGAATCAGATTTAATCAGATTTTTACACACGACAGTTATAAGGAGAGACGAGGCCCGCGTTAGCGAATGTCGTAATTGATGGTAAAAGCGACAATGGGTAAGACGCTTTCAACACGTCCTGATGAAATAGGACATCAAGGACTTGATCTTTCCGTCGTGGATTTGTGATGCTTTTGTTCGATCCGATCGATAGCCAGCAGGATCCCGAACAAGATCGCCTCGGGTCGCGGAGGACAGCCCGGTATGTACACGTCGATTGGCAGTATGTTAGCTGCGCCGCCCGCACTCGCATAGCTAGTGCCGGCAACACCGCCGGAGCATGCGCACGCACCAACCGCAATAACTACCCGCGGTTCAGCGATAGCCTCAAAAGTACGGCGAGCTGCCAGTTCAAGATTACGCGTGACGCACCCTGTGACAATGACACCGTCTGCATGACGCGGAGAAGCCACAAAATCTATACAGAGACGACGGATGTCATAATGCGGAGCCAAAAGAGCATTGAGCTCCCAGTCACACGCATTGCATGAACCTGTGTCCAAGTGACGCAAATGGAGCGAGTCCTTAAATATATTGTAAATGCGCGTATTGATGCGGTCGACCACTGTTGTTTGATCTACAAGCTCAAGGGGAATTTCAGCCACCCTTCCCTGGGCATCACGGCTATATTGAATCAGCAGATCCTTGCGCAGTCGACCGGAAAGCTCAAATTCCCGATTCATTCGAAGAGCCCCTCCACGAGCCTTGTCCGCGCAACGCCCGCAGAAAATGCATCGCGCAAGATCGATCGTATAGACCCCCGAGAGCCCATCCCGGGTGATGGCCCCCGTCGGGCATACCGAGGCTGGTGGCAGATCGGAAAAAAGACATCCCGTCCGCGGCTCCGGGACACCCCGAAAACGTTCGGGCGGGTCGGTGCGGACGGCGGGATAGCGTGTCGTCACCACCCCCTGGCGTAAACCTTTGATCAGATTTCGTAACATTCGCTACCTCTCTGTTTCGGCATTCCCTGTTCTGCGTCTAGCGATCGCAACAAGCATAGCAGAGCTCAAAACTTTTATTCACCAACGGAAAATCGGGAATGATCGCATTTAAGGCCGCATACGGTACGGCCGGCCAGTTGGCATAACTGGCGGAACGCACATGATAGCGGTCCACACATCCGTTCCCGTCGGTGCGCAGCCAGTGAATGGACGCGCCGCGCGGCGACTCCACCGCGGACAGCCCGATCCTCCAGGGCGGCAGGACTTCGGGAAGCGGGAGAAAAAAAGGGCCCGGCGGCAACTTCTTGGCCAGGAGCTGAAGGAGCCGTATGGATTCAAACGCTTCGGCCACCCGTACTTTGACGCGGGACTGAACATCCCCCGAAGATTTTGTCACCACCTGTGGGAGGACGGCCCCCGGCATGGCATAGCCCGCGTGGGGGTGGTCCCGGCGCGCATCCCGATCGATCCCGCTGGCGCGGGCCGTCACCCCCGTCACTCCCAGATCTTTTGCGATCTGAGCGGATAAAGTGCCGGTGCAATCCATGCGGTCCATCACCGAGGAGTTGTACGAAAAGCTCGTCATGAGTTCCTCAAGCTGTTTGCCGAGGGTGGCGGTGATCGTAGAAACCGCCGCCATTTGCTGCGCGGTAAAATCGTAACGGACCCCGCCGGGAAACACCATGCCGCGCAAAAAACGGTTTCCCGTCAGCCGTTCGTTTTCCCGCTGGAGCTCTTCCTTGAGACGCGCCCCCGCCGAGGTTCCCCAGTGATAACCGACGCCCGCACAAATCGCGCCGATGTCTCCCACATGGTTATAGAGCCGCTCCAATTCCAGGGCGAGGGTCCGGAGACACTGGGCGCGCGGCGGGACCGTCACGCCGGCGATCTGTTCGACGGCTTCGGAAAAAGCAAGAGCGTTCGCGACCGAACAGGCACCGCATAAACGCTCGGCCAGGTAAAAGGCCTCATCGAGGGGAAGGCCTTCCGCCCGCTTTTCAAGTCCCCGGTGAGCGTAGAACAGCCGCGCATCGAGGTGAAGCACGGTCTCCCCCACGGAGCTGAATCGGAAATGACCCGGCTCAATGATGCCCGCATGGATCGGACCCACGGGGATCTCCATGACCCCTTCTCCCTCGATCATCAGGTGGGGAAATTCCACCGCGGATAGTTTTTCGGGCCGCATTTTCGGATCGAAATCTTTACGCAACGGATAGAGCCCCGGAGGCCAACCATCGTGTAAGACCAATGATCGCGGATCGGGATGCCCCTCGGGATCGATGCCCAACATGTCCCGCATCTCCCGTTCGTGCCAATTGGCCGCCGGCACCAGCGACGTGATCGAAGGCACCCGGGGATTTCCCGGATCCAAAGAGACCCGAAGCGTCACAAAGAGATCCGCGAGCGGGCCCTTGAGAGGGCTTGCCGGCTCGAAAATGTAGCGGACCTTAAAGTCGCCGTCGGCCTCTCGCCGTTCATCGGTCGCAACGATGATCGCCAGCCCCATGCCAAGATCGTTTATTAGGGCACCCACCGCGGCTAAGAGATCCTCCTTTTGTTGAAGGCGTACAGTGAGGTCCTGCGATCGGGGGCCCGTCAGAAAAGCGGCGCGATCCCCCATCCGGCCACTGAGCAGTTTCTGGATGCTTTTGGCTGACAGCCTAGTGCCCAAGGGTTACCTCCACAGCGCGGGTAAAAATAGTATCAAGCACCGGAGGGATCATAAGCCCCAGCCCGATCATGACAACCACCAGCAGCGACATGGCCAGCACTCCGGAAGCGGGTTCCCCACCGCGGGGCACGGCCGGATCCGGTTCGCCGAACGCCATTTTACCGGCGTGGTGGATGAGCCCGGCAAAGATGGCGATCACCATCAGAAGAAAAATAGCGATTGCGACAAAGTAGCCTCCCGCAAGACCGGCTTTGAGCACGAGCAGTTCGCTCACAAAGATGGAGAACGGCGGCGTGCCGGCCAGAGAAAAGGCCCCCAACATGAGGAACGTTCCGGCATAGGGAGCGGCGCGGATAAATCCCCGGATCTTGTCCATCGTGTGGGTTTTGTACCGGTCGATGGCATCCCCCGCCACAAAAAAAACCAGCGCCTTGGTCACCCCGTGATTGATAACATGAAACAAGGCAGCGTAGGTTCCCAAAGGGCCGCCGATCCCGAGGCCCAGGGCGATGATGCCCACGTGTTCTACGCTGTGGTAACCCAGCAGGCGTTTGAAATTTTGCTGAGTCAGAATAAAGGGTGTTGCGACCACGATCGAGATGATCCCGAATAATAAAAGCAGATGCCCTGAAAATCCGGGGCCGCAGGCACCGATGGCGATCGTGTGAAAGCGGATGATACCGAACAAAGCACACTTAATCAGCGCGCCCGACAACAACGCCGACACCGGCGTCGGCGCCTGGCTGTGGGCATCGGGTAGCCACATATGCATGGGTGCAAGGCCAGCCTTGGTGCCGTACCCGATCATGATGAAAATAAATCCGATCCGCACGATGTTCGGGTCGAGTCGGGATGCCATCGAAGCGATGGTTGTGAAGTTCATGGCCCCCTCGGATGCCCCAGCGTGCGCAGCCGCGGCATATACCAACACCGTACCGAACAGGCCAAATGAAATACCGATCGTGGTAACAATGATGTACTTCCACGCCGCCTCAAGGCCGTTGCTGTCGAGGCGAAAACCGACCAGGAGTGCCGAGGTGATGGTCGTGGCCTCCATGGTGATCCACAGCAAGCCCAAGTTGTCAGCGAGCACCGTGATCAGCATGGTGGCGATAAAGACCTGGGTGAGGGCGAAGTATTTCGAAAGGCGGTGTTCAGCCATACCCCCGCTGGCGACCTCACGACGCATCCAACCGACGGTGTAAATGGCGGTGGTCACGCTGAGCAAGGCAATCAAACCGAGAAATACCACGGTCACAGCATCCGCGGAAAATGTTTTTACCGCTCGCAATGGCCCGGCATGCATAACCGCCTGCGCAACAGCCCAGACTAGCATAACGATCGTTGAAGTGCTTACGATGTCGAGCAGGTTCAACAGACGGCGGTCCTTGACCCCCAGCATCGCTAGGCCAACAACGGTCGGAACTAGCGGCAGTATCCATAATAAAGAAGACATCCGTGTTATCCTTTCAGCTCATCCAAGTCGGCAATGTCAGAACCGATGCTTGATTTGACGCGAAGAATGATCACTCCCATCACCAGCGCGGCAAGGATCACGTCGAGGGTGACTCCAATCTCAATGATGAGCGGCATGCCTTGGCTGATCGCCATAGCCGTAAAAAAGATCCCGTTCTCGGCAGCAAACAATCCGACCATCTGCATCAGGGCCGTACGCCGAGACATCATGACCAAAATACCGATGAGCATGAGCGCGATCCCAATCGGAAGGGCATTTCCGGTAATGACCTGCTTGAGCAAGACGAGAGATGATGACAGGTAAAACGCAAGCATGACAATGGCCGCGGCAATGGCAAGCGTCGTCGTAACCGGGATAAGCGGATCGATCTTATGATGGATCCGCATGCGGTGGATGACCCGCAACAGCAGCCAGGGCAACACGAGGACTTTGACCACGAGTGTCAAGCCAGCGATGACCCACAGATCGGTGTTGTGAGTGGCTGCGCCAAGCACCGCACCGGCAAGAGCGATGAAGATCGACTGAACGGCCATCGTATAAATAGCCCGGTAAAGGTCTCCTGCCTCCAGAATAATGATCATCGTAATGAGCAGAAACGCTCCGATAATGTCGATGAGGTGTGTTGCCAGTTCTAAACTCATAGAAGCCTCAACGCAACCGCCAGAAAAGAGCTTAACAAACTAATGCTAAGGAACTGTGGAAGGTTAAAAAAACGCAGTTTCGCGTATGTAGATTCGACAATCGCTAAAAAGACCGATAGCGCCAAAGTTCCCAAAATAAAAGCGCCTAGTCCCATTACCAGCGCTTGAGGATTCGTGTTTGCAGCTTTCCACGGAAAGAATAGCGCCTGCACAAAAGCGATGAGGACGATCTGTTTGATGTGATGGGCAAGGACCAGACAGCCGAATCCGGGGCCCGAGTGTTCGAGCAGCATCCCTTCGTGTAGCATGGTGAGTTCTAGATGAGTATCCGGATTATCGACGGGAATACGGCCCGTTTCGGCTAACAACAAAATAAGCATCGCGAAAAGAGCCAGGAGGTCGGCAGCCCCGAACGATCCGCGCATCCCTACCGGATGACCCGCGATCACCCTCAGATCGGTGGTCCCCGCCACGATCGCGACCGAGAATATCACCAGGATCAACGCCGGCTCCACCAATGTGGCCACGGTCATTTCGCGAGACGCCCCCATGCCGCCAAAGGCTCCGCCCGCGTCGAGAGCCGCAATGGCCGTCAGGAATCGCGCCAGGGCAAACCAGCCCGCCAGCAAAAGAGCATCCCCGAGAGGCAACAGCGCCGCATGTCCGGCCGTAACGGGGGCAAAAAAGACAGGGACCAAGGTTGCCGCGGCACAGGTGGCCCCCAGGACGAGTACCGGCACCACGCGAAAAAATGAGCCGGAGGTGTCGGACTGGACCGTGCCTTTGCGCAGAAGTTTTAGGAGATCGCGGTAAGGCTGGAGGATCCCGGCACCGCGACGGCATTGTAAGCGGGCCTTCATTTTCTGGATCAAGCCCGTCACCAACGGTCCGAGCAACACCAGAAGGACCACCTGGATAAGAGGCAATATCCATCGAGTCAGCGTTTGGTCCACCTTACCCCCTTCCGAATACAAGCAAAGTGACCAGCAACGTGATCAGGACAAATCCGATGTAATCATGGATGCGGCCCGTGCTGCGCTGGCGAATGGCGTTCGCAACGCGCGTCACGCCGGCCTGAACGTGATTATAAAAATGGACGAGAGCCAGGTCGACTACGTCACTTTGCCAGTGGAGCTGGCTTAACACGTAGGGTGTCGACCCGGTTTTCTTGCGAACGGTCCGTTTCGGTTGGTAAAGTAAGGCGAAAATGAAACGCAACGGTTTGGCGAACGCTGTGGCGGTGTAGTCGAACCGGCTTTGAGGGGCCATCCCGCATGTCCAGGTCGGTTCCCGGCGACGTGCGAGGGCGCGCGGCCAAACAACTATCCCCCAGGCCACCAGGGCCACGGCGCCGAACAACACGGCCGCTGCCGTCATCGACACGGCGGTCCCCGTCCCGGGATTCGCGCTTGCCAACAACACCAGGGGACCGCGGGCCGTGATCAGTTGGCTGGGACCGACACCCCCCAAAAGCCTCATGACAGGAGAGTCCAGCAAAACCATGGCATACCCGGGCATGATCCCGATCATCACGCATACCGTCGCCAGCAAAACCATCCCCGCCAACATACTCGGAGCCCCTTCAACAGCCTCTGCAGCGTGGGTAGAACGGGGTCGCCCCAGAAAAGTCACCCCAAAAGCCTTCACAAAACAAGCGGCTGCCAGCCCGCCGGTCAGAGCGAGAGCCGCAGCGACGGCGATCACGACCAACCCACTTCCGCTGCGCAGATACGCGCTGGCCAGGATCAGAGTCTGAAAGGTCATCCATTCGCTGACAAATCCATTGAGCGGCGGCAGGGCCGAGATTGCGACCGCGCCGATCAGAAAGAGCCATGCTGTCCACGGCATGCGTCGCGCGAGTCCGCCGAGTTCCTCCATGTTCAGGATATGGGTGGCCGTTTGAACGACGCCGGCACAAAGGAATAAAAGCCCTTTGAACGCGGCATGGTTGAGCGTGTGCAGGAGAGCCGCCGCCAACCCGAGCGCGGCAAGTGCATCGGCCGCACCCCCGCGGTGTGTCAAAAGCATGGCCATACCCACGCCCATCAGGATGATGCCTACGTTCTCAACGCTGTGAAACGCCAGCAACCTTTTAAGATCGTGCTGCTGAAGCGCATAAAGGACGCCGATGATGGCTGAGATCGCGCCGAGCACCAGGACGATCCATCCCCACGAGGGAGGGAGGGGCCCGGTCGCGGGGGCTAATAGATCCAAACCGAGACGCAATATTCCATAGATCGCTACTTTGAGCATCACCCCCGACATCAGAGCCGAGGCATGACTAGGCGCGGCGGGGTGCGCCTGAGGAAGCCAGATGTGAAGCGGGACAATGCCGGCCTTGGCCCCAAGTCCTACGAGCGCAAGAAAAAAAAGGACGGACCGTTCGGTTCCGGACAGCGCCGCGGCCGCTGTCCGCATCGCAGCGAAATCAAAACTCCCGGCATGGACCGCCAGCGTCAAAAAGACAACCATCAGCAGTGCCGTTCCTGCGTGCGCCATGATCATGTAGATCAAACCGGCGCGAGTATTGCTTTTTTTCCCTTCGGATACGACTAAGACATAACTCGCCAGCGTCATTCCTTCCCATGCCAGAAGAAAAGTCATCGCGTCGCCCGCGCACAGGACAAGAGCCATCGAAGCGACAAAAATATTGATCCCCAGGACTTCCACCGCAGGGGATGAGCCGGAGTGCGCCTTGAGGTACGCCGGACCGTAAATCGCTGCCGCGATCGTGACGATCGAGACGACCAACAGAAAAAATGCGCTGAGTCCGTCTAAGGTAAGCACTAAATTCGCGAAGGGAAAAAGATGCGGAAGTTCAACGTGTATTGCAGTCTGCAGCGCGCCGCCGGTCAGTCGTTGGATCGCCAGAGCCAGCCCGGCCAACGCGCCAATGAGCAAGGCAACGTGACCCAGAACACGGGTCGCATTCCCCCACCGGCTTCCCAAAATCGATACGGCCGCACCCGCGCCATACGCCCCCAACATGATCCATAACCCACCGATTGACATCTCGCTCAATAGGCCCTCTTTTCAATGTCCTTTTTTTATTATAGTCGGGAAAATAGCTAAAATCATCATAGAATTAGGCGGAGAGAAAAACTATATCATTCTGGTATTTTTATACGAATGTCGCTTTAGATTGGAAAAACGACATTTAAATAGGCGGTTTTACTCGATATTGAAGCTCGCGGTTTATGACCTTTCATGGTGGGGCCAATCAGAATGATACTAAAAATGATAAGAATGAAACGAGGGTGGGAGTTTAGTTTTTGAGGGATAAAAAATAAAAAGCTGGTGTCCGAAAAATGTCCAGAATGCAGCTCATTTTATCAAAAACAATGCAGCCGCATAAAACGGGTAAAAGGTGGAAATCCTTGAATTTAAGTACCCGCTTCTGTGTTTACTTCGCCCGTTGGTTCTATAACCGAAATCCAACATGAATCCCCTTGTGACCATTTTGTGTCTATTTTAGCGCTGAATAAGCCTTATGTGAGGTCAAGAGAGGTCAGCACAGAACAAATCAAAAAAGATATTTTGCAGAGGAGAAATGATGTAAATGAAGGAAGCACAAGAGGTTTGCAAAAAAAGGCGGACGCTTTTTGAGTCCAGTGCGTCTGCCAGTTCCGCCATCCCCGCAAAATTCAACACAGAGCCACGAGTTCCATACCTTGAGCCGCTGGCATATCGGGCCCATACGACACCCCTACAGTCAAGACTCATAGCTGAAAGAATGGTGGACCGGAAGGGAGTTGAACCCTTGACCTCTACAATGCCATTGTAGCGTTCTACCAACTGAACTACCGGCCCACGATATTAAGGAACAAAGACTTCTTCCGATTTTCCTGTCTTCACTCAGGTTCTGAAAGCGCAAGAGGCGGTATTCTACTTAAGATACTGTGGATTTACAAGAAAAGGGTTCCGAAGTTTAAAAGAAAGTCTCGGGCTTGAGAGGCAATTCATTTTGCTGCCCGGGTACCACAGAAAAGAGAACATCCCAAACGCCGCAGCCAAGCCTTGTCACGGCACGGAATGTTCCGTCGACAAAGCCTGCCATATCCCGGAAAACACGGGGGTTACCATCTGTTTTTTGATCATAGCGGCTGATGGTCGAAGGGATCTCCCAAGGGAAACTTACTATGTTCTTAAGCCCTCGTGGAAACGCCTGCCCCAACTGGGTGAAATATCCAGGCTCCTCGGCCGCATAAACGGGAGAAAATGACACGCAAAACAGCAGCGCGAACACGAGGCCGATCATTCTGATTTTCACAACACCCTCCGGATGCTTTGGGATCTTCTTGGGAATCCAAACATATTTAAAGTTTTTAAGCTCGCTAGCCGATGCTTTTTATGCGCAACAAAGATTAGCAACCGTTAACAAGAGGCGCCCATGAAATCAGCTTATAACTGTCCCGCTTGCCAATGGTCCGGCAGTGAAGCTAGCTTCGTCACTAAGATCCTCTCGATCATGTACCGTCCCAAACATGATAATATCCAGGCTTTTAAGCAGATCAAATGCCCCAAATGTCATAATCTTGTGACGATCATCTTCGAAACACTTGATGGGACTATCGTAAAATAGCGCTTTTTGTCATCCTTGGACGCTTTTGTCGGAGAGCCACTCTGGATTCCCGCTGCCGAGGACAAAATACAGCCACTCCTTAACTCGCCCCCTTCCGCAGGGTCTTAACGCAAGCATCCGAAATGCGCCAACCGAATCCCGAGATGGTCGACATACCTGCGTAGTTCTTTCAGACTGAAAAGCTGATACTCCCTCTCTCGCGGGATCGTAAGTGAACTGATGGAGCAAAGCTCATCGTCCACCCACCCTGGATGGCACATGATCTCGCTTGTTCCCTCCGGAAGCGTGAACAGCAAATGCCTCAACACTTCTTCCGTCCAGAACGTGTGAGGGTCCAGATTTCCATAAAAATGGTCGGTGGTCTTAAGATCTTTATGCGCGCTCCTAATATCCGGTTCGGTCAAAAGCCGCGTCCAACGGACCGGAAGATCATGTTTTTGAGCGACTGCCGCCAGCGCCTCCAGGAACGGTCTAAAATCGTGCATATGATGATGAACATCCACATGGGTCGGCAATCGCTTGAAGACCTTTTCGAATTTCAGGAGCTGCGCTTTGAACTCTTCTAGGATCTCGGAAACAGGCGGCAATTTTTTTTCGGAATACTGTTCCTTTTTCTTGAAACGTCCGTCCTTCTGAAGGAGAGATCTCACAAGCTCCGGCTTGGCCACAGGCTTTCCAAGGGTCACGTTCATATGAAGCCCGATCCCGAGTTTTTTCCTGCTCAGAAGCTCCCGGACTACGCCCGGTCCCACCGGAAGATTGATCAAAAAGGTCGTACTGGTCACGATTCCGTTCTCGTGGGCTTTCAAAATGGCTGACGTGACCTGGGAGGTTAAATTGCAGTCATCCGCGTTGATGATGAGCATCTTTTGTTTCATTTGATATCTCTTTTGTCTAGGGAACCACGATCACAACGGTCGCAATCGCATATTCACGTTCGTGTGCAACCGACAACTCGATCTGAGCTTGTACCGGGATATGAAACTCCTTGCGACTCTTTGAGCTCAAGGCGATATACGGTTTCCCGGTCGCTTCGCGCCTGACCTCAATCTCTGAAAGGCGTCTGTTTTTTTTGGGACGGACCTTCAGAGCCTTCAGAACCGCTTCCTTTGCAGCAAGGCGGGCCGCGTAATGCTCGAATTTCATGCGTTTAGAGCCGCAATAGGCCTGTTCGGCGGCGGTAAAAACGCGATCCAGAAAGGCCTTCCCTGAAGTCCGATCGATCATTCGTTCCATCCGCTCGACCTTGACCAGATCGATGCCCTGAAGGATTCTCAAAATAGCCGCCCTAAGAAGACACCGTGGTGCGCAAAAACCAATACGCCAATGCCGCGATGATCAGAACGGAGATAATGTAAAAATTATTGAAACGCCAAAAATCCCACAACCGTTGCCAGAAGTAACCGGAAGCCCTGCCTTTTTTTTTCTTGAGCAGAACGTCATACTTAAGGCCAAGAACTTCTTCTTTCCGGAAGCGGATGTACACGCCGCCGATCTTGTAGGCGTGCAGGACTTCATCCCGAATGAACTGTTCGATCACTTGTTGTTCAACCTCGAGGAAGTTCTTCACCTCGTCGAGCGTCAGCATGTTATTCATAGTAATATCAGCCGCCTAACTGAAAAGCATGCGCATGGTTTGCCACAGAAAAAACACCCCAAGCAAAACAGGGGTTTTAGACCGAGGCCTTCTCTCGTTGGATCCACTGATCCACTTCGGCCTTGGTAAAGATCCAGTGACCATTGTCAAAACGCGCCGGGATCTTCTTAGAATGAGCCCACTCTTCAATAATGCGAGCCTCAACCTCCAAATACTGCGCTACATCCTTCAGCGTCAAAAAAACATCCGATCCGTCTGAAGTGCTCACACCTTGCATAGTCACGAGGCCTTGAAGGATCGCACCATCTCCGATGCTCAAACGTGGGGTGGTAAGATTCCCTTTGAGAGTTGCCGTTCCAAGAATGGAAAGACTTTGAGTTGCGATAACATCCCCGGAAACTTTCCCGGCAATAACGATATTGTCGCCGTGGATATTCGCGCTGACCTTGGCATTCTCACCGATCGTAAGATTGCCGCGCGTGTCAAGCTTGCCCTCAAAACTTCCATTGATGCGCAAATTCACGGGATCCTTGAAGGAAATCGTGCCCTGCATGCTCGCGTCAACATCGAGGATCTTCTCCTGGATATCTTCCTTCTTTTTATTGGCCATGGTCGTTCTCCTTTGGAGACATTGTGGGGTATAGAAGCTAACTTATTATTATCGTTTTAGGGGGCATTGTCAATGGAAGTGACCGCCATCGTCACCCAATGCAGGGAGATTGCCCGGAAGGACCGTTTTAGACCCGATGCAAAGCCAAAGACAATTCGGCGAGACCCGCGATTTCCTGTGACGTCAGGCGAGTGCTCTGCAAAAAACTCCTCGGGGAAATATGAACGCAGGAGGGCTTCTCTCCATCTTGGGTCAGGCTGAGGACAGGCATGGAAGAAGGGATCCACTTACATATTCGGGCACCAACTTTTTCCCGATCCGTACCCAAAAGCCCGGCATACTCAAAAAAACTCAGGCGATCACTGAAGCCGTTCATCCTGATGATCTGTTGCCGGTCCAATTCTGGATAGAAAAGATAGAGCGTTGCATCGTTAGGCATCAGCACCCAAAGCTTTTTGATTTCCTGCTGCAATTCATCCACGGAATAATCCCGCATTGACCGGTAAAAAATACGTGCCCAGACCTGTGCATCCTCGCTCTTAAAAAGAAACGGGGTGCCATTCGTATCCTCGAGGATCACTTTGTCTGCGTGAAGTTCCTGGATCGACAGGCGGATCAACTGAAAAATCTCCTGACGGGTCACGCGCTCTTGGATCGCGATCATCGCGACACCTCGGCCAGAGCACACACCGGCGTTTTTCTTTCCAAGGATTCAATCCAATCAGCCAACAGGTACTTCTGAAGACTGGGTTTTGCGTTCCAATGCTGATATTTCAACGGTTCTGTATGAAGGGCCGCAGAAAAATGTCGCGCAGGATCCGCAAGATCTATCCACCCTAACCATCCAAGATCAACATCAAGATGTGTGGACACAAAACTTGAAAACCGATCGAAGACCACCGCCCCCTTGGCCTCCTCTGCTCTTCCGGACAAGGTGACGTAAAATTCAAGTTGCGGGTTCAACGCCAGCCCAACCTTCATCATTTTGTAACCTTCCGTTAGAGATTCGGCCGTGGGTTTTAACAAAAGAACCCATTTGTCCAGCAGAGAGATCACCTTCTCAAAGTGAAGCAGGTGACGATACTCGAAATCCAGGAAAATATCCCGGCTCTGGAGCACTCCTTCAGACCGAGGCAAAGAAGGCCCGCTGACAAGATCATGAAGCTCATCCCAATAAAGGCAATACCGCACGAGATGGTCCCCGAACGATTCTGACAGGCCGTCCCCGAAGCCCGAAGGAGCCTTGACCTTGCGCGATAGAACGCTGAGAAGAGAACAGGCTCGCTCCGGAGATGCGACCTGCGAAGCAAAGAACGTATTCAAGAGAAGCGAATCACCATCACAATCGGGGCTCGAAACACCCAGCGCTTGAACTTCGGGAGAACGACGGACCGGGACGTCTTCGGGAACTGTACCGAAGAGAGGCGAAATGTCTTTTAATCCGCGAACGAGCTTTTTGGAATCATCCATGATCAAGCAAACTCCATGTAAGAGTCAATGCCTCCATAGGCATTTTCTTTCTGCGCGGGCTGATGGGGATCCACCTGCCACTCTCCATCCACAATGAACTTGTAGCGAAACGTCTTGAGCTCCACCGAAATGACCTTCTGCCAAAGTCCGTCTTGATCACGGCGAATGAGCGGCTCAGGAACCCAATGATTGAAATCCCCGGCGATTTCTACCGAGGACGCTGTCTTACTCAAAAACTGAAAAAGGATCCCATCCGAGATCATACGCGGCCCGAAATGATTTTTAAAAATCTGCTCCCATCCGAGTTCTTTTTCCGGAAGCCTCCGGTTCCAATCCCGCTCCAAATATTCGACTGCAAGATTCAAATAATCCTGAAAGGCCGTCGATTGGGCCGCATACTGAACAATACTCTGTCCCGCAGCCGCCGCTTCCTTCAGACTCACATGTTCATGAATAATCGTCGTGAAAAGCCGGTCCTGAAAATGAGCTTTCACTTCGTCATAGATCTCATGAGAAAAATTAACCTGGGAATTGAAGAGCGTCAAAAGCGCATGAACGGCAAGAGGCGTTTCCCGGCTCCGATTCACAACCTGGAAAGTTTCAGAAATTTTCGCAAGTCCGTGAAGTGAAAAAAATGACGGCTCAACCGGAACCACGACTTCATCAGCCGCATGGAGAGCATTCCAAGTGAGAATCCCGAGATTCGGGGGGCAATCAAGAACTACAAAGTCATAATGGCGCTGATCTTCATCGATCCGGGTCAGAAGATCCCGAAGTCTGAGATGGTAATTAGGCACAAACCCGAATTCTTCCTCAAGGGCATTCAGGCTGGCATTGCAGGGAATGAGATCATAATCCGGCTTCAGGTTCCGGATAACTTGAGAGAAAGGAGGTGCTATCTGCTGAAGCGGACTTAAAAGATCATAAAGAGTCGACATCCCCTTCTGCGTCTTGACCCCCAACCCGATCGTGGAATGCCCCTGCGGGTCCAAGTCGATCACGAGAACTTTCTTTTGAAGAAAATTCAGACATGCCGAAAAATTGATGCTGGTTGTGGTCTTTCCACACCCACCTTTTTGATTGGCAATGGCAATAATTCTCAAAAAGTCGGCCTCCATAAGTTAAATTACCTGTTATCAATGTAACGGCTTCACTTAGTAAAGCTTTATAGTAATGAAGTCACACTGGAAGAGATTAAAATGCTCTGGAAAAAAACGGTGGGTAGAACAAAAAAAAGGAACTGCTTTATTAAAATCTATTGGTATGAAGGGTTTATCGGACGGAGAAAATCAGGAACCGTTCAGTGCTTCTCGAACATAAGAAGCCTCTCGATCGGGACCACCCCTTTAATGTCCCCGGCTCGATCGGTCACAACGGCATAGGATTGGCGTTTTTTCTGGAGTGTCAGGAAAGCTTTCTCCAGGGAGGTGTCCTCCGAAATAAAAATGGGAGCTCGGAGAAAATCATGGAGCCCTTGAGCGTTCTCTTCCTCCCATAGGATATCGAAGACGTAGACCATCCCCATCACAATGGACGGTATTTCCTCGTAAACGAGCATCATTCGGACGTGGGTCTCACGTGCGATTTGTTTGACATCCTCGATCTTGCTGTGAATATCCACCATCGGCACCTTCCCCACCGGGATCATCACCGAGGAAACCTGAATCCGTTCAAAGTCAAGGATGGTGTGGATCAGTTTCTCTTCCTGAGGACCCACAATGCCTCTCTGGGTGCTTTCATCGATGAGTGAACGGAATTCCTCCTCATTGACGAAGATATCCCGGACCTCACCCTGTTGAAAAGATGGCCAGAAAAAATTCAGCGCCTTGAAGAACAGGATGATGGGCCCATACAGAATCGCCTTGAGGACTTTCAGCCAGAATGTTTGCCCCAATAAGAAAGAAATCGCGTTCAAACGGCCGTAATCTTTGGGGACCATCTCCGCAAAAATGATCAAGATCGGGGCGATCGCCAGCATCACGGCCCATTCGCTGTTCCATCCGAAATATTCTTTAAAAATGTAAGTCGCGATCGAGATCGCCATGACATTCGCTGTGTTATTCCCGATCAGGATCGCGGTCAGGAAATAATTGGGATGCTGATGAAGCTGCATGATGAATCTGGCTTTTTTATCTCCGGCATCGGCCATTTCGCGAAGCCTCAGTTTGTTCGCCGAAACAAAAGCCATCTCGGTCCCCGAAAAGAGCGCCGAAGCCACCAGAGACAAGAAAAACAGGGCGAGGAGGCCTATCATGACTTCCTCCGGATCATGACCTGGTGGATACGCTGACGGATCATATCCTGGATCACAAAATCGAATTGTTCCGTTTTTAAAACCGCACCTTTGGCGGGAACCACTCCCATTTTTTCAAAAAGATAGCCCCCCAGCGTCGTGGCCTCCTCCGCCATCAGATGCGAGGAGAAAAAATTATTGAACTCCGAAAGACTGATTTTTCCCTCCACTAAATAAAGATCTTCGCCCAAACGCCTGATAGGATTCTCGACCTTGGCATATTCATCGTAAAACTCTCCGAATATTTCCTCCAGAATATCTTCCTGCGTCACCACCCCGGCCGTCCCGCCGAACTCATCCACGCAGATCGCGAAACGTTCATTTTTGCTTCGGAATGTTTCCAGAAGATCATCGATGCGTTTGCTTTCCGGCACAAAAAGCGGCTCCTGCATTACTTGCTTGACGTCGGGAAGCGGCTCCTGCAAAAGATAGTTCTGCGATTCAACAACTCCCAGAACATGATCGATCGAGCTCTGGAAAACCGGCAAACGCGTGAAGTGAAATTTCCGGATAAGCTCCTCATGCTTCTTTGAAGACTCCTCGATATCCAAGCCGATCAAATCCGTCCGCGGCGTCATGATGTCTTTGACCGGCCGTTCCCCCAGCTCCAAAAGCTTTTGGATCATATGACGTTCCTGTCCGCCCAAAATCCCCTCTTCTTCTCCGATCTTCACAAGCACCTTGAGTTCTTTTTCAGAGATCATGTCCGATTGATCGATCTTTTCATGAACAAGAAAGGACAAAATGTGATCGGTGGCAAAGCGCATCAAGATCCTGAAGGGAGCGAACAACACCGCGAAGAACTGGAGCGGCAGGGACACTAGCAAGGCCATTCTGATCCGAGACCGGACCGCCAGGATCTTGGGGAGCATCTCACAGAAAACAATAAGGAAAATAGTAAAGGCTGTCATGATCATGCCGAGTCGCGCATGCCCAAAAACATTGAGAACAATCAGTGTCACCATGGCTGTCGCCAGTGAACTCACCGCCAAATTGCCGATCAGGACCGTCCCGAGAGTCTTGCGTGGCGTTTGTAGATTCTCAAAGATTAATTTTGAGAGATGCGGGTACTGTTCCTTAAGCTTGCGTTTATCCAACTTGGAAAGTGAGAAAAGAGCCGTTTCGGACGCGGAAAAGAAAAAAGAAAGTATGAAGAGCGCTCCCAAAATAACCCAATCTAAAGTTGTGTTCATGTTCTAGTTTTTCCGGTAGAGCGCACGCGCGTGAATGAACTGAAGAACCTTCGGAGGCATGTGCTCATCCACATTCCTTCCTTGTTGGATAGCCTCACGGATCCCGGAGGCAGAGATCGGACATAAAGGCATCTGAATCCGTTCGACACGAGCGCCTTCGAATGCGCAAATTTCACCGGCACCCCGCTTCGCTACAAGGAACTGGACCTTTTTCTTGAGTTCAGCGACGCGATGCCAGGTATCGATCCCTTCGAACGCGTCTTTCCCAAGGATCAAAAAAAATGTGCCGTTGGGATATTTTTTTTGAAATTCATCAAGAGTATCACAGGTATAGGAAATGCCCTTTCTCACGAGTTCGCAATCCGAAGCCTCAAGGAAAGGTTCGCCTTGGAGGGCTAGACGGACCATTTCGTAGCGATCCGCGGCAGATGCGCGAGAAAGAAATTCCTGTTTATGGGGAGGCTGATAGGCTGGAACAAAAATGACTTTATCGAGCGAGAATTGAGCCAGGGCATTTTGAGCAAGCTGTAAATGCCCGCGGTGGATAGGATCGAAAGTCCCTCCCAAAATACCGATCTTCATGCGGAAAGACCGCTTTTAAGAGCGTATATGGCCATTCCCTTCCACGATGTATTTGTATGACGTGAGCCCCTCCAACCCCATCGGACCTCGGGCATGAATCTTGTCGGTCGAAATACCGATCTCCGCACCGAACCCATACTCGAATCCGTCGGAAAAACGGGTCGAGGCATTGACCATCACGGACGAAGAATCAACTTTTGTCTGAAAGATTTTGGCCGCATTTTTGTCTTGGGTCACGATCGCGTCCGTATGATGGGAACCATAAGTTTCAATATGTCGGATCGCTTCCTCCAGATCCTTGACGACACGTACTGCGAGGATCTTTTCCAGGAATTCATGCCCGAAGTCGGCCGCCTTCGCGCGCTTCGCCCAGGGGATCAGGTGGCAGGTCACGCTATCACCACGGACCTCGCACCCTCCTTTTCTCAGAAGATCGCCGACGATCGGTAAGAATTTCCCGGTGATGCTTTGATGCACCAAAAGAGTCTCCATCGCATTACAAACCCCCGGACGCTGCAGCTTGGCATTCAGCGTGATCGCAACGGCTTTCTTGAGATCCGCTTTTTTATCGACATAGACATGGCAGATCCCTTGATAGTGTTTGATCACTGGAACACGCGACTTTTCCACGACCCGCCGGATCAGTTTTTCCCCGCCGCGCGGGATCACGAGATCAATCCGGCCCTCCTGCGCCAGAAGAAAATCAAGGGCGGCATAATCGGTTGTTGTCACAAGATTCACGTGGAAAGGTGAAAGACCGTATCGTTTGAGAGACTCTTTGAAGATCGACACGAGCGCACGATTAGAAGCCATCGCCTCACGTCCGCCGCGAAGGACCGCCACATTCGAACTTTTAAGACAAAGCGCCGCGCATTCCACAGTCACATTCGGACGGGACTCATAGATCATCAGGATAACACCAAGCGGAACGGTCACTTTTTGGAGCCTGAGACCGTTTGGTCTCGTCCACCGCGCTTGCACGCGACCGATCGGATCTTTGAGACGAGCCACAGCACGAACGCCTGCCGCCATGGCCCTGACACGCCCTTCATTGAGCGTCAATCGATCGATCATGGCGGAAGAAAGCCCACACTCTTTGGCCCTCCTAAGATCTTTATGGTTCTCGGCCACAAGCCATTTCGCCTTTTTTGCGATCCGAGAAGCAATATCAAAAAGTAGCTTTTTCTTAAAAACCGGGGGTTCTTGTCCGGCATGAGATGCCGCCTGTCGGGCACCCACCAGCACTCCCTCCAATTCGCGTTTCCAATTCATCGTTCGCTCCAGATCACAAGATCGTTGCGATGGATCACCTCATCACATGACTTTCTGCCCAAGATCGCTTGAATTTCACCGGTCCGTTTGCCCGCAATACGGCTAAGATCACGGTTATTGTAGCGCACCACTCCGCGGCCAAAGATCTTTCCGTCCGGCATCTCGAGTTCCACGACCCGCCCTGCCTCGAAATTCCCCTGGACCTTCACGATTCCTCCGGGCAACAAACTCTTTTTCGCAAGTAACGCCTGATAAGCCCCGCCGTCGACTACGATACTGCCGCTCCGGACCGCTGAGAATGCGATCCACTTGCATCTCATGTTCTTTTTGACGCCGGAGGTGATAAATAAAGTCCCGACATCTTTCCCGTCAACGATCTCTTGAAGAACATGCGGCCGGTGGCCATTCACGATCAGGAAAGGGATCCCGAGACGCATTGCCACCTGCGCAGCTTTAAGCTTTGCACGCATCCCGCCAACGGTCTCTTCCCTTTTTTGATCTGCCAAATGCAACATAAGTTTATTGTCGATCTCATCTTCGGAAGTGACCTCCCGCACGCGCGTTCCGTCCTTCAGGAGAAACCCTTCCGCATCCGAAAGATTGATCAGGAGGTCCGCGCCCACGAGTTGTGCCACATGGACAGAAAGAATGTCGTTGTCCCCAAAAGCGATCTCCTCGACGGCCACGGTATCGTTCTCGTTAACAATCGGAAGAATATTGAGCTTTAAAAGTGTTTCGAGGGTATTGCGAGCGCAGAGAAACCTCTTGCGATCCTCAAGCCCGTCGCGTGTTAAAAGTAGCTGAGCCGTGTGCACCTTTTTCTTAGCAAAAAAGCTCTCATAGGCATGCATGAGCTTCCCCTGCCCGATGGCAGCACAAGCCTGAAGTTCAGCCATGGCTTTCGGTCGCTTTTTAAAGCCGCAACTTTTCATCCCAAGGGCAATCGCACCGGAACTCACTAAGACCGGCCGCCGGCCTTTCTTGATGAGGGCATAGATCTCTTGGCAGACACGGGCATGTTCATTATCGGAAAAACTTTCCCCGCGGGTTTTGAGGATACTCGTGCCGATCTTGATAACGATTTTTTGAGCGTGCTGGAGGCGATCAGACATGGTCTTCGTTCTCGATCCTCTCATGGATGAACTTCATAAGAGATTCTACCCCTTCTCCGGTTTTCACTGAAATCAAAAAATAGATCTGTCCCGAGCTCTGGAGTTCCTCCTGGATCTTCCCGATATCGTGCCCCAGATCGATTTTATTGACCACGACCACGCTCGGGATCTGCCGGTAGGCTGCATCATGCTCATAAACGATCCTTTGCAGGACGCTCAAACCTTCGATGGCAGTTGAGGAAAATTTCAGGGTCGCGTCGATCATGAATACGATCAGCTTGGCACGTGCCAAGTGTCTTAAAAAGTCGGTCCCCAACCCTCTCCCGTCCGTAGAACCTTCAAAAATGGACGGCAGCTCGCAGAAATTGATCTGTTTATAGTCATCGTAAGGATGAACGCCCAACACCGGACTGCGCGTCGCGAAGGGATAATCCTTACCTTCCACGGGAGCACGCGTCAAAAGATGCAGTAAGGAGGATTTTCCGGAACTGGGGAGCCCCACGAGAAAGACGTCTGCCATGATTCGGAATTCCACATCGATCTCGAGTTTTTCGCCTTCTTCACCGGGAGTCGCCGTCTTGTCGCCGATATTCCCGGACCCACCCCGGCCCCCGCGAGCCACGATCACTTCCTCACCCTCGAGATAAAGATCCCGGATCGCAAGATGATTTTCTCGGCGATAGATCGAAGTCCCGATGGGAACCAACACAATCAGGTCCGCTCCTTTGCTTCCACGTTTGTTATCACTGCTACCGTGTTCTCCGGACTGGGCGTCCAAATGCTGCTTCAACCGGAGACGATCAAGACCCGGAGCGTTATGCGAAGCGCGAAAGATCACACTCCCGCCGTCGCCGCCGTCGGCGCCGTTAGGCACTTTCTTGTGATCCTTGCGGTGGTTATAACTTTCACAGCCTTTGCCGCCACGCCCGCCCTGGATTTTTAGATGAATTTTATCCACTAACATAGAAGTCCTTTAAAATAGAAAAGGCCAAAAAGCTTAGGACCGCTTTTTAGCCTTTTCGAACTTGATTGGAATTGGATTAACTCGGAATGATATGGACAGATCGGTTCGCCCGGAACTCCACGATCCCAGCTCGCTTTGCGAAAAGAGTGTAGTCGGTGCCGATCCCGACAAAATTCCCAGGATGGTACCGGGTCCCACGCTGACGGACAATAATACTGCCTGCGGTGACCTTCTGCCCACCATAGGCTTTTACGCCTAAGCGTTTGGAATTGGAATCTCTTCCGTTTGTTGTACTGCCCTGACTTTTTGTATGTGCCATGTTTTCCTCTGAGAAATATGATTAGCTGACTTTAATCTCTTTGACAAGCAACTTGAGCAGATCCTGCCGATGCCCTTGTTTACGCCGGGATGACTTTCGCTTGCGCATCCGGTAATGAACCAACTTGGGGCCCCGAAACTCCCCGAGATTTTCACAAACGACCTTGGCCCCTGCGATCACCGGAGTCCCAACCTTCACTTGGCCTCCGTCCTGAACGAGCATCACCTGGTCTAAAATCACCTCTTTTTGGCCCTCGGCCACATCCATCAACTCAACTTCGATCACCTGCTGGGGTGCTACCCAATACTGCTTGGAACCCGTCTCAACAATGGCATACTTTTCCATGAAATGACTCCTTTGACTGTAAGAGAGCGCATATCTTATGGGAATTCACCAGGCCTGTCAATCCTTTTTAAAAACGCTTAACTTATTGGGACATAAAGGGTTAGATAATTTTTGGCGAGTGTGTCAAAAATCCTGGACCGATTAAGCAACCCCTTTTTTCAAATCGTTCAGCGACCAATCGAAGGCGGGATATTCGATCTTGTAGTTGGCTTCTTGCAGATAGGCTTCTTTAGCCTCATCCTCGAGATAATACGCCAAAAAAGAGAGTACCGCGTTATCGTCCGCGGAAAACTTGCCGCGAGGTTCCGGGGTCCCGAAATTTAGTTTAAAATCCTTTCCATACCATTTGAAGATCTTCGAAATCCTGATCTTTTTCCGACCCGGGGTAATATCTACATAGACCGGATCTGTCACGAATTTCCTCGTTAAGAGAAAAAGCTGCCCCTCCACCTTGGGGCCCGTGAATGCCTCACGCATCAACTTGGGACCGCCCCGGGCCGCCATAGAAAGCGCCAGATGGAGCTTCTCGTCACGATAGACCCCGATCAGATTGTTCAACCGGATATCGTTTAGACTGTACTGTCTTTGATTCATAATTTTCTTGCCGAAATGAAATGATGCGATATCCCAAAAACTCGGGATTTTTTGAACGGAAGTCACGGGATAATTCTCGACCACGAGATTGATCAATAAAGCGTGATACACATTGATCCAGAACGCCAAAGTCTCTTCCCGCGGCCACGATGCCAGTTCCCTTTCGTCCACCGCCATCAAAACCGCCAGAGAATCATTCAGCTCCTTCGGATCCTTCTTGATCGATTGATAATCTACCTCGCCCCTTTCGTTCACATTTTTTTTGAGGAAGGCATCCCATGCTGAATAATCAAAAGCTGTCGCCGCGTGAAGCCCTGTGGGAAAAATTAAAAGCAGGAAAAAAACTGTGAGGAATATTTTTTTTTGAAGCGTCATGAGTCCATAACCCTAGAAACGGATGCCATGCTGCTTAAGGAAAACCTGATCATCATCGTTAAGTTCGCATTTAAGCTCTCCCGACCTAAGGTATTCGCCCATAACCCCTTCTTCGAACATTCCTTCGATCTCGTCGAGATCTTCCGGAGAAAGCGGCGACATGTTCAGGAAAAAAATATTTACGTCCGGGCTCTTGTCTTTCATATCTTTAAAGAATTTCAATATCTCCGTGGGGCTCTTCCCCTCCATCGGATATTGGCTCATGATCTTTTTCAGTAGGTGCATCAGCTGTTTCATGTTCTGCTCAAATTCTTTGTCGAAACTCATAGGCACTCCCTTCAAATAAAATGATAAGAACGCTCGATCTAATTATGGTCGTTTAAAAAATCCTGGGCAGCCAAGGCCGCAGCGCAACCTTCGCCACAAGCCGAAACCAACTGCCGTACTGCCCCTTTGCGCACTTCCCCCGCTGCGAAAACTCCAGGCACGGAAGTTGCAAGTGAGTCATCGGTCACGATGTATCCTTTTTCATCCAGAGTCACAAAATCTTTTAGAAAGCCGCTATTGGGATCGTGCCCGATAAATACAAAAACACCGTCTACCAAGATCTTTTGCATCTCACCTGTTTTCACATTTTTCAAAAGAACGGCTTCCACTTTCCGGCTGCCTTCAATTCTATCAACAACGGTATCCCAAATAAAGCTTATCTTGGGATTCGCTTTGGCGCGTTCTTGAAGAATCGGACTCGCACGCAATTTGTCGCGGCGATGAACGATGATCACACGCTCGGCAAACCGCGTCAAAAAAACCCCCTCCTGAAGTGCGGAATCTCCACCCCCAACCGCGATGATCTTTTTGCCTTTAAAGAAGGCCCCATCGCAGGTTGCGCAATAAGAAACACCCTTGCCTGTGAGTTCCTTTTCGTTGGGAACCCCGATCATGCGAAACGAGGCGCCCATCGCAAGGATAACGGCCCGCGCGACGTAACTTGCTTCAGCGCTTGCAACTTCAAAAACATTCCCTTTCCGCGAAAGATTTTTTACTTCTTCGTAAATAATTTGAGTGCCGTATCGGATAGCTTGGGCTTCCATTCTCTGGGCAATCTCGGATCCCAGGATACCTTCCGTAAAACCGGGATAATTCTCCACCAAATCGGTGGAGGCAATTTGCCCTCCCGAAACAAGTTTTTCAAAAAGTACCGTGGAAAGTTTGGCGCGTGAGGCATAGAGGGCGGCGGTCAACCCTGCTCCGCCGCCACCGATAATCATCACATCATGGATCTTTTTTTCCATACCTAGACCTCGTAAACGCTCGCCGTTTTCAATATCTCTTCATCTGCAAAAACAGGCACCTGCGCGCGTAACGCGATCGCCACACTATCGGAAGGCCGGGAATCGATCACCACCTCTTGACCATTTTCCTTGAGGATATACAGTTTGGCATGAAAGGTATTGTTTTCTAGCTTGTCGATCACGACCTTCTGAAGTTTGCCGCCAAGCTCCTGGACGATCTTGAGCATCAGATCATGAGTCATCGGTCGCGGCGGTTTGACGTTGCCCAATTTCAATTTGATGGCATGGATCTCCGGCAACCCGATCACCACGGGAAGAAACCGTTTCCCGTCTTTTTCCCGGAAAACCACGAGTTGCTCATGCCGGTTCTCATCGACCTTGATCTTGCTCAAGACCATTTCAATCATCGATGGCCTCGGGACGGACATGGGACGTGTGGAATGCAGAGGCGTCTGGAGAACTTGTGTGTTTACGTTGTTCCAAAACAGGACCTTCGTGTTTTGTTTTCTCGGCTAAATGCCGCTGGACCTGCTTCGCTTCGATCACTTCGCGCTCGATCGTTTCCTGTTCGGCCAAGAGCTTCCGCATATCCTCCTCACGGTCGCGAATCTCGGCTTCGATCTTCTCCTGCTCTTTGACCACCTGTTTCAAGCGCGCCTCTTTGGACACGAGTTGTTCATGGAACTGGGCCTTTTTCTGCACCGTCTCACGCTGATCCAGTTCGGCATAAAGCTCACGGATCTGCTTACGGGCATTTTCCAGATCCATCTCCCGGGCCTCGAGCTGTGCGAGACGCACTTGCCAGGACTTTTGCTGGTCTTCGAAAGATACCCGAATCTGCCGAATCTCTTTTTCAAATTCAGAAGATTTCTGCTCCCATCGTTTGGCCTGCTGGGTCTGGAGTTCTAATTCCTGGATCAGGCGGGTTTCGCTCGACTGGACGATCCTCTTGCCTTCTTCGAGATTTTTGATCTTCGCGTGGAGCCCCTCCACCAGGGTTTTTTGATTCTCGAGTTCTCTCCGGAACTGAGCGGTCTGGCTTTCCCATTCGCGACGCGCCTGTTCCTGCTCGTCCTTGGCACGCTGGAGATCATTCTTCACGGCATGAAAACTTTTGAGGAGCATCTGCTTCTCTTGCAGCAGCTCTTTATGGGTCAGATCACGCTCTTCGATCTGCTTGAGCAACTCTTCGGCCTTATGATCTTCGGAACCCAGCTTTTCTTCAAAATACTGGCGTGTCTGGCGAAACTCCTCGCGAAGAAGCTCATATTTTTCCTCAGCGTGATTCACCAAGGCCTGCAATTCCTGGGCCTCTTTTTCTTTCTGCTTTGTTGCGGCCTCGTGAACCTTCACCATTCTTTCTTTTTCCGAAACTTCTACCTGCGCCTTTTCAAGCGCCTTGCGAAGCTGGCTCACGCTCTCCTTTAGCCCTACGCTCTCTTTTAAAAGTTTTTCACGTTCTTCCTCAAGGATGCTTCGAAAATGACGGCCGTTCTGATGGGCCATGCCATTTCCCAAAGGGGCGCGCTCACCACGCTCCGAAGAAACCCCCTCGGCCTGGACCCAGGATCGGATCTCCTGGATCGCTTCGCTGTGGTCAAGCTTTTCGGTCTCATTTTTTTTGGATGATACTGCCGGAGATTCTGTCGGATGAAGGAATGCGAGATTGGGCGGTGTGGGCCATACGGTCCGATAACATCGTCGTTTCAAAAAACCGTCATTACTGATCACGATATCCGTTTGAGCACTTTGAAAATATTGCTTTACCTGAAGCGCCGTCGCATACAAAAGATTGTCCATAAGAATGATGGGGGTGTTTTGTACGAGGTCGAGCGCTTCGTTCATGGGAAGTTGAAACGCCTTGGCGATCTCACGCGCGATTTTGTTGCGTTCCAGCTCGCTCTGGAGGGGGTTGAGGACCACGAACCAGTCCTGCCCGCCTTGCTGAACTTTTCTAGTGCCTGTAAGCATGCCAACCCTTGGAAATTTTCAATTTTAGAGAAAAGGATATTGCGTCATGAGGCCTAAATTCCTGTTCGCTTTAGAACGTAATCCGTTCGGCGATCTCATGGATCACCGGAATCTCCCACCGCTCTCTCATCAGCACCTTCACGATCCCGATAAGCGAAAGAATCCCGAACACTACGAAGGACAAAGTAAATACAAGATCCCCGAACACAGGAACAACCTTCAAGATCGCCGCAGCCAATTCAAGGATAAAAAGCACCAGGGCTTGCTTTCCGTGAAAAAGCGCGAACTTGTTCTCTTTCTTGAGCGCAAGCGGCACAAAACAAAGAAAACTCAAATAGCCGATCGCTGCAAAAAACTGTGCATCCTGTGCCTCCGGGTCCTTGGGCACAACAACTTTTTCATTCTTAGTCATCGTTTCTCCTTCGTTTAGACGAATGCAGCATTATAGAAAGACCTGCGTACAATCGTCAAGGCGCAATCCTGAAAATTGATGCGGCAGCTGCGCCCGCAAAAACCCTCAACCGCTTCACGCAACCGCGGGTTTCGCTTCGTGGCAAACCCTAGGGATCGTCCGTTCCATCGGAATAAAAAAACTTCCCACTTCGCATACACCGATATACATCCTGCGCAACATGTAGACAGTCCCCATGCCCAGTCCCGGGAAAAATCCAGAACCGCCCTGGTCCTTCATATCCGCATGGATCGTGCACGGAATTTCGGCAGGGCTGGTCACGACATTCTCAAGCCCGCGACCAAACTTAGTCCCGATCCCATACATATAATCTCCCACCGTCTCCTCGGCCAACGCAAAAGGCACCAAAAGCACCGTCAGCGCGAGCAACAGGGTGGATATTCTTAGCCACATAAAAGATCCTTTCATTAACCTTTGCGGACCAAACGCCAAGGATGCATTTTCAGTTCTGCGGTCATATCCCGAAGATTCGCCGTCACCTCATGAAGATTACCGATGCTCTTGGAGATCTCCTCTTTATTCCCGCCCACCACATCATTCATGGTTTTCAATAATGGATTAAGGTCCTCGGTCATTTTCGAAACCTCGTCCGCTAAAAGATTCATCTTGCGGATCAAAACGTGCATCGGGATCGGGTCCACGCCTTCGATCACCTTACCGGTTGCCATAGGCGGAGCATCTTTTGAACCCACAGAGATCTCGATGAACTTCTCCCCCATCATCCCGAGGGTATCAATGTAAGCAACGCTATCGGCGCGGACATAGGCGTCCTTGGAAACTTTGATCGTCACCAGGACCGGCCTCGGTTGTCCCGGAAGGATCTGGATACCATCCACCTTACCGACCTCGCGGCCTGCGTAATAAACGGGGGCGCTATCGCTTAAGCCGCTCAGGTATCCGAACTGCACCTTCCATTCGTTAGCCCCTTTCTTGAAATAGCCTCCGACCACGAACGTCATGACCAGAAGCACCACGAGCGCGACCAGCACAAAAAATCCGGATTTGATCTCGGATGACGAATAAGTATTTGATGAATCCATCTTTTCCTCCTCTGGAAACGATTCTTAAGTGGAAAGAAGCCCTTTTAAATAAGCTTCGCTCGTTTGTTTGAACGGGATGACACCTTCAGACTCCCCATGAATGAACTGTTGAACATAGGAATCCTTTGAATTCTTGATCTCATCGGCAGTGCCAACTTGCAGGACCTTGCCCTTATGAAGGACGATGATCTGGTCCGCGATTCGGAACGCACTTTTCATTTCATGCGACACCACTACCGACGTGATATTGAGCTTTTTGCTAAGGTCCAGGATCAAGCGATCGATCATGCTCGCCGTGATCGGATCCAAGCCCGCGCCCGGTTCGTCATAGAAGACGATCTTCGGATCCAGCGCGATCGCGCGCGCGAGCGCCACGCGTTTTTTCATACCGCCCGAGATTTGATGGGGCATGAAGTCTTCAAAGCCCGTCAGCCCCACAAGCTCCAATTTCACACGGACAATGATACGGATGATCTCAGGAGAAAGGTCCGTGTGTTCTTTGAGCGGCACGGCAACGTTCTCGCCAACGGTCATCGAATTAAAAAGGGCTGACCCTTGAAAAAGCATGCCGAACTTTCGTCTCACATTATTCATCTCTTTTTCGCTGAGGCCCACGATATTGGCTCCATCCACCAGGATCTCGCCGGAAGTCGGCTGATGCAAGGCGATGAGATGTCTCAAGAAGGTTGTTTTGCCACATCCCGAGCCGCCCATGATGACCGTGATCTGGCCGCGTGGGATCTCGACGTTGATCCCGTTCAGCACCGTAAGGTCCCCGAAACGTTTAATGAGATTCCTGACTTCGATAACGCATGGTTCGGATTCGCTCATATGTTCCTCAAGTGGGCAAGGCGTAATAAATGACCGCCGTCGCCAGACAGTCCACTACAATGATCAGCACGATCGAGATCACGACGGCTTGCGTCGTGGCTTTTCCTACCGCATCGGCACCGCCTGACACGGAAAGTCCCTGATGACAGCTCACCAGCGCGATCAAGATGCTGAAGATAAAACTTTTCAGGAGCCCGGTGTAGATGTCTTTGAGACAAAGAGCCTCAATACTCTTGGCAATATAAAGACTGGAATTGATCCCAAGCCCCGTCGTCCCGATCGCCCAACCGCCGATCATCCCCACGATATCCACGATAACGGTCAAGCACGGAAGCATCAAGGCCAGCGCGAGGACACGAGGCGCGACAAGATACCGTATCGGATTAATACCCATTGTGATAAGCGCATCTACCTCTTCCTGTACCATCATGGTCCCGATCTCTGCGGCCATGCGCGCGCCGATCCGGCCGGAGATTACGATCGCTGCGATCAGAGGCCCCAATTCGCGGGCCATCGCAACGCATACAAGACTTCCCGTGTACATGAGGGCCCCAAAAGTCTTCAGGGAATACGCCGCTTGTAAGGCCAGAACGGTCCCGACCGAAGCCCCCACGAGAGAAACAATCGCCGTCGAATCAATACCGATCAAAACCATCTGACGGAAAAGAACTTCCCGGGGGATAACCTTCCTCTTGAAAAAAGACGAGAGTGTATAACCGACGACCGCCGATCCGAGATTCCACAAACGGGCAACACCCGACAAAATAAAAAATATCGACTGTCCGGTCTTTCCCGCAAATTCCTTCATAAGACTATATTCCTTAAATATGCGTTCAGGCTTTGGCGCCCAGGCACTTTTCCGCTTCCGCGACAGTCGAAGTGATCTCAAAAATACTATCGAGCTTGGCGATCTCAAAAACGCCACGGACCGTGGGTGTAAGCGCCGCAAGAATGAGACGGCCCTGATAGCGTTTAGCCTTTTGGAATGCTTCGACAAAGGTCGCGATACCGGAACTGTCCATATAGTCCACACCACTCAGGTTCACGAGGATCTTGGAAGCTTGTTTCACGGTCAATTCCGTCAATTTTTCGCGAAGCTCGGGTGAAGAATGGTAATCCAATTCCCCTGAAAGCTCCAGCACATGGATGTCTCCTTGATTTGTCGATTGTATTTTCATAGTTCACCTTTCTCTTTCAAATTTTATTCTTGCGCTTGATCAAACGAAGCCGATTCCCGCCCGAGCCCTGACCCTCATAGATCATCTCGTCCATGATCGTCCTGATAAAATGAACTCCCAGACCCCCCGGTTTTTGACGCGGAAGTTCCGGCGGCGGCACTTGGGTCGGATCGAATTTCTTGCCCCAATCCTCCAGCACGATCTCGATCCTGTCGTCAGCTGCCACAACCGAGACCGTCATTTTACCTGGCCCGCCCTGATAAGCATGACGAATAATGTTAGTTAAAGCCTCATCGACCGCCAAGAGGATCTCCTCTGTGGTCTTTTTTTTCCACCCGGCATGGCTCAGGATCTGGCGGAGTTCTTTCCGGAAAGGTGAAAGAACCTCGGAGGATGCGTTCAGTTCAAATCTTTTTTCCACTCAACCCCCTGCTGGAGGAGCTCCCGGAGAATAGTGCGAGAAGAAAAAGTCCTTCGCGATCTTTCTTTTGCGAAGCATATCTGAAGGTAACGCGCGACAATATCAACCTCCAGATTGACTTCGGAACCCACCCGCTTGATGCCAAGGGTCGTGACTTGAAGTGTATGCGGGATCACGGCAATTTGAAATACCTTTCCGCAAACCTTCTGCACCGTCAAACTGATCCCGTCGCAAGCAACCGACCCCTTATCTGCAAGAAGCGCGATTATATCCTTCGAGGCCGTCAGGAACAAGGTCGTATTCTTCTTCCTTTTTTCGATCTTTACGATCGTACCCCGACCATCAATATGTCCGGTCACGAAATGACCCCCGAGCCCATCCCCGATCTTCAGAGACCTTTCAAGGTTTACGCGACCTCTTCGTTCCAGCATTCCTAACGTGGTCGCTTCCAAGGTTTGACGCACCACATCCACTTCAAAACCGTTCGGATTAACGCGAACCGCGGTCAGACACACCCCGGACACTGCAATGCTGTCCCCGATCTTCAGACCTTTCTCTTTTTTCTGAAACCGGAACCCGAACCGGACCTGGCCGCCCCACTCTTCTTTCTTTACAACGATGCCTTGATTTTCAACAATGCCTGTAAACATGATCTTTCCGCCCTATTTTTTGTGAAATGTGCCTTCAAAAATCCAATCATCGCCTGAACGCGTCATTTTAACCGTCTTGAACAAAAACGCCTGATCCGGGGTCTTCACGCCAAGACCTTCCACGGAAGTCTTGGCAGCACGACCGCCAAAGATCTTCGGTGCGAGGATCCAAAAAGCGCGGTCCACGCATCCCGCCTCCAGAAAGGACCAGGCCAATTCCCCTCCGCCCTCAACTAAAAGCTTGGTCACACCCAGTAACGCGAGTTTTCTAAGAAGCTCACGAACCTCGATCCTGCCGTGTTTTTCTTTAACGGGCAAAAGCATCAACGTTCCTTTTTGAGCTTCTGCTTTTTTAACGATCTTCTTCAGATCTTTTTCCGGGAATACGAGGATCGTGAGCCGGCTGTCTTCAAAGATACGCGCTTTTGAGGACCAACCTCGCGCGGAGATCATCACGATCTTCCATGGTTTTCCGGCAGCGAGCGAACGTGAATTTTTCGGAACTGTGAGCCGGGGATCATCCTGATAGAACGTATTCTTCCCTACCAAAATCGCCTCGTGACTTGCCCGAAGCTTGTGGACAAATTCACGTGAAGGGGGCGAAGAGATCCAACGGGAAAGGCCCTCCCGCGTCGCGATCTTGCCATCCAGGGTCTGCGCCATCTTAAGCGTCACAAACGAACGTTTTTCGGTCATATATTTAAAAAATCCCTCGTTTTGCCTGCGAACTTCATCTTCCAAGATACCGATCTTGACGGCAATTCCCTGCTCGCGAAGAAAGCGGACACCTTTGCCACGATTCGAGGGATTGGGATCCAGACAACCGATCACAACCTTTTTGATCCCTTTTTCTTTGATATGCGGAGCACAGGGCGGGGTTTTCTGCCAGGTCGCACAAGGTTCCAGGGTCACGTAAAGTGTGGCGCCCCGAGCCTTCTTGCCGGCCTTGGCCAAAGCATTGGGTTCGGCGTGTGGCCCGCCAAATTTCTCATGAAAACCGGAACCCACGAGCTTCCCTCTGGAAACAACGCAGGCCCCCACCATGGGATTGGGGCTGACACTGAAACGTCCTCTCTCCGCCAAAGCAAGAGCTCGTTTCATCCAAACTTCATGCGGCGGAAGGGTCATGATCCTTGGGGCTTTTGGGCTTTTCGGTGTGGTTGATCTTATCGAGGATGCCGTTAACGAATTTCCCGGATTCTTCTTGTGAAAATTTCTTCGCCAGGTTCACGGCTTCATTAAGGGTCACTTTAGGCGGCACATCAGCCAGATAAAGCAGTTCGTAGGTCGCGAATCGCATGATGTTACGATCGATCATGGCCATCCGGGATAGTTCCCAGTTGTCCGCATAACGCTCAACGACCTTGTCGATCTCCGCTTGATGTTCCACCGTCCCGAGAGCGAGCTTCTCCGCAAAATCCCGAACATCCTCGGGAAAAACCTCGTCCTGCTGAGACCAGAATTTCTTCAGGATCTCCGGCATGGGCTCCGGGTTCATCTCGTACTGATAGAGGATTTGAAGTGCGCATTCCCGCGCCTGAGTTCTTTTGCGAAGCATTTTTTGCCTTTGATTTATCCTAAGATGAAAATGCTATTTCGTTCTTTTTCGAGCCCTAATGCTTTTTGCCTTTTGGGATAATTGTTCGTCAAGACTTGCTATCTCAAGCGCCGCCAAGGCTGCCTGTTCGCCTTTATTGCCGTGCTTCAATCCCGCCCGGTCGATGGCTTGTTCCAGATTATCGACCGTGATCACTCCGGTCGCGATCGGTGTCCCCGTCTCGAGCGCCACTTGATCGATCCCGCGTGTCAGTTCATTCGACACACATTCGAAATGGTAAGTCCCTCCGCGGATCACGCAGCTAAGCGCGATCACGACGTCGCAATGCGTCTGGGTCTTCAGTTTTTTGCAGAAGAACGGGACTTCCAGGCCGCCCGGTACCCAGACAATCTTGATGTTTTTTTCCGGTACCCCGGCTTTGCGCAGGGTCGTCACGGCTCCTTCCAGCAAGCGATCGGTGATGTACTGATTAAACCGCGAAACAACAATCCCGAATTTTTTATTCTCGGCGATGATCTTTCCATGGTAAGTCTTCATGAATTCGGCCCCGTGTCAAAAAGATGACCGAGTTTATCTTTTTTGGTTTGTATATACTTCGCGCTCACAGGATGCGGAGACATGATGATCGGAAGACGCTCCACGACCTGCAGTCCATAGCCTTCCAACCCTACGATCTTGCGAGGATTATTCGTCATGAGGCGAAGTTTTGAAAGCCCGAGATCATGGAGGATCTGAGCGCCGATCCCGTAATCCCGGAGATCCGGCTTAAACCCGAGCGCTTCATTCGCTTGAACCGTATCAAGCCCGTGCTTATCTTGAAGCTCGTAAGCCTTGATCTTATTGGCCAACCCGATCCCACGGCCTTCCTGACGCATGTAAAGGATCACGCCGGAACCTTCCTGTTGGATCATTTTCATAGCTGTGACAAGCTGTTCCTGGCAATCACAGCGTAAAGAGCTTAAGACCTCCCCCGTAAAACATTCCGAGTGCACGCGCACCAGCGCCGGCTTATCGCCGATCTGCCCCTGAATAAGTGCAACATGTTGAGCTCCGTCAAGGAGCGACTCATAGATCTGGATAGTCCAGGTCCCGAACTTCGTCGGAAGCTTGGCTTCGCTCACTTTTTTGACCAGCTTATCTTTTTGGGTGCGGTGGGCAATAAGATCACGGATCGTTCCGATCTTGAGTCCATGTGTTTTGGCAAATTCCAGAAGATCGGAAAGTCGCGCCATTTTGCCGTCATCATTCACGATCTCGCAGATCACCGCAGCCGGAGGAAGTCCGGCGGCCTGCACCAGGTCCACCGCCGCTTCGGTATGCCCGGCGCGACGCAACACGCCTCCCTGCTTTGCTTTCAACGGAAAGATATGCCCAGGGATCACAAAATCCTCACGTTGGATCTTAGAGTCCGCTAGTAGCTCGATCGTACGGTTGCGATCATAAGCCGAGATCCCCGTTGTGATGCCGGTCTTCGCGTCTACCGATACGGTAAACGCCGTTTTCATAGGATCCTCGGGATTGGGATTCATCTGGTCGAGCCCGAGAGCTTGAATGCGGTCAGCCGTCATGGGAACACAGATAAGCCCCCGCGCGAACTTCATCATAAAATTGACCATCTCAGGCGTCGTCTTGGACGCTGCAAAAACAATGTCCCCCTCGTTCTCGCGGGTCTCATCATCGGTCATGATGACCATGCGACCCTCGCGGATATCCTGAATGATCTCTTCGGTCGTATTCAATGGCTTCATAATGTCTCCGGCTCACAAAAAAAACGTGAAGGTATGCTAACAACAACCTCTTTTTTTGTCAAAACTTGTTTTCCTAAGTCATTCATTGCATTAAAGTTACGCGCCTTGACAGAAGATGCCCGTGAGGTTACATTTGCATGGTAGGGCATAATAACTAATTTCTTTGACAATGAGGAGTGGCGGCGGAACGAACCAGGTTCCGTAGCCATTTCTTACAAAAGCCCCAGCGTGAGCAAAAGAGCCACAGCCTAGAGGGTTTCGCCTGACGAGCAATAAGCTCTTTTATTTTATAATGTTGCTAGAGAAAGCGGAATTCTCGAACTCACAGTTGGGGCTTTTTTTTGTCCGCAACATCCCTAAGCGGGCTTATTAGTCTTTGCTCTCAGGAAAGGTGCCAGTTGATCCAAGGCGTCCATGATATTGACAGGGACGGCCAACACAACCGTATTCGAAGCTGTAGGCCCCAAACCATCGATCGTCTGTAGAGTCCTGAGCTGCATGGCTCCGGGACTCTCCGCCATAGTCTTGGCCGCGAGAGCGAGATTCGCCGCAGCATCGCGATCGCCTTCGGCCTTCGTGATCGTCGCACGTTTTTCCCGCTCGGCAGAGGCTTGACGGGACATCATTTTCTTGAGATCTTCGGGCATGTCGATGTCCTGGATCCGGATGCCGGTCACTTCAAGGCCCCAGGCTTCCGTGTCTTTTTCCACATTCGCCTCGATCTTCTTCCCGATCTCTTCGCGCTCCGTGAGAAGCTGATCCAGCGTCATTTGTCCGATCACATCGCGAAGCGAAGTCTGCGAATATTGTGAGATCGCGTAACGGTAATCCTGAACTTTAATGATCGCGTTCGAGGGATCATCAACTTTAAAAAAGATAACGCCATTGATCTTCACGGGGACATTATCCCGGGTGATGACCTGCTGCGAAGGGATGTCCATCGTTAGGACGCGCATATCGATCTTCCGGACTTCTTCAATGACCGGAATGATAAAAAAAAGACCCGGTCCCGCGATCCGGCTGAATTTTCCAAGCTTGAACACAACGCCCTTTTCCCATTGCACCGCCATCTGGACCCCCGAGGCAATGACCATAGAAATAAAGAACCAGACCATGCCAAGAAAGGCCCCAAGGCCCTGGTTCGCCATAAAAATAGGCGCGCCTATAAAAAACCCGACAATGAGAAGCGCGAAAAAAATAAGTCCTGAGATCGGATTATTCATGGAAGACCTCCGTGTTGGGGTTGCAAAGTCCCGGGAGCCCGCGGGACGGAGTGATGGCTCAATACTCTTCAGGGATTCGACCAAATCGTTGAAACCAGGTTCTTGCTCCATAAAACGGTGCCCTTTGTTCGGGAACAAACAATTGGGCAGATTCTAACCTCGGGCTGGGATTATTGCAAGCCGCCGATCTCCAACTGCAGGTCGCCTACCGTACCACTTGCGCTTGCAACAGAATACTGGTCCACAACGAATTTAATGGACTTAACATGGCTGAGATCGACCCGTCCCGCCGCCAAGGACGCCAAGAATTTGTAATAACCCGATGACACGATATCCGTGTTCGATGTGGTGTAGGTATTCCCGTGAACATCTTCGATCTCGATCTTCACATTCTTGGCAACAGACGAGGTCGCATTGATCCCAAAGATCAGAGGGACCGCAGAAAGATTAACGCTGCTGCCGTTATGGTTGGGATCAAAGTTCAGGACAATTCCCGCAAAAGCATTGGCGTTTGTCAGATCGAAATGAAGTTGAAAGAAATTCGTTCCAAAAATGTGTTGTAGCGTGCTGTTTGAAGAGGAGCTTCCAAGTTGCGCCACACCGCTGACCGACGCGCTGTTCACAGGTAGAACTGTGACAGCGGGCGAACCTGGTTGGGCCGTAAAACCGACCACGGGTGCAGATGGCACGTGCTGGAAGTCGATTGCTTGGATCGTGAAATCTCCCGTCGCATCCCCCCCTTCCTGAGCGTCCACCACAAGATCGATCTCTTGAACATTGGCAAGAGCCGCTTGATTCGGAAGATCGACCACAAGGCGCGCGAATTTCGCCCCTTGCTCAAGCGCTACCGTCGTCTGATAAAGTAACAGACCGGCACCGTCCTTGAGCTCAATACGCACAAACTGAGGAGAATCTACGGCCGAATAGTTCAGGATAAGCTGATTCGCTTGAGCATTATAGGGCTGGCTCAACTTCCAGAAATGCCCGCCATCCACCCCTTGCAAGTCGGTATAAGCAAGACGAACACCATAAATCAATGTGGTTTCGGGAGGTGTCGGAGGTTTCGTAACCGGAGGAATGGTATGAATATAGTTAATAGCCCCTTCGGACGCGATGTGGCCAAAAACCGCCAATGAACGATCCGGAAACTCAGGAGTATTAGGCAATCCAGAACCGGTCCGATCAATAGCCATTTGCTGGCTCATATGATCATAAAGTTGATTATAATTATCTTCCATTCCGCGATTTCGAAGATAGGTCGTAAAATCATCCGGCCCGTTCCCCGCAAGACCCAGAACCATGGATGCCACATCGATCCCGATAAAGCGATTGTTGATCTCGGAACCGGATCGGGCGGAATCATAGAACCCATAATCGCCCATCATCCCAAAGAGGTTATTGATGGAATTAAGCCAGCCGAGAACGGCATTTCTATCAATCCCCATCGCAGCCGCCAAAGCGTATGTGGAACCGCTATCTCCCACGATAGAGTTCGTGGTATTCGGAACCATGTTGGCTTCTGCCATTTGCGGAATACCGGTACTGGAATAGCTTCCTTCCGGGGTCAAGCTTGTGGAAAGAATGCCGGGAATACGGTTTTGGTAGGCATAGTCCAGTTGGGTCGCGAGCATATTGTAAAGGGCGTTCCGGAACCCGATGTAGGTGCTTTCTTCGTTACGAAGCTCCGGCCAAAAGATCTGAAAAGCCGCCCCGTCCCACGGCGCAAGATTTTCGACCGCTTGTCCGTTCCTGTCGATATAGCTGCTGTTGGTAGTAATCGCCAAATTATTAAAAACGGAATCAGGAACTCCCGCATAGTAAGTAGCAAGGAACGCAACCGCACCCCGGAATTCGTTACTGACCCGATCGATATAAGCAGAGAATTCTCCGGTCGAAATATCAAACGCGGCATGAAAAATACCGAAATTATTGTCTACGAATGCCGCATACCCCACAGCCTGATTATTGAGATATTGGTCCGCCTTGGTTGAGATCTGCTGGGCGGCAGTAAGATCCGCCCCACTCAGTCCCGTCGACTCAAGTGCACCCACCGTGACAGCAATGCTCTGAGACAGATTCGCATTGTCCCCCAAAGCAATGATATCGGTGCTCAAGTCCAAGGGATCCAAGTTAAGCCACGGTATGAGACCATGCCAACTGTACGGTGCGGATTGGATACTCAGCAAATTCGTCATGACCGTATTAATTTCAGTAAGCGCCTGGCTCCGGGTCATGCCGTTATCGATCTTGCCAAGGACTACATCCCCCAAGATCTGGAGATAGAAACCGATCAGTGTAGGCTGCGTGTAGCGGCCAGGAAGGGCCCCGCCTGGGCCCATATTGTCGTAAGGCAGATGGGTCACAGTATCCACGCCAACCCCGACATCAAAATAATTCAAACCGTTCTGGACCAGTGTTGCCCGGTTCGCTTCAAAAGCAACATTAGGCAACGGAGCGGTATAAGCCATTCCCTTCGCCTGAATCTTCACATAATCGTTCGAAAGAGCTGATCCGATAGTGGAGTCCTGAACAAAAATAATATCCGCTACCCTCGACCAGTCAAACCATACAGGGACATTACCCGAAGCTGCATTCAACGTGAAATTCTGCAGAAACGGTTCCAAGTCTAAAATAAAAACCGCTTCCGCCTGATCCGCATCATGCAATTTGACCTGCACGCGGCCGCCTGAACTGCCTTGGGCAGCAATCACGAGTTGAGAAGGCAGTGTCATGAGAGTTCCCTGGAAAACTCCTCCCACGAAATCACCACCGGCAATTCTCACAAAGGTGAACGACGTTCCGCTCGAGCCAAGATCATAATCATATTCAAACTCATCCGCTGAATTCTGCGTCATCCGCATGATCGCAGCAGGTTGCCCGGAAACCGTATTGCCAGACCCCGAAGCCGCAGCCGGACTGGCCGCGAGAGAAGTCATCAGCGATTGATTGTAAGTGGCTCCTGCGAGTATCGGCGTATAAACAAGACCCGATGTCGTGATCGATAACGTTCCCACTGTAGCGTTCGGATCATCCACCACGATCGCAAGAAACCTGATCTGATCGGCGTTAAAGGCCGCGACGTTTGCCGCCTGTGCAAGCGCGTTTGTCACTTCAATGCGGCCGTCCACATTGACGCGAAGCGCGACTTTATCATTCTGAGCGTCAATAAGTTCCAGCTTGTAATAGGAAGATCCCGCATCGCTTCCCGCGATTACGAGGTTCTGCGTCGTGAGATTAAAATTATTCACAAAACTGATCAAACTACCGGCCCAGCGGTTATTCCCGGTCCCGTTCGCCAAGTTATACGTGAAACTCGCGGCTCCCGCGCTCGTCTGTGAAAAAGCCGTCACCGTGTTATTCCCGGCAGGTTCCATCTCAGAGATCGAGGCGCCACCCAGGTTCGTTAAGGCGTTGGTTGTGGCCGTTGTAATGACAGGCGTGAAGGCTAGCCCTTTGGTCTCCAACACGTAATTCGTCGTCCCGATTTCATCCGCCACGATATTGATCGCTGTGATCGGTCCCGCAAACCCGGTGAGATCGAACGTGTAGTTCAATTCTCCCGTCGAGAGAGGCACTAAAAACAGTTTTTTCACATTCGAGGTGTCTACGAACTCAAGCTTCAACATCTTCCCAGACGTCCCGCTGAATGCCAGGGTTACTGAGTTCCCCAGATTCACTCCCGCGGTCGGAAAATTAACCGACGTGAACGTGAAATTCCCCTGCGTCGGAACGTTGCTCGTCACTTGCACCGTCGTCGCGCTGATCTGCGTCGCCGTGATCGTGGAAGTGTCCACCACGCCCGACACCGCGCCATGTGCGCTTGAGACCGTCGGATTCGAAGGAAGCGTCGTCAAGGCCACTTGATTAAAGGCTGCGCCACTTACCACCGGGATCGGAGGTGTAAAAGCTAACCCTTTGGTCTCGAGTACATAGTTCGTCGTCCCAACTTCATCCGCCACGATATTGATCTGGCCGATCGGTCCTACAAATCCCGTAAGATCGAACGTGTAATTCAATTCTCCAGTCGATAGCGGCACTAAAAACTCTTTCTTCACGTTCGACGTGTTCACGAACTCGAGTTTCAGCATCTTTCCGGAGGTCCCGCTGAAGGCAAGCGTCACACTGTTCCCCAAATCCACGCCCGCGGTCGGGAACACGATCGATGTGAACGTGAAGTTCCCCTGCGTCGGAACGTTGCTTGTCACTTGCACCGTCGTCGCGCTGATCTGCGTCGCCGTGATCGTGGAAGTGTCCACCACGCCCGACACCGCGCCATGCGCGCTTGAAACCGTCGGATTCGAAGGAAGCGTCGTCAGATTCGCCTGGTTATATGCGGTCCCCGGCACCACCGCTCTGTAAAAAAGACCGTTCACCGCGATCGTCAACGCACCGCTTGCCGTCGCCGATCCGCTCAACTGATCGTCCACCACCACCGCAATGTTCTTGATCGACGTTGCGTCAAATCCCACCACCCCGGCCGCATCCGCCATCGCCTTCGTGATCCGGTAAAATTGGTTCGATCCCGTCAGCCCCTGCAGCACGATGACCACTTTCTTCTCATTGGCTCCCGTTCCGCTAATGAGCTCCACCTTGATCTTCGAGGTCCCCGTCCCGCTCACCCCCAACACGAGGTCCTGGCCGCTCAGATCCAAACTCCCGGTCCCGAACCCGATCAAACTCCCCGCCCACCGCGAAAAATCTGCCGCGACCCCGTTCGTCAGATCGTAATTGAACGAATACTGGTTCGTCGACGTCTGCGTGAAACTCGTCACCGTATTATGCCCCGCTGGCGCCATCCCTGAGGCCGTCGGTTTCGGGTTCAGCCCGCTGAAATCACTCACAGGACCCGTCCC
>PLLJ01000037.1 GCA_003140935.1 Candidatus Omnitrophota bacterium
GTTATGAGCCCAACGAGCTACCGAGCTGCTCCACCCCGCGACGGTGATCATAAAAATGATCCAACTCTGACGGCGGTATTGTAGCAGATTCTCTCGTGGAAGCAATCCCTCCCTTTTCACCCCTCTTTTTGAGCTTTTCCGGACCCTTTTCCCAAGGTGGACGGAATCCTCGCCTCGGTCTATAATGCCCACCTTTCAGGCACTCCAAAAACCCGATCCTTTCAAGGAGCGTTTTCATGTATCGAGAACAAATTAAAGTATTAGATTGCACGATCCGCGACGGCGGATTGATGAATAACCACGACTTCGACGACCGCTTCGTCCGGGCGATCTTCAAGGCTGTTTCCGAAGCCGGGATCGACTATATGGAGATCGGTTATAAGAACTCTAAGAGGCTTTTCCCGGGCGACAAGTACGGTGCCTGGAAATTCTGCTCCGACGACGATATCCGGAAGGTCACGGAAGGGATCCCCTCCAAGACCAAGATCTCGGTCATGGTGGACGTGGACCGCGTGGACCTTGACGACATCAAGCCCAAAAAGGAAAGCCCTGTCAGCATGATCCGCACGGCGTGCTATATCAAAGACGTCGACAAGGCGATCTTTCTCGCCAATCATTTCGCGGACAAGGGTTACGAGACCGCGGTGAACCTCATGGCGATCTCGAAGGTGCTGGAAGTGGACCTGAACGAAAGCTTGGCCCAGCTTGAAAAGGAATGCAAATGCAATGTGGTGTATCTGGTCGATTCGAACGGCGCGCTGTATCAGGAGACCGTGGAGTACCTGATCAAGAAAGCCAAGAGCATCATCAAGACCAAAGAGATCGGCCTTCACGCGCACAACAACCAGCAGCTGGCCTTCGGCAACACGATCGAGGCGATCATCCACAACGCGAACTATCTGGACAGTACGATCTTCGGGATGGGACGCGCGGCCGGGAATTGTCCGACGGAACTGCTCCTGGGTTTCCTGAAAAACCCGAAATTCGATATCCGTCCCATCCTGGACGTGATCTCGAAGGAAATGATCCCCCTCAGCAAAGAGGTCGAGTGGGGCTATGTGATCCCTTATGCCATCACCGGGATCCTGGACGAACATCCCAAAGCCGCGCTGGAGCTTCGCAACAGCGACCGGAAGGATAATTTCCGCGAATTTTATGACAGTTTCGCGGGAAGCTCCGAGGTCGAATAGCACCGCATCTTATTTGAAATCAGGGGTATGCGGTGCAGCACTTGATTTTCGTTAATAAAAAATGATCAGAAATCAGTGTAGTCCAAGTCGCCATGATTTTCATTAATAAAAATCGATAGGAAATCATGACTGTCCTCGTTGTCAATCAGGCATCCTATATGAGAACGAGGGCGCCATTCATGAGAAGAAATAAAGACTTGGGCAGTACTGTTAACCCCTAAAAATTAAATGGAGAACAGTATAGGCGTGGACCTGCAAAAGTTCCGTAAAAAGCCCGTCCTCGGGATCCTGCGCGGGATCACGCCTCCGCAATTGGAGCCCCTCTTCGAGTCGATCCTGGCCGGCGGTCTTCGGGCCGTGGAGATCACGATGAACACTGAAGGCGCGGCTGGGCTCATCAAAAACGCGGTCAGGCGTTACGGCAGGCAGCTCATGATCGGAGCGGGAACGGTCTTGACCCTGAAGGACCTTCAGAATGCCCTTCATGCGGGCGCGACCTTTATCGTAAGTCCTGTCGTGGTCCCTCCCGTGATCGAATACTGCACCCGGCACAAGATCCCCGTATTCCCCGGAGCGCTCGTCCCTCAGGATATTTATGAGGCATGGTGCTCCGGAGCGACGATGGTGAAGGTGTTCCCGGCCGGCTGTTTCGGCCCCGGTTATTTCAAAGAGATCAAAGGCCCGTTCCCCAAGATCGAGCTCCTGGCATGCGGCGGGGTCACGCCGAAGAACCTGCCGGATTATTTTAAGAACGGCGCGAGCGCGGTCGCGGTAGGCTCGAGCGTCTTCCGTAAGGATTGGCTCGCTGCAAAAAAATTCCACCTCATCCGCAACAAGATCCGCGCCTACCTCAAAGCACTCCCCTAGTATTTCGCTGAATTTCCAAGCAATCCTTCTTCGCCGTTCGTTTTTCCCCGGCGTGAAAAAACTCACTCGCACCTACACCCTCGCTCGTCAGCAGGAGGATGCCTTGCCGGAGGCAGCTCTCGGAGCGCTTCGAGCTTGGTCCCACCCTCGGCGGGTCGAAGCGCGAGAGCGCAGGCGGTCATCGTTCGCCGGAAACGAGGAACCGCCGGTGCCGAAGCAAGGCATCCTCCCGGCTGACACCCTGCCCGCTTGGCCTTCGGAGCGCGCATCAGGATTCTTGGAAATTCCGCTTGGGGAAATTGCGGGCTAGCGTTTTTTGCGGGGCAACCGGACGGGTTTCTTGGGCGCGGCGCCCTCCCCTTCGATCCGGCGGATCTCATCGCGATAACGGGCGGCCTTGTCGAACTCCAGCGCCCGGGCACAAGCTTCCATGCGGGTCTTAAGGAAGGCGAGATAGTTCTTGGTGTCGTATTCTTTCCCGGATTCATGGACCACGTCGTGGACGAACTCTTCGGCCTTTTTCCATTGTTCGATCCCGTTCTTGATCTCTTTTTGGATCGAGACCGGCGTGATCTTGTTCTCGATATTGTAGTCCGCCTGGATCTTGCGGCGGCGTGCGGTTTCGTCAATCGCCCGCTTCATGGAATCCGTGACCTTGTCCCCGTACATGATGACCCTGCCGTTGATGTGACGGGCCGCACGGCCCGCGATCTGGATGAGCGAAACGTCGCTCCGGAGGAAACCTTCCTTGTCCGCATCGAGCACGACCACCAGCGACACTTCCGGAAGATCCAAACCTTCGCGCAAAAGGTTCACGCCGATCACGCAGTCGTATTTCTTGAGACGGAAATCGCGGAGGATCTCGACCCTCTCGAACGCGTCGAACTCCGAGTGGATGTAATGCACCTTGATCCCGAGTTCTTTCAGGTACCGGCTCAGGTCTTCGGCCATTTTCTTAGTTAAAGTTGTCACGATCGTCCGCTCCTCCTTCTTCGCCCGCGCCTTCACCTCGCCGATCAAGTCGTCGATCTGGCCTTCGGTCTTCCGGACTTCGATCTGGGGGTCCATCAATCCCGTGGGGCGGATGACCTGCTCCGTCGTTTCCTTCACGCGGCCCATCTCATAAGGCCCCGGGGTCGCGGAAACATAAAGACACTGATTCAATTTGGCTTCGAATTCCGGCCATTGGAGCGGCCGGTTATCCAGCGCGGAAGGCAGGCGGAACCCGTGCTCGACCAGGACCTTTTTCCGCGAGGCGTCGCCGTTGAACATGCCGCGGATCTGCGGCACGCTCTGGTGCGATTCGTCGATGATGACGAGAAAATCCTTGGGGAAATAATCCATGAGCGTGTACGGCGTGGAACCCGGAGCGCGTCCGGAAAGATGGCGGGAGTAATTCTCAACGCCGGAGCAATAGCCGACCTCCCTCAGCATCTCGAGGTCGTATTGCGTGCGCGACTCCAGGCGCTTGGCCTCAAGGTCCTTGCCTTCGGAAGCGAGTTTTTTGACGTGTTCTTTCATTTCCTGCTCGATCGATACGATCGCGGCCTCGAGCCTTTCACCCGGCGTCACGAAATGCTTGGCGGGATAGATCGCGAGTTTTTCAACCTCTTGGAGGGCGGTCAATTTTACGGGGTCGAGAAGCGCGATCCGTTCGATCGCTTGGGGACCGAAATCGATCCTGTAGGGATTCTGTCCGTACGACGGAAGAAGGTCGATCCTGCCGCCGCGCACGCGGAACGTCCCCCGGCGGAGTTCGGTGTCCACCCTTTCATATTGAAGGCTGATCAGGCTCGAGAGGAATTTGTCGCGGTCCGCGGCCTCACCCTTGTTGATCGTGATGAGAAGTCCCTGCCAGTCCTCCGGCGCGCCGAGGCCGTAAATGCAGGAGACGCTTGAGACGATGATGCAGTCCTTGCGTGAAAGGACGGAGCTGGTCGCGGAAAGACGCAGCCGGTCGAGGTCCTCGTTGATCGAAGCGTCTTTTTCGATGTAGGTGTCCGTGTGCGGGATGTACGCCTCCGGCTGGTAATAATCGTAGTAAGACACGAAATATTCGACGGCATTTCCGGGAAAGAACTCCTTGAGCTCCGAATAAAGCTGAGCCGCGAGGGTTTTGTTGTGGGAGATCACGAGCGTGGGAAGCCCGAGTTGGGCAATCACATGCGCCATGGTGAACGTTTTGCCGGACCCGGTGACGCCTTTGAGGACCTGTTCTTTTTTTCCGGCCCGGAACCCTTCCACCAGCTTTTCGATCGCCTGCGGCTGATCGCCCTTGGGGGTCATGGAAGAAACAAGTCTGAAATCGCTCATCGATCCGTCCTAAGGCTGGACCGCTTCTCCGGCCCGTGATGCCTTACCGTGGGAATGACGGTCACATAGATCAGGCCGCCCTCAAGGCCCGATATCTTTTTGAAAGCACCCCGGGTGAGGTCGACCGTCCGGCGAAGGCGCAAAGCGGGACCGTGGTCATTCACCCGGCACACCACCCAATTTCCGTTCAAGGTATTAATGACCAGCAGTTCCTCGCCGATCGGATAATCCCACGAGGCGCAGGTCATCGCCTTATCGTCAAAGATCTCGTTGTTGGCCGTTCGTTTATGGATCCCTTTGTCGGTACGGCTGTACCAGGACGCAATGCCGACCCGCGACCGGTGAAAATCCAAGTCCGGGAACCGGGTCATCAGGTCGTCCACATAGAACCAGACCGACACACCGGCGATCCCCATCACCACGATCGCCAGCCCCAGGAACGTCTTTTTACCCGGCCGGAATCCTTGAGAAGGCACGGAATTTAAAATACTCATAGCGGATTATAGCACCTCCCGCCATGATTTTATCCTACCAGAAAACCGGTTTTCCCCCTCGCCGGAAATACCGGAATCGCTTTCCGTGAGCGGAAAGAGATAAGTTTTTTCGGTGCCGAGCCGTTACTGAAAAGTCGGCACTCTAAGGACCTTTACCGGAGGCTTGTCTTTTTAAAAAATCTTTATGAAAAATCCTATCCGATCTGTTGTTTTTGCCCTTATCTGTAGCTCCATGCTCCTCGCGCTGGGTTTTTGGATATCCGGAAAATTTGGTTTGCGGCACCCCTGGGGAAAAGAGAACAAACAAGCCGTCATTCAACTGGTCTGCCTCGGAGATTCGCATACCTTTGGTGTCGGCACCCTAGCCCTTTATTCGTATCCCCTGCAATTGGAAAAACTCCTGAACTCCAATAACCCGGGACAAAAATTCACCGTCACCAACCTGGGAGAGCCCGGATCGGGCACGAAAGCCCAATCCGAGTCGTTGAAGTTCTTTCTCAGAAATCACCCGGTCGACGGGGTCCTCTGGCTGACCGGACGGAATAATACCGACGCGGACATCCAGTCTTTCAAGAACAAGCCGCCGCCCCGTCCGATGCCGAATTTTTTTTCCGGCATCAGGGGCTTCCGGTCCTTCAGAGGGATCGCCCTTCCTCCCGGGAGAAAAGATCCTTATGCGGATTATCTGGATTTTTATCTGGAGACGGTACAAAAACTCTGCAAGGCCCACAAGGCCCGGCTGGTCCTGCTCTCCTATTACAACTCCGCGGACATTGCCGTCAAAGCCTTTGCGGACGGACACCGCATTCCTTTCCTCGATTTCCGGGATGATTTTTCGATTTTCAGAAAAAAGAGGGAGCCCGCTCAATACACCTCTCCCGACGGTTCTCATCTGAACCGCTTCGGATATCAATGCTATGCGGAATGCCTCTATGAAGACCTGTTCCGCGATCAAAAGCGCTTGGGACTGTATTTGGGTCCGCTCGTGAAAAAAATAAAGACCGCGGATTTTTATGCGGACCCGGTCGAGACTGACAAATGGGTCCGCTATCAACAGGAGAGGGCCGAACATAACAAAGAAGCGTGGTCCTACCCTTTTGAGCAGATCCAACTGGGAAATATTTATGAAGAGATGGGCCGGGCGGAGTCCGCGAAGGAATGTTACATGGAAGGCCTGATCGCTTCGGATTATGCCGACCATAGCGCGCTGGTGTCCCCGATCATCGGCTGGCACCTGAGGAGAGGAGAACGTTTCGAAGCCCTGCAATTGTGCAACGACATCCTTGCCAAAAACCCCAGGAACAGCGTTGCCAGAACTTACCGGGAGATCCTGTCGCGGAACCTGCCTAACACCTTGATCGAACGCCTGCAGGGTGGTATGGAATCCATCGATTAAGAACGGGAGATGACGGCCTGGGCCGGATGCGTGAGCGCGCCGGCCGGAAACCCTTACAGGTGGGATCCTCTTTCGGCGGCATCGCCGAAACGGGACGGAAAAGTCTCATACCAGTCAAGCAAGAGGGAGAAATCAACGCCTTTAACGGAATGGGTCAGGGCCCCGACGGAGATGGTATCGACGCCCGTTGCGGCATACTTCCGGATGTTCTTGAGCGTCATACCTCCGGAAGCTTCAATAAGGACGCCGGGGGCTTCCCTGCGAATGATCCCCACGGCCCTCCGGGTCTCCTGGGGCGTGAAATTGTCCAGGAGGATCACCTTGGGCTTGAGCGCGATCGATTGGCGGAGCTCCTTGAGATCGCGGACCTCGATCTCGAAATCACGCGGGTGCCGTTTCAGTTTCGAAAGATCGCCGTAAAGCCGGTGGTTTTCTTTGACGAGGATATACGAATCAAGGCCGGGACGGTGCCTTCGGCCCCCGCCGACCTCCACGGCCACTTTTTCCAGCTCGCGCCAAAGCGGCGTGGTCTTGCGCGTGTGGAGAAGAAGGACCGGATATTCTTTTATTTTTTCTACGAACTGGCGCGTTTTGGTCGCGATCCCGGAAAGATGGCTGATAAAATTGAGCAGGGTCCTCTCCACCTTCAGGATCGACCGGATATTCCCGCGCATTTTGAAAACGATCTTCCCGGGCCGGACCTTCCCTCCGTTATGGACCCAGAATTCGAGCTTCACTTTCGGATCCACGATCTTGCAAAGCTCTTTGGTAAGCCGTTCGCCGCAAAAGATCCCGTGGTCCTTGGCGATCACCCGGGCTTCGCCCTTCGTTGAAGCCGGGATCAGAAGATTCGAGGTGATATCCCCGTGTCCGATATCCTCCCGGAGGGCTTCCTTGAGGAAATTCAGGGTCCTTTGAGAGACCGGGAGCGCGTGGCCGTGGATGCCGTGCCTTTTGCTAAAGACCGGCGAGCTGGGTTTTGTAGGATACGAGAAGGCTTTTCGCATCATTGAGTTTCTCTTTTTCTTTTTCAAGGATCTCTTTCGGCGCTTTTGCAGCAAAAGAAGGGTTCTCAACTTTTTTACGTATGTTCTCTATCCATTGTTCGGTCTCCTGGATCTTTTTCTGAAGCCGCTTCTTCTCCGCTTCCGGGTCCAGGATCCCCTCAAGCGGGACAAACACATCGAAAGCCGCGAAGGAGCTGGCCGCCATCGCGCCTTTTTTCTGGAACGCGCTCACGCATTGGAGCTCCGTGAGCCGTCCCAGGACTTTCACCTCACGCTCGAAAGCGCGCAAGGTCTCGATCATCCCCGGTTCCTTGCAGACGATGACGGCGGTCAGTTTATCGGTCGGTGCGATCTGGTAGCGGATCCGGAGATCGCGGAGACCGCTCACCGCGTCTTGCAAGAGGCCGATCGCTTTCTGCGCTTCCGCGTTGTGAAATTTATTTTCTTCTTCATGCGGCCAACCGGCGAGCATGATGGTCTCAGGCCAGGCCTCGGCATCCGCCGCCTTTTGTTTGAAGGTTTGCCAGATCTCCTCGGTGATGAACGGCATGAAAGGGTGCAGGAGCCGCAAGATCCTCTCCGTCACATAAAAAAGGACTTTCTTCGTTTGAAGTTTTAAAGCCGGATCGGCGGACTGGGTCATGGGTTTTGCGAGCTCGATATACCAGTCGCAAAAATCGTCCCACACGAAATGATAAAGCTCGGTCGACGCCTGAGCGAGGCCGAACTGGGCAAGGTGCTTTTCGATCATGGCGGCTTTTTCCTCAAGGCGCGACAGGATCCAGCGGCTTGGGAGCGAGAGCTTTACTTTTTTGAACTGCCCGGGATCCGTCGAAGCGGTCTCGAGGCCTTCGAGCTGCATCAGCACGAACCGGCAGGCATTCCAGACCTTGTTCGCGAAATTGCGGCCGACTTCGAACTTTTCGCGTGAAAGATAAACATCCTGTGCCGAGAGCATCACGAGACTGTAGCGGAGGGCATCGGCCCCCATCTCTTCGATCACCTCGAGCGGATCGATGGAGTTCCCGAGCGATTTCGACATCTTGAGCCCGGTGGCTGCGCGGACCGTGCCGTGAATATTAATTTGGGTGAACGGGACCTCCCCCATGAATTCGAGGCCCGCCATGATCATGCGCGCCACCCAGAAGAAAATGATCTCCGGAGCGGTCACAAGGTCCGAGGTTGGATAGAATTTTTTCAGATCTTCGGTCTTCGCCGGCCAACCCAATGTCGAGAACGGCCAAAGCCAGCTGGAAAACCAGGTGTCGAGAACATCCGGATCTTGTTGAAGTTCGGTGTTGCCGCAGGACGGACATTTTGACGGCTTTTCACGGGCGACGATAATTCCGTCAGAACCGGGGACTCGGGACTTGGGACTCATTTTGGGTTCCTCGTTTCCCGAGTCCCGAGAGACGAGTCCCGCGGCTTGGCATTTTTCACAATGCCACGCCGGGATCTGATGCCCCCACCAGATCTGCCGCGAGATGCACCAATCGCGAATGCCGCCGAGCCAATTCAGATAAACCTTGGTCCACCGGTCCGGATAGAAAGTTGTTTTTCCCTCTTCATGCGCCTTGAGGGCCTTCGCGGCTAGCGGCTGCATCTTCACGAACCATTGTTTGGACAGATAGGGTTCGACCACGGTGTCGCACCGGTAGCAATGCCCGACCGCGTGAAGGTGAGAATCGCGTTTGATAAAGAGACCGAGCGCCTCGAGATCATGAACGATCTTTTTACGTGCGTCGAACCGGTCCATCCCCTTGTAAACACCGCCGCGTTCATTGATCTTGCCGTCCGGTGTCATGACATTGATCTGCTCGAGATGATGGCGGTGCCCCATCGCGAAGTCGTTGGGGTCATGCGCCGGCGTGACCTTCACAATGCCGGTCCCGAACTCAGGGTCCACGAACGCGTCCGCGATCACGGGGATCTGGCGGTCCATGAGCGGCAGGATGACCTTCTTACCAACTAAGTGTTTGTAACGCGGATCGTCCGGATGCACCGCGACCGCTGTATCGCCCAGCATGGTCTCGGGCCGGGTCGTCGCGACCACGATATGGTCTTCGCCCATCTTTTCATAGGGACCGCTCTTCCCCGGGATCGGATACTTGATGTGATAAAGTCCGCCCTGCACGTCCTTGTGGGCGGCCTCTTCGTCCGAAAGCGCGGTCTGACAGCGCGGGCACCAGTTGATAATGTAGTTGCCGCGATAAATAAGCCCGCGTTCATAGAGCGTGACGAACGCCTCACGCACCGCCTTGGAAAGCCCTTCGTCCATGGTGAACCGTTCGCGCGTCCAGTCGCAGGAAGCCCCGAGGCGGCGGAGCTGGCGCGTAATGGTCGACCCGTGTTCGTTCTTCCATTTCCAGACCTCTTTCAGGAAGGCCTCGCGACCGACGTCCCAGCGGGTCTTCTTTTCCTTGGCGAGTTTTTTCTCCACCACATTCTGCGTTGCGATCCCGGCATGGTCCACGCCCGGCACCCAGAGCGTGTCCCGGCCTTTCATGCGGTTCCAACGGACGAGAACATCCTGGATGGAATTATTGAGCGCATGCCCCATGTGCAGGATACCCGTGACATTGGGCGGAGGAATGACAATGACATAAGAGGGGCCCGCGTCTTTATCCGTGGGGCGTGGCGCTTGGTACGCGCTCCGGTCACTTCGCGGACGGAAATAGCCCTTTGTTTCCCAGAGGGAATACCACTTCGTCTCGACTTGCCTGGAATTGTATTGTTTGTCTAGTTCCATAATAAAAAACGGGACTTGGGACTCGTTCCTAGGGACTCGTTTTGGTTCTTTGTTTTTTCGAATCCCGAGCGACGAGTCCCGAGTCCCTGCCTTTAACCTTTATGCAGTTTATATTCGATGGCTTCCACGAGGGCTTTCCAGCTGGCTTCGATGATGTTCTCATGAACGCCCACCGTGGTCCAGGTCTTGTCCTTGTCCTGGAATTCGATGAAGACGCGCACCTTGGCGGCGGTCCCGGCCTCGGAGTTGACGACGCGCACTTTATAATCCGTCAGACGGATCTCGGAGATCGACGGGAACGAACGGCCGAGCGCTTTGCGAAGCGCGGAATCAAGCGCGTTCACCGGACCGTCCCCTTCCGCGGATTCGAAATGCTCCTTACCCTTGGCCATGATCTTGACGTCCGCGATGGAACGAGGGATCCCTTTACCGATATTCTCGGTCCGGACCGAGATGTCCTCCACTTCGAAGAACGGTTTGAATTTTCCGAGAAGTTTTTGCACCAGAAGTTCGAAGCTCGCCTCGGCGGCCTCGAATTGGTAGCCCTCGTGCTCGAGGCGCTGGATCTCGGTCAGGATCTTCTGCGTCTCGGGCGAATCCTTCTGGAAATGCATCTCGAGTTCCCGGGCCTTGATCATGATATTGGTCTTCCCGCCGAGCTCGGAGACGAGATAGCGGCGATAGTTCCCGAGGGCCTTGGGCTCCACGTGCTCATAAGTTTTCGCGTTTTTTACCATGGCGTTGATATGGATGCCGGCCTTGTGCGCAAAGGCCGAACGGCCCGCGAACGGCTGATTGTTCATGACCGGCATATTGCAAACCTCGGCCACGTAGTGCGAGAGCGGGGTCAATTCCTTCATCTTCTTCGCCGGAAAACACGGGACCTTCATCTTGAACTGGAGGTCCGGGATAATGCTCACGAGATTCGCGTTCCCGCAACGCTCCCCGTAACCGTTGATCGTTCCCTGCACCAGGACGCATCCTTCGCCCACCGCCTGGATGGAATTCGCGGCCGCGAGCTCGGAATCATTGTGACAATGGATGCCGAGCGGCGTTTTTAAGGAACGTTTCACCCTGAGGATCGCGTGACGGATCTCGTGCGGCAAGCTCCCGCCGTTGGTGTCGCAAAGCGTGAGATTGTCGGCCCCCGCCTTCGCGGCCTGCTGGAGCGTTTTGATGGCGTATTCCCGGTTCGCTTTGAACCCGTCGAAGAAATGCTCCGCGTCATAGATCACTTCGAGCTTCCGGTCCTTAAGATAAGCGACCGTCTCGTAGATCATCAAAAGATTTTCTTTGAGTGTGGTCTTGAAGACTTCCGAAACGTGAAAATCCCAGGATTTCCCGAACACCGTCACCACCCGGGTGCCGGCCCCGATCAAGGCCTTCACGTTCGAGTCGTCCTTGATCTTGGTGTGAGCGCGCCGTGTGGATCCGAAGGCCACGATCTTGGAGCGCTTGATCCCGGCTTTTTTGACCATCGCGAAAAATTCCATGTCCTTGGGGTTGGAGCCCGGCCACCCGCCTTCGATGTAGTGAAGGCCGAACTTATCAAGCCGTTTCGCGATCAGGACCTTGTCATGCGAGGACAGACTGATCCCCTCGGCCTGGGAGCCGTCGCGAAGCGTGGTGTCATAGAAGAGTATTTTTTTATTCATATGTTTGCCGTTTTACGGAGACTGCGTGGACAGGCAAGCGCTTCATGCCTGTCCCCGGCTAACCTTATTTCTTGCCGAGTCCGAATGCCTGGTGAATGACGCGGGCGGCGAGTTTGCCTTTATCGCCGGCCACGACGACCGAGATCTTGATCTCGGAAGTGGAGATCATGTCGATATTGATCTTGTTCTTGGCCAGGGTCGAGAACATCTTGGACGCGATGCCGGAATGGGACCGCATGCCGATCCCGACCACGCTCACCTTCGCGATATTCTCGTCGCAGGTGACGTTCGTGGCGCCGACCTTTTTCATGGCCGCTTTCACGACCTTCATGGCCTTCACGAGTTCGTTCTTGAAGACGGTAAAAGAGATGTCCGTGGAATTCGTCTGCGTTTTGTTCTGGATGATCATGTCCACGTTCACATTCGCGTCCGCCAGGGTCTGAAAGACCTTGGCCGCCACGCCCGGGCGGTCCGAGACGCGGAACAGGGTGATCTTGGCTTCATCTTCGGCTAACGCGACACCGCTTACGACGACTTCTTCCATGGCCTTATTCTCCTTCGTGATAAGAGTTCCTTTGTGGTTGTTCTGGGAATTGCAGACCCAGATCGGCATGTTGAATTTTTTTCCGACTTCGATCGAACGTGAATGCATGACTTTGGCGCCAAGCGACGCGAGCTCCAGGATCTCATCATAAGTGACCCGGTCCATCTTTTGCGCTTCCGGGATCACGCGCGGGTCCGCGGTGAAGATCCCGTCCACGTCCGTGTAGATCTCGCAATGCTTCGCCTTCAAGGCGACCGCAAGCGCCACGGCCGTGAGGTCCGAACCGCCGCGACCGAGCGTGGTGATCTCACCCGAGGGCGTCTGGCCCTGGAACCCGGCAACGATCACGATCTTCCCGACGGACAGGGCTTTTTTAATGCGCTCCGCGCTGATATTCTGAATGCGGGCCTTGCTGTGGAATTCATCCGTGATGATCCCCACTTGCGAGCCCGTGAACGAAACCGCCTCATGGCCTAATTTATGGACCGCCATCGCCAAAAGCGCGATCGAAACCTGCTCCCCGGTCGAGAGGAGCATATCCATTTCACGCTCCTGGGGATCCTTGTTGATCTGGTCCGCGAGCGTGATCAGGTCGTCGGTCATATCCCCCATCGCGGAAACGACCACGACCACCTTGTTCCCCGCTTGTTTCGTCTTGATCACACGTTGCGCGACACGCAGGATCTTTTCCGCATTCGCGACCGATGAACCTCCGTACTTTTGAACGATGAGTCCCATGAGATGATCCTTACCCTGATGGATGGACGGTTACGACGCCTTGGCCATGAAAAAAGGCATCAGCTCCGTGGTTTTATTGAATTTCACTTCCGAGGTTTTGGCCGCGATCTCCGAGAACCGTTCGATCTCGCCGGGCATGATGTTCTTGCCGGTCATGACGAACGGGACGCTATCGCGGACGATCTCTTTCATTTTCCAAAGGGTCGCATGACCCGGCGTGACCAGAAGGCGGGAATCTTTGGAACGCTCAAGATATTTTCGGATCTTCGAAAGCACAAAGAAATCGATCCCTTCGATCGCGGAGACCTTCCCCTTCACATCTCCGGCCCGTGACGCTTCCTCGGGAGTGTGAAGAAAGAGGCAAACAAAATCTTTTTCTTCCATGGCATCGATCGCCACCTTGGAGATCTTGTCATAAAAAACCGCGGGTACTTCGCCCCCGTCCTTGACCTCCATGACCGTGAGCCCCGCCATGCGGCCCAACCCTTTCGCGTATTCGCGCGCGGCGACCATCGCGCCGCCGGAAACGTCAAAACATTCGCGGAAAGGCTTAAGGACCGGCTTTTTCCCCTGCCCCCAAAGCCAGATCATGTTCGCGGGGTTCTCGCCGAGATCCACGCGCACCTGATTGATCTCATGGTCCTGCAAAAGAAGCCGGGCGTCATACATCAATTTCCGCATCAATTCCTCGCCCGGGCCCTTCGGTAGCACATCCTCGATCTTTTCGCCGATCACGCTCTCCGGCGGCTGGGTCTTCGCGGACAGGGCGTCAAAGCCGTTCGCGTCCTTGATCACCGCGAGGTGCCGGTGGCCGGAACCCGAAAAAAACCTCACAAAATCGCTCGCGACCTTTTTATTCAAAAAATTGACGAGCGCCTTTGCCTCTTTGGTGCTGATGGCTCCGGCCGTCGGATCAGCCAGCGTGCCCGCGGCCTCGGTGATGAAATTCATGCAGAACGCGACTTCTTTGTCGTCGAGCGTCAATTCCTTATCGGCGGCCTCCAGCGGCCCGCGGCCGGTATAAAGCTTCGACGCGTCGTAGCCTAAAAGATTGAAGAGACTCACATCCGCGGAAAGCGGCAGACGGTCGGAAACAAGCTTCGCAGTCCCCACCTTGCCGTTCCGCGCAAAAAAGGTCAGATTCGGGACCTTGGCCGCTTCCAAGGGAGTCTTTCCCCCGAGCTCCTCGGTCGGATGGTCCGCAGCGCCCGCAAGAACCACAACGATAGATTTCATCGGATGACCTCCTTTACGGCATCGAGAGTGGATTTGACCTTATAGACCGGATCTTCGAAGCTGAGCGCAAAATCAGGGTCTTTCAATCCCGCACCTGTGAGCGTGATCACAATGCGGGAGCCTTCTTTGAAAAATCCCTTCCGGGCGAGATTGATCACTCCGGCGACCGGCGCAACGCTGGCCGGTTCCGCGAACAAGCCTTCGCGCTCCGCGATAAAACGGTACGCCTTCGTGATCTCTTCGTCCGTCACTTTATCGATCAAGCCGCCCGATTCATCGCGCGCGGCGACAGCGCCCTGCCAGCTCGCGGGATTTCCGATACGGATCGCGGTCGCGATCGTCTCCGGTTTTTCCACCGGATGCCCCAGCACGATCGGCGCGGACCCCGCCGCCTGAAAGCCGAGCATCTTCGGCAAGGTCTCGGACTTCCCCGCTTTTTTATATTCCTTATAGCCCTTCCAGTAAGCCGTGATATTGCCGGCATTCCCGACCGGGATCGCGTGATATTCGGGCGCGTCCCCGAGATCGTCGACGATCTCGAAGGCCGCCGTTTTCTGTCCTTCGATGCGGTACGGGTTGATGGAATTTACGAGCGTGATCTTGCCTTCCCGGGTGATCTCTTTGACGAGCTCAAGCGCCTTGTCAAAATTCCCCTCGATCATGATCACCTTCGAGCCGTAACGGTACGCCTGCAACAGTTTTCCTTTGGCGATCTTCCCTTCCGGGATCAGCACATAGCATTTCAATCCGCACCGGCACGCGTAGGCCGCGGCGGAGGCGGACGTATTCCCGGTCGAGGCGCACATGACGGCCTTCGAGCCCGCTTCGACCGCCTTCGAGATCGCCAGGGTCATCCCGCGGTCCTTGAACGAACCCGTCGGGTTCAGGCCTTCGAATTTGTAATAGATCCGGACATTCTTCAGACCGAGTTCCTGAGGCAAGGCCTCCGCAAGAATGAGCGGCGTGTTGCCTTCATTAAGAGAAATGATAGGCGTCTTATCCGTGACCGGAAGATATTCCTGATAACGCTCGATGATCCCTATCTTTTTGACCGCGTATTTTCCCATACCGTCAGGCCTCTTCGATGCGAATGACCTGGGTCTTGCCCTTGATACAGGACATGCCGTCGATCTCGCAAACCGCGGCCCTGAGGTCTTTTTCGTGGGTATCGTGCGTTAAAAGAATGAGCGGCACCACGCGCCCCGCACTGCGTTCACGCTGCATGACGTCCGAGATGCTGATCTTGTGTTTTCCGAGGATCTTCGAGATATTCGCGAGCACACTGGGCCGGTCGATCACATAGAACCGCAAATAATAGCGCGACAGGATCGAAAAAATACTTTTCACGGAAAGGGCCTTCCCGAGCGCCCGGACCATGAACCGGTCTTCCGCGGGCCCCGCCACTCCGGCTTTCGCGATATCCACCAGGTCCGCGATCACCGCGCTCGCGGTCGGATGCGGTCCCGCCCCGCGGCCGTAAAAAAGCACGTCTCCCACTTCGTCGCCGCGCATCAGGATCGCGTTGAACGATCCGTTCACGTTGGCGAGGATGTGCGAATTCGGCAAAAGCGTCGGTTGAACGCGTGCTTCCATACCTTCTCCCGATCGCTTGGCGATCGCGAGCAATTTGATCGTGTATCCGAATTCCTTGGCGAAGGCGATGTCATCGCTTGAGATCTCGGTGATCCCTTCGCAGTAAATGTCCTTGAACTTCACTTTCCCGCCGAAAGCAAAACGGGCGAGGATCGCGAGCTTGTGCGCGGCATCGTGCCCGCTCACGTCAAGAAAAGGGTTCGCCTCGGCGAATCCCTGCTTTTGGGCGCCGGCCAACGCCTCCTTAAAACTCATGCCCTTGGCGGTCATCTGGGTCAGGATGTAATTCGTAGTGCCGTTGATAATGGCGTGCATCGAATCGATACGGTTCGCCGCAAGCCCCTCCCGAAGCGCCTTGATGCACGGAATGCCGCCGCCCACACTCGCTTCGAAACAAAGCCAGCGTTTCATCCGGTGCGCGAGTTCGAAGATCTCATCGCCGTATTCGGCCAGAAGGGCTTTGTTGGCGGTCACGACATGCTTGCCGTTTTTGAGCGCTTCTTTGATCAATTGGCGGGCGACCGTCGTGCCGCCGATCAGTTCGACCACGACATCAATGGACGGATCCCGTACGACGGCAAAAGCGTCCTTTGTCATGAGGTGTTTCGGAGGGTGGACTTTTTTATTGCGCCCGGGATATTTTTCCGCGATCTTCGCAAGCTCGAAAGACACTCCCAGCTGACGGGCGAACAAAGCCTTCTTCGCCGTAAGGATCTCATAAAGGCCGGTGCCGATCTGTCCCAACCCGAGAAGTCCGATCTTGATTTTTTTCATATTTCTCCTCAAGTAAATGCCCTAAGTTCAGCAATGACAAAACCTTAAGTCGGGGCAGCACTGATTCTCATGGATTGAAAATTATAATGTAATCAGTGCAGTCCTGGCTACCTTCAATTTCCAATAAAAGCCAGGGCAGTATATCCCACCCCAAAGTAAAAATCAAACAGCCCTTCCTTGTATAAAAAAAGGGACTCGTCGCTTGAGACTCGGGAATCGTGAAAACGAGAAACGAAAACGAGTCCCGAGGAACGAGTGACAAGTCCCCTTTTGTTTTCCGCTTTCTTTACTTTAAAAGCGGTTTATGTATACTATCCCCCTGCTTTCCATCGTGAGCTAAATAAAGGGTCCGCCTATGAAAAAAGAATTTTGGGTGATACTTGTTCTTGCGATTGCCGCAGCGAACCTCGGCATGCGGTCCAGTGACCAATATGACCAAGACGCGCGTGAGCAGGAAAAGATCCAGAAACAGATCGATAAAGAGACCCAAGTCCCCGAGGAACGCCACCCTGCAAAGAATTTTGCCACCGGCGTTAAAGAAATGACGGTCGATAACGTCAAAGACACGCTTGAGGACACGGCCCATGGCACTATGAGCGAGAAGCCCGTGGTCGGGACACTGGACGGAACGCAACAGGCCGGAGCGAAGGTCGTCGATAATACCATCAAAGGCGTGAAAAAGGTCGCCTCCCTCGGTTACGCGAAGGACGATAGTTACGAGATCGAACAACCCCAAAAAGGTTCCGGCGACGCCGCTAAGATCAAGCTCTTCAAGTTTTAAAAATTACGCAGCGCTTCAACAAAAAAGCCAGGCTCAAAAAGCCCGGCTTTTTTATGTCCCGATCCAACAGACATGAGCGCATCTCTCTTTCCACGGTCAGCAATCCCAATGCGAAGAGGCACGCTCGTGAGACGAAACGGGCAAGGTGACGGACAGGAATCGTCTCTCGACACCGGCTGTTCCCTCGCTCCTGCGGCGAGTGCCAGCCTGCGCTCTCGCTAATGGGATCCGCTCCTTTTGAGCGGAACCGAGCTCCCATCAGCTCCGAGAGCTGTCTCGTTACGATTCCTGTCCGTCGAGTGAAGTCGAACGTGCGAGCGAGGATCGCCTCGCTGGGGCGATCTGAGCGTTGACGATGCGCATTGGGATTGCTTCCGGAATAAAGGTTGGAACAATGAATTAAGCTGCTACGGCGAAGGCGAGAGTGGCGTTATAACTTCTCTGAAGGGCGTTCACGAAGGACTCGGCCACGATCCAGAATCCATCCCGGCCCTGGCTTATTTCCCGCAGCCGCGCATCTTCCCCGCCGGACCACGCCCAAAGAAGCGCTGCCGCCAGGGTCCCGCCGTTTTGCCCCTGCGTTTTAAAGAAAGAGACTCTCTTTCTCAAACGCTGGACCAACTTCTGGGATGGAAGGATCTTTTTTGAAAGATGAATGTTCGGCGTGCCTGGCCGGTCAAAACTGATCTGAGCCCCGGCAAGGTCCCTGTCGGTCCTCGTCACGCGATCAAGCTTCAGCAAAGCACCAAGCTCTTTATCTTGCACTCGGCCGCGCTCGTTATAGACCACGATCCGGACCCCCCGGCCGGAAAGCGCCGCGTAAAAATATTCGTTCTTCTGAGCCACAGAAAGATTCGGAAAATCCTCGGCGTCCACGAACACCGTCGCCGTCTGCGTGCCCTTGCGGATCGCCTTCACCATCCGGTCCGTCCTGTCCCCGCGAACCTCCGAACGGCGGTCTTGAACCACGGATGATGTTTCCGGGATAACGCTAGGTGTGTTCGTTCCCCGTTCCCCGTTCCCCGTTCCCCCGGATATTTCTTCCACTCCTCCCTGCACCTGTGGCGCAGTCCGCATCTCGGAGCGACCTGTTTGTGCTCTCCGATAGACGTTCCGGATCTCCGAACGGGCTGGACCTGTTGCATCGGGCGCTGAAGACTCAAGAGCAGCGCATAGATTATGAATGACTGTGAACATGGCTTCGATATCTTCGTTTTTAAATCCATAGAAATCGATCAGATCTTGCCGTTTCTTTTCGATGTATTCGATCACGTTCTTTTCATTTCGTCCTTCGTCAGAAGCAAGGGTTTGCGCGCCTTTTGTCTTATACATCTCCGGTCCCCGATTGACCAGGAACTGCCAGGCAAGGTCGACCAGCCCATCGATCCTGTGTTTACCATCATTCATCGAAGCTATCCGCTCTTCTAGTTGAAGGTTGGGATCATAGAATCGATTACCCAACCCGGGCCCGTCTGATGTGTCCGCGATCCCGATCTTGGCTTTATTTTTCCAAAGCGCATAGATCCTATCCGGGTCAAGCGCTGCGGAAAGGTTATCAGCATCATGAAGGAGCTTGGCCCCGAATGATAGTTCTTGCAGGAGCTTTTTCAAATGTCCATCGAGGACTCTCATGACCCCCTTGATCTCCTCCTCGTTCAAACTGCCGTCTTTTTTCAGTATCGATTTCATCCAGATGATGGAATTGAGGTCATGGTGTTCGCGATAAAGGATATTCGATAGATCATGGAAAATAACCGCGTAACATAGGGCCTTGGGATCGACTTCTACCGCCGAAAAACCGCCGCGATTCTCCGCTTTAATGATTTTCAAGCAATAGAGCAAGTCGTCCAGGCTATGAGAAAAGCCATGCCCCGACACGAAGGTCCTATCCTTATAAAACCGGCTGAAAAGGTGCGCCGGAATCCAGCGCTGAATGACCCTCATACATTCTTTGATCGTGGCTATCACCGTTTCCGGATTCTCCCCGATCGCATGAAGTACGTTCCGAATCTCCTTGTCATAATCCTTGTCAGAATCCGAAGGCAGCGATATGTCCGAATCTGGCTGGGGTTTATCCGCGACAAGGCTGGAAAAGAGCTGCCCTTCTTTTGCTTCATTCGTCAAAAATCTTTTTTGCAGATCGGAGATCTTCTTATCATCAAGGTCACGTGCCTTGATCGTTTCTATATATTTTTCCAATGTGCCGATCTCCCGCGCTTCGGAGCTGGCGTCTTGCTGATTTAAAGCACTTTTCTGAAATAAATAATCCTCCGGGATCTGGATATAATGTTTAAATTGATCCGGGTCTGCCCCCCCCGGATTCCACGACGGTGATTTTTCCCAAGTCCCGTCCCGTGTATAAGCCTGATTTTTATTGTTGAATAGTTTCATGGCGCGGATCCGGATGATCGAGTAGTCCTTCAGCTCATCCTTCATGACACTGTAAACACCCGGATCGTCTGTAAGCAGCGACTGAAAGAAAGTGTGCCCGCTATAGATCACTAATTTTTTCCCGGTTTCCAAAGCTCCGCGCAAATTTTCAGCCATCAGACCGATCTCATAAGCGTCATATTCATCCGGCAATATCACATCTTCTTCATTTACCTCAATCTGCCCGGAAAGCCATGGGAAATCCTTACCTCGGGATAAGCGCCCCGCCAAATACGATTTTCCAAAACCCGATCCTCCTTCGATCACCAACAAAACACGAGAATCGAGCGTCCGGATAATATCCCCCAGCTTTCGGATCCCTGCTTCATATTCGTAGGTATCTTGAAGGGACCTCGGATCAACACCTTCCCTAAGAAACATATCGATTTCACTCGCCGATATGCCTTTATCACCCATGACATCACCGCTCCGCGCCTCAGAGCGCGCGGAGGAAAGCCACTGCTCTTCGTCTTTATTTCTATCCGTCGCTTCCAGATACCGGCGGATCAACCCATTACCGCTCACTTCATTGATGTCCACTAAAACGGATAACAGGCCGTCATAAAATCCGACCAGGATCCCGTATTTTTCAAATATTCGGATCGCCAGCTGATCCATTTTTTTTTGATATTTTCCATCATAGAGGTAAGGCGCTATAACGAGATCAAGATCCGAAGGCGATTTTTTCCCCCGCCGAAGCCCCGCGGCTACGTCGGCGTTTTGTTTAAGAAGAAGTCCGATCCGCGTCCTCTCGGGTCTTGAAGCAAAACTTCCCGCAAGCCAGAACCCCTGATTTTTGAGGGGAATCCCGGCCTCCTGCCATAACTGCCGGAGGCCCGTTACCGCCTCGTTCAATGCGGCCTGGTATTGGACAAGCGCAATAGACACTCCCAACTCACTCAAAGGCTGCCCGCTCTCGTCAAAATGATCCCCATATTTCTCGACGATCTCGCGACGAGGCATTGCTCCGAATTGCCTCGTAATTTGAAGGGTTCTGTCCTCCGCGGAAATATTCCGCATCTCGGAGCGGGCAGGGTCATTGCCGGTTTGCGGAAGAAGACGCGCGCGAACGGTCTGCTCCGGACGTGCGGTCTCTTCTTCTCTCAAAGAAACCGATTGAGAAAGTTTTTGGGCGATCTGTGGTGCTGCCTGATACGGAACCCGGTATTGATACCGCTCCAATATCCTCAAAACAGATTGCAGGAATTTTTCCGATTTCACTTTATTCAGGGTTGGAATTCCCGGAAACATCTCCCCAAAATCCTTGTTTAATGCTTTTACCAGAAGATCGAAATTCTGAGGATAGTCTTTCGCCAAATAATCGATCCCGTAAAGATAAAGGGTTAGCTTGGCTTGAGGGGTCAATCTTGCCAAGAGCGTTTGAACTTCTTCCGGAGGCCGGGGAACCCCTCTGTCCTTATAGAAAAGACTATAAACAGGCCGGACCGTCATCACGTCCCGCTCGGCATTGATCGCTTTCACGATCGCCTCCGTCCCCTCCTCGACCATGAGCGTAGTATCGATCTTATTCTCGAATTTTTCATCGCCAAAACCTTCCAGGCGGACAAGCGCGTAGGGTTGTATTCGGGTAGCCCCCTCCCGTTCTAAAAGTTCCAACGATTTCGCAAGGACGCTCCCGGTCATGAAAGAGTCGTCCAGTAAAATGACCTTTTTCCCCTTCAGCGGTATCGATCCTTCGAACCCCGGCGAGTCATGCGGGATAAACCTTACTTCCCTGGACCTTTCTTCGGGATTCGTATAACCCACATTAAAATACCGTGCTTGCCGTGCCGGATTGGCGGCCACTCCCTGGTCCAGCAATCGCTGAGAAAAAATATAATGGGGAAGACCCAATGCGTCGGAAATCTTCCTGGAAAATAGGGTAACCCCGTTAGGCAACCTCACGCCGGAGAGACTGACGATCACCCAGTCCTTTTCTGATCGGCCGATCTGGCTCCCCAGATCGTCCCTTATTCGTTCGATAAGCCGATCCGAAAAATAGTCGACCGCTTTGGGATCTCCGTATTTTAATTTAGAATACAAAAGCCCCAGCTCGGATTCTGAGGGAGATCCTTTCGTGATGTTGAGCAGGATGGTGGGAGGATACCGTCCAAAGATCTCGTTCCTCATCTCACTCCGAACCTTACCCTTCTCCAATTCTAAGGGGACAAAACCGGCTTTTGACAATAGCTCGGTTTCTTTAGCGGGATTCAGGCTGGCCGCACTCACGCCCTGATCGATCTGGAGCTCGGTGAGGTCGTCCCTGTCCGGAGAGACCGTCACGGCGCCTAAGGATTCAAGGACATGCATGCTGTGATTTTCTCCGAGGACCGCGCCGACTGTGGTGATCGGACCGTTTGGTTCCCCGTAGGAAACGATCACACGGCCTTTCATCATGGCGGTCCAATGCGGAATCTGCGCGTCCTGCAGGACTTTGACGAACTTCATGGCCGCTTTCGTGAGCTTTTCCGTGTCCGTATCTTCAAAAATGGCATGCGTAAGCTGCCAGGACTTGATCTTCGAGACCTTGACGGCATCCAGCGTGCCCTGCACCTCCGCTTCCGGCAGAAGCTTCTCGACCGGCAGGTCGATCGTCGTCACATGAATGTGAAGGTGATTGACCGTATACCAATCGGTGTTCTGAAGGAATTTCATCCGGGGGTTTCGTTCCGCGAGGTCCAGTGAGGTTTTCATGTCCCCTGCGGTCAAAACGTTCGGCCGGACGCTCTCGGAGATCATCAGCGTGTGGAACGGCACGGTCAGGTCCATGGGCGGGACCATGTAATAGACCTTGTCCCCGGCCGCCACGGTCGCGAGGATCCCGCGCGGAACAAGGAACTTCTCTTTGATCTTGTTGAAATTAAAGTCGTCGAGGTCGAGCACCCGGACCGGCTTCAGCCCCTTGGGATTCGGGTTTTCCTGGACACGGTCCTTTCCCTTGATCGTGGGATCGAGTACCAATAAATATTTCCCGACGGGCTTCGACGGCGGGACCGGATGCGTTTGCACGTGGGCATTTCCCTGCCACGCCTGTTCAAAATATCGTTCAAAACCCTCCATGCTGAGCGGTTCGCCCTTCTGTCCCGACAGCTTCGTTTCCCGCATCTCGGAGCGGAACACGGAACGGGCATTGCGGAACGCTTGCTGATGGAATGCATTAAGTGTGGTCCATTTCGTTTGTTGATCGCCTGCGATGCTTTCTTTCCCCATCTTCACAATGACGTTTTCAATAACCGATAGGACCTTGTCAGGGTCTTCACCCTGTTTTCTCACCTCTACCGCAGTCAATTTAACAAATTTTCTGAAGAAATCCGGCGCCTTTTCGAGCACCAATCCCCGGATTTCCGGCACAAAGTAATAATCCGGATCACAGTTTTCTAAAAGCTTTCCTAGCAAAAACTCCAAAACGTCTGTGTGAACAGCCCATATTCTTTTTTCGCGATTCAAAATAACTCTCAAGCGTTTATTTATTTCTTGGCCTTTTTCAAAATAAAAATCGCTATCATAAAATCTGTCCGTAAAACTACAGAGTTCCACAAACCGCAACCATTTATGCTCGTCAAAAAACCGCTCGTATTTATGATAAAGCTTTCGAAAGATTCCGAAGAGAGCGTATTGAATAAATCGAATCATTCTCACGACAAAATTCTGATCAACATTCCCTTTTAAGATGTTAAGCGGGTTCTTCCGCCACCGAATGTCCATAGTGATGCTTTTCAATCTTCCGAGATTTTCCAGCTCAATGTATGTGTCTGCATCGTGAACCAATTTCGCTCCGAGACTATCCGGCTTCGGCTTGCCTTGTCCATCATTCGCATAACCGTCCGGATAATTTTCAGCATTATAAGTTTCGGGAACACCCCTGTGCCCGCGAATAACGTCTTTCACTTTGCCGATACGCTCATCGGTCCAACCCACACTCCTCAATATGTTTTCTGCAACTTTAGCTCCCTCCTCGTGATGGTTTTTCCGCTGCTCATGACCGGTAGAATCAAGGCCTTTGATATCATGTAAGAAAGCTCCTGCCGCAAGAGCTTCCCGATCCACTTCAAAGTGAAACTGATTCGCCCATTCAAAGACCTTCTTTGTCACATGCAGGCTGTGCTCAATACCGTGCTCAGCATTTTCATAAAATTCTTTGAACTCGCTTGAGGAAAATTGCTCTTCGGACAGAGATTCGATGGCCCGCATTATTTGCTCGATCGGTCCCGTCGGAACCGTCATCCCTTTAAAGTATTCTCTCATTCGCTGAATATGTTGATCTGTTATCTTGCTCTTCTCTCGTTCTACAGGGGTTGGTCCCCGCATCTCGGAGCGGCTGGAATCCGTCCATGGCTGCAAGACTTCCCCGCCATACTCGCGGAAAGCAAAAGTCAGTATGAGTTCGCGATAATCTTCACGAACAGGTTTTTTTATGCCTTTAGGAAGCAACTTAAGGTTGAGAAGTAAATCCGGATCGAACTGTCTTTTTAACTGTGCGAGATACTTTCCGGGCTTTATATTTCCCGGCCCCCAAATTCTTCGCATTTCACCCGTGATCGCATCTTTTTCCCGGACAGCCCGCTCGTAAGCTCCCGCTTTTTGCAGGAATTTTTGAATTTTCTTTTCGGGAATTTTACCGGCCCACATAAGGACCTGCGACGCATAGCCCGCGCCCAAAAATTCACCCCCCTTTTTCCTCGACGGTAATTCGAGCCGATGCTGCTTATACCAATGCAGGAATGCGTCAAAATCCTCGAACCCGGGAGCGCTTTGGATCGAGGCCGACTGCTCTGCATACTCATATCCCGAGGCGTTAAGTTGGAAACGCTTCAGTTTGTTTTCGGGGATTTTCCCGGCATGGACAAGCACCAGCACGGTCGTCCCGGCACCCAGAACTTCGGCGGGATCCTTTCGCGAGATCAATTCCGATCGATGTTCTTTATACCAACGGATAAAAGTTTCAAAAGTTCCAAAGGAGGGCGCCTTTTGGATCACCGGGGAGTCTTGAGCATAATCATAGGCGGAAGAGTTCCTCTGAAACTCATGCAATTTCTTAGTCGAGATCTTCTGGGCGCGGACAAGGATCAAAACCACCGTCCCCGCACGAAGTGTTTCCCGGGGATTATCGCGGTAGCCCAGTTCATGCCGATGAGTTTTATACCAATCCATGAAATCTTTGAATGTTTCAAAGGACGGCGCTTCTCTAACCACATCCGAACCCTCCACATACTCGCATGCGCCGGCACTTCTTTTAAAATCCTCCACTTGATGACCCTGGATTTTTTCAGCTTGCGCAAGCACCTGGACCGCATAGGTCGCACTTAGAAACTCTTTCGCTTTGTCCCGGCTTGGAAGTTTTGACTCGTAGCGGATGTACCAACTCCAGAAATCATCAAATGTTTCCATGACAGGCGCACTTTGAATGACCGGAGATTGCTCGGCATATTCCCGCGCCCCCAGATCAAATTCGAACGATTGCTGTTGCCCTGACGGAATTTTTCCCAGCGCAGCGATCACTTGCAGTACTGTTTTTGCATGCAAAACTTCCTGAGGATTGATACCGGATAGAAATTCGGAACGGTGTTTTACGTACCAGTCCCAGAAGTCTTCGAACGCCTCAAATGACGGCGCAGGGTCAAAAAGCCCCCTGCTTTTTTCATAATGCCTCTTCGAAGAACCTTCCAAAGAATCCTCCCGCACCTCGGAGCGGGAAATGCCATCGTCGCTGAATGCGCGAGTGGCCTCCCGTATTTCACCGACGGTAATTCCTTTTTTTCTGCCTAAAGACGGGTGATCAGGTGTGGGAGACGCCAGCATCAAACGCACCATCCAGTGCGACAAACTCACATGTTTTTCCGGGTTCAATCCATCCGTGCCATAGACCACCCCAATCTTGCTATCTGGTTCACTCCACCAGTAATTCGGATATTTTTCCCGAAGAACAAAAATCTCGTCCATCCAGCGGTCGGGACAAGATTCGACGGTGATTCCTCGTTCTTTCACTTCTCTTAAAAAAGCCTCATCGATGTCGTTCGCTGAAAACCATGCCCAATCGCCGTCTCCCGTTCGAGTGTAGGCAACCGCTCCCTTTCCAGCAGGACTAAAGATCCGCCCGTGTCCGATCCGGTCAACGATGGGGCCAAAAGCTTTCAGGTGCGCACGAACAAACGCCTCATGCCCTTGCCGGTCCCATGCCGGCCCCGCCGCAAAAAAATCCCCGAGATGAGTCGTAATGATATACCCTGAGTCTTTGAGCTCACGAAGGTGTCCGGCCACTTCTTGCAAGTGATAAAATGGTCCGATCTCGTCTTCCTTCATAATTCGTCGCTGTTTCCCTTTACCCACTGAGAACGACTCGACGCCGGAAATATCAATGCCCCGAAGCCGTTCGGCGTAGATCGTTTCGCCGGCGGTTCGCTTCAATTCTTTCAGGATTTCGAATTTTTTATCCCAGCCCTCTCCCCATTTAACCCCGCTCATGCGTTCCCGCGCGAACGAGAACATAAAACGGACTTTGTGATGGATCCCCCCATCCGTTCCCAAAGCACGGTCCGCTTCCTTCTCCGTATCCTCAAGCGCCTTGGAAAGTTTCGTCAGAAACTTTTTAAGATCCTCCGGCGCCAGTTGCTTTCCAACGGTTTTATAGGGATTGAATCGAAGTTCAAGGTCATAAATCCCGTCTGCGAAATTTTGGCTCGCGATATTCTGGATCACACGGATAAAGGCCGGCTGAAACAACTGCCGGGCCGTTTCCCGCATTCCCGCCTCAGGCGCATTGTCGACGATCCATCCAAGAGTATCCAGCCACACATCAAAGAGCTCTCTTTTTCCGCGTCGCGACGTTTTCATAAAATTTTCCAGTGCTTGGATCGAAATATCCTTTTCATCTGGAAACTGCTCTAAGAATTTCAAAAAAGCTCCGTGGGTAGCCGCATATTCGCCGGTCAGCTTTTCTTTTTGCACCTTAATGTATTCCTTCATGGCCGTCCGGTAATAACCCGGCTGAAATTTACTGCTAAGACTCGCCATTTCATCATGGATCATCTGAAGGGGGATCGAAGCACTAACGTGAGTATGCCGCTCCTTCTTGGGCCACTGGCGAACCATTTCGATTAGGGCTTGATAGGCGAGATTACGGGAAGGAAATTTGTTTAAATGAAAAATCCTTTGAAAGAACATCATCAGATGGAGAATCGCGTTAAGAATGATTTTAGAGATACTTAAGACTGTGGGACGTTTGATCTTACTTTCTAAGAAGCTGGAGTAATAGGTGAAAGGATCGATCTGCCGGAGCAATTGATTAATAGCGCTCGTTCTTACATAGTCCTTCAATATTCTCGGATCGTTTTGGGACTCTTTAAGAATGTCTGCAAGATATGCGCCCGGATGATCGCTCGCAATGGATTCGAAGACCTGAGAAAGAGCTCGAACTTCAAGAAGCCGCGCCTTATTAAAATAGTCCCCTTTTTTCATTTGGAGCTCGCCCCACAAGATCGGCGTTTGTTTCAAGAAAAGCTCCGCCGCCTCATCATCTTGGCTTCTCTCTCGTACCTCGGAGCGGCGATCACTCCTGGACACCTCTGAGGCGGATACGGTCCCAGAATGCGCAAGACGTTGTTCGATCAGCGGCGTTGCGGAATAAACGCCAAGGGCTTCCACTGAAGAAACGATCGCGCGGAGTTCCGCATTCACCGGTTGTTCTCCGTTCGTGACGGCTTCAAAAAAGGTGCTGGGGGGACGGTTCGCACGGGCCGCAAGAAAAGGGACTTCGAAAGAGTAGTGGCCCACGGACATGAGCTGCTTGTAGTCTTCCTGGTGTTTTTTATCGATCCCGGTGATCGCCGGCGAGATCACGGCATAAGAGATCCCTTTTGTCCGCAATAGTTCCTTGATATTGTTGGCGTGAAAACCGCCGTACACCAGCACCGCGGGTGCGGCGTTCGCGGAACTCGGGACTCGGGATTCGGGACTCGTGCCGAAAAAACGATCCAGTGCCTTAGCGAGCGCGCTATCGCGCTGTAAGGCGATCTCATAAAACCGTACCGCATCCTTAATATGCCGTTCCCACTCTTTCGACAGCACCAGGGACCGGTGCGTGAGCGAGACGATAAAATCCGCCAGTTTTTGAGTCTCGAATTTCCGAAGCATCTCTTTGACCGCTTCATATTCCGGCTGGGTCAGCTCGATCCGGTTCAGCCGGTTAAGAAGGCTGAGAGCCTGATAATAGGTGAAGATCCGCCGTTCCCGTTCGGTCCCCAGATAAGCCTCGGAAATATCCCGCTCAAGCCGCTGGATCTCCCCAAAAACAACCGAGGAGTCCAGCGCGTTCAGTTGTTCGATCAGTTCCGGGTTCCGGGCCGTTTGGGCCGCGAGAAGCAACGATACTGCGGGATAATTTTTAATGAAAATCGCCGGACCGCGGTCCGAAGGATAGAAGGTTTGAAGCTCTTTCAGATAGTTGAGGATCGGCAACTTCCCTTCCGTAAAACGTTCTTTCACTTTGAGGCAGGCTTTCAGGGCCTTCGGAAAGTGCCGGTCCGCAAGATTCGAGATCTGAGTGAAAAGCTCTCTCAGGTCCTCACTTGTATCTGTTCTACTTTTTGAGGCATCACGGTAGGATTCGATGTTCTCGCCGTACAACTTGAGATCCTCGACGCCGATCAGATCGAATGCGCCGGTACGGTTGATGTGAGCGTATTCCGCTCCGCCGATGCGGAGCTTATCCAAGAGGAAATAAGAAACTTTTTGTCTGACCGCAGGATCTTTGATGAATCCGAAGAACTTGTCTGTCGGAACGGGGCCTTCGTAGCCTTCTTCAAAAACTGTTTTAATCCCTTTCTCTTTCACGAGCAGGCCGATGATCTTGGCCATATTCTCCTGGGCTTCGAGGGAATCGTGGGCGTCCTGGATGAAAACGATCGTTTTCTCAGACCGGGACTCGGGATTCGTAGCTCGCCTGGCTCTCATTAATTCTTTATCGGAAGCCAGTGCAGCACTTTCAGTGCGGGACTCGTTTTCGTTCCGCGTTTCTCGAGTCCCTAGTCCCGAGGAACGAGTCCCGGCTCGATAGATTTCATCGATCGAGCCGAGTTCTTTGGGTATCGAAAGGGATGCCGGATCGGAAGCAACTGTTGTGACTGAAGGACTTGCATAACCCTGGGGAGCATAGCGGGTAGCATCGAACAAAGTAAAAGCAATAATGACAAATGCCGCCGTGACCCGGCGCCAGAAAAGGCCGTTTTGCCATGTTTTATAAGAGGTTTTTGTCCCAAATATCATGTTTCTAAAACCTTTTTAAACGACAGATTTCCTCAATAGCGGAGGATGCGGAAAGGATAACCCCTGTCTTTGGTTTTAACAAGGGTAGCGGATAAAATAAATCCGGCTATTTGTAGAGACAAAATTGGCTAATCGAGGGGGTGGGGTTAAAGCAGGGTTCTAGAGGGCAAAGCGTAATCAGAGATTGAACTGCAGGTCGTAAAGCTTCTTATACATTCCACCCAATCGCAAGAGGAATTCGTTCGTTCCCTGCTGGACGATCTGCCCCTTATCCATCACAAGGATACGGTCCGCCTTCTGGATGGTGGAAAGACGATGGGCGATCACGAGCACAGTGCGGGCCTTCATGAGGTTCTCCAAGGCGCCCTGGACCTCTTTTTCGCTTTGCGTATCAAGATGCGAGGTGGCTTCATCGAGAATCAGGATCGGCGGGTCCTTGAGAAGCGCTCTTGCGATCGCAATACGCTGGCGCTCGCCGCCGGAAAGTTTGAGTCCCCTTTCCCCTAGCGGGGTATCATACCCTTGAGGAAGAGTTTCGATAAAATGATCGGCGTACGCGATCTCGGCCGCCCGTTTCACGTCTTCCAGACTCGCGTCCGGACGCCCATAAGCGATATTCTCCCGGATCGTACCGTTGAAAAGAACGGTCTCCTGCGACACGATCCCGATCAAGCCGCGCAGAGAATGAAGCGACAGGTCCCGGATGTCCTTGCCGTTGATCTTGATCATGCCTTGAACGGGATCATAAAAACGGAGGAGAAGGCTCACGAGCGTGGTCTTTCCGGAACCGCTTGCGCCCACGAACGCGATCACCTCGTTGTGTTTGGCCTTGATCTCAATATCCTTAAGCACCCACTTGTCGAATTCATAGTAGAAACCCACATGCTCATAGCTGATCTCGCGGATCGGCTCGGAAAAGACAAGGGCGCCGGGTTTATCCTGGATCGTGGGCTTGGAGTCCAAGACCTCGAAAATACGCTGCCCTGAGGCGATCGACTGCTGGATCGTGCTGTTCACCTTGCTTATTTTTTTGAGCGGCTCATAACAGATATACAGCGAAATAAAAAAAGCCGCGAACCGCTCCGGCGGCAGGTATTTGATACCAAACCACACCGCGAACGCGGCGCCCACCGCGCCGATCACTTCGATCAAAGGGCGCTGGATGATCGTGATCTTGATGGTCCTCCTGAAGAAATTAAAAACACTTTTGTTGATCTCCTCGAAATGGTGGATCTCCCTTTCTTCGCTCGTGAAGGCCTTGACGATATGGGCCCCGGAAAGGGTTTCGCCGATAAAGGCGGTGATGTCCCCGGTGCGCTCCTGCATTTTTTTCGTCAACTTGCGGAGCTGTTTGCCCAAAAGCACGATGGGGATGGCCACGAGCGGAAAGATCAGGATCGCGATCAGCGCGTATTTCCCGCCCCAGATAAAAATAAAGGGGATGTTGAAAAGGATGACCAGGGGCTGTTTGACAAGATCGGTGATCACGTCCGTGATCGCGCCCTGGATCTGGCCGACATCGTTCGTGATGCGGGAAAGAAAATCCCCGGTGCGGCCTTTCGCGTAAAAATCGTGGGAAAGATAAACTAAATGACGGTAGAGATCATCCCGGACTTTGCGGACCGCGAGGATCCCCACATTGGACATTTGATAGTTTGAGACATAATCAAAAAAACCGCGCAGAATGAATACGACGACGAGAATCACCGGGACCCAGATAATGGGCAAGGCCACCGAGGTGATCTTGGGGAAATATTTCGAAAGATAGGGGATGTTATCGATCACGATCTGGTTTTTTTGAACAAAACCCTTCGTGACCATATAGATCGCGACCGAGACAAGCGCGTTCGCCATCGAAAAAGCAAGCATGCACAAAAAGGCGATGGCGAGGCGCCAGCGGTACGGCTTCACATAACCCAGTAGCCTTTTATAGATATTCATAATCCTCCCGGATCGGGAAATGAAAAGCGGATAATGAGGAACGATGGCATTCAACGTTCGTCGTTCCCCGTGCTCCCTGCACAACAGGGGAGCACACTGTAACATATTCGTTGACACTGCTCAAGGTTATGATTTAAGCTTCTCAGGCGTTGTTTTCTCCCCGATAACTCATGCATTATAAAGGAGTTAGGATGGCAGCACCTCTCAAAGTCGGCGTGGTCGGCGTAGGGCATCTCGGGAAGGAACATGCCCGGATCTACCGCGACCTCCCCGACGCCGAACTGGTCGGCATCTCGGACCTGGACCCTGCCAAGACGGAAAAAGCCAAAGAACTCGGCACGGCCTATTATAAGGACCCGCGTGAATTGATCGGGAAAGTGGAAGCCGTGAGCATCGCCACCCCGACCTCCACCCACTACGCGGTCGCCAAGGAATTCCTGAAGGCCGGCATTCATACTTTAATCGAAAAACCCATCACGCTGAAACTGGATGAAGCGGACGAACTTCTGGATCTCGCCCGTCAAAAGCATTGCGCGCTCCAGGTCGGGCACATCGAACGCCACAATCCCGGATTCAAACGCATTGAAGAGATCGCGAAGAATATCCGTTTTTTCGAGATCCACCGCCTCGGGCCCTTCACCGGCCGCATCAATGACTGCGGCGTGGTCCTTGACCTTATGATCCATGATCTGGATATCGTGCTGGGGCTTGTGAAATCCGAAGTGGCCAGCTTTGATGCTATCGGCGTGAACGTGCTCACCCCTTTTGAGGATATCGCTAATGTCCGCATGAAGTTCAAGAACGGCGCCGTGGCGGACATCACGGCTTCGCGCCTCACGTTCGAAAAACAGCGCAAGATCCGGATCTTCCAGGAAGACGCCTACATCTCCCTCGACTACGGCGCGCAAAGCTGCAAGATCTTCCGCAAGAACGGGCCGGAGATCGTCCAAGAGATCGTGGACATTGAGAAAGCCGAACCCCTTAAAGAAGAATTGAAGTTTTTTCTTGCGAATATCCGGTCCGGAAAAAGTCCCGGCCATCCTGATACTGCGGCCCGTGACGCGCTCAAACTGGCGCTCGAGATCGCGCGGAGGGTCCAGGATGAGCAACCCAAACCCGCGGCTTCCTCCAAGCTATGAGTAAGAAAATTTTTCTCGTCGCCTGCGAAGCCTCCGGAGACCTTCACGGCGCTCACCTCATTGCCGCGATCCGGAAACTCGCACCCGGAGCGGAATTCTGCGGCGTGGGCGGCGCCAGGATGGAACAGGAGGGTATGCAGATCTTCCATGACATGACGAAGATCTCGGCCCTGGGTCTGGGCGACGTCCTCCGGAACTATTTCAAATATCTCAAGATCTTCAATGCAACGCGAGCAGATATCGATCGCGAAGTACCGGACGCCGTGGTCTTGATCGACTCTCCGGCCTTCAATCTCCGGCTCGCTAAAAAGATCTCCGCTCTCGCGCCCGTCTTTTATTACATCTCTCCGCAATTGTGGGCATGGGGAAAACGCCGAATCCACATTGTTAAAAAGCACATCCATGAAATGCTCGTGATCTTGCCGTTCGAAAAGGACTTTTATGAAAAGGAAGGGGTGTCCGTAAAGTTCGTGGGACATCCCCTGCTCGATGCGATCCCGGAACTTCCGCATCCCATTACGCTCCGCGCCCGGATCGGGATCATTCAAGGGCAAAAGGCCATCGGGCTTTTTTCGGGTTCACGGGAAAAAGAGGTCAAACGTATCCTGCCGGTCATGCTCCAGGCGGCTTCCCATCTCCGGAAGGACCTTCCCGAAGCCGCCTTTTTCGTTTCAAAGTCACCCAATGTGCGCCCTGAAGTCTATGAGGCATTGCTCCGGAACCTTTCTTTTAAAGTGGAATGTCCGTCCGGTCCTTTTTATGAGCTCGTCAAAGCCATGGATTTCGCCTTTGTAGCCTCCGGGACCGCCACGCTTGAAACCGCGCTCCTCGGAACGCCTTTTTTTCTTGTCTACAAGGCAAGCTGGTCGACCTATCTCCTCGGAAAACATCTCATCAAAGTCCCTTATCTCGGGCTTGTCAACCTTCTCGCGGATACCCGGGTGGTTCCTGAGTTCATCCAACAAGACGCCCATCCTGAAACGCTCGCCCATGAAGCCAAAGTGTTCCTCCAGAGCCCGGAACTGCAGCAGAAAATGAAAGAAGAGTTCCGTCAGATCAGGGAGAAACTCGGAGAAAAAGGCGCGAGCGCGCGGGCTGCGAAGGAAATCTGCAATTACCTCGGCGTCATTCCTCACATTAAAGAACGCCGCTAAAGCTTTTTTTCAGGAGAGGGCGCGAACTGCCAGGGGAATTCCGGGGAAAGCACCGGTTTGTATTTCGCAGGATAAGGGATCGGAAAGGTCACCATCTCGTAAACTCCGACTAAAGCCCTCCCTACGGCATAGATCGAACCGCGACCCAATCCGGCTACCCAACTCGGCGGAATCGTATCATTGCGGACTTCTTTGGAAAGCTCGTTGGAGATATCAAAGGGGGAAAGCACAACATTAAGAAACCCGCGTTGAAGTTTTCGCTGCGGTGTTCCCTCTCCCTGGATCTCGACCTCAGGCGCCACAGCCGCCATCGCAGGAAGCGAGAAAGCAAGAAGCACGAACATCGCGATCAGGATCGCATAAGGTCTTTTCATAATTTAGTTAATTTAACACCGAAGCCCCGGCAACACCAGCCTGAAATTGGCGGGCCCCATTTTGGGGCTTACCTCTCCCCTCGGACGGCGTCCGGTTTATGAAACTTCCGGGCTTCTTTCATTAGCTCGTCTGTTGCTCTCTTAGCTTGACCCAGCCGAGGCTGCGGTCTTCAAGCAGCCACGTTTCGCCGGTCTTATTGTTGACCCGGTAGAGGACCTCCCGCTCTTGTCCGTCGACGCGTTTTTTCCGGGTCAGAAGCTCATAGTCCCCGCAGGTGACTTGTCCCGACTTTTCGGCAAGCGCCTTGGGAGTTCCCCAAGGTAAAAAAACCGCTAAGGTAAAAAGAAAAAAAGTGACCGCAGCCGCTTTTTTCACTCTCCCTCCTTTAGTCCCGGATCAACAGGATCTTTTTTCCCGGTTTTTTATTATTGTTCTTTCAGCAACACCCACCCGATGTCGTTGTCCTCAAGCCGCCAGGTCTCACCGGTCTTGTTATTGATCCGGTAGAAGACTTCCCCGTCTTGCCCGTTGTCATACCGCCTCCGGGTGACGATCTCGTAGTCCCCACAACTCGCTAATTCCACTTTTTCGGCAAGCGCTTTTATTTCTCCGAGAGGTAAAAAGGCTGTTAAGACCAGAAGGGAAAAAGTGATCGCGGCCGTCTTTTTCATTTCTCCTCCTCTTAAGAAAAGAAAATAAAAATCAGGACTGTCCCAACTACCGTCCCGGCAAAAAAATTTAAAGTTGGAATAGCGCGGTTAATTTAACACCGAAGTCCCGCCAGCGCCAGCCTGAAATTGGCTCGGAAGAAGGGATCAGGCCTTGAGGTAAGTATCAACGGCTTGGGCGGCCTGCCGGCCCTGGTTGATGGCCCAGACCACGAGCGAGGCACCGCGAACTGTATCCCCTGCCGCGAAAACGCCCGGCACCGAGCTCATGTAATTGCCGTCGGTTTTGATATTGCCCCGGGGATCGAACTGAACTCCCAGATCCGTCAGAAGCTTGGAATGTTCGACGTGAACGAACCCCATGGCTAAAAGCACCAGATCGACTTGAAGGAAAAATTCAGAACCCGGTATTTCTTTCATGGAGTATTGCCCGCTCGCCTTATCCCGCGCCCATTCCACCCGCGCGCAATGGACCTCGCGGACTTTTCCGTCCTTCCCCTTGATCTCCTTGGTCGTGATCGCCCAATCCCGTTCGCAGCCCTCTTCGTGAGAGGTCGAAGTGCGGAGGATCAGAGGCCAGTTGGGCCACGAAGGGTTCCACGGCTCTTTCCATTCCTGGGGTTTGGGGAGGATCTCAAATTGATAAACTTTTTTGGCACCCTGACGGTTTGAGGTCCCCACGCAATCCGATCCCGTATCGCCGCCGCCGATCACAAGCACCGTTTTCCCTTTCGCGGAAATAAGCTGCTCGGGCTTGATCTCGCCGGAGACGGCCTTGTTGGAAAGCGTCAAAAAATCCATGGCAAAATGGACCCCGGAAAGTTCGCGGCCCGGCACCTTGAGGTCGCGCGGCGCGCCGGCCCCCATTGTCAGAAGGATCCCATCGTAGTTCTTCTTAAGTTCTTCCGCGGAAATGCTCACTCCCACATCGACGTTGACTTCAAACCGCACGCCTTCCGCTTTCATCTGCTCGATGCGGCGGTCCAACACCCATTTTTCAAGTTTAAAATCCGGGATCCCGAACCGGAGCAAGCCGCCGATCCTGGAGGATTTTTCAAAAAGCGTGACCGTGTGTCCGGCGCGGCGCAGTTGCTGGGCCGAAGCGAGTCCTGCGGGCCCGGAACCGACGACCGCGATCTTTTTTCCGGTCTCTTTCGCCGGGGGTTGGGGTTTCACCCAGCCTTCCGCGAACGCTTTTTCGATAATGGCAAGTTCGATCTGCTCGATCGTGACGGGCGCCTGGTTGATCGCGAGCGTGCAGGCGGTCTCGCACGGGGCCGGGCAAACCCGCCCCGTCACTTCCGGAAGATTGTTCGTGAGCGACAAACGCTCATAAGCTTCATGCCATTGGCCCCGGTAAACGGCGTCATTCCATTCCGGGATCAGGTTGGAGACGGGGCACCCGAGCGCGTGGCAAAAAGGGATCCCGCAATCCATGCAGCGCGCGCCCTGCTTGAGGATCTCGTCCCCAAAAAGCGGCGGGGCAATCTCCTTATAGTCCTTCAAACGCTCCTTAACAGGCCGCTTGGGCGAGAGACCGCGCTTATATTCTAAAAAACCGTCCGATTTTCCCATCAGTACCGTTCTCCATTCAATTTCTAAGGGTTAACGGTGCCATACCGCAAACCCTTCAAATCAATCCATGCGGTATCAGTCAAAAACCTCTTCTGTCATGGCGGCAGAGTCCGAGTTCTTCGTCTGCTGTTCTTTCATCTTGATCATGGCCTTCTTATAGTCCATAGGCATGACCTTCACAAAACGCGGCAACATCTCATCCCAGCTGGCAAGGATCGCCTTGGCATAGGGGCTCCCCGTGAATTTCGCGTGCCGTTCGATCGTGGTCTTGAGGAATTCCCGGTCCTCTTTTTCGGCGACGGGCTCGAGATCGACCATTTCAAGATTGCAGCGCGTATCAAAAAGCTGGCTCTCATCGAGCACATAGGCGATCCCGCCGCTCATGCCCGCCGCGAAGTTCACACCGGTCTGTCCCAGGATGATCACGCGGCCGCCGGTCATATACTCGCAGCCATGATCCCCCACGCCCTCGACCACGGCGACCGCCCCGCTGTTGCGAACGCAGAACCTCACGCCGGCCCGGCCATGGATAAAGGCTTCTCCCGAGGTCGCGCCGAAAAGGTTCACATTCCCGGTGATGACATTGTCCTGCGGTCGGAAAGTCGAGGATCTTGGAGGGTAGACGATGAGCCGCCCCCCCGAAAGTCCTTTTCCGAAATAATCGTTCGCGTCCCCTTCCAGTTCGAAAGTCACTCCGTGGGCAAGAAAGGCCCCGAAACTCTGCCCCGCCGATCCCTCGAATTTGATCTTGATCGTGTCTTCGGGGAGTCCCTTCAGCCCATAGCGTTTTGCGATCTCATGACTTAAAGTTGTTCCGACCGTCCGATTGCAATTACGGATCTTCTGTTCGAGGACCATCGGTTGTTTGAATTCGAGGGCGTTCTTGGCCTTCTTGATAAGGTCCGGGTCCAGGGAAAGCGAAAAATCGTGCCGGGGGGCCGACACGCACCGGATCGCACCGCCGGGAGGCACTTCGGGTACCGCGAGTACTTTTGAAAAATCAAGGCCCCGCGTCTTGTAGTGGCTGATCGCCTCAAGCACTTCCAGCCTTTCCACGCGCCCCACCATGTCCTCGAACTTCCTGAACCCGAGCTCGGCCATCCATTCACGGACTTCCTGAGCGATGAACCTCATGAAATTCATCAGGTTCTCCGGCTTTCCGGTAAAGCGTTTGCGCAATTCCGGATTCTGGGTCGCGACCCCCACGGGGCAGGTGTTCAGGTGGCATTTTCTCATCATGACGCATCCCAGGGTCACGAGGGTCGTCGTCCCAAAACCAAATTCTTCGGCGCCGAGCATGGCGCCGATCACGACATCCCGGCCGGTCTTGAGCTGGCCGTCCACCTGGACACGGATCCGGTCGCGCAATTTGTTCATGACAAGCACCTGCTGGGCCTCGGCAAGTCCTATCTCCCACGGCGAACCCGCGTATTTGATCGAAGAAATGGGTGAGGCCCCCGTCCCTCCGTCATGACCGCTGATCAGGACCATATCCGCTTTTCCTTTGGCCACCCCCGCGGCGACCGTGCCGACGCCCACTTCCGAAACAAGCTTGACGGAGACACGCGCTTCGGGATTGGCGTTCTTCAAGTCGAAAATAAGCTGGGCCAGGTCTTCGATCGAGTAAATATCATGATGGGGCGGCGGCGAGATGAGCATCACGCCGGGCGTTGAGTGGCGCACGCGCGCGATCAACTCATCCACTTTATGACCCGGCAGCTGCCCGCCTTCTCCCGGCTTCGCGCCTTGCGCCATTTTGATCTGAAGTTCGCAGGCGTTGGCCAGATAGTTGATCGTCACGCCGAAACGTCCTGAAGCGACTTGCTTGATCGAGCTCTTGCTGGAGTCCCCGTTGGCGAGCGGTTTATAACGGATCTCGTCCTCGCCGCCTTCCCCGGAATTACTTCCGGCTCCGAGGCGGTTCATGGCAATGGCGATGGTCTCATGCGCCTCTTTGCTGATGGAACCAAACGACATGGCTGAAGAAACGAACCGTTTTACGATGTTTTCCACCGGCTCTACTTCTTCGATCGGGACCGGCTGTCCTTTTTTGAACTTGAAAAGCCCGCGGAGCGTGCACAGGTTTTTGCTGATATCATTGACTTCGGAGGTATAGCGTTTAAAAATACTGTAATCTCCCTCCCGGACCGATTTCTGAAGGTTCACGATCGCCTGGGGAGAAAAGAGATGTTTTTCCGCATTCAACCGGTAGTGATAATTCCCCCCGGAATCCACCGTTTCCGTACTGGATTGCGCCGCTTGCAAAGCCGCGTTGTATCGATCGAGGGATTCCCGTTCCACAACATCCAAACCGATCCCGCGGATCCGCGAGGAAGTCCCGGGGAAATAACGCTCCAAAAATTCATCGTTCAATCCCACCGCCTCAAAGATCTGGGCGCCGCGATAACTGCGGAGCGTGGAAATGCCCATCTTCGACATCACCTTCAAGAGACCCTTTTTGACGGCGGTAATGTAGTTCTCGATGGCAGTTTCGATCGTCATCTTGGCAGATAAATGCCCGCGGCGCTTCAGGTCGACCAGACTCTCGAAGGCAAGATACGGATTGATCGCATTCACGCCATAGCCTACCAGGCACGCGAAATGGTGCACCTCCCGGGCCTCGCCCGTTTCCAGCACAAGCCCGCCCAAATAGCGTTTGCCCTTCCGGATCAGATACTGATGCACCGCGGAGCCGGCCAAAAGCGACGGGATCGGCGCCTTCCCCGGTTCGGCTTCCCGGTCACTCAAGATGACAAGCGAATATCCCTCATCAAATTTTTGTTCGACCTGCACACAAAGAGCCTGAACGGCTTTTTCCAGACCGCCCGCGGGCGCCGGAGCGTCAAAAAGCATCGGGACCGTGCCTACGCGAAAACTGGCCAGATTGGAGACCTTGAGACGCTCGATGTCATCGTTGGTGAGGATCGGATGCAACAGTTTCAGTTGGTGGCAATGCTGGGGGGTCTCGTCCAGAAGGTTGCCCTGGCGTCCCACAAAGCTCATGAGCGACATCACGAGATTTTCGCGATACGGATCGATCGGCGGATTGGTCACTTGCGCGAAAAGCTGCCTGAAATAATTATAAAGAAGTTGCGAACGGTTCGAAAGAACGGCCAACGCGGCGTCATTGCCCATGGACCCCACAGGCTCCTGGGCGTTTTCCGCCATCGGGAGAAGGACCATCTTTTCATCTTCAAGCGTGTAGCCGAAAATACGCTGGCGGAATGCGAGCGTTTTTTCATCGACTTCCACGGGACCGGGCACCTGAAGCAATCCTCTCAATTCGATCCGGTTCTCTTCAAGCCACCTGCGGTAGGGTTGACTCCGGGCGATTCCGGATTTGATCTCATTGTCCTTGAGGACCCTCTGCGCGGCCGTATCCACCAAAAGCATCTTTCCGGGGGACAGCATTCCTTTCTCAAGAATGTCCGGAGGATTCAGATCCAGCACTCCGGCCTCGGACGCCATGACCACGAGCCCGCTTTTCGTGATGACATAACGGGCGGGACGCAGGCCGTTCCGGTCCAGGATCGCGCCGACCTTTATGCCGTCCGTGAACGCGACGGCGGCGGGGCCGTCCCACGGTTCCATGATCGCGGCGTGATATTCAAAGAATGCCCGCTTCGCCTCGCTGATATGATATTTCACGCCGAAGGCCTCGGGGATCATCATCATGATGGCATGTTCCATGGAACGACCGCCCAAGGTCAAGAGCTCAAAAACATTGTCAAAGATGCCCGAATCGCACAAGTTAGGATTGATGATCGGGAAGAGTTTTTTGATCCCGGCACCTAAAAGATCCGAGGAGAGCCTCCCCTCACGGGCCACCATTTTGTTGATATTGCCGCGCAGGGTATTGATCTCTCCGTTATGCGCCAAGAAATGAAAGGGATGCGCCAAGGCCCAGGACGGGAACGTATTGGTGGAATAACGCTGATGCACGACCGCCATCGCGCTGACAAGGTTATCGTCCATGAGATCGATAAAAAAGTGGTCAAATTGCGGGGCCGCGAACATGCCTTTATAGACGACCGTGCGCGAAGAAAGGGACGGAATATAAAAATCTTCAAGGGCCCAACCCAGCTTCGCCGCCTCGCTCTCAAGGACTTTCCGGAGCATATAGAGACGGCGTTCCAGGGCCAGCCTTTCAAGCCCGTCATAAGCCACAAAGACCTGCCAAATGGACGGCATCACCGCCCGGGCCATTTCTCCGAGACAGTCCGGATGGACCGGAACTCCCCTCCACCCGAGAATTTTTCCGCCGTCCTGCGCGACCTGCTCGGCGATCATTTTCTGCGCGCGTTCGGAATCTTTTTCCTGACTTGGAAGAAAAAGCATTCCCACGCCGTATTTTCCTTCGGCCGGCAGCGGGAATCTCAGGGCTTTGGAGAAAAACTTGTGAGGGATCTGAAGGATCATACCGGCGCCGTCGCCCGTCTTCAGATCGCCTCCGACCGCGCCGCGATGGACGAGATTTTTCAGGATCTGTACGCCGTCGCGGACGACCTGGTGCGTTCGCGTTCCGTCGATCTTAACGACGAAACCGACGCCGCACGCGTCGTGCTCCATATTGGGATGATAAAGGCCCTGCGCTTTCATGGTTGTTTCCTTTGCTTTCACGCCATGATAATCATGAATCGACCGAACATCCAGGTCATTATCCTCCAAGGCCTGAGCCCTGGGGCTTGCCCCTTACCCGAAATAGCAGACGACTTTTTGAGAAAGGACGTCTGCGGCGATCTTGAGTTCGTTCTTTTTCACGTCGAACACCTTGACCACATGCTCATATTTTTTGTATTCCGGCGCCAGTTTCTTGAGCGTCTTCGGGATCGCTTCAAAGAATTTTTTGTCCATCGCCACGCTCGGGTCCTCCGGGAAAAGGGCCACATAAAAGATCCCCGTTTCCACAAGGTCCTGGAAGAAATGGGTCCCGAAGGAGATCTCGGGAGAGGCGTTTTCCGTAACAAAGGCGATCTCACCGAGGACCGTAATATGATTGATCTCGGCAAAAGAGACCGGCACCCCCAAAGAAGGCGTGGTCGTTCCCCACCGCCCCGGGCCTAAAAGCATCACGGCCATTTTCTCTTTGCTTTCGATCTTTCGATTGAGCTCTCCGACAACGCGCGCGATATCATAACGCTCGGATTGCGTCTCCAACCCGCAATAAGCCTCCGGGTCCACGTAGATGATCCGGTCGATCGTCTGCAAAATGTTCCCGCCGAGAAAATTTCCTTTCGAGCAGAAGAGAGTTTTTTCCTTGGGGATCGTTTTCGGGATCTTGACGCGCTGTCCCAATCCCTTGGTCTGCATCGGCCGGCACTGGACCAGGTTTACCTGGAATTCTCCGCTTGGCTTGAAATTGACCGTAAATTCGATATCCACGGGGTACCCGTAGGCCGCTTCCAAGGTTTTGAGGATCTTTTGCATGATCGGGGCGAACTTTGTTTTTGAAACAAGGCTGTCGAAAGTGATGATCCAGGGTTCCTCGTCGGACCCCATCGCCTGTAATTTTTCCGCGACTTCGTGGTCCTTGATCGCCAGAAGCTCGAGAGGTAAATCCACCTTTTCCTTAAGTAATTTTCTGAAAGAAATCGTTTGCGGGATATTTTCTTTGACGTTCAATACGTCCACGTCGTGCTGAGAGAACTTTTGCGTCGCCGCCATCCCCGCATAGGCCTTGAGAAGAGGCTCATCCAGGGCCACCACTCGAGGGTAGTCTCCTTCGACACGGTTGACCGCGCGGGTCCCCAAACCCAGGACCAATCGCAACATGCCCGCTTTGGGGTCTAAACCGCTCTTCCAGACAAAAACGTTCTGCGAGATCCCGACACCGGCGGCCGCCGGGAAAAAATAATCCTGGTGGTAAGCCCCCGAGACCCTCTGGACGAGAAGCGCCATTTGTTCGTCCATCTGGTCCAATCCGCGCTGCAACCGGTAGGCCAAGGCGTCCGGATTCATCGTAGAAGCATAGATCCGCCGGACCGCTTCAACGAACTTCGCATACCGCTCGTCGGGCGTTCCCTGATTGACGAGAAAAACACTTTCATATTTTCCGGCAAAGGCGTTCCCGTAACTATCCTCGAGCAAACTGCTGGAACGAACGATGATCGGTGATTGTCCGAAATATTCGATCATTTGCAAGAATTGGTCTTTGATCTCTTCGGGGAAAATACCCCTGAGCAATTCCTCATGAAGTCTCCCGGCCATCTCAGAATAACCTTCCGGTGTTCTCTGCGCCATATGGTCCTTCCAGAGACCGTTTTCAACAATATAGGTATAGAAGACATCTGAACCGATATAGAAAGAATCGTGCGGCTCGAATAATTTTTCCGTTTCCAAGGACTTTTCTTTCAACAAAATGTTCCGGGCGATCAACATCCCGACGGACTTCCCTCCGATGAACCCCGTCCCGATCATTCTCGCCTTGATATTCAAGAGATCCTCGAGCGAAAGGTTCTCCTTAGCCAGTTCCAGCATTTTTTCATCGCGCGCCAGCACGATCCTGCATAGTTGGTCCATCATTTGTTCTTTGACCCCGTGGGAAGCGCCCTTTTGGCCCGCAAGGTCCTCCGCCTTCAAGAAAAGCTGGTCCCAGTAATCCAAGTGCCGCTTGGCGCTCTTGGCCCCTTTTTTAAAGATCTCGGAAAAGACCTTCGCCGTGTCGGCGCTATTGGCGATCGGGATGAATTTGTCCTTCTGCCGGACATGGGGCAGGAACATGGTCGGAGAATAACGGTTCCAGACCTTCAGGAGATGGATATAACAATCACCGTGGTAATAATACACATCGATCAAAAGCTGGGTCGTATCCCGGATGCGTGCGACGGTCTTGAACGAATGCCGGTTCCGCAAAAGGGCGAAATAAGCGATCGTATTCAGTTCATAAAGGTAGGGGCAAGTGATCTTGAAAAAATTCCCGATCATAAGGTCATTGGCCCAAGCCGAGAGCAGGTCCGAGAGGCAGTCGAAAACATAAAAAACGCCTTCGCCTTCTTTCTTCGCGATACTGTTGATCTGGGCGGAAAAAGGTTCGAAACCCACATGCGGGTTCAGTTTGTAGACCGTGATGTTCTTGTCTTCCTTCAGCAGGGGCTCATGATTGGCAAACCGGATATAGACGAGTTTTCTATTTTCTTCGAGGGCTTTTGGGACGAAGGGGGTGACAAACTCCGCGTAATGTTGGATCGTATCGACCTGCCAAACAACATTGTCGCCCAACCGCAATCCTGTGGTGACCTTATCGAGACCTTTGACTCCTGAGCTGATCAAGAGACTCTCCTTTTATGATTTAACCTTGGTGCCGTGATAGTCCTGGATCGATTTCACGTCGAGATCATCATCCCGCACGGCCTTAAGACCGCGGACCGCCGCACGCGCGGCGCTGAGCGTGGTGATGCACGGGATATTGAAAGAGACCGCCAGGGACCGTATCTTGCCTTCATCCAGCATGGGGCCTTTGCCGCTCGGCGTATTGATGATCAGGTCCATTTTCTTTTCTTTGATCCAGTGCGAAAGGTTGGGATTTCCTTCCCCCATCTTGAGGACCTCCTCCGCAGGCACTTCCGCTTCTTTCAGGACCTTACCCGTTCCTTTGGTCGAAACGATCTTGAAGCCCAGCTTGTAGAACTCCCGGGCGATCTCAGCAATCTTGGGTTTATCGGTTTCTTTCACGCTGATGAACACGATGCCTTTACGCGGGATATGGGACATCGCCGCGTCCTGGGATTTGTAGAAGGCCTTCCCGAAATCTTTGTCGATCCCCATCACCTCTCCGGTGGATTTCATTTCCGGGGAAAGGATGATATCCACCCCCGGGAACTTCACGAACGGAAACACCGATTCCTTCACCGCCACATGTTTCGGGACGATCTCTTCGGTGAATTTCAGGTCTTTAAGGGATTTTCCTACCATAAGCTGCGCGGCAAGTTTTGCGAGCGGCACCCCGATCGTTTTGCTCACGAACGGCACGGTCCGCGAGGCGCGCGGGTTCACCTCCAAGCAATAAACCTGGCCTCTTTGGATCGCGTACTGAACGTTCATGAGCCCGATTACGCCGAGCTCCTTGGCGATCTGTTTGGTTTTATGGACGATCTCTTCCACGATCTCGCGGGAAAGGGAGAACGGCGGAATGACGGACGCGCTGTCACCGGAATGGATACCGGCTTCCTCAATGTGCTCCATCACGGAACCGACGACCGCGATCTTCCCGTCCGAAATAAGGTCCACATCGATCTCGATCGCGTCTTCGAGGAACTTGTCGATCAGCACGGGCTGGTGGTCCTCGCTCGCCTCGACCGCCTGTTTCATATATTTTTTAAGAGAGGTCTGGTCATAAACGATCTCCATCGCGCGCCCGCCCAGCACGTAAGACGGGCGGATGACCACGGGGTACCCGATCTCTTTTGCGATCTGGTGGGCCTCGTCAATGCTCGTCGCGATCCCGTTGGCGGGTTGGCGCAGATCTATCTTTTTCAGGAGTTTCTTGAAACGGTCGCGGTCTTCGGCGCGGTCGATCGCGTCGACCGAGGTCCCGAGGATCTTGACCCCGTTCGCCAGAAGGGATTTTGCGAGATTCAGGGGCGTCTGTCCGCCAAGCTGAAGGATCACTCCGATCGGTTTTTCGTTTTCATAGATATTCAAAACATCTTCCAGCGTGAGCGGCTCGAAGAAAAGCTTGTCGGAAGTGTCATAATCCGTGCTCACCGTTTCAGGGTTGGAGTTGACCATGATCGTTTCATAGCCCATTTTCCGGAGCGCCAGCACGGCGTGAACGCAGCAGTAATCGAATTCGATCCCCTGTCCGATGCGGTTCGGCCCGCCCCCGAGGATCATGACCTTCTTTTTCCGGCTGGGGTTCGCTTCGTCCTCGTCTTCATAGGTCGAATAAAAGTAAGGCGTGTAGGCCTTGAATTCCGCGGCGCAGGTATCCACGAGCTTATAGACCGGCTTGATACCGAGGCTCTTGCGTTTTTTGCGCACGTCCTTTTCCTGGAGCCCCCAGCAAAACGCCAGCTGCCGGTCGGAAAATCCGTATTGCTTGGCCCGGCGCATGAGCGCTTCCTGCAACTTGGGCTTCCCCTGCGCGGCCAGTAATTCCCGTTCAAAATCGATCAGCTGCTTGAGCTGTTCCAGGAACCACGGGTCGATCCCCGTTTTTTTATAGATCTCTTCGGTGGTGTACCCGGCCCAATAAGCGTACTTGACGTAAAAGATCCTGTCTTCCCGCGGGACCTTCACATAAGCGAATATTTTTTCGCGAAGTTCCTTGTCGTTCGAGACCGTTTTGATGAACTGGAGATATTCCTCGCGTGTTTTAAGTGTCAGGTCAAAGATCTTATCCTTACCATCGCCTCCGAACCCGAAGCGTTTCGTCTCAAGCGAGCGCAGGCCTTTTTGGAAGGCCTCCTTGAAGGTGCGGCCGATGGACATGATCTCGCCCACGGATTTCATTTGTGTCGTTAAACGGTCATCCACACCCTCGAATTTTTCGAAAGCGAAGCGCGGGATCTTGACCACGCAATAGTCGATCGAAGGCTCGAACGAGGCCGGCGTGTATTTGGTGATATCGTTGGGGATCTCATCCAGCGTAAGCCCGACCGCGAGCTTGGCCGCGAATTTCGCGATCGGAAATCCTGTGGCTTTGGAGGCGAGCGCCGAAGACCTGGAAACGCGGGGATTCATTTCAATGATGACCATGCGGCCCGTCTGGGGTTCCACGGCGAACTGAACGTTCGAACCGCCGGTCTCGATCCCGATCTCGGACATGACTTTGCGCGCGGCATCACGCATCCGCTGGTATTCACGGTCCGTCAGGGTCTGCGCCGGGGCCACGGTGATGGAATCGCCCGTGTGGACTCCCATCGGGTCAAGGTTCTCGATCGAACAAATGACCACAAAGTTATCGTTAATGTCCCGCATCACCTCCAACTCAAACTCTTTCCATCCGACGATCGATTCTTCGATCAGGATCTCGTGGATCCGGCTGTAATCAAGCCCCGTTCGTGCCGTGTTCCTGAGCTCTTCGAGATTATGGCAGATACCGCTCCCCGACCCCCCCAGCGTGAAACTGGCCCGTACGATCACCGGGTAACCGATCTTTTCGGCGACTTTCTCCGCTTCTTCCAGGGAGTACGCGAAATCGCTTTTGGGAAGGTCCAGACCGATCTTTTGCATGGCGCGTTTGAATTCTTCGCGGTTCTCCGCCTTTTTGATCGCTTCGTATTTCGCGCCGATCATCTCGACATTATGCCGCTTGAACACTCCCGCCTCGTAAGCTTCGACCGCAAGGTTTAATCCCGTCTGTCCTCCCATGGTCGGCAGGACCGCGTCAGGCTTTTCCTTGGCGATGACCTTCTCGAGAAATTCTACGGTCAGAGGTTCAATGTAGGTTGAGTCCGCAAGTTCAGGATCGGTCATGATGGTCGCGGGATTCGAATTGATGAGGGTGACCTTGTAGCCTTCTTCTTTCAAGGCCTTGATGGCTTGCGCGCCCGAATAATCGAACTCGCAGGCCTGACCGATAATGATGGGCCCGGACCCGATGATGAGGATCTTTTTAATGTCAGTTCTTTTGGGCATTGGATTGATTCTTTTCTATAAGGTCATAAAAACGGGTGAAGAGATAGTCGCTGTCATGCGGCCCGGGAGAATTTTCCGGATGGTATTGCACGCAAAAGATCGGGTATTTTTTGTGCCGGAACCCTTCGAGCGTCTTGTCATTTAAATTGATGTGCGTCATTTCCACTTCGTCCTTGGGCAACGAATCGATCACCACCACAAAATTGTGGTTCTGGGAAGTGATCTCGATCTTCCGGGTCTTGAGGTCCATGACCGGCTGGTTATTGCCATGATGTCCGAACTTGAGCTTTGAGGTTTTTCCGCCGAGCGCCTGGCCGATCATTTGATGCCCGAGGCAAATCCCAAAGATCGGCGTCTTGCCGATGAGCCTGCGGACCGTTTCCACCAGATATTTCACGGCCGCGGGGTCGCCCGGACCATTGGCGAGAAAAACACCGTCGGGTTTATACGCGAGGATCTCTTCGGCCGTTGCGTGCGCCGGAACTACCTGGACCTTAAAACCATGCTGGTTGAGTTTCCGGAGAATATTCCATTTCACGCCGCTATCCACGGCCACGATCTTGAACTTTTTTTTCTGAGTATCCCCCCAGGCGAACTCTGCCGGCATGATCTCGTCGAATTCAAAGGGCTTTTGACACGTCACTTCTTTAACGAGATCCACCCCTTCGATGCCTTTGGATTTTTTGGCCTTTTGGATGAGTTTCTTGGGGTCCAGTTCCAGAGTGGAGATCACCGCTTTTTTCGCGCCCACGGTCCTGAGGTGCTTCACGAGTTTGCGGGTGTCGATCCCCTGAATGCCGAGGATATTGTATTTCTTGAGGTATTGATCCAGCGTCATCTCGGACCGGTAATTGCTGACCACCGGGCTCAGCTCCTTGATGATAAACCCTTCGACCCAGGGCCGGGAGGATTCCACGTCCGCGGCGTTGATGCCGTAATTGCCGATATGCGGGTAGGTCATGCAGACCATCTGACCTTTATAGGAGGGGTCGGTCAGGATCTCTTGATAGCCGCTCAAGCCCGTATTAAAAACGACTTCCCCGAAGGTTTCGCCTTCGGCGCCGAAACCTTCGCCTTCGAACCACACACCATCCTCGAGTGCTAGTATCGCTTTCTTCATGATTTTCTATGCTATGGGGTAGTGAATCAGTGGGCCTGCTTACTGCCTCAATTCTCACAAAACGAGAACTGACAAGCATTGGGACTGATCAAAAACGCCGTTATGAAGCCTCTAGTTTGGCGCATAGAATACTTCAGGTTTGGGCAACTGTCCAGCGGCGGATAGTCGTAAAATTCGGGGGTTAAAACCGCCAAATCCTTCAAAAAATCCCGACCCCGGGAAGGGGCATTTCTCGATCACCAAGGAAGGCAATTTCGGGACCGGGATAAAATTCCACTTACATGCGTGGAACAGGCAACCAACAAATACCTGTCCCCCGCAATGGAACTAGAACGTGAAGAGAGCATCCGCGCTAAGAGTCACTTGATTGTGTTGCCCCTTATCGAAGACCGAATGGTCCGAGAAATCGTAACGAACTTCCGGCCGGATCAGCAAGCGTGACAGAACATTGTGTTGGGGGAACGGCTTGATCGCCACGCCCTGTGTGATCTCAAAGTAGTTCGCATTGGTGCCTCCGGGATAACCGGTGGAGAACCCCTTGGAACCGTCTCCATACCACTCCGCACGAGTATTCAGCATAAAATACGAGTTAAGCGCGTAGCTGCTGTAGCCGGCCACACCGCCCCACTGTTTGGATCCTCCTGTAAGAGTGGGTATTCTTGGGGTCTGGACATAGTCCATGCCCGCCCCGAGGCTTAACTTATCAGTGATTTTCTGGGTGACCACTAAGTCAAAGTTGGTCCAGATGTGACTCCTGTCTCCCGGAGGCAGTCCCCTTCCGGCACCGAATGGGAACTGTGGTCCTTCCGTCATCACGAAAATAACGGAAGTCTTGTCCGTCGGCGTGTAGGTCACGCGGCCCAGGAAATCGGGTCTATGGTTGGCATCCCGTATGGATTGGTTCCAACCTTCGGTAATACCCGCATCAAACGTCCATTTTGGATTGAGCACATAGGTGAGCAAAGCACCCGTTTGAGTACCCGGCTCGGCATAGAGGAACTGGTAACTATAAGAATAGAGTGCTCTCATAGGATCCCCGAAAGCCCCGTAAATATTGGCGCTGAAATGTTCGAAACCGGCCAACTCGATCCATTTTCCCACGCGAAGTTTCATCGGTACGTAGGGGAAAGCCACGTCCACATAAGCTTGGAGAAGGTCCCATTGATAGCGGCCCGTTTGCTTGTCCATTAACCCATTCGAGTGAATGAATTTAGCATCCGAACCAAAGATGCCTTCGGCATGAAATCCGAGGTCAAACTTTTTTTTCGTCGGATCGACCGTGCGTTCGATGTTCAAACTGGTCTTGTTAAACATCGGTGTGTTCTTGATATAGTTGTAACCCAGATAGGTCGGCCCCATACCATTGCGAGTCGCTGTGGTGTCATACATCATCCCAGCTTCGGAATAACCGTAAAAATTAATGCCCGCCTTTTTCAGAAGATCCCCAACCCCGATGCTTCCCAATCCAGTCATGAGAAGCCCTTCACTTGGCGCAGCCGGAGGCGGCACAACTTCTGTCGTCTGAGTTTTGGGCTCGACAGGCGTATTTTCTGCGTAAATCGACCCGAAGCTCATACCCAGTCCGATCAAATAAAAACCAAACAACCCTCGTAACATTTTTCCCATGACTTCCTCCCTTGTTGGTTTTTAAAACTGCTTTCTAGCACCGTTCTCCGTTCAATTTTAGGGGCTAACGGCACCATACTGCGAACCCTCAAAATCAATTGGAGTGCAGTATTAGAACTTCAGCCCGTAATGTTTCAAGCGGTATCCCAGCATGCGTTCCGTGATCCCCAGGATCTCAGAGGCCACGCGCTGATTCCCTCCGGAACGCATCATAGCCTCCTCGATCATTTGTTTTTCTAGCTCATGAACCGCGTCCGGAAGCTTCCCCGAGCGGAAAGACGTTTTGTCCATTTCCGGAAACTCCTTCATTTTTTCTTGCGTTGAACGTTTTGTCGAATCAATAATGCGTCAATTTTCTTGATGGATAAAAGATCAAATGGCTCTGTCGCCGCGTTCGCCGGTACGGATACGGATCACATCCTTGATGTCTGAAACAAAAATCTTGCCGTCACCGGGTTGTCCTGTCCGCGCCACTTTGATAACCGCATCGATGACCTTCTCAAGTGCAGCATCCGGAATAACGATCTCTAGACGGACCTTGGGAACTAATTCCAAACGGTAGTTCCCATTTTCCTTTTTCTGGGTCAGTCCTTTCTGAGTTCCATGGCCTTCGGCCTGTGAAGCGGTGATCCCCAAATAACCCGCCGCCTCGATCGCCTCACGCACCAAGGAGCTTTTCCCGGGCTTTACGATGATCTCCAGCTTTTTCATGATTGCATTCCTCCCTTTTTTTAAAATAACGGATACGGTTCTTGCTTAAAGTGCGTACACGCCTTTTTCGCCCGTACGAATGCGCATAGCGCTTGAAGCATCGAACACGATGATCTTGCCATCCCCGATACTCCCGGTGCGCACGGCATTGGTAATCACTTGCATGGTCTTATTGACATCCCAATCCCGGACCAGCACTTCGATCTTCACTTTCGGCTGAAACCGGATCGTTTCCTCATGGACGGGCAGGTCCTCTTCCGTCTCACCTTTTTGACGCCCGAAGCCGCGAACGTCAGTGACGGTCATGCCCACCACGAGTTCTTCCCTTTTAAGGGCCGCGGCCACATCTCCGAGCTGTTCGGGACGGATTACACAGGTCACTACCTTTACGCGGTAGGTTTTTTGAACGCTTGTGAGAAGCACATAGAACACACTGACCACTGCCCAAGCGCCGGCAATAATGAAGCATATCCGGGCTTCCGCCTTCGCGTCCGCATTCCCGATGATGTACAGATACAGGATGCCGATCACCATGACAATGTTGGCGATCAATCCTAACGCCGGGATCCAGCCGTGCTTCACAGCACTGAAATCTTTGCGTTCCTTGAACGCGACAATGGTCCAGATGCAGGTCAGCCCGTATAAAATGAAAGTGCCAAGGTTCGACGCAAGCGTGATACCCGTCAGACCCACGACCGACCGCACACCGACTCCCGCAATGATGGAAGAAACAACGACCAGCACCCACAAAGCGATATGGGGCGTGCTGAACCCGGCATGCATGAAGCCCAGCATCTCCGGCAATTCCCGGTCTTCCGCCATGCCGCAGGTCACGCGTACCGCCGTGTTCATACAGCTCAGGGTCGTTCCCACGATCGCGATGGCCACCGTAAGCGCCATGGTGATCATCAATCCGAACCCGATCCCGGGGAGAACATTATCCCCTAACAGTTTTGCAAGATCTCCGATCGGAGCGCTTGATGCCGCCGCGGCCGCCATGCCGGTCACGGTAGCCGCTGGAGTTCCAGTCACGGCGGTTAATTTTTCGTTGATCATGAATCCCGCGGCAAAATATTGCAGCAGATACGCCGCGACCCCTTGAATAAGCAGGGAAAGGATAATGGCCTTAGGGATCGTATTCCCGGGATCTTTTGTTTCGGCGGATAAGGCCGTGCAACTTTCGAACCCGACCAGGATCAAAATGGCGATGGTCGATTGCACCAGGACCCCTTGGAGTGAATGGATCTTGAAAATGTCAAAGCCGCTCGCGAACGCCCATTGGGTCGCGTGCTGAGGATTTGTGATGCGATAGTAGATGGCCAGGACGCTGAAAACGACCAGCGCCATTAATTGGATGATATTGATCCAGATATTCGTTTTCGTGGAACCGCTGACACCGCGGAAAGCGATATAGCCGGTGATTCCCGCGAAGGCGATGCCAATCAAGGTCAATGCATCGGCCGAAAGAGTGTGTCCCGTAAACTGCGTATAGATGTAGCCGATCAATGTCGCCATGAACGCCACCATGATCCCGGGATAGACCCAGTAGAACAGGTGAGCGGACCAGCCCGTGAGAAGTTTGGCAAAACGCGCAAGAGACGTCGGGGTATTATGGGTTTTATGCGTGGCACCCGCCTTATCCAGGAACGCTTTTTCCGCGAAATAACAGCAGCTTGCAAACCCGGCTTCCGGGTAAAGTTTTGCAAGCTGGGCATACGCAAGCGCCGTCAAAAAGGCCACGATCAGCGCGAGCACAATGCCGGGCCAAATATCGCTGGCAACCGAAGCACCACTCGGGGAGGTCGCAGCCGCTTGTAATTGATAAGTGATCCACAAGAACGCTCCCGGCGCGATCAACGCCATGGCATTCATCGTCGCGCCGAAAAGTCCCAGCGTCGGCTTGATATCCCTTGATGTGATGGTTTGTTTTGCCATATAAATCCTCCCTTGATTCGATTTCGTTCTTTGAATGATCTCAGGAGGTTAAGAGCAATTCCCGTGCCAATATGCATTTCCTATCTATAAATATCCCCTGGGAAATCTTCCAGATTCTCACAAGTCTACTTTTTTGTCGTTAAGCATCATTTTTGTAATGTCCTTTATGCTTCTTAAGGATCCCTGTTCCCAAGAAATCCATAGGAAGTAAGTGACACAAAAATCGCGCCCTCTATTTTCCCGAAGTCCCAAAACATACCCTCGAAAAATCCTGTTGTCCCAGGAAAAGAAGCTTATAATTATCTTCCATCAGGAGCTCGCATGAAACACATCCAAAACTGGAACTCTTATTCCAAAAGCCTCATGCTTGTCGTGGCCGCCTCTCTTTTAGGAGAAGGAGTTCAGCGCTTTCTTGCGCCGACCAATCTTGTCATGCTTTACTTATTGGTCGTGGTCGTTTCCGCGATCCGGTGGGGCCGCGGTCCGGCCGTCTTTGCTTCATTTATGAGCGTTCTCGCATTCGATTTCTTGTTCGTACCCCCCCGCCTTAATTTTTCAGTGGCTGACAGCCAGTATCTTCTCACCTTCGCGGGGTTATTGATCGTTGCGCTTGTGATCAGCGCTCTGGCAGCCCGCGCAAGAGACCGTGCTCTGGAGGCAAATCAACGGGAAATCCAAGCCACCCTTTTATACAATTTGAGCCGGGATCTCGCAACAGCTCTCGATTTAAAAGCAGTGCTGAAGATCCTTGGAGATCATGCGCACCATATTGTCAGCACCGATGTCGCTCTTTTCTTGCCTGAAGATAAAGGTTTGAAAGAATGTTATACCAGCTCCGGTTTTCTTGTCGGGGAAAATGAGATCGCTGTTGCCACTCTTGCCTTTCAAAAAAATCTTCCTGCGGGTCGCGGAACAGAGACCCTTCCCTCCTCCAGCGCCCAGTACCTTCCCCTCAAAACGACTCAAGGTATTTCTGGGGTTTTGGCTTATAAGTTTAATGATGATCTGAGTAAAGAAAACGAACGATTACTTCAGGCCCTCACGAACCAAGCCGCCGTGGCCATTGACCGTGCCCTCTTGGCAGAAAAAGCGCATCAGATAGAACTATTGAAAGAAACGGAGAAACTCCAAAAACTCCTTTTAAACTCTGTCTCCCATGACCTTAGGACCCCTCTTGTTTCCATCAAAGGCGCGCTTAGCTCGCTTTTGGAGAATGATGCCCTGGATCCCGAGACGCGCAGGGAGCTCCTGGAGAATGCGTATGAAGAATCCGACCGATTGAATCAGATCGTCGGTAATTTACTGGACATGACTCGCGTCGAAACAGGCACTCTGAAAATAGTGAAGAAACCCTGCGATCTTAGCGACGTGATCGGGGTTTCTTTACAACAGATCCCAAAAGAACGGCTTGGCAAGCATCCGATCGTCATCCATATTCCGCCGGAGTTCCCGGAGATCCTGATGGACCTTTCCCTCATGGTGAAAACCTTCATGAATATCCTCGATAATGCGTTGAAATATTCCCCGGCGGATGCCGCAGTAGAAATTAAGGCTGAGATCGTTAACGATCGGGCCCACATCGAGTTCATGGATCATGGCATCGGGATACCCCCCAAAGATCTGCACCGTATCTTTGATAAGTTTTTCCGAAGCGAGCACAGTCATAAAGTTCCGGGGACCGGGTTAGGGCTGGCGATTTGCAAGGGCGTCGTGGAAGCCCATCAAGGAGAGATCCGGGTTGAAAGCCGGCTGAACGAAGGTACCCGGATCGTCGTATCCTTGCCCTTTCCTCATATTCCTGAAAAAGGCGAACGCTAAATGACCAAACCTGATGCGTTACGTATCCTGATCGTGGATGACGAAAAATCCATTCGTCGTTTCCTGAAAACCACGCTCCATGCCCAGGGTTTCCAGGTTTTCGAAGCGGCCACAGGCCAGGAGGCTTTGCAAAATTCTGTCGCGGACCATCCCGATGCCTTGATCCTTGATCTCGGGCTGCCGGACATGGATGGCATTGAAGTCACTCGCGAGATCCGGAAAAGGTCCCAGATCCCTATTGTTATTCTGTCCGTCCGAGAACAAGAAGCGGACAAGATCGCGGCCCTGGATGCCGGAGCCGATGATTATTTAACGAAACCCTTCAGTTCAGGCGAATTATTGGCCCGATTACGCGCCGTCATGAGACGTTTATTGCCTCAGGAAGAAGCTCAGGTTTTGAAGGTCGGGAAATTGACCGCGGATCTTTCCAAGCGCATTATTTGTATTAAAGATCAGCCGGTAAAATTAACACCTACGGAATATGATGTCCTCAAAGTGCTTGTCCTGAACTCCGGAAAAGTGGTCACGCACCGTCATCTTTTACAGGCGGTTTGGAACAAAACAGAAGACTTGGAGGGCGTCGCACACCTTTTACGCGTAACCATGAGCAATTTACGCAGCAAGATCGAAACCGACCCGAACCGTCCCTTCTATATACTGACCGAACCTGGCATTGGCTATCGTCTTCGCTCAGAGCCATAACTCCCTACGACCCCATTGGTTACACTCGCCCTATTTTTGACGTCTTCTTGACTTGTTGTCTTTTGGTTTTGGATCTAAAGTTAATTCGGAAGTTACAAATCACCGAAATCCTTTAAGGAGGATCTTATATGAAAGACGGGATGGTTTATTGGACGGGCGTTACGGTAACGTTTTTGCTAAGCGCTTATCTTGTTATAGGATTGTTCCTTTTAAAATAAGATAAAAAACGAAAAGGTTGGGTGGATTATGAAAGAAAGCGGTTATATCACGTTCTATGTTTTCATCAGCTTTTTAGCCTTTGGGCTATGTACGCCATTGCTGGCCGGCCCCATGAGACCGATCGTTGAGGAAAAGGAAGAAAAACAGATCTCCACTGAAGAAGCGAAAGAAGAATTACAGCAATTGCAAAAACAGGTCAAGAACAATATCGAAAAAACAGAACAGATACGGTCTGAAGAAAAACGGCAGGAAGCTATGCTGAAAGATACCAAAGATAAATTGCACCAAATAGAGGAACGATTGCCTTCTTAACCCAAGGCGAAAAAGAGGCCCATCATGGATCTATTAATGCTAGGAATGATGATCGGATTTCTGGTTCTCACGATCGGTTTTATTGTTCTGTGCGACAAAATTTGAGGGGGAGTTTATGCCATTGATTTACTGGATTGGCAGCATCGTTTCCGTGGGTTTGTTTATTTATCTTCTTATTGCGCTCCTCAAACCAGAGATATTTTAATAAAGCTTTTTACTGGCTCGGCGTGGAAGTTGTTTTTGTCTTAGCGGCTTACCTTGCCGTTGGATTTCTTGTTAAAGATTAAAGGAGAGTGAAAGCATGAGTACACACAAAGCAAGATCCTTATTTGACCCGGCAATAGCGGTTCCGGCAGCTATGGATTCTTTGAAAAAGCTGGATCCCCGGCACCAGATCAAAAATCCGGTGATGTTTGTGGTTTTCATAGGGAGCATTTTGACTACCGGACTTTATTTTCAGGCACTAAGGGGGCATGGCGAGGCAAGTGCCAGCTTCATTTTAGCTATTACACTCTGGCTTTGGTTTACGCTGATTTTCGCCAATTTTGCCGAAGCCATGGCGGAAGGACGAGGGAAAGCACAGGCCGCGAATCTCAAAAAAGCCCGCAAGGATACGCCGGCCAAAAAGTTATCCAAACCACACTATGGCGCCAAATATGAAACTGCTTCGGCAGCGACCCTTCACAAAGGAGATGTAGTCCTCGTCGAAACCGGAGACTTCATCCCCATGGACGGAGAGATCATCGAAGGGGTGGCTTCTGTGGACGAAAGTGCGATCACCGGAGAAAGCGCTCCTGTGATCCGTGAAGCCGGCGGGGACCGGAGCGCAGTGACCGGCGGAACGCGCGTTCTATCGGATTGGCTTGTGGTCCGGATCAGCTCCAATCCCGGCGAAACATTCCTGGACCGGATGATCGCCATGGTGGAAGGTGCCAAACGGCAGAAAACTCCGAACGAGATCGCACTTAATATTTTGCTGGCCGCGCTTACGATCGTCTTATTTTGGGCCACTGTAACGCTCCTGCCTTATTCCATTTATAGTGTCGTGACTGCCGGCAAGGGAACGGTGGTGACGGTCACGGTGCTTGTGGCGCTTCTTGTGTGTCTGATCCCCACCACGATCGGCGGCCTTCTTTCCGCGATCGGCATCGCAGGCATGGATCGCATGATCCAAGCCAATGTGATCGCGATGTCCGGACGCGCGGTCGAAGCGGCAGGCGATGTGGATGTGTTGCTTCTTGATAAAACAGGGACCATCACGCTTGGGAACCGCCAGGCCGTGGCTTTTATTCCGGCGCAAGACGTCACTAAAGAAGAATTGGCCGATGCCGCGCAACTCGCTTCACTTTCCGATGAAACACCGGAAGGCCGGAGTATCGTGGTGCTTGCCAAAGAAAAATACGGGATCCGGGAGCGCAAGATCCATGAATTGGGAGCAACTTTTATTCCATTCACCGCACAGACCCGCATGAGTGGTGTGGATCTCGGGAATGGCCGTGAGATCCGCAAAGGATCCTCGGACGCGATCGAGGCTTATGTCCAAAAATCAGGCGGTTCTTTCCCGGCGGACCTGCGATCCAATATTGATTCGATCTCAAAAGGAGGCGGAACGCCGCTCGTCGTGGCAGAACACAGCCGTGTCCTGGGTGTAATCCAGCTCAAAGACATAGTCAAAGGCGGCATCAAAGAACGCTTCGCGGAACTCCGCCGCATGGGGATCAAAACCATCATGATCACGGGAGATAATCCCCTCACTGCAGCCGCGATCGCAGCCGAAGCGGGCATGGATGACTTCCTCGCTCAAGCAACCCCCGAGACCAAGCTTAAATTGATCCGTGATATGCAGTCCGGCGGACGACTGGTCGCGATGACGGGCGACGGTACCAATGATGCGCCCGCGCTTGCACAGGCCGACGTCGCGGTCGCAATGAACACGGGAACGCAGGCCGCGAAAGAAGCGGGCAATATGGTGGATCTGGATTCCAATCCCACGAAACTGATCGAAGTCGTGCAGATTGGAAAACAATTGCTCATGACGCGCGGGTCTCTCACGACTTTCAGCATTGCGAATGATGTTTCCAAATATTTCGCAATTATTCCCGCGGCATTTGTGAGCACCTACCCCGTGCTGGGGAAACTCAACATCATGCATCTCGCGTCGCCCGAAAGCGCGGTGCTTTCGGCGATCATTTTTAACGCAATCATTATTGTCGCTCTGATTCCGCTCGCGCTTCGTGGCATACGGTATAAACCCATGCCTGCAAGCCGCCTGCTGCGTGACAATATTCTTATTTACGGGATCGGCGGCATTATTGCGCCGTTTATCGGGATCAAGCTGATTGACATGCTGCTTGTTGCACTACATTTGACCTAACCCTGAGACTGATGTCTCAGGGCCATAAACGGATCGAAACTTGAAGTTTCGATCCATAGGAGGAAAGACCATGATACGTGAACAGATCCGACCCGCTTTATTCTCGTTTGTGTTGCTAACCCTGATCACAGGGGTCCTTTATCCGCTTTCTGTGACGGGAATCGCCAAAGTTTTTTTTAGGAACCAGTCGGAAGGGAGCCTGATTTTAAAAAATGGAAAAGCTGTTGGGTCCGAGCACATCGGCCAGCCTTTTGATGCCCCTCAATATTTGTGGGGACGTCCCTCAGCAACCTCGCCGGCCTTTAATGCTTCCTCTTCTTCCGGATCGAATTACGGTCCCATGCATGCGGATTATCTCAAAGCCGTGGGAGACCGGGCCAAGGCATTGAAAGACGCTGACCCCTCTCATCAGGCGCATGTCCCCGTGGATCTTGTGACTGCTTCAGGAAGCGGGCTTGATCCGCAGATCAGTTTGGCGGGGGCCTATTATCAGGTTTCGAGAATTGCCAGGATAAGAGGAATATCTGAAGACAAAATAAAAAAGATCATTGAAAAAAATACCCAAGGACGTTTTCTTGGGCTGCTGGGAGAGCCGGCGGTGAATGTTTTAAAAGTGAATCTTGATCTGGATGAGGTGAAAAAATGAGTACGAACGATTATATTCAATGTTTCATTTATATGGCGGTGTTGCTCTTGCTCGCCAAACCGCTTGGAATTTACATGGCCCGAGTGATGGAAGGAGAATCCAGGGCGAACCGCTGGTTCAAGCCTGCGGAGTCTTTCATTTATAAGGTTTGCGGCGTGAATCCTGCACGCGCCGAAATGAATTGGAAGACGTATGCGGTTGCTTTTATGGCGTTCAATGCCCTGGGAATTTTTGTGGTCTATGCCATCCAACGGCTGCAGAATATTCTGCCTCTCAATCCCATGGGCATGGCCGCGGTGTCGGCAGATTCTTCGTTCAATACGGCCATCAGTTTTGCCACCAACACGAATTGGCAGGGCTATGGCGGCGAGAGTACCCTGAGTTACTTTACACAAATGATCGCTCTGGGTGTCCAAAACTTTGTGTCCGCTGCGAGCGGTATCGCCGTTCTTTTTGCCGTGATCCGCGGTTTTATTCGCAAGCAAACGGAAAATATCGGCAATTTCTGGATGGATCTTGTCCGCAGCACGCTTTACATCTTGCTGCCGCTTTCTATTGTGTCGGCGACTCTTTTAGTCTCGCAAGGTGTACCCCAAACTTTCAAGCCTTCTCCCAAGGCATCTCTTGTGCAGCCTACGAGCTATGATCAACCGGTGACGGACAAGGATGGCAAACCGGTTCTGGATGAAAAAGGACAGCCCAAAACGCAAAAAGCAATGCTCACAGAACAGGTGATCGCCGTGGGGCCGGTAGCTTCTCAAATCGCGATCAAACAACTCGGAACCAATGGCGGCGGTTATTACAATGCGAATTCCGCGCATCCGCTTGAGAATCCGACACCATTTTCTAATTTTGTTGAAATGCTCTCGCTTACTTTGATCGCAGCAGCGCTTTGTTGTAGTTTTGGTTACAGGGTCAAGGACACGCGGCAGGGCTGGGCGCTTTTGATCGCGATGACCATTATTTTCGTGCCGCTGCTCTGGGTTTGTACGCATTCCGAACAAACGGGTAATCCTCTTCTGGCGAAGATGGGTATTGATCAATCCGCGACCGCGCTTCAGCCGGGAGGAAACATGGAGGGCAAGGAAACCAGGTTTGGAATCGTGAGCTCCACGATATGGGCTTCGGCCACGACCGCTGTTTCCAACGGTTCGGTCAACTCCATGCATGATTCTTTTACGCCACTGGGAGGTTTGGTTCCGATGTGGCTGATGGAGCTGGGGGAAGTGGTCTATGGAGGCGTGGGATCCGGTCTTTACGGGATGCTTGCCTTTGTCATTGTAGCCGTTTTTGTCGGAGGATTGATGGTGGGCCGGACGCCGGAATATCTGGGCAAGAAGATCGAATCCTACGAAATGAAAATGGCCTCGATCATGATCTTGATCCCGCCGATCCTTGCGGTTTTGGGAACGGCGATTGCAGTGGTGGCCCCCGGAGGAAAAGCCAACATTTTCAATCCGGGCATCCATGGATTCAGCGAAGTGCTCTATGCCTTTTCATCGACAAGCAACAATAATGGAAGCGCTTTCGCGGGTCTGGGTGCCAATAATATTTTTTATAACACGATCCTTGGGATCTGCATGTTCTTCGCGCGCTACTGGCTGGCCATTCCCATCCTTGCGATCGCCGGCTCTCTTGCCAAGAAGAAAATTGTTCCGGTGAGTTCGGGGACTCTTCCGACTCATACGCCGCTTTTTATTTTCTTTCTTGTGGGCATCGTGATCCTTGTCGGGGCCTTGACCTTTTTCCCGGCGCTGGCGCTTGGACCGATCGTGGAACATTTGACCCTTGCGGCAGTTTAGACAGATCGCCATGCAGAGTATCGTTCAGCTCAGATTTTGTTTCTTTTTTTTCGATCGGAGCCCTGAGCGCAAGTAACCGGCCCACGCAGGGACGTTTGTTTGGTATAATCGGTGAATCTGTGGTGAATGTCCTGAAGGTCAATCTTGAGTCGAATCATGGAGAGATCGATGAGATGAGGCATGGAAAATAGACCGGACCCGGATCAACTTTTAAAACGCGCTCAGGCCGAAGAAGCCCATCGCGGAAAACTCAAAATCTTTTTTGGCGCTGTGGCCGGCGTCGGAAAAACTTATTCCATGCTTGAGACCGCGAGGCACCGGAAAAAAGAAGGCATCGATGTCATCGTCGGCTATGTCGAAACTCACAAGCGAGCTGAAACCGAGGCCCTCCTAGAAGGATTGGAAGTTCTCCCCCGCAAAATAGTTTCTTATAAGAATGTCGACCTCCCTGAATTTGATATCGATGCGGCGTTAAAAAGGAATCCCACCTTGATCCTTGTCGACGAGCTGGCTCACACGAATGCTCCCGGCTCCCGCCATTTAAAACGCTGGCAGGATGTCGAGGAACTGCTTAACGCCGGGATCGACGTTTATACCACTTTAAACGTCCAACATTGTGAAAGCGTAAATGATATCGTGACCCAGGTGACCGGCGTGACCGTTCGTGAAACGGTCCCTGATACGTTCATTGAAAAAGCAGCAGAGATGGAACTGGTGGATCTCCCTTCCGAAGACCTTCTCAAGCGCTTGAAAGAAGGAAAGGTCTATCTCGGCGCGCAAGCCGAGCACGCTGCGCAAAATTTTTTCCAGCCCGGAAATCTCATCGCGCTGCGCCAATTGGCACTCCGGTATACCGCGAAGAATGTAGACGCTCAGATGCGCAGCTTCAAAGGACTCCACTCCATTTCGAAAATCTGGAATGTCGGGGAACGGTTCCTAGTTTGTGTCAGCGGAAGCCCTTCCGCGATAAACCTGATCCGGGCCGCCAAGCGCATCGCTTCCGAAATCGGAGCGCCCTGGACTGTCGCTTATGTTGAGTCTATTTCTTTACGGCATACGGAGGTAGAGAAAAAGCAAGCTTTGGAGATGTTACGATTTGCGGAAAAAATGGGGGCTGAGGTCGTGACTTTAAGCGGGCAAGATGTCAGTGACGAGCTGATCGCGTATGCAAGAGCCAATAACATTACGAAACTTATCATCGGAAAACCTAAAAGAACAAGGCTACAGGAATGGATATCCGGTTCCATCGTGAATGATCTTGCGCGCAAATGCGGGGAGATCGATCTTTATGTCATCAGCGGGGAAAGGCAGACGACCCCTGCGCCTCTGTCCTCTGCAGCGTCTTTAAAACCGTTCTCATGGAAAAACGCCTTTTTTGCTTTGGGTATCGTGGCTCTCTGCACGGGGATCAATGTCCCATTATCCCGCTATCTGGAACCTGCCAATCTTGTTTTGATCTATTTGCTGGGGGTTGTCTGGATCGCTTTCCGTTACGGGAAACGCGTTTCGATCATCGCCTCTCTGCTGAGTGTTCTTTTGTTCGATTATTTTTTCACACGACCTTTTTATTCTTTTACGCTCTCTGACAGCCAAGACGTCTTCACGTTCATTGCCATGGTCTCCATGAGTTTCTTAATCAGTGGCTTAACGGACCGCCTACGGCAACAAACAGCTGCGATGCGTATGCGGGAAGACCGCAATCGCATCCTTTACGAGCTGATGCAGGACCTTGCCAAGACATCGACTCCGGATGGCCTTTTTCAGGCTCTGATTCATCATGTCCGGATCTATTTTAAACTGCCGGTTGTTATCTTCACTCCTTCCCCCAAAAAAGAATTGCTGCCGCGTTTTGATAAGCTGGAAGGACACGGATTGCTTCCCAACGAAAGGGCCGTGGCGCAATGGGCCTACGAACACAAAAAAATGGCGGGGCAAGGAAGCGACACGCTCCCGGCATCGCAAGGACTTTACCTTCCCCTCGTCGGATTGGAAAGAACCCTTGGAGTGCTTGGGATATTCCCTAAAGAAAAAACCCCGTTCATGGATCCCGAACGGTTGCATCTTCTTCAAATGCTGGTGAACCAGACGGCATTGGCTGTGGAAGGGGTCGAGCTTGCTTTTGCGGCGCTCAGAGCCGAAGATGCCATCGAAAAAGAACGTGTCCACAATCTTCTTTTAAGTACTTTTTCTTACGAGCTCCCCGGCCCGCTTTCCGAAATCTCACAAGCGGCGGCCGACCTGCTTAAACCCGAAATCTTTAATAACGAAGTAAAAAAGAACGCCCTCATAAAACTGATCCAGATCAGGGCCCAGGAATTAAATAAGTTGACCGCTGAGCTCCCGAAAATCCTCGAATCTGAAAACCCATAGCTCGTAGCAAATCCGGACAGCTAACCAGGCCACCCCAACGAGTAAAAAGTCCCGGCCCCGCGTCCCAATCATCTTGAAAATACAAGGGTTGATTGGGACAGCCCTGACCTCATCATTAATTTTTTAAATGAATGACAGTCAGGACGAGAAGGGGTACTTCTCGATCACTAGGGGAGGCGATTTTGGGACCGTCCCAATTCTAATCAATCGAAGCAAAGCGGCACTTGACTCTCTTTAATTTAGAAAACAAAGGTAGTCAGTGCCGTCCAAGTCACCCTTAATAAAAAGAAAATAAAGACTTGGGCGGAGATTGGGGCGGTTCTTGTCAGCCTTTGAGAAATGAAACAAAAGACAAGGACCGGGATGAACTTTTCAAGCTAATGTCGTCATCCGATCGCTATTTTTCCGATCTCACCGGTGCGGATTCGGAAG
>PLLJ01000028.1 GCA_003140935.1 Candidatus Omnitrophota bacterium
TAATCAGTATAGTCCCAACCACCCTTAAGTTTTTACAGGGTTGGGACAAGGGTTGCCCCAATTTCAACTTCGTTGAAATTAATAAGGATAGGGACTATCCTTGTCTTGAATTTATTTCTCAAATGGGTGGCATACTGATTTTTATTTAAAATTAATGGTAATCAGTATAGTCCCAATCTCAGCTAGGCTTCGATTGATTGGTATTGGGAATAGATTACCCACGTTCCTTTATCGAGGAGGTAAACCATGAAAACTCACACCGAATATCTCACGTTCGAGACAAAGAAAAAACGCGATTACATCAATATCACGCCGCAAGTCGAAGCCGCGGTCACCCAAAGCGGCGTCCAGGAAGGTCTTTGCCTTGTCAATCCCATGCACATTACCGCAAGCGTTTACATCAATGACGACGAACCGGGTCTGATCCAGGATTTCGACGATTTTCTCGAGCGAATGGCGCCTTACGATCTCAAGGGGTATCGCCATCACCGGACCGGCGAGGACAACGGCGATGCCCACGTCAAACGCCAGTTCTTCGGTCGCGAGGTCGTGGTCGCCATCACGAAGGGCCGTCTTGATTTCGGAACTTGGGAACGCATTTTTTATGCCGAGTTCGACGGCCGCCGCCGGAAGCGCGTGATCGTCAAGATCCTCGGAGAATAGGGCCAAGAGCGTTCATGTCCCATACTTATCGCGACAAACCCAAGAAACGCCTGAAAAAAGTCCACGCGTCTCTCCCTCCGAGGGTCGAGAAAAAAGAGGAGCGGAGGATCTGGGTCGGCGATGAGGCCGTCATCGAAAAGCATTTTCTCCGTCTGACACGTCTTCTTCGCGATGAAGAGCGCGAAGAACAAAGCCGTTTCAAAACGGATTTCTTGGATCGTAAACCCGAAGAGCGTGAAAAAAAAGGCAAAGCGATTTTCCGGCTTGATCTTCTGGAAACTCATTACAATCCTTCAGGCCAGAAGCTTCTTACCTTCGCGCTTCAGAACGGCCGACCCTTGCCGCGTTATTCTCTAAGTCCCGGCGACGTTGTTTCACTTTCCGGTTTCCAGACGTCCCCGGAGGATTGTCCTGCCGGCACGGTCTATGAAAAAGACCGTTCCAGCATCACAGTCGCTTTCAGCGGCAGGATCCCGGGATGGGTCGAAAGTGAAAAAAGTTACCAGCTCAGTCTTTCCGAGAACCGCACCACGTACCAACGCATGTATGAAGCTCTGCAAATGACGCGTACCGCGGAACACTCCAGGGTCGCCCGGCTCAGGGATATCAGTCTCGGTCTCAAAAAGCCACTTCCGGGGGACCCGATCTCTGAGGAAGTATTCCGGAATTTTGATCCGACACTCAATGAGGACCAGAAAAAAGCTGTCGCGATGGCGCTTGAGACCGAAGATGTGCTGCTCATCCACGGACCCCCGGGAACCGGAAAAACGCGGGTGTTGACCGAAATCATTTATCAGGCTTTTCAAAAAGGCCAGGCCGTTCTGGTTTCTGCTCCGAGCAATGCCGCATGCGATCACTTGGTGGAGTGCCTCGTGAAAAAAAAGATCCCCGTGACGCGTCTCGGCCATCCGGCGCGCATCATCGAGCGGGTCCGTGAACATACCTTGAGTTATAAGCTTGCTGCGCATCCCTACGCGAAAATGATCGACGCTCATGAGACACAACTCGAACAGTTTGCCCGTCAAAAGGAAAGGCGACAGGACCGGCGCGTCATGTCGTGGGAAGAGCGTCACGAGATGCGCAACGAAGTGAACAGGCTTCGCGACGATATCCGCGATCTTAAGACGCAGATCTTCAAACAAGTTTGGAATGCTTCCGACGTGGTCGTGGCGACGCATACGGTTTGCGGTGATCCGCTCATTCGCGCCAAGACCTTCGACTGGGTGATCCTGGATGAGGCGACGCAGGGGATCGAACCCGCGACCTGGATCCCGATGCGTCATGGGGGCAAGGTCATTCTGGCAGGGGATCATTGTCAGCTTCCACCGACGGTCTTCCGGTCGCGGCCCGATGAACAAGGTCTGGGTTTCACGCTTTTCGAGCGATTGCATGAAGTCCTGGACGCCAAGTTCAAGGTGCGGCTGGAGCGGCAATACCGGATGCATGAGAACATCATGGATTTTTCCTCCCGGAAATTCTACGACAACACGCTCACAGCCGATCCTTCGGTCGCGAGACACGAACTGAAAGATCTTTCGAATGTGAAGGCCGGAGAACTGGATGGAATGCCCATTGTTTTTCTGGACACGGCAGGACTTGGGTATGAAGAAGAGGTCGAAGAAGGGACCGAGAGCCGTTATAATTCCCAGGAGGCGAGGCTTGTGGTGAAGGAGCTGGGCCGTCTGATCAAAGCCGGTGTTCCGCCGGAGGAGATCGCGATCATCAGTCCCTACAGCGCGCAGGTGAAGCTTCTGACGGGGATGATCCTGGGCGAAAAAGGTGATCCGGGAGATCTGGCGGCGCTCGAGATCGACAGCGTGGATGCGTTCCAGGGCCGGGAAAAAGAAGCGGTGATCGTTTCGCTGGTTCGTTCCAACCGGGAAGGGGAACTGGGTTTTTTGACCGATACGCGCCGCATGAACGTCGCCATGACGCGTGCCAAGCGCAAGCTCATCATGATCGGGGACAGCGCAACGCTCTCGAACCACGCCTTTTTCGAAGACCTGCTCCGCTACGTCGAATCCGTGAATGGTTATCGTAGCGCGTGGGAAGACACAAAATAGGGTGTTGGGTTTGGAGGTATAGAGGATAGAAAGAGTTTGGCATTGAGGCAGCCGTGATTTTCCTATACCCTATCTCCTGAACGCCAGACGCTGTCGAAAGGATTTGAAGTTGCGCGGAGGTTTCCGCGTGGCAGCACCAGATCGAAAGGAGAAAAATATGCAATGTCCGCTTGTGAAATGTCCGCTGATGGGTTGCTGTTTCATGTCCGCGAAACTTGTTTTTCTCGGGATCGGTTGTCTGGGTCTCGTTGTGGGTGTTTTGTCGGTTGTTTGGCCCCAGCGGTCGATAGGCCTTTATCAATGGATCATGGAACGCTTCAACTGGAAGGTGGCCCCGATCAATGAACCGCGCGAAATCCGGAATACCCGGATCCTCGGAGCCATTCTCACAGCTTTGAGTCTTACCATTTTTTTCATGATCCTCCATCGTCTCTAAGAAACCTGTGCTGAACGCTTTACTATCTATTTTTTTTTGGGTTAGCAGTGTTTTGCTGATCATGCTTCTTTATGGGGTCCAGCTGGTCCTGCTGGCCGTTTGTTTTCCTTTTGACAAACAAAGAAAGATCCTGCACCGGCAGTGTTTCTGGTGGTCAAATGCCGTGATCGGCCTAAGTCCGTATTGGGAACTGAAGGTGAACGGTCTCGGGAATGCGGACCCCAAACGCACCTACGTGATCGTGGCCAATCACCAAAGTTTGGCGGACATCGCGGTTCTGTATCAGCTCCGCCTTCAGTTCAAGTGGGTGGCGAAGGAAAGTCTCTTTAGTATTCCTTTTTTGGGATGGTGCCTCGGACTTTGCAAACACATCCGTCTGAAACGCAACGACCGGGCCAGTATTCGCGACGTTTACCGGGAGGCGATCCGATATCTCCGGTCGGGAATGTCCGTTCTCTTTTTCCCGGAGGGGACGCGCAGCGAAACGGAGGAGATGAACCCTTTTCAGGCCGGGGCCTTCAAACTGGCCATTTCCGAAAAAGTTCCGGTTCTTCCGGTCGTCATCGACGGAACGAGGCATGCGATTCCTAAAGGAGATTGGGTCATGAAGTCCAAGGTTTTTTGCAACCTGACCGTTCTGGAGCCTGTCGAGACGGCCCATCTCGGGCCCGGCGATTTCTCAAAATTGAGCGAAACTGTCCGATCCCGCATGGCCGAAAAATTAGCCTAGGTTCTGTTGACATCCTGCGGCCTTTCCGCTACACTCTTTCTTATTCAGACTTAATCTTAATAAGAGGATTCTTTCCCTGTGGTCAAAAATCAAAAAGAATTCGAAGGTTTTATCCGGAGCAAGGGGTGCCGTCTGACCGGGGAGCGGCTCAAACTGATCGAGGGGATCAAGCGTCAGCGCGGGCATTTCAACGTGGATATCCTCGTTTCCTGCCTTAGAAAGCAGGGGTTGAAGGTCTCAAGGGACACGGTTTACCGGAATCTCCCGATCCTTCTCGAGGCAGGTGTCGTTGCGCAGAGCTTCCGGACAAGTCGTGATACTTACTATGAATGCGGGTGTTCCAGGGCCCACCACGATCATTTGATTTGCCGCGAGTGTGCGAAGGTCGTGGAGTTCAAGGATCCCCAGATCGAGAAGGCACAGCGCCGCGTTGCGGAAAAGTACCGTTTTAAATTAGAGCACCATTGTCATCAACTTGTGGGGCTTTGCAGAAAATGCCGGAAATGAATCGTACGACACTCGATCAACTCAAGGCCGGGGAGCGGGGTGTTGTCCAGGGCTATCAAGGAGAAGAAGATCTTCACTACCGTCTGAAAGAGCTCGGCCTCGTCCATGGCACAAGGATCCTGGTGAAGCGTTTCGCGCCGCTGGGCGATCCCATGGAGGTCGTGCTCCGGGGGTACAGCCTTTCGATCCGTAAGCAGGATGCCGCAAAAATACTTGTTCAAAAGGATAAAAATGACGACGGGAAATGATCCGATAACAAAACGCAGGGAGATCGCTCTGGTCGGGAATCCGAACACGGGAAAGACCACGATCTTTAACGCCCTGACCGGTCTCCGTCACAGTACGGCTAATTATCCCGGCGTGACGGTCGAGAAGCGAAGTGGTCGGATGCAGCTTCCCGGAGGCGAAGAGATCTCAGTGCTGGACCTTCCGGGCGCTTATAGCCTTTTGCCGCGTTCTTTGGACGAAGAGGTCGTCCATGATGTCTTGTTGGGGATAAGAAAGGATACGCCGCCTCCGGACCTTGTGCTTGTGATCCTGGACGCCAATAATCTCGAGAGGAATCTTTATTTAGCGACGCAAGTTCTGGAAACCGGGCTCTCCGTGATCCTCGTACTGAATATGTGGGATATGGCCCAAAAGAACGGAACGGTGGTCGATCTCGAAAAATTATCAGAACTCACCGGGACTCCTTGCGTGGCGACCGTTGGCATGGAGCGTGAAGGGATCGTAAAACTTCAGCAGACGATCGCGCTGATGCTCCTCGAGCCAGTCGCTCGACCGGCGAAGTTCTCTCTGGAGCCGTTCTTACCCGAGGGATTAAAGAACGAACTTGATAAGATCGTGGCTCTGATCGAAAGTCGTTTGAGGGACCGTCCGGGAGCTGTTTTTGGAGAGGCCCTAAGGCTTTTACCGGACCGGCTCTTCCGGAGCCCTTTTTTCAAAGACATAAAAACCGGGGATCTTTTGAGAACAGAGATTTTGAGTGTCCGGTCCTCACTCAAACAGAACGGGATCGACTGGACTTCCGTGGAACCAGAATGCCGGTACCGGGCGATCGATGATCTCTGCACCCGGGTCGTTCGAAGGGCGTCCCACAAGGTCCCGGCTTTTTCGGATCGGCTGGACAAAATCCTGACGCATCGCGTTTGGGGTCTTGGAATTTTCATCGTGATCATGGGTGTCATCTTCCAGTCGATCTTCTCCTGGGCTCAGGCGCCCATGGATCTTCTTTCCAGGGTCATAGAAAAAATGGGCGGTTTCGCCCAGGCATGGCTGCCGGAGGGAGCTCTTCGAAGCCTTGTGGTAGACGGTATTATCGCGGGCGTCGGGAATGTGATCGTTTTTCTGCCGCAGATCTTCCTGCTTTTCTTTTTTATCGCGCTTTTTGAAGATACGGGTTACATGGCACGGGCGGTGTTCGTGCTCGACAAACTCATGAAAAAAGTGGGACTGAACGGGAAAGCGTTCTTGCCGCTCCTGAGTTCCTTTGCATGCACGGTTCCCGGGGTGCTTGCGACACGCACGATCGAGGACCGGAACGACCGGCTCGCGACGATCCTCGTGGCGCCTCTGATGAGTTGCAGCGCCCGGCTTCCTATTTACACGCTTTTGATCGCGGCATTCATCCCGAACATTCACGTGTTCCATCTTTTGCATCTTCAAGGGCTGACGCTTCTCGGGCTTTATCTCTTGAGCATCGGAGCCGGACTGGGGATCGCCGCGCTTTTCAGAAAAACATTCCTCAAGGGGAACCGGATGCCGTTCGTGTTCGAACTGCCGCCTTACCGTATCCCGCATCTCAAGACCGTGTTGGGTACCATGTGGGACCGCGCCAAGGAATTCATCACCCGGGCGGGCAGTATCATTTTCTTTTTGTCGATCGTGCTGTGGTTCCTCGTGAGTTATCCGAAAGATCCCGCAGCCCAAACGCGTTTTGAATCCGTGAAGCAGCAGGCATCGGTAACACTTAGCGGGGAAGCTTTGCAGAAACGTCTTAGCGCGATCGAGCACGAAGAAAAAGATCTTCGACTTCGGTCAAGTTATGCCGGATCCCTTGGGAGAGCCATTGAGCCGGCGATCCGGCCTTTGGGTTTCAACTGGGAGATCGGGATCGGGATCGTGGCTTCGTTCGCGGCGCGCGAACTTTTGATCAGCACGCTCGCGATCGTGCATCACGTCGAGGCTCAGGGCGGGGGGATGACCGACGGTCTCATCCGTGCGCTTCAAGAGCAGCGTTCGCCCGTGACCGGGAAGCTCGCTTACACGCCGCTCGTGGCGCTTTCTCTTATGGTTTTTTACGTGCTGGCCTGCCAGTGTTTTTCGACCTTTGCGATCGTAAAACGCGAGACGGGATCCTGGGGATGGATGTTCTTCATGATCCTTTACATGACCGGGCTCGCATGGTCGGCTTCTTTTGTGGTCTATCAAGGTGGCCGGCTTTTGGGGTTTGAATAAATAAACCCGGGACTCGTTACTCGTCGCTCGGGACTTGAAAAAAATGTTCGAGGAACGAGTCCCTAGTCCCTAGTCCCGTTTTAAGGAGAAAATATGGAAACCAATGAAGCCGTTGCGTTAGGCGTTGTGGCTCTGGCCGCTCTTCTCGCGTTGCGTTATTTTTCGGGCAAAAAGGGCGGAGGGTGCTGCGGCTCTGATTGCCTGCCTGCGGGCAGGCCGAAATTCGAGAAAAAAGACAAAGTTACTAAACCCGAAGACAGGCAATGAAATGATAAGTATCCAATGAGGGCCGGTTAATCCTTCCGGTGAAATGATTTGGTAGGGGATTTTCAAAAAACGAAAAGAGGTAGACGATGAACACGACACGTTTTTTCTATTTTACGGTCCTGATCGCCGTGGTCACGATCGCAGCCGGTGTTACAGCCGTTCCGGCGGCGCGGGCGGTAGCCAGCACGGAAGGGAAAAAAGGACTTCTCGCCATGGGGAGCCAGGCCCCGGATTTTGCGCTCCCGGACGTTGTGACCGGAAAGATCGTCCGACGCGATGATTTCAAGGACCAGACAGCGTTTCTGGTCGTGATCCTGTGCCGGCACTGTCCCTACGTGAAACATATCCGCAAGAATCTTGTGAGTTTTGCCAAAGATTACGCAGGCAAAAGACTTGCGATCGTCGGGATCAGCTCAAATGATCCCGGTGCCTATCCGGAGGATAGTCCGGAAAGTCTCAAACAGATGGCCGTAAGCGAAGGTTTTACGTTTCCTGTTCTTTTTGACGGGACCCAGGAAGTGGCGAAGGCCTACACCGCGGTCGCCACACCGGACTTCTTTCTTTTTGACAAGGACCGGAAGCTTGTGTACCGGGGCCAGTATGACGATGCCCGCCCTGGGAATAGAGTGCCGGTGACCGGCAAGGATGTCCGTGCCGCGGTGGACGCAGTGCTCGCGGGAAAACCCGTGTCCGCGGACCAGAAACACGCGGTTGGCTGTTCGATCAAATGGAAAAAATAGGAACGTCTTTCTGAGCGGGCCACCATGATCTTCGAAAAGCTCGGACTGGAACATCAAGCCCTTCTTCGCGGTCCTCTGAAGAACGCCGGTTCATCCTTTTCCGAATTCAGTTTCGCGAACCTTTATCTTTTCCGTGAAGTCCATGACTACCATGTGGCCACGGTCCCCGAAGGGACCTTTATCAGCGGCAGGGCCTACGACGGCAGCCGGTTCCTGATGCCGGCGGCGGAGATTCGTAAAGAGCAGGCGGATGACGTGTTACGGCTTTTAAAGGACGAGGAGTATATTTTTCCTGTCCCGGAGGAATGGCTCCCGGCCTTTGATGGAAAGAAAATTTCCTTCGAATCCTCGGAAGACGATTCGGATTATATTTATACGGTCGAAAAACTTTCGACGTATCAGGGGCAAAAACTTCACGGCCAGAAAAATCTTTTGAACCAGTTCCTTTCGCGGTACACGCCCGAGGCCCGGCCCCTGACGCACGAGCGCATGGACGACGCGCGGAAAATCCTGGAGTCCTGGCAGGAGGATGTGGGGGAGGAAAAGACGGCCACGGATTATTTTCCGTGTCGTGAGGCTTTTGAACGTTATGACGAACTGGTCCTCTGCGGCGGGATCTATTATATCGAAGGAGAAGCGGCAGGGTTCGTGATCGGCGAAGAGATCCGGCCGGACATGTTTGCGCTCCATTTTGCGAAAGGAAGGCGGAAGTTCAAGGGGCTCTACCAATATATGTACAACCACTTCGCGAAGCTATTGCCTCGGCAATACGCTTTTTTGAATTTTGAACAGGACCTTGGGAAGCTTGCCCTCCGTATCGCGAAATCCTCCTACCACCCCGATAAAGTCCTCAAAAAATACCGTGTCCGTCCGGTTCCTAAAGCCGGAGAGCCGTCTTAGTCCTCTGTCCTTGTCAACTATTTAAAAAATCCTAGACAAGGACGGCCCCAATCTCCGCCCAAGTCTTTGTTTTCTTTTCATGAAAGGCGACTTGGACGGCACTGATTACCCTTGTTTTTAAATTAAAGAGAATCAGGTGCCGCTATGCTTCGATTGATTGGTATTGGGACCGTTACTCTCTCTGCATTCGGGAAGCATGTCGCCACGTTCGATCCATCACTAAGACCTTTTCTGTTAAAGATACGGGAGAGGATCCTGTGTTTTCGCCTCTATCTACCCACCATTGCGGGTCTGGAAATCCTTGCTTCGAATGACAGCCAGAAAGGCCTCAAGATGCATCATTGGGAGGACGAAAACATTGATAATCTGAACTTTTTAATGAAGTCAGGTCATTTGACCACGAAAGGGGAAAATCAATGAAGCTCTCGAAAACGATTTGCGGAATTATTTTTGGAATGAGTTTGGTGGTCCACCCGGTGGGCAGAGTTCTCGCGAGTGATCCGGAGCTTTTAGAGATGGTTAAGGGACTCCAAAAACAGATCGAGGCGCAGAACCTACGTATCCAACAGCTCGAGACGATCGTATCGAAAGCTCCGGGGATTTCAGTCTCGCAGCTCGAACAGGATGTTGCGTTGCTCAAGCGGCAGCGGGGAGTGGACCAGGAGATCCAGACGGATCTCCTCAAACAAAATCTGGAAGCGCCTGTTATTACGGCCGGCAAGGAAGGGTTCAGTCTCAAGTCGCCGGACGGCAACTTTTTGCTTAAGCTCAAAGGACTGATCCAGACAGACGGAAGGTTCTACGCGAACGACAGTACTCCGGCGGCTTCAAACACTTTCTTGATCCGAAAAGCGCGACCGATCCTGGAAGGGACCTTGTACAAATATTTTGATTTCAAACTCATGCCGGACTTCGCCCCTTCCACGAGCCCCGTGATCCTCGATGCCTATGTGGATTTCAAATACTGGGAAGCGGTGTCTCTCAAGGCCGGTAAATTTAAATCCCCGGTCGGATTGGAATGGCTTCAGAACGATACGGTCACTCTTTTCCCGGAGCGTTCGTTAGCAACGAACCTGGTGCCGCTCCGGGACGTCGGGGCGGACCTGCACGGGGAGCTCTTCCATGGCAAAGTGAGTTATGACCTGGGTGTTTTTAACGGAGCGGTGGATAATGCCAACAATGACACCGACAACCACGACGATAAGGATTTTGTGGGACGGGTCTTCCTGAAGCCCTTCAAATACAGCACGAATGCTTGGCTGAGCGGGTTTGGAATGGGTTTTGCCAGCAGTGTCGGATCGGCCCACTCCACCACCTTGCCGGTCTACAAGACGTTCGGGCAGCAAACCTTTTTCTCCTACGCATCGACAACCACAGCGGACGGAAAACGGTTCCGTTTGGCGCCTCAACTCTATTACTATAACGGACCCTTCGGACTGATGAGTGAATTCGTTCAGTCCACGCAGGATCTGCGCAATACAGGTGTCAAGCCGGGGACTTCAGCGTTCAGGAATAGGGGTGGAGAGCTTACGTTGTCTTATGTGGTGACCGGCGAGAATGCTTCTTATAACGGCGTGGTCCCCCGGAACGATTTTGATCCGGGCAAAGGGAAATGGGGTGCCTTCGAACTCGTCGGGCGAACCGATTTTTTTGATGCCGACAAGAAGAACCTCGTCCGTTTTGCCAATCTATCCAGCTCCGCTCAGCGGGCGATGGGTTGGGGATTGGGATTTAACTGGTACCTCAATCGGAATCTGAAATTCTCGACCGGTTTTGAAGAAACATTTTTTGACACGGGCGGTTTGACCACTTACGGGACCCAGGACCGGCCGGCCGAAAACGCCTTCATCAGCCGCGTTCAAGTCGCGTTCTAAAAACAGAAAAGTACCGTTCGGTCCCTTCCATTGACACTCCCTCTGCCTTCGGGCAGAATGGCGTCGCCTGTTGAGAGGAGACCCCATGGAATTCAATATTGAAAGAGTCGCCGAACTCGCGCGGCTCAATCTGAAACCTGAAGAAAAACAGAAACTTGGGAAAGATCTCGGCGCTATTCTCGCCTATGTCCAGAAGCTGGATGCCCTGGATACGAAGGATGTCGAGCCTACGAGCCACGTCCTCAATATGGAGAACGTGTTTCGCGCCGATGAAGTGAAGCCCTCGGATGCCGCTCCCAAGGCCCTTAAACATGCTCCGCAGACCGAGGGTCCTTTCTTCAAGGTCCCCAAGATCGTGCACCGATGACCGGCCTTTGTTCCTTGACCTTCAAAGAAGCGATCGGGATTGCGAAAAAGGACGGCGTCCAGCCGATCCTGGATGCATTCCAAAAACGCGCTCAAGCGCTGAATCCCAAGATCAATGCCTTTCTCCGTTTTTCCAAAACGGCATCCGCTCACGCCGCCGGCGCGCTTGGTGGCGTTCCCATTTCCATCAAAGACAATATTTGTATCGATGGCGCTGAAGTGACCTGCGCGTCGAAGATCCTGGCGAAGCACGTGCCGCCCTACGACGCGACCGTGATCACAAAACTCAAAAACGCGGGCGCGACGCTTTTCGGGCAATGCAATATGGACGAGTTCGCGTTCGGTTCTTCCTGCGAAACTTCCGCATTCGGCCCGTGCCGGAATCCCTGGGACCTGGAGCGCGTGCCGGGCGGTTCGAGCGGCGGCTCGGCGGCGTCGGTCGCGGCGGACATGACGCTTGCGGCTTTGGGGTCCGACACTGGGGGTTCGATCCGTCAACCCGCGGCGCTTTGCAGCGTGGTCGGCGTGAAACCCACTTACGGGCGCGTGTCACGCTACGGGCTCATCGCGTTCGGTTCCAGCTTTGACCAGATCGGTCCTCTCACCAAGACCGTGGAAGACGCGGCGATCCTCATGAATATCCTGTGCGGTCATGACCCGAAGGACTCCACCTCGTCGCCCGAGAAAGTCCCGGACTTTACGCAGGCGCTCACGCGCAATGTGAAAGGCCTTAAGATCGGTCTTCCCAAGGAATATTTCATTGAAGGGATTGACCCCGAGATCGAGAAAAGCGTGCGCCAGGCCGCGGAGGTCTATCAGAAGCTCGGCGCCGAGATCAAAACCATCAGTCTCCCGCACACCGAGTATTCGGTCGCCGTTTATTATGTCGTCGCCGTGGCGGAGGCGAGCTCGAACCTCGGCCGTTTTGACGGCGTGGAATACGGCTTGAGGGCCCCGGCGAAAGATCTCCGCGAAATGTATTTTGAGACGCGCGACCGGGGATTCGGTCACGAAGCGAAACGCCGCGTTCTGCTCGGCACCTTTGTTCTCTCGGCGGGCTATTACGAGGCTTATTATCTCAAAGGGCAGAAGGTCCGCACACTTATCCGTCAGGATTTCGAAAAAGCGTTCAAGGAAGTGGATGTGATCCTTTCGCCGACGTCGCCCACCGCGGCGTTCAAGATCGGCGAGAAGGCCGCGGACCCGATCGCGATGTATCTCTCCGATATTTTTACGATCCCCGCGAACCTGGCGGGGATCCCGGCGATGTCCGTCCCGTGCGGATTCACCAGCGGCGGTCTTCCGATCGGCATGCAGCTCATGGCCCGGCCGTTCGACGAATCCACCATGCTTCGCGCCGCCCATGCCTTTGAGCAAGAAACCGGCGTCTATAAAAAGAAACCCACCTTAAATTAGGACGAGGGCCTATGAAAAACGAAAAATGGTTTAAAGTCGGGAAGACAAGCGAACTCGCAAAATCGGAACTTCAGGAGGTCGAAGTCGAAGGGCATAAGCTGGCGTTTTCTTATCGTCAGGGGAAATTTGGCGTCATCTCGGGCGAATGTCTGCACGCCCACGGGCCTCTGGGAAAAGGGACCGTCAACGCGGAAGGGTACGTGGTCTGTCCCTGGCATGCCTGGATGTTCCATCACCAGACCGGTAAGGCGCGTCCCGAGATCCCCGCCGCTGTGCCCCGTTATGATCTTAAAGAAGAAGGGGGCTATCTTTATATTAATCCGGAGCCCGTCACGGAAGCGAAACATGCCCCGCATCCCCAAAGTCCTTTGGGCCGTGAAAATGTCAGGCAGTCCGGGCCTTTGCGTGTGCTTGGGATCTCCGCCACGAACATGAACCATGACGCACCGCCGCGTTTTTCCACGTCGGAGGAACTGCTAAGCGCGGCCTTGGACCAAGCCAAAAGATCAGGGGCCGAGACGCAGATGATCAAATTGCGGGACCTCAAATTCAAGGCCTGTGAGGGCTATTATTCCATCGATGAAAAGGCCTGTCTCTGGCCCTGTTCGATCACTCAGGCGGACCCTTCGGACGAACTCGCGAAAGTTTATGAAGCCCTCGTGTTCTGGGCAGACGTGGTCTTGATCGCGACGCCGATCCGCTGGGGGAACGCGAGCTCGCTTTATTACAAAATGGCGGAACGGTTCAATTGCATTGAAAACCAGACGCTCGTCGCGGACAAGACGCTCATTCAGAACAAAGTGGCGGCTTTCATCATCACCGGCGGGCAGGACAATGTCCAGGCCGTGGCCGGGAGCATGATGATGTTCTTCGGGGAACTGGGTTTTTCCTTCCCGCAGTTCCCGTTCGTGGGACACAGCCGCGGATGGGCTTCCGAGGACATGGAAAATAACCGGAATTACGTGAAGGGAAGCGAGGACCTTCACGAGCAGGCCGGCGCACTTGCCGAACGATCGCTCGCCTTGGCAAAACAAATGGTTGGGAAAAAGTAAAACACCTACTTTTGTGTTGAATGGAGAGGTATAAGCAGTGAACTACGAACCGGTCATTGGATTAGAAGTGCATGTTCAGCTAAAAACGAAGTCGAAGCTCTTCTGCTCATGCTCCACGGAATTCGGGGCGGAGGGGAACCAGCATACGTGCCCCGTGTGCCTTGGCTGGCCGGGGTCGCTGCCCGTTTTGAACGAGGCGGCGCTGAAGCTCGCGATACGAGTGGGGCTCGCGCTCAATTGCAAGGTGGCGGAACGGCTCAAATTCGACCGGAAAAATTATTTTTATCCGGACCTTCCCAAGGCCTATCAGATCTCTCAATACGACATGCCGGTGAACGGCCGGGGGTGGCTGGATATTGAAACAAGAACGGGACTCGGGACTCGGGACTCGGGACTTGAAATAAGGAGGATCGGGATCACACGCGCGCACCTGGAAGAGGACGCGGGAAAGCTTCTTCATGAAGGCATCGCGGACGGGAGCCTGGTGGATTATAACCGCGGCGGCATTCCGCTTCTTGAGATCGTTTCCGAGCCGGACCTCGGGAGCCCGCAGGAGGCCTACGATTACCTCACCGCGCTCAAGGCCATTCTTCAATATCTGGAAGTGAGCGACTGCGATATGGAAAAGGGGAGCCTCCGCTGCGACGCGAACGTGTCGGTGCGGCCCGTGAGCCAGGAAAAATTCGGCACCAAGGTCGAGATCAAGAACCTGAACTCCTTCAAAATGGTGCAGAAGGCCATTCAATATGAAATCGAACGGCAGACCGAAGCGCTAGTGAACGGGGAGACGATCGTCCAGGAAACGCGGCTTTGGAATGACGCCAAGGGCACGACCTTTTCGATGCGTTCCAAAGAAGAGGCCCACGATTACCGTTATTTTCCGGAGCCGGACCTTGTCCCGTTCACGCTCTCGCGCGAAACCGTCGAAGAGGTCCGAAAGACTTTGCCCGAACTGCCGCTTGAACGCGCGAAACGGTTCATCAAAGAATTCGGCATTCCGGAATACGACGCCTACGTGCTTGTGCAGGAAAAGAAACTGGCAAACTATTTTGAATCCTGCGTGCGCGAAGGCGCCAACGCCAAGCTCGCGAGCAACTGGGTCCAGAATGAGCTTCTTGCTCTCCTCAACGCGAAAAATATTACGATCGAACATTGTGCTGTTTCGCCGCACGCGCTTGCGGGGCTGATCCGTCTTGTCGAAAAAGGGACGCTGAGTGGGAAGACCGCCAAGGACGTGCTTCAGGAAATGGCGGCGACGGGCAAGACCGCGGAAGCGATCGTCAAAGAAAAAGGCCTCACGCAGGTCTCGGACACGGGACTGATCGAGAAGGCGGTCGAGAAAGCCATTGCCGCAAATCCCGCCGCGGTCGCGGAATTCAAGGCCGGGAAACAAAAGGCCCTCGGCGCTCTCGTCGGCGCGGTGATGAAAGAAACGGGCGGCAAGGCCAATCCAAAGCTTGTTAATGAGATTCTCATTAACAAGCTCGGGACTCGCAGCTCGTGAAAAAATACAAAAACGGGGACTCGGGACTCGGGACTCGTTTTTTTAAAAAACGAGGTACAAGTCCCGAGGGGCTAGTCCCGCGAGGGTCAGCATGCTGACCCTCGGAGTAGAAACCTCCTGTGACGAAACATCGTGTTCGGTCCTGCGAGGCAAAGACACGATCCTTTCCAACATTGTTTCCTCCAGTCTTTTCCGGCACAAGAAATTCGGCGGCGTGGTGCCCGAGATCGCGTCCCGGCATTGCATGGAACAGATCCAATGCGTGTTCGAGGAAGCGCTCCGTGAAGCCAGGATCAAACCTGAGGATCTCGATCTTATCGCGGTCACCCAAGGCCCGGGGCTCATCGGTTCTCTTCTGGTCGGCGTCGCGTTCGCCAAGGCGCTCGCGTACCAACTCGGCATTCCCATCGTCGGCGTCCATCACATGGAAGCACACTTGGTCGCCAATTTTTTCGGGGCCAAGGAACCCCAACGTTTTGTCGGGCTTCTGGTTTCGGGCGGGCATACGATGCTCACCTTCTGCGAAAAGAGGAAGGTCCATATCCTGGGCGAGACCGTTGACGACGCGGTCGGCGAGGCGTATGACAAGGTCGCGAAGATCATGGGGCTCAGTTATCCCGGCGGGCCCATTCTAGATAAACTCGCGAAGGGTGGGAACCCGCGGGCCTTTCATTTCACAAGACCGAAGCAGGACAAACGTTTCAATTTCAGTTTCAGCGGCGTGAAAACGGCCGTGCTCTATCAGTTCCGGGACCCCAAGACCGGGAAGCCGAACCCCTTGGCACCCTCCACGAAAGATATGGCCGCGAGTTTTCAGCATGCCGTGATCGGCTGGCTTGTCGAGAAGGCGCTCGGCGCCGCTCAATTCAAAGACGTGTCCGATATCGTGGTCGGCGGAGGCGTGAGCGCGAATTCCTATCTGCGCGAAAAACTCACGCGGGACGCCGGCGCGTTGGGGATCAAGGTCTGGTTCCCGCCGTTGGTGTTAAGCACGGACAATGCGGCGATGATCGCACGCCGGGGTTTTGAACTTTATCAAAACGGAAAACGGTCGAAACTTAATATGACAGGCGATCCGGGACTCTGTATTCGATAAAACAGGAGGTTGGCATCATGTTAGGCTTGACGCCGCAGGACATTGATTTCGCCATAAAATTGTGCGTGGCGACATTGCTGGGAGCCGTGATCGGCCTTGAGCGAGAGGTCCACGGGAAAGAGGCCGGTTTCAAGACCTATTCGCTCGTGTGCCTAGGTTCGGCGCTCATGATGATCGTATCCATCGACGTTTTTGAGATCTTCAAAGGAGTCGCTACCGTGGATCCGGGACGCATCGCGGCGCAGGCCGTGACCGGGATCGGGTTTCTGGGCGCCGGTGCGATCATCCGTTCAACGGAGGGAGGCATCAAGGGACTCACCACGGCCGCAGGAATATGGGCCGCGTGCGCGATCGGATTGGCCTGCGGGCTGGGACTTTATAAACAGGCCGTGATGACCACGATCCTTGTGCTGGTGATCCTGGTGGTTTTCTCAAAAATCCAGCGTAAGATCCTTCCCCAAAAGCAGCATGGCGAATAAAGCTGCGTTCTCCAGGATTGACACCCTGAGCGCAAAAAGCTAGAATCCGCCCTCGATGAATACGCTCAAGATCGCATTACCCAAAGGCAGTCTCGAAGAAGCGACCTATAATCTCTTCAAGCGGGCCGGTTTCAAGATCAATGTCAATGCCCGTTCCTACATTCCTTCCATTGATGATCCCGAGATCGAGGTGGTCCTCTTCCGCCCGCAGGAAATGTCCCGCTATGTTGAAGACGGCATTGTGGATTGCGGCCTGACCGGACATGACTGGATCGTGGAGAATGATTCCAAGGTCGTGGAACTTTGCGAGCTGCAATATTCCAAGCGCACTTCCAATGCCGTTCGCTGGGTCCTGGCCGTGCACGAAACCTCGCCTTTTAAAAGCGTCAAGGACCTGAACGGAAAAAAGATCGTGACCGAGCTCGTGGGCGTCACGAAGCGTTATCTTAAAAAAAATAAAGTGACCGCAGAAGTGGAATTTTCCTGGGGTGCCACGGAGGCCAAACCGCCGCGTCTTGCGGACGCTATTGTGGAGGCGACCGAGACAGGGTCCAGCCTTCGCGCGAACAGGCTCAAGATCATCGATACCGTGATCGTTTCCATCCCGAAGTTCATCGCGAACAAACAGAGCGTCAAGGACCCTTGGAAAAAGCATAAGATGGATAATCTCATCATGCTTCTTGAGGGCGCGATGCGTGCTCAAGAAAAAGTCGGTCTCAAAATGAATGTTGAGAAGAAGAACTTGCGGAAGGTCTTGAACCTTCTTCCGGCCATGAAGAAACCGACTATCGCGAATCTTACGGACAAGAACTGGCTCGACGTCGAAACCATCATCGACGAGTCTGTGGTCCGTGAATTGATCCCGGCGCTCAAGAAGGCCGGAGCTTCGGGCATCATCGAATATCCGCTCAATAAAGTGATTCCATAAATGCAGTGAAAAGCAACAAGGGGTAAGTTGTAAGAGACTTACCGCTTACGACTTACAACCGGAGGAAACAATGCCTTGGGCTCGTAAACAGCGCAAGAAGAAGATGAACAAGCATAAGCGCAAGAAGAAGTTGCGCCGGAACCGCCACAAGAAAAAAGATTGGTCCTAGCAAAGGGCCGCCCGGAAGGGAGGCGCTTTGCGTGAAGGCGGGGAACGGTCAGCGGGAAACGCGTTGCTTTGCGTTCCCCGTTATCCGTTTCCCGCTTTTTTGTTTAAAATGATTTCCACAAATCCGAAGACGGATCATGAAAAAAATCGTTCTCAAAAGCCCTGCCAAACTCAATCTTCATCTGCGAATTCTCGGGCAACGTCCGGACGGGTATCATGAACTCTTGACGCTTTTCCACCGTATTTCGCTTGCGGATACGATCGTGATCCGAAAAACCTCCGGAGGTTTTAAGCTTACCACGAACCTTTCCTCTCTCGAAACGGGGGAAGGTAATCTCATCACCAAGGCCTACCGGGCGCTTCAAGCGAAATTCCCCGGGTTGGGCGGTGTCTCCGTGCGACTTACCAAGCGCATTCCTCTGGGCGCCGGGCTTGGAGGCGGTTCCAGTAATGCGGCGTTTTTTTTACTGGGAATGAAAAAACTTTTCCGGCTGAAGATCTCTCTTAAGGAACTTTTCGCTCTCGGGAAAAAGCTTGGCGCGGATGTGCCGTTCTTCCTTTCAGATGCCATGCAAGCCATGGCTTGGGGCGTCGGAGAAAAGCTTCAAAAGTTGCCGCACGGCCACTTTCTTTGGTTCTTGTTACTTCTGAAGGATCAGGGAACGAATACGAGAAAAGTCTATCAGACACTCTCCTGGAGCGGGCGGCCCCTCTCCTTGACAAAGGAAAGGCGTATTGCTAGAATTCTGCGCTCTTTTCTTGATAGAAAGAGGATCCGGGAGGCGGCGACACTTGCGCGAAATGATCTGGAAATTCCGGCGTTTCGTCTGATGCCGTCCATCCCCAAAGCTATGGCGGTTCTCAAAGGCCTGGGAGCTCCCTTCGTTCTCATGAGCGGAAGCGGGGCTACGGTCTTCGCAGCGTTCTCCAGCCGGAAAGAAGCTTTAGACCTATCGAAGAGACTGAAAGAAGTTCCCTTTCCTTTTCGCAAGGTGATTTGTCACTCATTTTAGTACATAAGATCATGGGGTTGAGAAGTGAAGATCACAGAGATTCGCATTTTTCCCCAAGTGAATAAAGAAAACAAATTGTGTGCCTTTGCCAATATCACCTTCGACGGCTGTTTTGTGGTGCGCGGGCTGAAGGTGCTTGAGGGGTCGAAGGGTCTTTTCGTGGTGATGCCTTCCCGCAAGGTCAAAGGCGACGATTACCGGGACGTAGCGCATCCCATCACCGCGGAGTTCAAGGATTATATTCAAAAAGAAGTTCTGAACGCCTACGAGCTTTTTATCGAACACGAGCCCCAGGCGCAAGCACTCCACAGCGACGATCCGTTCGGGCGTTGATCACTAGGTTTTAAGAACAGTTGTTTTGATAATTTATTGCCCGGTGTCCGCCTCAGGCAAAAGCCTGAGGACGGATCCGTCCTGGGAATCAAAGATTTCCAGGCGGAGTGAAATCATGAAAAAGTTCTTTATTTATGTGCTAGTTAGCCAAAAAAATAGACGTATTTACATTGGGCAGACAACCAATTTAGAAAAGCGGATTTTAGTGCATAATCAGGGGTTTTGCCGATCAACAAAACCCCACAGACCTTGGGCGATTGGATATCACGAAACAGTAAAATCAAGGTCGCAGGCTGTTATCCGTGAGCGTTATTTGAAGAGCACAGCTGGAAGAAAATTTTTAAGGACAATCTTGTAAAGATTATTGCCCGGTGGTGAAATGGTATCACACTGCCCTTTGGAGGCAAGATTCCTGGTTCGAGCCCAGGCCGGGCAGGTTTACGAGCGAAACGAGTTGCCCAGGGATGGGCGAGAAGGGAGCACCGCTTGTAAACATAACTGATGTTATGTTTGCAGGTGCGGGTGGCCGACCCGGACCCGCTGAGTTTTTTGGCTGGGGAGGGCGCCGAGCCTCCGCCGGAGGCGGATTCGTCCTGAAGCGAAGCTTCAGGCGAACAGGCCGGGCAGTTTTGCTAGTGCAAAACTACGATGCTGTGAGAGCGCATAGATAGCTCTCTACCGCATCGCAGTCCTTGGAAAAAGGATGAGGATTTTAAAGCTAATATCATGAAAAACGGATTGAAAGATAAAACGAAGGAAACGATCGCGGCGTATGGATTCCTTATGCCGAATCTGCTCGGGTTCCTTCTGTTCACATCGATCCCAGTGCTGGCTTCGCTGGGCCTAAGTTTTGTGAAGTGGGATCTTTTATCGAAAGGTCCGCAATTCGCGGGACTCGCGAACTTTATCGAGTTAACCAAGGATCCTTTTTTCGGGAAGTACTGTTGGAACACGCTCGTTTTGATGACGGCCATTCCGATCAGCATGGCGGGGTCGCTTCTTTTGGCGATCGCTCTTAACCAGAAGCTCCGGGGGACGGTCATTTTCAGGACGGTCTATTTTCTCCCGACGATCTGTTCGGGCGTTGCGATCTTTATGCTCTGGCGGTTGATCTACAATCCGAATTTCGGTTTCTTGAATTCCATGACCGCTCAGTTCGGGGATATGCTGGGGCTGCGGTTGACCGGGCCGAACTGGCTTACGGATGAAGCGTGGGCGAAACCGGCTTTTATCATCATGAGCGTGTGGCAATCGATCGGCGGCTACAATATGATCCTTTATCTTGCGGCGTTGCAAGGAGTGCCGCGCGATCTTTATGATGCCGCGGAAGTAGACGGCGCGAACAGCTGGCAGAAATTCTGGAATGTCACCTGGCCGCAGATCTCGCCGACGACTTTTTTTATCGCGACGATGAGCTTGATCGGCGGGTTCCAGGCGGGATTCGATCAGGCGTACATCATGACGGGCGGCGGGCCGAACGGGTCCACCACGACGATCATCTATTACATCTTTAATAATGCGTTTGAATGGTACCGCATGGGATATGCGGCCGCGATTTCGTGGGTTTTATTCCTGATCATTTTTGCCGTCACGGTCGTGAAATGGCGTTTTTTTGGCAAAGCCGTTCACTACAATTAAGAGAGAGCCATGGGACATCACATTGATTCGTTGATCCAAGAGGAAATGAAACAGGAGATCGCTGCGTCCGCCTCCCGTTCAAGAAGAAAAAAAACGGTGAAGGTCGTCACTGAGCTCAAGGAAAAGTCGCCCATGAAGCGGGGATTGCAGCGGGCGGCGCTTTTTACGGCCCTGCTTGTGGGCGCGGTGAGTATGGCGGCGCCGTTTCTTTGGATGGTCTCGACCTCGCTTGCCGACGCCGGACAAGTTTTTTCGGAGAATCGTTCCTGGTGGCAGGAATGGCTACCGGTCAGTTTTGTCTGGCAGAATTATGTGAAGGTCTGGGCCGTGGTTCCTTTTGCGCAGTTCTATCTGAATTCCATTTTTGTGAGCCTTTGCATTACGTTCGGGCAGGTCGCCACAAGCGCGATGGCCGCGTACGCGTTCGCGCGTCTGAATTTCCCGGGTCGTGACCGGATCTTTTTCAGTTATCTTGCGACCATGATGATCCCGGGCGCCGTGACCATGATCCCGGTGTTCATCCTGCTCCGTCATCTTGGCTGGATCGATACGTACAAGGCGCTGATCCTTCCGGGGATCTTTACCGCTTACGGGACGTTCATGCTTCGGCAGTTTTTTTTGACGCTGCCGAAAGACCTGGAAGATGCCGCGAAGATCGACGGATGCTCCTATGTCCGGATCTTCTGGCATATCATTCTTCCGCTTTCAAAACCGGCCTTGGCGACTTTGACCACATTTACGTTCATGGGATCGTGGATGAACCTGATGTGGCCCCTGATCGTGGTGAATACACATACCAAATACACGCTGCCGGTCGGACTCGCGTATTTTCAAGGGGTGCACGGCACGGATTGGACGCTTCTGATGGCCGCGTCGATGATGATGATCCTGCCGATCTTGATCGTCTTTTTATTCAATCAGCGGTTTTTCGTCGAAGGTATCAAATTGACCGGGATCAAGGGGTAGTCCCAATTCTTATCAATTTCAGAGAATCTGAAATTGGGGCAATCCTTGTTCACCATTAAAGAAATAAAATTCAAAACAAGGATGATCATGGAAGCCATCGTTCTCGCAGCAGGAAAAGGGACCCGGATGTGCTCGGAGTTGCCGAAGGTCTTGCACCCGGTGTTCGGGAAGCCCGTGCTTGGGTATGTGCTCGAAACTCTGGCCGGGGCCGGGATGAAAAATCCTTTTGTAGTAGTGGGCTACAAAGCGGAAGAAGTGCGGTCTTTTTTAAAGGTCTATGGCGCGACCGCAGTCCTTCAGCGCGAGCAAAAAGGGACCGGGCACGCGGTGATGGCGGCCGGGCCGGCGCTCAAGAACAGACAAGGTCCCGTGCTCATATGGCCGGGCGATATGCCGCTTGTGAAGCCGGAAACGCTGGAGAAGTTCCTGGCAGAGCATAAAAAATCGCGGGCGCATGTCAGCGTATTATCCTGTTTTCAGGAAGACCCTTCCGGATATGGAAGGATCATGAGGGAAGAGGGACATTTCGCTGCGATTCGCGAAGAACTGGATGCCACTCCCGAGGAGCATGTGATCCGGGAAGTGAATACCGGTATCTACCTTTTCGATAAAAAAGTTTTATTCGAAGCTCTGGAGAGGGTCGGACGGGACAACCAAAAAGGCGAATATTATTTGACGGATACCGTTGAGATCCTGCGGCGCGAAGGTTATTGCGTGGAGGCTTTTTCGCTTGCGAGCGCGGAGGAAGGGCAAGGGATCAACTCCCAGAAAGATCTGGCCACCGTGACAAAAAAAATAAATGAGCGGGAGATCACGAAACATCAGGAGGAAGGTGTGACATTCATGGCGCCGGAGCAGACTTTTATAGCACCGGACGTGAAGATCGGCAAAGGGACCACGATCTATCCGTGGTGCTTTATTGAAAGCGGGGTGGAGATCGGCAGGGAGTGCGCGATCGGGCCGTTTGCGAAGATCCGCCATGACACCGTGATCGGCGACGGAGCGGTGATCGGGAGTTTTGTGGAAGTGAACCGGAGCCATCTTGGAAAAAAAGTTTTGGCCAAGCATTTGACTTATTTGGGGGATGCGGTGATCGGCGACGGAACGAATATCGGGGCGGGGACCGTTACCGCAAATTTTGACGGAAAGAGAAAGCATCAAACACTGATCGGAAAAAACGTGATGATCGGGTCCAACACGGTTTTTGTAGCACCTGTCCGGATTCCGGACGGGGCGAGGACCGGCGCGGGGTCGGTGGTGATCCCGAAGATAAAAATTAAAAAAGGGGATGTGGTCGTCGGCGTTCCGGCCCGGCCAATCTCAAAGAAGAAAAGGTAGGGTATTCTTATGACGAAGATCCAGAAAAAGCAAAATGGGAATATGGTCCTTTTAACGGGAAGCTCTCATCCGGAGCTCGCCAAGGAGATCGCCAAACACCTCGGCATTCCGCTCGGCGATGTGCTGCTCGGCCGCTTTCCGGAGGGAGAGATCCAGCTCCAGATCCGCGATAATATCCGGGGCAAGGATGTTTTTATCGTTCAGCCGACTTGCACGCCGCCCAACGAAAGCCTGATGGAACTTTTGATCCTGATCGACGCCGCGCGCCGTGCCTCGGCCAAGCGGATCACAGCGGTGTTGCCGTTCTTCGGCTATGCCCGCCAGGATCGCAAGGACAAACCGCGCGTTCCGATCACCGCGAAACTTGTGGCGAACCTGATCGTGAGCGCCGGCGCGAACCGTGTGCTTACGATGGACCTTCATGCAGGGCAGATCCAAGGATTCTTCGATATCCCGGTGGATCATCTCTATTCGATCAACGTGATGGGGGACTACTTCAAGAAAAAGAAGATCAAGGATCTTGTAGTCGTCTCACCCGATGTGGGCGGGATCAAGATGGCGCGGGGATACGCTAAGCTTTTTAGTTGCGATTTCGCAATCGTGGATAAACGCCGTGAAAGCGCGTCCCAGACGCACGTGATGCACATCATCGGTTCCGTGGCCGGGAAGAATGTCATCATTATCGACGACATGATCTCGACGGGGGGCTCGCTTGTCGAAGCCGCCAAGGCCCTCAAGAAAGCGGGCGCGTTGGATATTTATGCGAACATCGTGCATCCTGTCTTGGCCGGAAAGGCCGTGGAAAGGATCCGGAATTCTGCTATCAAGGAACTTATCGTGACGAACAGTATCCCTCTCGGAAAGGAAAAACGGATCAAAAAGATCACGCAAATTTCGATCGCCTCACTTTTGGCGGACGCGATCTATCGGATCCATTATAACGAATCGATCAGCACACTTTTTTCAAGCGCAGGAGTTGAAGCATAAACCGAACAAGAGGGAAGCCGTTTCCGTCTTAATCACAGGACATCAAGGAGGAATTTGAAATGCAGACCTTTGAATTGCAAGCCAAGCCACGTAATGTCGACGGAACCCGCAAAGCACGCGCGGTCCGCCGTAACGAAATGTTTCCGGCCGTAGTCTACGGTCACGGCATGAAACCGCTCGCGATCGAAGTGCCCGACCGAGCATTTCTCAAGGCGATCCATACGAAGGCCGGCGCGAACGTTCTGATCACGCTTCAGGTCGAAGGTGTGAAACTGAAGGAATCGACCTGCCGCATCAAAGCGATCCAGAACAACCCGGTCACTGACAAGATCGACCACATCGATTTCATGGTCATCTCGCTCACCGAAAAGATCACGGTCAAAGTGCCGGTGATCCTTCTTCATATTGAAGAAGCGCCCGGTATCAAGGAAGGCGGATCGCTCGATCTGGTGCACCGCGAGATCGACGTGGAGTGTTTGCCGACGCAGATCCCGGAAAAGATCGAGATCGAAACGAAGACCATGAAGATCAACGACTCGGTCCACGTGAAGGATTTGACGCTCCCGCAGGGGATCAAGTGCCTGCTTGCACCGGAGGAAGTGGTTCTTGCGATCCATCCTCCTCGCGAAGAGGAAGTGAAGCCTGTCGAAGAGGGTGCTGTTGAGCCCGAAGTCATGGAAAAGGGCAAGAAGGAAAAGGAAGGTGAAGAAGGCGCTCCTGCGAAAGCCGCTCCCGCCGCAGCCAAGCCCGGCGCACCTGCCGCAGGGAAACCTGCTGCCGCACCGGCGAAAGAAGGAAAGTAACGAAGAACCTCCTGGGAACGGCGTAAGCGGTTCTTGGGGGGATCTTGAGGGTTCTGATGAAACTCATCGTTGGGCTCGGGAATCCCGGAGACGAATACGCCCGCACGAGGCACAACATCGGCCGCCGGCTTGTGGAGTTTATCGCCGCTACGGAGAAAGTGAAGTTTGCTTTCAAAAAGTTCCAGAAGGCGGCCTTGGCTTCGGTCTCGTGGAATGGAGAGATGTTTCATCTGGCCCATCCGTTGACCTATATGAACCTTTCCGGCGAAGCGGTCGCGGCGCTCGTCAGGTACTGGAAAATCGCCGCAAGCAAAGATCTTTTGATCGTGGTCGATGATATCGCATTGCCATTCGGAAAGTTCCGTTTGCGGGGCGAGGGAAGTTCGGGCGGGCATCATGGTCTTGCCTCAATCGAAGAGTATCTTGGATGCCGTGAATATCCGAGGCTCCGGATCGGGATTGGTCCTCTGGAAAATAAAACGGAAGCAGAGCCTACGGATTCTGCCGGGCCGCTTCGGGATTATGTGCTTTCCGCTTTCACCGCCGCAGAAGAAAAGAAAATAAAAGAGCTTCTCGGAAAAGGGATGGAGGCATGCCGCGCCTGGATCTCGGAGCCTCTCACGAAGGCTATGAACAAGGTCAATGCCGCAGTTTTGTAGTCCCAATTCTTATCAATCTCAGCTGCGCTTCGATTGATGGGTATTGGGACTATCCTGATTACCCTTTTGGCCTTTTTTATTAAAATGAGAATCAGGGTTGCCCAAGCAACGCATTTATGTTACATTGTCTCCTCTTTTAGCCTTTTCAAAGGCCTAAAAGCTTCATAACTGCTTCTGTAGCTTCTGTTTATGAAACTTACGGAAAGAGTTATTCTTTTAATCTAGATGCTAAGGGAGTGTGTGATGAAAAAATACGAAGGTTTATTTATTTTTCCGCCGGAGATCACAGGGGAAGGGCACAAGGACCCTGCCGCGGAGGTTGTAAAATGGATCGAGAAATTCCAAGGGAAGGTGATCCAGAAGACCGATCTTGGGAAAAAGGCGCTCGGTCACATGATTGGCAAGTACAAGGATGGCAGAACGTTCGTTTTTGAATTCGAAATGGACCCGTCCCGGACGCAGGATTTCCGCAAGGAACTGGAGCTCCAAGAAAACCTTTTGAGATATATGGTGAGCATTCCTGCGAAGAAGCCGGTGTTAGCGCCTCTTCCGGCCGCTCCTGTTGCAACACCTAAAGTATAATCAATCCAACGCGCAAAACATCGGGTGACCTATGGCCGTAAGTTTGAATAAAGTCATGTTGATCGGGAATCTGACCCGGGATCCGGAGCTTCGTTATATTCCCTCGGGGCAGGCTGTGACGACTTTTACGATTGCCGTGAATCGCACGTACAATTCCAAGGCCGGGGAAAAAAAAGAGGAAGTTTGTTTTATCCGGATCGTGGTTTGGGCGCGTCTTGCGGAGATCTGCAATGAATACCTGAAAAAAGGCCGTCCCGTTTTCGTGGAGGGAAGGATTCAGACCCGGAGTTGGGATGGCCCGGATGGTAATAAGCGGTATTCCACGGAAGTGGTCGCCGACAATGTTCAATTCCTCGGCTCGAAACCCGGCAGCGGGAAGGGTGAGACGGCGGATGTGCCGACCATGGACGTGGATGACAGCATTTTTGAAGCCCCGGAGGGCGGCATGCCTTCCAAAAAGGATTCCGTCTCCCTTTCAAAGGACGAACTTAAACCCGACGAAGAAATTCCCTTCTAAATCAGCCAGGTATAAAAAAACATGAAACCGAGATCCTCAAAGTTTGGAAAATTCGAAAAGAAAAAGCCTTTCGATAAGAACGCCCGTGGTCCCAAAAAAGGAGAAAAAGGTTACGGCTCTCCGAGCCGGGCTCCTTCCCGGCCCGTACGCAAGCGCATGCGCCGCGTGCTGCCGCCCATGGACTATAAGGATGTGGAGGCGCTCGGGAAATACATTACTGAAAAAGGCAAGATCCTGCCGCGTCGCATCACGCGTTTGAACTCGAAGGACCAGCGGACGCTCACACGTCTCATTAAAAAGTCGCGTCATTCGGGGCTTTTGGCGTTCCAGGCGAACTGATCGCCGGAGACATTTTAAAAAAGAAAAAAGGGGAATCGATCCATGGAGTTATTGCTTTTGAAAAATGTGGCAGATGTCGGCAAAAAAGGCGACGTCGTGCGTGTGCGCGACGGATTCGCAAGGAATTTCCTGATGCCTCAGGAACTCGCGATCCCGGCGACTCGCGCCAACAAGCAGTTCTTTGCGGAAAAGCGTGCCCGCAGTGCTGCGCGCAAAGTGAAAGAAAAAGAAGCGGCCGAAAAACGCGCCAAAGAGATGAAAGACCTTACGATCACACTCGAAGTCCGCGCGGGCGAAGGTGAGAAACTTTATGGCTCGGTGACCGCCGAGGATCTTCGTGTGGCACTCGAAAAGCAAGGACATAGCTTCGAAAAAAAGCAGGTCCGTATCAAGGATCCTTTAAAGACCTTGGGCACGCATCAGGTTGATCTTGAGATTTACCCGCAGGTCAAGACACGCCTGACGGTCGAGCTCGTCCGCAGCCCTGATTCTCATTAATTTTAAAAACGAAGGTAATCAGGACAGTCCAATTCACCCTTCGGGAAAAGAAGATAGAGAATTGGGCGAACCGTCTTAAACCTCTTTAGAGGTCATTTGTGACTGAATTGAAGACAACGGTCAATCTTTACGAAAAACTTCCGCCCCAAAATCGCGAAGCTGAAATGAGCGTTCTGGGCGCGATGTTTTTTGACGAGATCGCGCTTGCGAAGGCCATCGAAGTCCTGACCCCCGATTTTTTCTACGACCAGCGTCATCAAAACATCTTCAGTGCGATGACCACCCTTTTTTCCAACAATCACCCCGTGGATCTCATCACCGTCTCCGAGGAGCTCAAGAAGCGCAAGCAACTTGAGGAGCTGGGGGGGATCAGTTATCTGACGCAGCTGACCACGATCGTGCCGACCGCGGCGAACATCGAACATTACGCTAGGATCGTCAAGGACAAGGCGCTTCTTCGCAAGCTCATTCAATCCGGAACGCAGATCGTGCAGAACAGTCTCGAGGCCGAAGGGAATGCCCGTGAGATGATCGACAGCGCGGAGAAAATGATCTTTGATATCGGCCAGTCCCAGATCGAAAATAAGACCGTCCAGATCAAAGACATTATCCATGAGAGCATGGAAACGATCGACCAGCTTTTTCAACGCAAGGAACACGTGACGGGCATTGCGACCGGTTTTCATGAATTTGATATGAAGACCGCGGGGCTTCAACCTTCGGACCTGATCATCGTAGCAGGCCGTCCCTCGATGGGGAAATCTGCTTTTGCCACAGCGATCTGCGAGCATGCGGGCATCAATCTGAAGAAACCCGTCGTTGTTTTCTCGCTTGAAATGAGTAAGGAGCAACTTGTTCAGAGAATGCTCTGCTCGCACGCGCGCGTGGACGCGCAAAAGGTCCGTACGGGATATCTCTCCCATCAGGATTGGCCGAAATTAACGAATGCCGCCGGTAAACTTTCCGAAGCGCCGATCTTTATCGACGATACACCGGGCCAGACGGTACTCGAGATCCGGGCCAAGGCGCGCCGTCTTAAGATGAAGCACGATATTTCGCTGATCATCATCGACTATTTACAGCTGATGCAGGGCTCCAAAACCTCCGAGAACCGGCAGCAGGAGATCTCCGAGATCTCCAGATCGCTTAAGGCTCTTGCCCGCGAGATCCGTGTTCCCGTCATCGCGGTGAGCCAGCTTTCCCGCGCGGTGGAATCCAGGACCGGCAATCGTCCGCAGCTTTCCGATCTTCGCGAGTCCGGCGCCATTGAACAGGATGCGGACGTAGTTGTATTTCTTTTTCGGGAAGAGTATTATCAGCCGTCTGAGGAGAACAAGAACAAGGCCGAGGCGATCATCGCCAAACAGCGTAATGGGCCCACGGGTGTTATTCCGCTCGTGTTTCTCAAAGAATGGACGCGTTTCGATAATCCCGAATTTTTTAGATCCGAGGAGTCTGCATGAAGCGGTGGGTGGTTCTGCTCGTAGGTTTGTCCTTTTGTGCGGGCTATTCTTTGGCAGCCTTTGCCGAAAATACGGCCGAGAAAAAGGCGGCTGAAGCCGTTGCGGTCCCGCCGGAGGCTTCCACAGCTTCTGCGAATCCTGCGGAGAAAGCCGCACAAGCCCCCCCGCCGGAAACTCCCACAGCCACTGCAAATCCTACAGAAAAAGCCGCGCAAATCCCTGCGCAGAAGGCTTCCGTTGCAAGCTCGGATGCCCAGCAGCCTGTCTCCGCTCCGAACGCAACCAATCCTCAAAGCACGCCTCGGGCCGAGAAGAAAGTTGTAGCCGTGGAGGTACGCGGGAATCGCGTTGTGAGCACGAACACCATTTTAAGCAAGATCCAGACCAAGCAAGGACTAACCCTCACACAAAAGACCGTGAACGAAGATATCAAGCGCCTTTATGCGACCGGATTTTTCGAGGATGTGAAATTGGAAGTGGAAGATCTTCCCGAAGGTTATAAATTGATCGTGGGGGTGGACGAGAAACCGATCGTGAAGCAGATCACATTTGAAGGCGCTGCTGCCTTTAAAGAAGAAAAACTCCGCAAGACGTTTGGCGTGATCGAGGGGCAGATCCTGGATCGCAAGGCCGTCAAAAAAGGCGAAGAAGATATCCGTAAACTTTACGCGGACAAAGGATTCCGTTTCGTAGATGTTCAGGTCGCGGTGAACGTGGATCCGTCGACCAAAGAAGCCGTGATCTCGTTCAAGGTCTTCGAGGGGAAAAAGTACAAGATCTCCAAGATCTCTTTCGAGGGGGCGAAGGCCTTCAAACCCAAGCAGCTTCAAAAGCTCATGAAGACGAGAGCGAAAATGTGGTTTCTCTTCGGAACGTTCAAAGAGGGTGATTTCGAAAAGGACCTTGAGAAGATCAGTTTTTTTTATCAAAAGGAAGGTTATCTGGACGTGAAGGTGGTCCCGGAGTTTAATTATGACAAGGACCACAACACGATCCGGATCCTGATCAAGATCGACGAGGGGCAGCATTATCTTGCCGGGGAGATCAAGTTCAGGGGCAACACGCTTTTTCCGGAATCCGAGCTTTGGCAGCAGCTTGAAATGCTTCCCGGCCTGACCTATTCGCAATTTTATGTCGCGCAAGATATCGAAAAGATACGTCAGTTTTACTCCAGCGAAGGCTATATTGAAGCCCGTGTGGTACCCGACGTCAAGCTGAACCGGGACAGCGGAAAAGTGGATGTCACCTACGAGATCCAAGAGGGGGACCTCTATTTTGTGGAGAAAGTCCAGATCCGCGGGAACACCAAGACCCGCGACAAGGTCATCCGCCGTGAGCTCCGCATCCGTCCGGGCGAGCGGTTCGACGGCAAGAAGATCGAGAAATCCAAGGAGCGTCTCGAAAACCTAAACTATTTTGAAGAGATCACTTATGATACCGAACCCACGGATGCGGGGACAAATCGCAAGGACCTTATTTTCCGCGTGAAAGAAAAACGCACCGGGGAACTTTCCTTTGGCGGCGGAGTCAGTTCCGTCGACACCTTTATGGGCTTTGCCGAGATCTCTCAACGCAATTTCGACATCCTCAATTGGCCGCGTTTCACCGGCGGCGGGCAATCGCTCTCGCTCAGAGGGCAAATTGGGACCGTTCATCAGGAATATGATCTTAGTTTTGTCGAGCCGTACCTTTTCAACAAGCCGATCTCCTGGGGCAACAGCCTTTTTCTCACTTCACAAGACAATGAAAACACCCTTTTCGGTGAGAGAAGAATGGGAGTGTCCACGACTTTGTCGCGCCTTTTTAAGGACGTGTTTCGTCTTGGCAGCGGATACACGTTGGAGAATGTGAAACTCAAGGATATTGCGGATAATGCGCCCGCTTCCGTCACGGATTTTTCGGGGCCGGATTGGCTTTCCAGGCTTCGTGCTTTCACGACTTTTGACAATCGCGACAATGTTTTCAACCCCACGAAGGGGCGCGTGATCAATCTTTCAGGCGAATTGGTCGGAAGTTTTCTTGGCGGCGATCAGGAATTTTATATTCTGAGGTCAGGGTACACGGAATATCTCACGTTCCATAAAAAGCACCAGATCGAATTTCAAGCCCGTTTGGCCACGTCGGATGCCTTCGGGAAAACATCCACGACTCCGGCCTATGACAGGTTCTTCGCCGGCGGCCTCGGTACCGTGCGCGGTTATAATTACCGGCGCGTAGGTCCGCAAGAGAATGGGGAAGCCATAGGCGGTCAAACTATGGCGATCGTGAATCTGGACTATACGTTCCCGGTCCCTTACCTGGATGCCTTTCGCGGCGTGATGTTTGTTGATGCGGGCAACGTGAGCCCAGATTCTTACAATGTCGATTTCGGGCAATTCGCCGTGAGCGTGGGCCCCGGCATCAAGGTCAAGACACCGATCGGACCTTTAGCTTTTTATTATGGCCTTCCTATCGTGAATAGGCCCGAAAAGAACAAGAACGGCCGTTTCGAATTCAGTTTGAGCCGCAGTTTCTAAAAAATTCCAATCACCGTTTCATTCAAAAAAAGGAGAAATACCATGAGCCGTAAATTAGCAGCTGGTTTTTTAGCAATCTTAATGATATTGGGTGTGAGCCTTCCGGTCTTTGCAGCCGAGATGAAATTCGCGTATGTCGATGTGGGTGAGGTTTTTGACAATTACCAAAAAACCAAGGATCAGGATCTGGTGCTTAAGACCGCAGGAGAAGCCAAGGAAAAAGAGAGGAATGATTTGACGGCCAAGATCCGATCGATGGAAGACGAACTGGCTCTTCTTGCCGCGGACGCCCGTGCCGCCAAACAGGAACAATTGATCGAAAAGAAGCGCCAGCTCGAGGATTTTGACCGCAGTGTCCGCCAGCAGCTTGCGGAACAGCGCGATAAGGTGGTTCGTGAGATCTTCCAGGAGATCGACGTCATCGTTCAGGACCTTGCGACCAAAGGCGGGTACGATATGATCTTCAATAAGCGCGTGCTTCTCGCCCAGAAAAAGTCTTTCGACATCACGGCGCAAGTCTCTGCGGAACTCGCGAAGAAGTACAAGAAGGCTTGAAGCCCTGAGAACCATGAAACAAAGGACTCTTAAAAACAAGGCCGTTTTCGAAGGGCTGGGACTCCATACCGGTCGCAAAGTGACGGTGTGCGTGGGCCCGGCTTTTGAAAATGCCGGGATACTTTTCTGCCGCGTCGATCTTGCCCCGGAACTCAAGGTCAAGACTTCGATCGAGAACGTCTGTGCCGATGAGATGCGCCAAACCGCGATCAGGGTCGGAAAGGGCCGCGTTCGTACGATCGAACATCTTATGGCCACGTTTCACGGGCTCGGGATCGATAATGCCCTCGTGGAGATCGACGGAGAAGAAGTTCCCGGGATGGACGGAAGTGCCCTGGAATTCACGGAAGGTCTGATCGCCGCCGGCCTCGAAGAGCAGAGCGCGGAGCGGCAGTTCCTGACGGTCAAGACACCCGTCTATATCGACCATGGCGATCAGTCGATCGTGATCTTACCCGCGGATTCATTCGCGATCTCTTATATGCTTAACTACCGGGATGAGGACCTTTTGGACCAGTACTTGTCACTTCCGATCATCCCGGAGATCTTTGAGCGGGAGATAGCGCCGGCCCGCACTTTTTGCCTTAAAAAAGAAGCAGAACTTTTGCTTTCCCAGGGATTTGGAAAAGGCGCGAATCCTTCCAACACGCTTATTTTTGAAAAGAACAAGCCGCTTCAGAACACTTTGCGTTTTGAGAACGAAGCCTGTCGCCACAAGATGATGGATATCCTCGGAGATCTTTTTTTGTGCGGGAAATTCATTCGTGGGCATGTGATCGCTTCCCGGAGCGGCCACGCCCTTAACGTCGAACTCGTGAGGAAATTGATGATGAACGCTCCCACTGAACCGAAACCCCTGTCCAAAACGTTGAATGTGGAAGAGATCCAAAAGATCCTCCCGCATCGATACCCCTTTCTTTTCGTAGACCGGATCGAGAATTTTGAACCGGGGACGCGCGCTACGGGGTTCAAACAGGTCACCATGAACGATTATTTTTTTCAGGGACATTTTCCGGGTCATCCTGTGATGCCCGGGGTGCTGATCGTGGAAGCTATGGCGCAGGTGGGCGGCGTGATCATGCTGGGCGAGGCCGAGAACCGTGGCAAGATCGCCTACTTCATGAGCGTCGATGCCGTTAAATGGCGCAGTCCGGTCCTTCCGGGAGATACGCTCCGGATGGAGGTCGAGGTCTTGAAGAAACGCGCCAAGTTCGGTCAATGTTCCGGCAAAGCCTACGTGGGGGATAAACTTGTATGCGAAGCGGATGTGAAGTTCGCAGTGGTCGATCGGGAATAATGATCCATCCGACGGCGATCGTCCATCCGGACGCCGTTTTAGGCGAAGGGGTTGAGATCGGGCCCTGGGTCATTATCGAAGGGACCGTGAAGATCGGAGCGCGCACAAAAGTCGGGCCGCGTGTGACGATCGAAGGGCACACCACGATCGGAGAAGATAATCAGATCTTTACCGGCGCGGTGGTGGGAAGTCTGACGCAGGATAAAAAAGCCGACGGCGGCATAAGTTTCCTCAAGATCGGCGACCGCAACACGATCCGCGAGTACGCGACCCTCAATCCCGGGACCCTGAACGGCACCGAGACCGTGATCGGGAACGACAATCTTCTGATGGCCTACGCGCATGTGGCGCATGATTGTATTATCCATAATGGTGTGACGCTTGCTAATAACGCGACGCTCGCAGGCCACGTGATCGTGGAGGACGGAGCGATCCTCGGAGGGCTCTCCGCAGTCCATCAATTCGTCCGGATCGGGAAATTGTCGATCACGGAGGGATGCTCCAAGGTCGTGCAAGACATTCCGCCCTTTATGATGGTCGACGGCCATCCGGCACATGCCTTCGGGATCAATACCGTGGGCCTGGATCGCGCCGGATTTTCCCAAGAAGAAAAATCGGCCATCAAAAAAGCCTTCAAGATCATCTTCAAGTCGGGTCTCATCTCGAAAAATATCATCAAACAGATCCAGCAAGATATCCCCCCGAGTCCTTCCATTCAGACGATCCTTGAATTTTTAGAGAAGTCCGAACGGGGTCTTTGCGGATAGCTTTTTCGCACTCCAATTAGAGACCTTATCATGAAAACCATGGGTATTATTGCTGGGAATGGTCGTTTTCCCATTCTGGTGGCTGAGGAGGCCAAGCGGGCGGGGTGCCGGGTCGTGACCTGCGCCATTGAGCAGGAAGCGGAGCCCGCCCTGGAAAAACTTTCGGATGCTTTTTCATGGGTGAAGGTCGGCGAGCTTAAGAAACTTTCAAAATTCCTGAAGGATGAAGGTGCCCATGAAGCCATCATGGCCGGCAAGATCGAGAAGGTACGTTTTTTTAAAGAGAATGTACGGTTCGATCTTGACATGATGGCGGTTCTGGTGAAGCTGAAGGACCACAAAGATGATTCCCTTCTCGGGGGTATCGCGGATTACCTCTTTAAGAAAGGCATCGTGCTCCAGGACTCGACCTGCTTTCTCAAAGCTATGATGCCGGGACCGGGTCTCCTTGGGAAAAAGAAACCCTCCAAGTCCGTCATGGACAATATCAATTTCGGTTTAGAAATGGCGCAGAAGATCTCAGGTGCGGATATCGGACAGACGGTGGTGGTAAAGAAAAAAACAGTGCTTGCGGTCGAAGCAATCGAGGGTACGGATGAAGCGATACGGCGCGGTGGGGCGCTCGGGCGCGGGAAAATCATTGTCGTGAAGGTCGCGAAGCCGAACCAGGATATGCGTTTCGATGTGCCGGCGGTGGGCTTGAAGACCTTGGAGGGTCTGATCGCCGCGCAGGCCGAGGCGTTCGCTTTCGAGGCGCACAAAACCCTCTTTATCGGTAAAGACATCTTTGTGGAGAAAGCCAACCGCGCGGGCATCGTCCTTTACGGTGTCAGCGGGAGGTCCTAACAACATGAGCGGCGAAAAAACAAAACCTTCGGGCGGACTTCAACGTGAGATCCAAGAGCTTAGCGTGCTCTATGAGATCACCCGGCAAATGACGGCGCCGATCCCGATCGAAGAGCGGATGAGAAAAGCGCTGGATGTACTCCATGAGAAAATGGGCATGCATCGCGGGACCCTGACGCTCCTGGACGCGGAGGGAGAAAACCTTACGATCGAGATCGCCCATGGTCTGGATGATCAGGCCAAAAAGAAAGGCAGTTACAAGGTAGGCGAAGGGATCACCGGTAAGGTCGTGGAAGCGGGAGAGCCGATCGCGGTGCCGAATATCGGAGAAGAGCCGCTTTTCCTTAACCGTACCGGTGCACGGAAAGATTTTCGCCGTAACCGGATCGCTTTCATCTGTGTCCCCATCAAAATTGACCAGGAAACCATCGGGGCATTGAGCGTGGACCGTCTTTTCGAGGGGAATATTTCACTCGATGAGGACCTGAGGCTTCTTACCATCATCAGCTCCATTCTCGCGCAGACCGTCGCGTATTACCGCATGCGCGAAAAAGAAAAAGCGAAGCTTCAGTTCGAGAACGTGGAACTGAAACGTGAACTTGCCAGAAAATTCCAGCCGGCCAATATCATCGGGAAGAGCAAACGCATGGAAGAGGTTTACGAGGCCATTGATATGGTGAGCCGGACGCGTTCGACCGTGCTTTTGCGGGGCGAGACGGGGACCGGGAAAGAACTGGTGGCGCATGCGATCCATTACGGAAGCCATCGCGCCAAGGGTCCGTTCGTGAAAGTATCCTGTGCGGCTCTGCCGGAGACGCTTCTCGAAAGCGAGCTTTTTGGATACGAAAAGGGCGCTTTTACGGGGGCGGCTGCCAAAAAATTAGGACGTTTTGAATTGGCGGACGGCGGGACGCTGTTCCTTGATGAGATCGGGGATATTTCGGCCGCGATGCAAGTCAAGCTTCTCCGGGCCCTCCAGGAAAAAGAATTCGAGCGGGTGGGGGGGATCCAAACGGTTCGCGTCGATGTGCGCGTCATTGCGGCGACGAATCGTGATCTTGAGAAAGCGATCCAGGAAAAACAGTTCAGGGAAGATCTCTATTACCGGCTCAATGTGGTGCCGATCCTTTTGCCTTCTTTACGGGAAAGGCGCGAAGATATCCCGCTTCTTGTCGCGCATTTTTTAAAAAAAGCGAGCCTTGAGAACGGCAAAAAGACGAAGTATATTTCCGACGAGGCCATGGAGCATTTGATGAACTATTCTTGGCCCGGGAATATCCGCGAACTTGAGAACGCCGTCGAGAGGGCTGTGATCCTTTGCAAGTCGGATACGCTGGAAGCTGATCTTTTTCCAATCCCCGTGAGAAAGGGACATCCGGTCGCGATGCCGCAGTTCTCTGGAACTCAGGATCCCGCAACGGGAGCGAACGCTTCCCTAGAGGACGCGGTCGGGGCTCTCGAAAAGGGAATGATCCAGGAGGCCCTCCGCTCCAACGCCGGAAATCAGCGTAAAGCGGCCAAGTCTCTTGGTATTACCGAGCGCATTCTCGGGTATAAGATCAAAAGTTACGGCCTGTCCTGCCCTCGTTAAAAATTCAAAGGTTGGCAGGACTGGCCCCGATTACATTTAATTTTTTAATTAATGAGAATCTAGGCCTGAAATAAAAATGTCTACAAAATTGTAGGAAACAAGCTTCTCGCGACAATTTTGTATTCATAGACGGCAGTTGGGACGAACTCCTAGAGGAGAGATAGTGAAGAATTTGGCATAGAAATTGCCTCTATTGCGGGGAGGATTTTTGTGCGTCTTGATGGAAAGAAGCGGTATTAAGGAACATTCAACAAAAAAAAGGGGGATGTTATGTGTGAAAGTAAAGCTTGTGGTTGTGAAAAAATGGATGTGACGAAGATCTTTGGAAGCAATGTCTTTAATGACCGGACTATGAAAGAACGTCTTCCGAAGGAGACCTATAAGGCTCTTAGGAAGACCATTCAGCAAAGCCTTCCTCTTTCGCTTGATGTGGCCAATGTGGTCGCCAATGCGATGAAGGATTGGGCGATTGAAAAAGGCGCGACGCATTATACGCATTGGTTCCAGCCGCTTACGGGCCGGACTGCGGAAAAACACGACTCTTTTATTTCTCCGACCGACGACGGCAGTGTGATCATGGAGTTCTCCGGGAAACAATTGGCTCAGGGCGAACCGGACGCTTCATCGTTTCCGAGCGGCGGTCTTCGTTCCACATTCGAGGCACGCGGTTATACGGCATGGGATTGTACGTCTCCCGCATTTCTCAAAGAGGATGCTTCGGGGAATGTAACCCTTGCGATCCCGACAGCTTTTTGCTCTTATACGAGCGAAGCCCTGGATAAGAAAACCCCGCTCCTTCGTTCCATGGAAGCGGTCTCCAAACAAGCGATCCGGGTGCTTAGGGCTCTTGGCAACAAGATCGCCAGGCGCGTAACCTCGACGGTCGGTCCCGAGCAGGAATACTTCCTGATCGATAAGACCTATTACGAGAAACGTCTCGACCTGATTGTTTCCGGAAGAACGCTTTTCGGCGCTCCTTCGCCGAAGGGGCAGGAGCTTGAGGACCAGTATTTCGGCGCGATCAAGGACCGTATTTCCGCATTCATGCGCGATCTTGATATCGAGCTCTGGAAAATGGGCATTTCTTCCAAGACCAAGCACAACGAAGTGGCTCCCTCGCAGTACGAGATGGCGCCGATTTTTTCTACGACCAACATCGCGGCTGATCACAATCAGCTCGTGATGGAGACCATGCAGAAGGTCGCGCTTCGCCATGACCTCGTATGCCTTCTCCATGAGAAGCCGTTCGCAGGCGTGAACGGTTCCGGCAAGCACAATAACTGGTCGCTTTCAACGGATGACGGGCAGAATCTCCTGGAGCCAGGAAAAACACCGTCTGAGAACGAGCAGTTTCTGATCTTTGTGAGCGCTCTTCTTATGGCGGTGGATCGCCATGCCGATAAACTCCGGGCCAGCTGCGGCAATCCGGGTAACGATCTCCGGCTGGGTGCGAATGAAGCGCCTCCAGCCATCATCTCCATCTTCATGGGAGACGAACTGACGGGCATCTTGGAGGGTATCGCCAAAGGAAAGAAAGTCGAATCCCGGGGCCAGACCTTCCTTCAGATCGGAGTCGATGCTTTACCGCCGCTTCCTAAGGACAATACCGATCGTAATCGCACCTCGCCTTTCGCATTCACCGGCAACAAATTCGAATTCCGCATGGTAGGGTCCTCGGCATCCATTTCAGGCCCCAACATCGTGATCAATACCATCGTTTCGGAAGCGCTTGATGAGATCGCAACGCGTCTTGAGAAAGCCGGTAAGGGCGGCCTCAACAAAGAGGCGACCGCGATCGTCCGGGATGCGATGAAAAAACACGGGCGCGTTATTTTCAACGGGAACAATTATGCGGACGAGTGGATTGCCGAAGCTAAGAAACGCGGTCTTCCGAACATCAAAACCGGTATTGATGCGCTGGCGACCATGGCGACGCTCCAAGCAGAAAAACTCTTTGATAAATATCAGGTGCTTTCCCCCAAGGAGCTCCATTCCCGCTATGAGATCTATCTAGAGGCTTATGTGAAACATGTGAATATCGAAGCGCAAGCGTCCGTCCAGATGGTCAAGCGTCTCTTCATCCCCGCGGGGATGAAGTTCGCTGCCGAACTTGCTGGGGCCATTGGTGCTCTGAAATCCGCTTCAGCACCGGCCACAACCCAGAAGGAATTGCTTGCGACCGTGAGTGGCCTTTTGTCGGGTGCTTCAGAAAAAGTCGCGATGCTTGAAACCGCGATTGAGAAGGCACACCATGTAGCCGATGTGGTCAAGCGCGCTGAGGCGTTCCGCGACAAAGTGGTCGTGGCGATGAATGCCCTGCGCAAGGACATCGATGCGCTTGAGGGTGTGACCCCCGCGGAACTCTGGCCGGTCCCGACCTACGCAGAAATGCTCTTTAAGCTGTAAAAATTCCATAGAGGGCAGGCATCGAATACCGCCTGCCCTCTATGCCTTTTGTATTGCACAGGATAAAAAGGCCTTCCGTCAGGAAGGCCTTTTTATTTTGTGGTGCGCCTAAAAAATCCCCCCTTCCTTTTCCACGATAATCCTTCGTCTCCCGGCCAAGTTGGCACGCCTCTTGCATCTTTAGAATGACATACGAATACAGCCGGTACTTTTTGAGTGCGAAAATACAAAAATGTGCGACAAATTCGTGGATAGGGCATTCAACATGTGAAAAGAAGGAGCCAACGATGGGAAAACTGAGGAAGTGGTTTTGGGGCATGACCGGATTGATGGTCTTCATGGGAGGGGCAAAGCTGACGCTGGCGGCGGACGCAGCCGCACCGGTCATTAATACCGGGGACACGGCTTGGGTGTTGCTGTCCGCGGCATTCGTATTTCTCATGACGCCGGGGCTTGCGTTCTTCTACGGAGGATTGGTCCGTAAGAAGAACATGCTTTCGGTGCTCATGCAATGTTTCATGCTGATGTGCATTATCACGCTTCAATGGGTGCTCTTCGGTTATAGTCTTTCATTCGGACCGGATATGAAAGGGATGATCGGGAGTTTGAGTTGGGCCGGCCTGCACGGCGTTGGCATGGAACCGTTCGCAGGTTATTCCGCTACGATCCCGCATCAAGCCTTTATGATCTATCAAGCGATGTTCGCGATCATCACACCGGGACTGATCCTGGGGGCTTTCGCGGAACGCATGAAATTTTCGGCATTTGTCGTCTTCTCGCTCCTTTGGGCCACATTCGTTTATGATCCCGTTTGCCATTGGGTCTGGGGCGTCGGCGGTTTCTTGAGGAACATGGGGGCTCTTGATTTTGCCGGCGGCACGGTCGTCCACATCAATGCCGGTGTCGCGGCTTTGGTCTGTGCCCTGGTCCTTGGGAAAAGAAAAGGTTACCCCAGCCATATGTCGCCTCCGCACAATCTTCCGTTCGCCGTGCTGGGTGCGGGGCTTTTGTGGTTCGGCTGGTTTGGGTTTAACGGTGGAAGTGCCTTGGGCGCCAACGGCCTTGCCACGAGTGCACTTATGGTGACGCATATCGCTGCGGCGGCCGCGGGTCTGACCTGGTCCCTCTTGGAATGGAAGATCAGCTCAAAGCCCACCATGCTCGGGATGATCACCGGCGCCGTCGCGGGACTTGTTGCCATCACGCCTGCCGCGGGTTTTGTCGGCCCTATGGACGCCATCTGGATCGGTATCGGAGTTTCGGTGATCTGTTATTTCTTTGTGGCCGTGGTCAAAACCAAGTTCGGTTACGACGATTCGCTGGACGCCTTTGGCGTGCACGGCATCGGTGGGATCTGGGGAGCTTTGGCCACAGGTCTCTGGGCG
>PLLJ01000003.1 GCA_003140935.1 Candidatus Omnitrophota bacterium
AGCCCGCGGTTCGTGTACTTCTTGGCGATCGACACCACCAAACGGAGGTTCGCGGCCACCAGGGCCTTCTTCGCCTTGGTCAGCTCCCATTCCTTGCGGACAATGGCTTTGAAATGCTCGTGCAGTTTTTCTTCCGGCTCCCCGAGCTCGTGAAGGATCTGGCGGTTCCGTTCCTCGATCTGGCCGATCTTGCCGCGCACGCCGCTCCGCCGGAGCTTCTTGATCTCCTCGCGGTTCCTCTTCAGCTCGCGGAGTTTCCCCCGGAGACTCGCGACGATCTGTTCCACGATGGCGATGCTGAGATTGAACTGCAGCAAGAGTTGGGCGACATTGGATTTTTTCCGGGAGGCGCGGAACTTCCGGAGGAGCAGTTTGAACTTGTTCTTGATCGTCTGGATCTTGACCGTCTGTTCTTCGTCGACGATCGACTCGAGCTGGACCTGCCCGTCGAGGATCTTTTTGGCGAGTTCCAGCACCTCGAACCGCGCCGCCTTGGTCTCGTAAACGACTTTCTTCAGTTCTTCTTCGCAGGCCTCGATCTTCTTGGAGATCTCGATCTCCTGCTCGCGGGTCAGAAGCGAGATCTGTCCCATCTGGCGGAGATAAGTGCGGACCGGGTCATCGATGCGCCCGCGCTCATATTCTTCGACCGCCGCGTCCTCCTCCAGCTCGGAATCTTTTCCCTTTTTGACCTCGACATCCTGGATGACCTCGGAGGCGGATTTGGTCGGATCTCCCGCTGCGCCGCTCGTGACTTCGATCCCTTTTTCATTCAAAACGCCGATGATCTCTTCCACTTTTTCGGGATTGTTCATGTCCGGGGGAAGCTGCTTCTTCATCTGCTCGATCGTGACAAACCCCTGTTTCTTGCCGAGCAGCAAAAGCTTTTGGACCATCTCTCCCTGGAGCTTTGCCGAGGAGACGTCTTTTTTCCCCGGCTTCGCCTTGGCAGGCGGGACGGACGGAACTTTTCCCTTGGCCTTGGCCGAAGACGGTTTTGAAGATGAGGAATGGGCGGGTTTCTTGGATACCTTTTTCACCCTGCAATATCTCCGCTTTGTTTTAAAACTTTAAGAAAACACTTTTCGACAAACCTATCCCGCGGTCTCCTGCGCCCGAAAGCGCCCGAGATCTACTAGGGTCATGGAATTGCGTATTATAGTGAGCGCGCCCCTTGAAACCAAGCGATTTATTCGCTCTATTAATTTCTGATTTTTTATGAATACAGATGTCAGAATTTCCAAGTATCCTTCTTCGCCGTTCGTTTTTCCCCAGCGAGGAAAAACTCTCTCGCGCCTCAGGTCTTGCTCGTCAGCAGGAGAATGCCTTGCCGGAGGCAGCTCTCGGAGCGCTTCGAGCTTGGTCCCGCACGCGGGTCGAAGCGCGAGAGCGCAGGCGGTCGTTTTCCGCTGGAAGAAACGAACCGCCGGTGCCGAAGCAAGGCATTCTCCTGACTGACACCCTGCCCGCTCGACCTTCGGAGCGCGCTTCAGGATTCTTGGAAATTCTGTTATCCTGTTCGACAGGACGAGGGAATTGCCAGATTTATTCGCCCTTTGCGGCGTCCCGGGACCGCTTTAAAAGCTCCTGGTATTCCCGGGTCGCGGCGCGGACCTTGGCCTCATCCCCCCCGTTCTCTGCCGCGAGGATCATACGGCGCAGTTCCCCGAGCCGCCCCGCGGCACGGCCGCCCTTGATCTTGGCGATGCAATCTTCAAGGATCTGCTCCCGCTCGGACGTTTCATCCAAAGAAGCCATGACCGCCACGAGCTGTTCGCGGTAGGGCGCGTCCTGGATCCGGACAAGGAGCCCCGAAAGAGTACATTTCTTCCCCTGCTCGCTCATCTGCTTGAGATACTCGAAAAGCTGGCGCGAGGCCGGCGTTTTGAGGTCCTCTTCCCGGAGCTCCTCGCAGGCGCGGTCACAAAAAGGCGGCACCTCGGCCATCAGCACCAAAAGCAGCAATTCTTCGGGCGCGGGTTTGACCGCTCCGGGAGGGGCCGCGGCTTCCCGGGACCGCTCTTGAGAGGCGCTCGTTTTTTTGTTCAGGCGGGAGAATTCGGTCCGCAAAGAAGGCTCATCCACCTGTAACGCGCGGGCAAGCCGCTTGAAATATTCCGCGAGCATGACCGTATTCTTGACCTTGAGGAAAGTCTCGAACATTTCACGGCAGATCTTCGAAAGGCCCAACGCGTCCTGTTTCGGGTAACGCGCGAGAAGGGCCTGCAACTTATAATCAAAAAAATCTTTGGCGTTCTTCAGGAGCGCCGCGAAGGCTTCGTTCCCGTGATGTTTGAGAAAATCATCCGGGTCCTCCCCTTTCGGCAAACTCACAAGCTTCACCTGCATCCCGCCTTCCAGGAGGACCTCCAGACCGCGCAGGGACGCGGCCTCGCCCGCTTTGTCCCCGTCATAGACCACGATCACTTCCTCCACAAAACGCCGCATGAGCCGCACATGGTCCTCGCCGAGCGCGGTCCCCAGCGTCGCCACGGCGTTCTTAAAGCCGTGTTGATAAAGGGCGAGAAAGTCCATATAGCCTTCCACCAGGATCAGGGTCGGCCACTCGCGATCGATGTATTTTTTGGCCAAGTTCAGGCCGAAGAGTTCGCGGCGTTTGGAAAAGACCGGCGTTTCGGGCGAATTAAGATATTTCGGACCTTCCTCGTCGGCGATCAACCGCCCGCCGAACGCGATCACCTTATTCTGGAGGTTCAGGATCGGGAACAGGAGCCGGCCGCGGAACGTATCGTAATAATTCCCTTTGGGCGATTGCTGGACCAGGGCCGCCTGTTTGAGAAGGGCCTCCGGATACTTTTTTGCGACCATGCGGTCAAAAAGCGCGCGCCATTCCATCGGCGCCCAGCCGAGTTTAAATTCCCGGATCGTTTGCTCCGAGATCTCCCGTTGGGCCAGATATGCGCGGGCCGGAGCGCCGGCTTCCGAGAAAAGAAGTTCGTGATAAATGTCCGCGGCGGTCTGGCAAACCTCGTAGAGTTTTTCTTTCTGCCCGCCGTCGCCCGAGTGGGAACGCCGCTCGGGAAGCGTGATATGCGCGCGTTCCGCGAGGGACTTCAAGGCCTCGGGAAACGTCATGTTCTCATGACGCATGAGAAAACTGAACACATCGCCGCCGGCCCCGCATCCGAAGCAGTGGAACATCTGTTTTTCGGGCTGGACCATGAACGAGGGGGTTTTTTCCTGATGGAAAGGGCAGCAGGCCTTGAGATTCCTGCCGGCGCGTTTCAGGGGAAGGTATTGTGAGATGATCTCGACGATATCGTTGGCCGCACCGACCTGTTCAACCACATGGTCTTCATAGCGCGTCCCGGAGCTTTTTTCTTCCATCATGCGTCTTTATCTACCCGCCGTTCGGAACGGATGCTGTGATCTTTCTGAGGCCGGGCCTTTGGAAAGGGGTCATGACCAATGTGTGGAGATCGGGCGCGATCCGGGAGATCGCAAAACCGGAGTAGGTGCGCCCCCGCTTGAAGATGTTTTGCACATAATTAGAGGGAAGGAACAAAAGAAACTGCACAATAAAACTGATGAGGAGCGCCATGCGTAAGACCCCAAAGATCCCTCCCCCCAGGGTCTTTAAAAATCCCTGGGCCTCGATCTTAAAGAGCTTTCCGCAAATATTGATAAACCACGCGACCGAGACCCAGAGAAAAACGGCCAGAAGGAAGAAAGCGGCGGGTTCGGCGAAGCTCCGGGGGAAAAACGACAAGATATCCTTCGCGACTTTCGGATAAAAACTCAAGGTCAGCATGCTCACGAGGACTATTCCCAACAACTTCCCGAACATCTCGCTAAAACCTTTGCGCCCTCCCCAGACAAATCCTATGAGGATCAGGACTAAAAAGATCCAATCGGTCGTCGCAAAACTTTGAAGCGCCGCACCCGCGGCGCCTTTTTGGAAACGATCGGCCAAGGCCCAGAACCATTCCATGGATGACCTCTATGAGAACTATTTCAAAAAAATCGCTTATTTAAATCCCGGACGTTTTTGCCGCTTAGGACCCGGAAGCCCTTTCTGCGGATGGCTAGCGGGGCAAACCGGGGTCTCCCCGGAAACCGTCCTGAAAAATCCGGGTCAATTTGAACGGTATGATACACCCTTGCACGTTCCGTGGGTACTCAAAAAAAACTTTGAGAAAATTCGGCGTAAAACCTTCCGAGATCCCGGAGCGATCATTCTCATGTTCCGCCAGGATCTCCATCGAGCGGCCCAAATACCGGCTCCGGACCTTCCCGGAAATGCGATCGGCCGCTTCCATCAGCCGGCGGACCCGGTCACGGACCGTTTGCGCGGGAAGCGTTTCCCATCCGGCTGCCGGCGTTCCTTCCCGGCGGCTGTACGGAAAGACATGGGTCTTGAGAGGTTCGAGGTCTTCGAGCAATGCCAAAGTGTTCGCGAATTGCGTTTCGGTCTCTCCCGGAAATCCCGCCATCACGTCCACGCTGAATTCAAAATCCGGCACCTGCGCCTTCAACTGAAGGACCGCGTCACGGTATGCTTCCCGCGTATAACGCCGGTTCATCCGCCGAAGCACTTCGTTGTCCCCGCTTTGGAGCGGAAGATGGAGGTGCGGGCAAAGTTTCGGAACGCTCCGGAAAGCCTCGCGAAGAGGTTCACCCAGGTCCGTCAGCTCGATCGAGCTCAAACGGATGCGTTCCACCCCCTCGACCCGCGCGCAGGCTTCGATCACGTCCCGTAAAAGATAAGACCGTTCGCCGGGAGCGGGGCGGGCCTCCAGGTCGAGGCCATAGGCCCCGGTCTGGATGCCGGTCAGGATGATCTCCCGGTAACCGCCGTCCCGGAGGCGCACGACTTCGTCCAGGATCTCGGACAGCGCGCGGCTGCGGGAAGGTCCGCGCACGATCGACACTTTGCAGAAACTGCAGGCATGATCACAACCGTCCTGGACTTTGACATAGGCGCGGGTCTTTCCTTCGGACCGCGAGATCGAAAGCGGCATAAAAGTCCGGACTTCATCAGGACGCGTTGCGCCGCCAATGTCTGACGGATCGGAAAGTTTCTCCGCAAGAGAGGGTTTCTCGTGATTCGAAAAAATAAGGTCCACTTCCGGCATCGCCTCGAGATCCGTGCGGTTCTTCTCGGCATAACAGCCGGTCACCGCAAGCCGGGCCTTTGGGTGCTCGCGCCGGAGACGCCGTATCCAGTACCGGTTCGTCCGGTCCGAGTCCTGGGTCACGGTGCAAGTATTCACCACGACGAGATCGCAAGGAACGCCCTTTTGTCCTTCAATGTCCCGGTAACCTTTCCGCTCCAGGGCCTCACGCATGGCCTGGGTCTCGTATTGATTGACTTTGCAACCGAGCGTGTAGAAGCGGACATTTTTTGAAGAGGAATAAGCGTTCATGGTCATTCGGAAAGCAACCCGGAGAACCGGAGTGCGGCCATGATCCCGATAAAGGCGGTGTCGGCCTTGAAAAGCACCTCTCCCAGTTCTACCAGCCGGAGGTTTTTCTCCTTACGGTTCCATTTTGCCCAGCGGACCTCGTCTTCCGAAAAGCCGCCCTCCGGCCCGATAAAAATGTTGAGCGCCTGGATCGCGGTCTTAAGTCCCTGGATCTCAACCCACCACTCCGGGAAAGTGACGGCATCCGGCCCGGGGTGGAAGATCACGACAGGCTCGTCAACGGAAAGACTCCCGAGGGCTTCCTTGAAACTTCGCGGGGCTTCGATCCTGAGGAGCTTGAGATTTCCGGACTGTTTGCTCGCCTCGCGCGCGATACGGTTCCAGCGTTCGAGGATCTTCCCTGTCTTTTCCTCCGTGATCTGGACCTCGCAATGTTCCGAAATGACCGGATGGAATTCGTGAACTCCGAGCTCCTGGGCTTTTTCGACCAGAAGATCCGTCTTCCCCTTGCGCAACATCACCGGAAAGACCCGGAGCGTGATGCGATCGTTAAAAGAACCTGTTTTGATGAGGATCCTGTGGATGTGAAGGCAGGCGCGTCCGTCCGGAGCAAATTCGCCGACCACGGCTTCCGCTTCCCCGCCCTGGCCGTCCGTCACCAGACAGGCCTCCCCCGGCTTGAGACGGATACTGTCCCGGAGATGATGGGTCTCGTCCGGTTCGAGCCAAAGATCATGCGGGGTGTTTTTTAAGATCTGGGAGGTAAAGAACCGGCGTAATTTTCTCGGTTTCTTTCTTTCGGACATCGCGCATCCTTTATCGCTCTATCAAAACCCGCCACACCGCGCGGCGGGTTCGTCCTCACTCAAACCTCGAGTGAGGCGAAAAAAACCCGCGGGAAAGGTCCCGCGGGTCGAATCCTATTTTAAGATGACGCCGAAAAGCGTAACAAGGCCGTCTGCTTACTTCTTAGCCGGCGCTTCTTTCTTTGGACTTTCCTTCTTCGGGCTTTCCTTCTTGCCCGCGGGAGCGGCTTCTGCAGCTCCTTCTTCTTTCGGCTTTTTATGGCGGACGACATTCTGGGCAAGCGGTCCTTTTTCCCCCTGCACGATGTCAAACTCGACTTCCTCGTCGGGATTGAGCCTCTTATAGCCTTCCCCCTGGATCACGGAATAATGCACAAAGATATCTTTCTCCTCGCCTTCCTTGCGCAGGAATCCGAAACCCTTGACGTTCGAGAACCACTTGACTTTGCCTTTCTCTGCCATACTTCCTCCTAAAAATATTTAAACATCCCTTTCGCGCCGCAGAATATCCGGGCGCGTCCGACCCTTCCTTACTTCACCTTGATCTTCAAGATGAGCCCCGGCTTGAACACCACGACTTTTTTTTCGGGGACCGTCACTTCCTCGCCGGTCCTGGGGTTCCGTCCTAAACGGCCCCGCCGGTTCTTCACTTTGAACACACCGAAATTCCTGAGTTCTACGGTTTCGCCGCGCTGGAGACTATCGGAGATGACATCGAGGGTTTTCTGGACGATCTTCTTAACGTCGATCTGGGTGAGATTCGTTTCATTCGAAACTTTCATCACAATATCTTTTTTAGTCAAGTGCTCACCTCCTGGGACAAAGAAGTAAGGGAGTATTTACCCAACTGATTGCCCTGTTTGAAGATGCAAAAAAATAGCAAATCGAGATGGCTTTGTCAAGCGATTTAAGTTGTAACTTCAAGCGATAATTGGAGTTAACGAAAAAAACGGGGCTGGACGGCCTTCTATCCAAACTTTTTGCCTTTTTTACATTAATGGCAGTTTGGATTGCCCCAATTTCAGCTTCGCTGAAATTGATAGGTATTGGGACTAGGACCGGATTTTGACGGAGTTTTCGCCCAAAAGATGTTCGAGTTCTTCGAAGAGTTTGTCCGAGGTCGAGACCTTGAGGTTGTCACCGGAATCGAGGACCGTCATGCGTCCCCGGGGGTCCTGGAGCGTGAGATAAACAGGCGTGCTTCCCTTGTGGGCCATGAGGATCTTTCGCACTTCCTGCAAGACCTCGGTCCCCAGCCCCGCGGTCTTGAGGTTGATGGCGATCATACGCGTATAGCGCTTGGGAACTTCTTCCAGGGGAACGATTTCATCGGCCAGAAGCTTCGCCACATCGTCACGCGCATCGACCTTGCCCTTGACGAAGATCAGCGCATCCTTTTGGAGCAAAGTCCCCGCCGCCTTATAAACGCTCGGGAATACGACGGTTTCGCAGGAACCGTTCAAGTCCTGGAGGCTTAGGAAGGCCATCTTGTCTCCCTTTTTGGTGAGGATCTCTTTCATGGTGTCGATGATCCCGCCGATCGTGACCTCGGCCTGGTGATTGAATTCCGAGAGATTGGCCGTCGTCGCGGTCGCATAACTTTTGAGGATCTTGGTGTATTTGGAAAGCGGATGCGAGGAGACATAAAAACCGATCAGCTCGCGCTCATACGCCAGCTTTTGGTTCTCCGGCCACTCGGGGATATCCGGGACCGAGGCCTGCGGGTCCTCGAAACCTTTCTCCCCTCCTTCGCCGTTCCCAAAAAAAGAAAGTTGTCCGCGGCTGCGGTCCTTTTGAACGTTCGCCCCCATGCCCAGCACCGGGTCGAGCATCGCCATGAGCTGGGAGCGGTGGAGCTTCCATTCGTCGAACGCACCGCACTTGATCAGACTCTCCAGCACCTTGTGGTTACAGGTCCGGAGGTCCACGCGTTGGACAAAATCAAAGAGCGAGCGGAAAGGCCCGTCTTTCATCCGGGTCGCGATGATGGATTCGATGGCGGTCGATCCGACGTTCTTGATGGCCGCAAGCCCGAACCGGATATGGTTCCCGATGCAGGTAAAATCCGAAAAGCTTTCATTGACCGCCGGGGGCAGGACATCGATCCCCATTTTCTTGGTGGCTTCGATATATTGCACCACCTTGTCGGTATTGTTCATTTCCGAGGTGAGAAGCGCCGTCATGAACTCCACGGGATAATGCGCTTTGAGATAAGCCGTCTGATAGGACACGGCCGCGTAAGCCGTGGAGTGGGATTTATTGAAGCCGTACCCCGAAAAGTAATCGATGAGGTTCCAGATCTTTTCCGCGACTTTCTCCTTCGCGCCATGCTTCATGGCACCGTCCATAAAGGCCTTCTTCTCCTTGGCCATGACCTCCGGGATCTTTTTCCCGATCGCCCGGCGCAGGGAATCGGCCTGAGCGAGCGTGAATCCGGCGAGATCGCTGACGATACGCATGACTTGCTCCTGGTAAAGGATAACGCCGTAGGTTTCTTTGAGGCTGGGCTCCAGGGCCGGGTGATCGTATTGGATGAGCTTCGGGTCCCGCATGCGCTTGATGAAATCGTCCACCATGCCGCTCCCGAGAGGTCCCGGGCGGTAGAGGGCAAGCAACGCCACGAGATGGTCAAAGTGGCTCGGCTTCATTTTTTTGAGAAGATCGCGCATCCCCGAACTTTCAAGCTGGAACACCCCGAGCGCGTCGCCCTTGGAGAGCATCTCATAGGTTTCGGGATCGTCCTCCGGAAGTTTCGCGATGTCGACCTTGATGCCGCGCATTTTCTGGACGATCTTGACGGCCTCATCGATCACCGTAAGCGTCTTAAGGCCCAGGAAGTCCATTTTGAGAAGACCGATCTTCTCCAGATCCTTCATGGTGTATTGGGTGCAGATCTGGTCCTCCGTCTTGTAAAGCGGCACGTGGTCCGTGAGCGGCACATCCGAGATCACAACGCCGGCGGCGTGGATCGAGGCGTGACGCGAAAGCCCCTCAAGCGCTTGGGAAGTTTCGATCAGTTGCGCGATCCGCACGTCTGAGGCGACCAAATCCTTCAATAGGGGTTCGCGTTCCAGGGCCTGCTTGAGCGTGATCTTAAGCTCCAGCGGGATCAGCTTCGCGATGCGGTCCACCTCCCCGTACGGAAGCCCCATCACCCGTCCTACGTCGCGCACGGCCGCCTTGGCTGCCATGGTCCCGAACGTGATGATCTGCGCCACATTCTGAGCACCATATTTACGTTTCACGTAATCGATCACCTCATCGCGGCGCTCGTAACAAAAATCGATATCAATATCCGGCATGTTCACACGCTCGGGATTGAGAAAACGCTCGAAATAAAGATGGTACTTGATGGGATCAATGTCCGTGATGTAAAGCGCGTAAGCCACAAGACTTCCCGCCGCTGACCCGCGGCCCGGACCCACCGGGATCCCCTTTTCCCGGGCGAACCGGATAAAATCCCAAACGATCAGAAAATAACTGATATACCCCATCTTGCTGATCAGCGTGATCTCGGTGCGCAGGCGCGCCTCATACTCCGCGGGGATCTCACCCTTGAAACGCTCCCGCAGGAACCGGAAGCACAGCTCTTCCATATATTGGACCTGGGTTTTCCCGTCGGGCGGCGCGAATTGAGGGAGGAAGATCTTGTGAAAATCGAGTTCCAAGTTGCAGCGCTCCGCGATCTCGATCGTGGACCGGAGGGCTTCCGGAATATCCTTAAAGAGACTCTGCATCTCTTCCGCGGACCGGAGGTAGTACTGATCGCCCTGATAGCGCATGCGGTTCGGCTCATCCAGCTTCGCGCCCGTCCCGATACAGATCAGCGCGTCATGCGCCATCGCCTGGTTCTGATGAATGTAATGCACGTCATTGGTGGCGACCAATCCCAGTTTGAGTTCCTTGGCCAGCTTCTTGGAACCGAGGGTGATCTTCTTCTGCGGTTCCAGCCCGTGTTCCATGATCTCGAGAAAGAACCGGTCCCTCCCGAAGATCCCGGCATATTCCTCCGCGACCTTCCGGGCATCATGCATTTGATCATGATAAAGATAATACGGGACTTCGCCCTTCAGCCCGCCTGAAAGCGCGATCAAGCCTTCCGAATATTCCTTGAGCACCTCTTTATCCACGCGCGGCCGGTAATAGAAACCTTCGAGATATCCGATGCTCGCAAGTTTCATGAGATTCCGGTAACCCTGCTCGCTGGTGGCCAAGAGCGTAAGATGAAAGGAGGCTTCCTTGATACCGTGCGCCTGTTTCTCGAGCCGGGATCCCGGCGCCACGTACGTGCTCATCCCGANNTTGGCGCGGGTCATGAGCTCATCGATCTTGCAGGTAGCGTCGAGAAGACTGTATTCGGTGTGACAATGAAGATGGACGAAGTCGCTATGGCTCATATTTAAAACGTTCCTCGGGACTTGGGACTCGGGACTCGAAAAATAAAAGACATATTTTTTTCACGATTCCCGAGGGACGAGCAACGAGTCCCGGTTTCACTCCCACTCAATGGTGGCCGGGGGCTTGCTGGAGATATCGTAGCAAACGCGGTTGATGCCTCGAACTTCATTAATAATGCGATTCGAAATGCGTCCCAAAAGCTCGGGAGGGAGCTTCGCCCAATCCGCGGTCATACCGTCCTGGGAGGTCACGGCGCGCACCGCCACCGCATTCTCATACGTGCGTTCATCGCCCATCACACCCACGCTCTGGACCGGAAGAAGCACGGCGAAGGACTGCCAAACTTTGTCGTAAAACCCCGCTTTTTTGATCTCGTCGATGACGATCCAATCCGCCTTGCGCAAAAGATCACAGCGTTCTTTGTTCACCTCTCCTAAAATACGCACCGCAAGTCCCGGACCCGGAAAGGGTTGCCGCCCGACAATATCCTTATCGATCCCGAGCGCACGCCCGACCGCGCGGACCTCGTCCTTGAA
>PLLJ01000005.1 GCA_003140935.1 Candidatus Omnitrophota bacterium
GCAGGCTTTGCTTGGGATACTCGGAAGTAAAATAGGATACAAGAACAAACATAAAAAAAAGCACGAGCGGTGCCCAGAATGCCCGGTCGATCTTCCCGCCGGCCGATGCGTTTTGGCAGATCCCCTTTTTAAGCAGAATGTGCCACCCGATCCAGCAGACCAGGGCGCAAACAAACGCGATCTCTGTGAGGGCAATGGAAAACGTCAGCGAGGCCCACAGCACGAGCATGCCGATAACCGCATAAGACCTGAGATTAAGATCTCGAATGTTTATCATGGCGACCCTATTTTCTCGCATCTCTCCAATACAACCAATGCTTCTGAAATGTATAAAAGTAGGCCGAAAGGATAGCATATTGAAGCCCGGCAATGCCATCCAAAATACCCAACTTGAAAAAATAGAGCAGAAAAAATTTCGCCGGAGGTATGAGGAAGCACTTCCATAAAGCCGGCTTCACGCCTTTCTCTCGCAGGGTCCTAAGCTCCAACGGGACATAATCGCGAACCTTCTGCTGATAATGCACAAGGTCGCGCGTACTGTAATGCTGAAAAGGGGTTTTAAGCTTCCGGACCGGAAGATCGCTCACGATCGTTTCATGGACCGGTTGTGCCCACGTTGCGTGTTGCCGGGGAAAAAGCCGGATGGGCGCGTCTTCGCGGGAATCACCAAAACGAAGCCGTTTACCAAAAAAATAATTGTGGCGAGGAATGGCATAAACAGCCGGCGTAAAGGAGTCCGATCCTTTTAACACAGCCTTTATCTCCTCCGCCAACTCCGGCGTGACTCTTTCATCCGCATCAATGAAAAGGATCCAATCCCCTTTCGCTTGTGAGATCGCGAAATTCCGCTGCGATGCGAAATCTGTCAGACGGTGTATGACGACCCTGGCGCCATGCCTTTCAGCGAGAGTCACTGTGTGGTCCGTGCTTCCCGTATCGATGACCAGCATCTCATCCGCCCAGGAAAGGCCCGTCAAACAGTCCTCGATGTTCCGTTCTTCATTGCGCGTGAGTACGATCGCGGATAATTTCATGTCCGTTGCCCTAAACGTCCTAAAGTTTCGAAAAAACCGATCATGAAGCCCCATCGCCCCTTGAGGATCGTCCAGATCATCCGGAGCGGCAGAAAGAAAAGATGCGTCGCCCAAAAGCGGAGCCCGTGAAAATTTTTCCACATAAAAAGGAACGTATTCCGGTACGCAAGCGTCTCTCGCCTGAGTTCCGAAAATGCCTTTTTGAAGCTCGCCTGCCCCATATGAAAGACCACGCTTCCAGGTTCGTAATATAAATGGTACCCGGCGCGCTGCGCTGTAAGGCACAGATCGACATCTTCCATGATCCCGGGCAAATACCTGCGGTCATAGCCTCCGAGTTCCAGGAATTTTTCACGGGACGCCGCGCCAAAACCCGAGGCAAATGTTTTTGCCGGAACCATGGTATGCGCTTCATATCCGGGATACCGGGCGCTCGCCCAGAACATTCCGAATTTCATTCCTGCCCGGGTATCAACGGCTTCGATCGTCGTCCCGTCAAAACTCATCACCCGCGGTGCCGCGAGGAATGTGGCGGGATCCTCTTGGAATTTTTTCACCAGCGGATCGATAAAATCCTTATCGACCCGGATATCATTATTGAGCAGGATCGCGACAGGCTCAGAGATCGTCTTAAGGTAATCGTTGTAGGAACAAAGCACCCTGTTTTCCGCCGCCTTTACAAACTCCATCCCGGGGTAGTTCTTCCGGACATAGGCTTCACTTTGATCGGTGCTTAGATTGTCCAGGATCGTGACCGCAGTGGGCGTCTTGGCATGGCGCACGGCTTCAACGAGACTCGGCAGGCACTTCGCCAGCATCTCTTCTCCGTTATAGTTCAGGATGACTACGCGCGCTTTGAAAGACGATGTGTTCATAAAAGCTCAAGAGCTTCTCGAAGGCTTAAGATGAGAGTCTGCCGGTGCTTTTTAAGAGCAAGGAGTTTTTTATCACCCGTAACAAAATAATGAACTCCGGCAGATTCAAGCAGATGAAGTATCGGAATATCTTTGGGATCCTCAAAATCGATTCGTCCGGCTTTCACCTTGAGGTCTATCACGGTCATACGGGTCCGGACATAACGCATAAAGGAACCTATTTCCCGCTCCGGGACATTCAGTTTTCCGGATAATTTTTCAACGGCTTCCTGAAGGATATATTCCGAAGCAAGGATCTCGTGCGCCGCAACGACTCTTGCAAAAAGCTGTTGGGCAACACCGTCCTTGGTCAAAAAAGCCGACAGAAGCACGTTGGTGTCAAAAACCACCCTCATGGACCAAGAACCCGGTCAACATCGTCTTCGGTATAGATGCCCTTGGCTTGGGCATACGGAATGAGCTTTTCCCGGACACCTTGAAATTCCCGTTCAAGGAGAAATCGGCGAAGCGCCTCATTGATGATCTCAGTTTTTGTCATGCCCTCCCGGTTCATCAGGACCGCGACCATTTTTGCGATCTTCGGCCTCAGTTGAACAGAAGTCAGTCCTTTTCGTTTCATAACGGGCTCCTTTTAAATGTATTACATTGTCTATATTAAGTATTACATTATAAGAAAATCCTGTCAAGCAAAGCATGCCGCCACAAAACGCCCAACATTTTTAGCTCCAGGCTATCGGGCATTGCCTATAGCCTGCGGTCGATGCAGTACACGTCAATCCGTGGAAGTGACGGCATCGTACTTGCTCAATGGAGCAAGTGCTGCGGTCTTCTTGAGGATATAAAAACCGTCTTTTTCAAACGCCACCGAAAAACCGGCCGATCGTAACCGATGAAGCGAGGTTTCCAGAGACTCCGTGCCGGGTTCCCAATAAATCCGGTCCCAGACCACAGTGTCGGCCTTATATTTTTCAGCGAAATTGCTTTTGTCGGGTTTGGAATTATAATTAAATTGATAAATGTACTTGCGATTGCACATTTGGGGAACCAAAGCATTGTGAGTCAGAACGCGGGCGCCCGCAGAAATTTCGCCGAGTTTTTTCCTGATCATGTCGGTGTGGGCGCTCCGGTGTGAGTGGATATTCCAGAAAAACCAGTATTCCGAGGGGCCGGAACGGATCAAGCTGACGGTTAGAAGAAGGAATCCGGCCGGGAGCAGGCATTTCCGGAACCATGCTTTTTGATCATGGAGTCGCGACAGGGCGTAGATCGTTGATATAAAAAGGAACGGAGTCATTCCCGTAACGTAATGGTAGTTGAATGAACGCATGGCGCCATTCACAGAAAGAAGATTCTGAAAAAGCACCGGAAAAACCAGAAAAAGCGTCGGTAAATGAATGAACGGGAAAAAAAGGAAAGGCACAAAGATCTTAAATACGTAGTCGAGCGATTCGAGACTCAACAGCCTCTGAAGCACCCCATGAACGGGATCGGCCAGCATCCGGCTGTAATTCCCTCCGTAAAAGTAAACGGCGCCGGAAAGACGCGGCACAAGCCATTTCGTTTCCCATAAAAGAAGCACGACTGAGGTCGCCATCACCAGGCTGCCGGTCCATCGCATTTTCTTCCAGACACACGCATAAAAACCCAACATGAAGGCGACCCCTAAGAAATTCTCCTTCCCAGTCACCGCGACAGCCAAACACAAAAGAAAACGGACCACTTTTCCCCTGTCGAGAAAAAAGAACGCCCACCACAAAAAGGGCTCTGCCAAGACCTCAGGATGAAAATCCTCATGGAGCGCGGCACGCATAGGCTGGAAGAAAAAAAACATCAGGAGCAAGATCATAACAACCGAACGATCTTTGAGTTTGTCCCGCGCGATCAGGGCCAGAGGAAAGAAGGAGCTTGCAGCCGCAAGTGCTTGCAGTAAAACAAGCATGCGCGGATCGGGCCAGATCGCATAGAACGGAGCCGTTACGAGAAGGATCGGACTGACGTGATCACCCAACAAAATGATGTTCTCTTTGATGGAACAGAAAAGAAAATCTCCCTGAAGTGTATTCCAGACCGCTTGGGCAAATAAACCGAGGTCGAACGCTCGCGTTTCAAGTGCCAGCTGGCGTTCAAACCCCACCACGGCCATCATTGCTCCATAGATAACAAAAAAGCCCGTTGCCGTATATCGGAAAGGAATACGGCAGACACCCTGCCAGCATTTGACCACCCGCAAACCATCGAAGATGGCCCGAAATTTCCACCAGGTTAAGAACATGAGTATGGCAAAGATCGGGACCGAGATCATCATGGGAAGGACATAACGTCCTTTTTTCCCAAGTTCATGGATCCACCCGGCTTGAACAAACGGAACGCCGTTCGTCAGAAGGAAAAAAAGCGCGATCAACCCGGCAAGTAACGTCAGGATATTAACAGACAAGAGAAATGCTGGGCGTTCGTCCAAGTGCGGCCTCATAAGGCTGGTTTTCCATGTGGAACTTCAAAAACATAAAAAGTTTTTCCAACCCGGTAAGTCGGTTGTTTCCCCTTAAACCACGATTCTACCGTCTGCGTTCCCCGCTCAACGTTTCCCGTTCCCCTGTTCAGCTGTGTATAATACCCGATACCAAGAGCATAAAATCCTGGCGCAGGATTGATAAGATCGCCCGGATCAAGCATCTTCCACGGAATCTTATAATAATCATAAATATCCGCATTCATAGCTTCCGCTAGGATCTTGACAGTAGGGATCTTTTTCTCAAGAACGAACTCAGCCAAACGCTTGTTGTCCTGACCCCAGTTCAAATTTGAATCCGCTACAAGCTTGGCCCCTTGCGCAGGTCCGCCCACGATCTCGTTAAAATAAGCGAGATAGTCCGGTCCTGTGGCCAGGGTCCGACCAGCAGATAGAATAACGAGGAGTGCCAGGATCGCCGCGAAGGTGTTTTTCAAAACTTTGGGTTTGATCCTCCCAATCAACGACCCGGCATAGCCCCCTAATAAAAAAAGAAACGGGAATATCGGCAGAATGTGCCGGATACCGATGTTGATCTTGCTGGAAATCGCCGCGCAGAGAAAAAAAACGAGCGGAATAAAGACCAAGGACTTCGTCCGAATAGAGCGTTTGGAAAAGAGCAGGCCGATCGCTCCGGTGATCGCTAATACCAGCGTCAGAAACGGCGTTTTGACCGAAAGAACACCCGGGAAGTAGCGCCAATCGCAGGTAACGAAGGATCCTTCCACGCATACTCCGTGTCCGCCCCTCGTATGGTTCAGCACGATGCCGAGCGGTTTCATGTAATTTCCAAAGCCAATGAAGCGGTGGAACTTGTAAGTGATATCCGTGTATCCAAGCACGATGACAAGAATGGCGAAAACCCAGGCCGCCAGAAAATATTTAAGGATACGGATCCTGCCATCCTCAGAGGAGAGACGGGCAAACAAGACGGAAATCGTGAGTACGATGAGATTCCCAACCGTTAAAAATGAGGACACAGAAACACCGTATTTTTTTTTAAGACGTACGGAGTAAACAAGGCAAATGACCGCGCAGGCGAGCGCCAAGCCTTTAAGAACGAGCCTGAACGGACGTGAATTCCGGATCTTTTTGATATCGCGTGCGCAAAGATAGACCGCAAAAACAAGGAACGGCCCGAAGAGCACCATCGCTTGCTTCTCCCCGATCGCATTCGCGATCAAAAAAAGAGCAATGCCTAGGACCCACTTTTCAAATACCGGCGTGGGTTCCTTGATCAGGCTCGATCGGGCCTCTGCCAAATAGAAGATCAGGAACAGAATGGAAATAACGGGCAAAAGGATCAGACTGCTGATCTTGGACATGAAAGCGGCACCGCAGGCCAGCCCGGCCCAAAAAATGCGACGCTCCGAGGGCGCGTCAAAAAACCGTTTAAGTGCATAGATCGTAAAAAAGTAAAAGGCAGTGAGCCCCATATCCGTGGTGTAGAGGCTTCCGTGAGCTATGATGTTCGGATCGAAGGCAAACAAAGATAAAGAAACCCAGGCGCCCCATTTGCCGAACAGCTCTCCCGCAAGATTAAAGATCCCAAAAGCTAGCAACATCATGAGAAGAACGATCGGGATCCGCTGCAACAAGAGGATCCGGTCCGGATCATTGCCCATCTTGTATAAAAAACGCTGGCCATTTCTCACCATATCGATCCGGTCCGTGCCCGGCACAAGCCAGGGATCCGAGATCGGGAAATTCAATTTCAAGAAGGCTAAAGGGATCGCACCGATCTGGTGAGCTAGGGGCGGTTGTTCGCCAAGAAATTCGTAATTGTTATAACGGACCATCGCATAACCGCTCGCAGTAAAAAAAGCCTCATCCGTAGTTTGTCCGACAGCGGAGGCGGCGTAAAGTCCTTGAAAAAAAAGAAAACCCAGCAAAATGAGCACAAGGACAGAAAAGAATATTTTATTGTTGAGTCGGAGGAAATGATCTAGGCGTTCACTGACAAGGTTCATTTAAAACAACACCTCATTTTCAAAAACGTGTACGGAGAGCGGCCCATGAACGTCGGGATCAATCGATCTTATCCCAGGCTTTCCAGTTGGCGGATTTTTCCATGTAAGGCTTTTCAAATATACGGAAAAATATGTAGGAAACAGCCAAAGAAAAGAACATGGCTAGCAACGAAATCAACACGCGGAAAACACCCGGAGGGAAAATTGGAATGATAAACACCCGCACCCTATCAATCATCAAAAAATGGATCAAATAGATCGAATACGAGAAAGATCCCAGGAAAGGAATCCATCTCAGCCCCGGTAACGTCCATATCCTTTCCCAATGAAATAACAACAACGTCAAAAAGAAAAAAGAGGCTACTAAAAGATACTTACTATAATCCCATGATACATTCAATCCATGCGCAGTAAAATATCCAGCTATCATCCAACAGGCGATACATAGGAGCAGCCACAAAAACCAATAGTGGGTCAGATGATGCCATTTTCTTAGAGAATAGGCTAAATAGGCCCCCAATACCCATTCGATCCAAAATTGCAAAGCATGCCATGGTTGGAACGTATACCTCTGGAGAATCAAATGGGTACTACTCAAATGAAACAATATCGCTACAAAAAAAATAAAAACCCACCCTTTGGAAGAGAAAAAAAACGGCCTGGCGAGAAGATACATAAGATAGAATTGCACTTCAGCAGCGATGGTCCAGAAAGGGCCGCTGATGGTCGCCAAAGTTGGTTGAAAAAGATTGTGAACAAGAAAGACATGCGACAGCACTTGACCCGGACCGAAATTGTCTAGAGTGACCAAACCGCCGGTTTTCCATTTGTAAGCATTGGTAAAAATATTCAAAATAACCGCAAGTCCCAAAGCGAAAAAATAGGGTGGATAGATCCTCCACCAGCGCCTCAACACGTAGCTCTTGGGATCGAATGTCCTCCCGGGCTTGGAATTTCCCCAGTGGATGCAAAAACCGCTCAAAATAAAAAAAAGGTCGACACCTAAAGTGCCATAATCGTGAAAAAATGCAAGAACGGCATCATAGAAAGATACGCCAAAGGGTACGCCCAAAAGGGGTACCGAGGAGTGATGAAAAAGGATAAGAAGCGCTGCGATAGCTCTCAAAGCATCGATGCTAAGGTTACGATGCGACGGAGCATTAAGGGTTAGCGTATTCTTCTGACCTGCGGAATGAGCTATGCGCGGCATACTTATTTTTCCGCATCCCGTGAGGAAGAATAGAGTTTTTGATACGCATCGAGAGTGGCCTGTGCCGTATGTTCCCAGGAAAAATTCTTCCGAATATGCTCTTGAAGTAAGCCATCCTTCTTTCGTTCATGAGCAGCCAGGATGCCGGAGCGGATACTGCCGTGATCGGCGGGATTCACGTAAACGGCAAGATCTTTAAAATATTCCCGTGTGGCACCTTCCTGCGTAATAACGATCGTGGCTCCGGCCAGTCCCGCCTCAAGTGCGGCAAGGCCGGGCGTTTCAAGCCAACTGGCCAGAAGAAATGTACGACATGCCGCATAGGCAGACCTCAGAAGTTCCGAGCTATGTGGAATGCCGCCTAAAAAATGCACATTCGGTCCCGCCGCCTTGCGACAGGCTTGATAGTAATCCGGATAGGTTTTGACGAAATCACCGATGAGCACAAAGGGTACTTGCGTCCCGCTTAATGCCCGGATCATGCCAAGTTGATTTTTTCGGGGTTCGATACGGCCGACGCAGAGAACGAAATCCCGGAAGCTATACTTTTCGATGAAAGGTTCAGCTTGAGCGTCAGAAAAAGCAGGATCCACGCCATTCGGAATAATCACGATCTTGGACCTCGGAACTTGAAAGAACCGCTCCAATTGAAGGGCCTCGCTTTCAGAATTCGGCATCAGAACGTCAGATATCTCCATCATTCGCTTTCGCTCGGAAGGAACAAACGGAAAAAAAACTTTCCCGGCATGACGTCCTAAAGCGGCGGCTCGCGTGACCCAGGATCCGGGGGTCTCCCACGCGGACCGCCAGTTGTACCAACAGATCGTGGAGAGTACAATCTTGATACCGGCCCGCTTCGCCTCTTCCATCATCGGGAGAGCATCTTTGACCGATCCAAAAACATGAAGGATATCAAAATCGCGGAGTTTATCGCCCCAAATGTCAAAAAACTTGACGAAAACACCCAGTTTTTCAAGGTGTTCTTTGGTCTTCAGAAGTTGGACTTCCCCGCCGCCCGCGTTCTGGAATGCCGTGGGGTATACGTAAAAAGCGACCTTCATAGGCCTTTCATGATCTTTTGGGTGATCCGGAAGATCCTCTCTGATGCATGGCCGTCACCGTAAGGATTCTTTCTCCCGGTCATGGCACGATAAACTTTGGGGTTTTCAAGGATCCGGGTCGCTTCTTTTTTGATCTTTGCAGCCGATGTCCCGACAAGTTTAGCAATACCCATGCGGATACCTTCCCCGCGTTCCGAGACTTCCCGCATGATCAGCACCGGTTTATGGAATGACGGCGCCTCCTCCTGGATACCGCCGGAATCGGTGAGGATCAAAAAAGCACGCTCCATGAGGATCAGAAACTCGCGGTATGCCAGCGGATGGATCAAGTGTATGCGTTTGATCCCGGAAAGCTCTTGATGCACCATTTGTTGAACATTCGGGTTCAGATGCACGGGATAGATGATATCGGCATCCGGATGGCTACGAACGATCGCTTTCAGAGCTTCACAGATCGACTGAAGCGGTTTTCCAAAGCTCTCGCGACGATGCGCGGTGACAAGTATGATCTTTTGCGTCTTAGGGATCTGTTTGAGACTCGGGTGCGTTTCATGTTTGATCTCTTTTCGTAGCGACAACAGCGCATCCACCACCGTATTGCCGGTTACAAAAATACGGCTCAATGGAACTCCCTCACGAACAAGATTTTTGCGAGACTCATCCGTCGGCGAAAAATGATAATCCGCAAGGTGAGAAATAAGGACCCGGTTGATCTCCTCTGGGAACGGATGATATTTATTATAGGTTCTTAAACCCGCCTCGATATGCGCTACCGGAATTTTTTCATAGAAAGCCTTGAGCGCAACCGCAAAGGCGGTCGTTGTGTCGCCCTGAACAAAGATCAGGTCCGGGCGAACCTTCGTAAGCACTTCATCCATCTTGGGAAATAGCCGGGACGTCAGATCGCTTAAAGTCTGCCCCTTTTCCATCATGTTAAGGTCAAAATCAATATGGAGCTTGAAAATACGCAGGACCTGGTCGACCATCTCGCGGTGCTGGGCGGTCAGACAGGTATAAACCTTAAATTCGCGGTGCTTGCAAAATTCCCGGATCACGGGGGCCATTTTTAAAGCCTCCGGCCGCGTGCCAAAAACAAACATTATTCTTTTTTTCATCACTCAAAGCCCCTTATATTTAAAAAACCGCTTCCGGCAATTCGGCCGTTTATTTACGACAAACCGTTTCAAACCTCTGCGAAATCATTTTTTTATCTCGATCTTTGAAATTTCATCATAAAGATACTTGGCGGCGTTGGCCGATCCCCATGGCGTGAAATGAATCCGATCTAAGGACAGATTAGCCCGCTCTTCCGTAGTAAGGCTTTGACAATGCTCCAAGAGATCGACCGTGATGAATCCCATCGGCTCAAACTGGTTTTTAAGAAAAACGTGCACACTATTGAGCGGATATCGCACCAGATTTTCAAAATACGGGAAGATCACGACCACGACTTTAAAGTGATGCTCCCAAGACAATTTTTGTAGCTCTATAAAAGCATTCCTGGAAACATTCCAGTGAGAAAGTCCTATTTCTCCTGCGGTCTTCAGGCCAGTCATTTCCAAAGCGTTATTCAACTCAGAATCCGGTATCCCAAGCTTCTTGGCATCTGCGACCACGCTATCCTCAAGCCGCCGATAATCTGAATTTGCGGGATCTTGGATCGCCTTGCTCCGCTCCACAATATACCGGCGAATCGGTGAACGGTTCGATTTCAATTCTTTGACCTTTCGCTGGATTCGGAGTTTCTCGTCCAAAAACGCCATTAGCCTTGAATGATCATACATAAACGTCAAGGCATTCTTCAAGGAGTTCGTACCGATCTCACAGACATTGTTACCCGGCAATTCCGAAAGCTTATCCAGCTCCATGGAACCGTAACGCGAATCATTAAGCGTGTAGCCGATAATGACCATATCGGGCTGATATTGGAGCCCGTTCTCTTTAAGGAATTCGATCTCCTGTTCAGTTTCATATCCCGAAACACCAAAATTCAATACTTCTGTGAGGCGATCGTTCCTTGCAAAAATACTTTCTAGCTGTTTGGGCAGTGTATCCGCTAAAGACAGCGCGTATCCGTAAACGACGGAATCTCCCAGAAAGAGGATCCGGTACTTGACCGGATCTTTTTGAACCGGATATTCTTTATCCCGGAAACCGTTACTATTGATCTCGTTCAACACTCCATGCGCCGGATTGGATGCGTTGGGACGAAGCTTGTAGATCAATTTTAAGTTGGGGCTTATTTCATGGACGCTATACTGTCCCGTAAAACGCTTTATCGCAGGCTGGATGCCAAACACCCGCAGGAAACATTCGCCTAAAATGGCCGCGAAGATCAGCGATCCAATCACAAGTAAAATGATCTGCAGAACACTCTTCAAGCGTGTTTTCACGGAAGCTCCTTTTTATAACAAACGAACATGATCTGTGCCGCAGTGACCCATGGCAGGTTTTTTTCACACCAGCGCCCGATCGTCAAGCCGAGTTTGTTCGCTTCATCAAAGGAGGTCTTATCACGGAACAAACCCGAAAACGAAAGCACCGAGGCGCTGTGATCCATGGGATGGATCTCGCGCACTTCAAAGCCTTCCGCCTCCAAGATCATCCTGAGTTCTTTTTTGTTAAAATATTGCTCCCAATAATGTGTGTCCGCCGGCTTTTTCAAAAGACGGCGGATCGCGGCGTTGCGCTTGAGCCAACGCAGAGGCGCCTGGATCCTCATGAATAAATGATTCTGAGGTACTATGACGAGAAAAAGCCCACCAGGTTTCAAAACACGGCGGGCTTCCCGGATCGCTTTCACGGGGCCTTCCGTGAAATGTTCAATGACTCCGAGAGAAATATAACCGCCGAAAAAAGAATCCGGAAAAGGGATCGCGGTCACATCCCCCACACGGACGGGAAGCTTCGGATCGAATGCAAGCGCCTTGTCGAGAGGCTCTTTATTGTAGTCGATCCCTTCGACGTCATAACCCATCCGTCTTAATTGGATCAGATAGGGCGCCAGACCGCAGCCGCCTTCGAGGATCTTGTCATCTTTCGGCAATACGCGCAGAAATATCTCCATCTGTTTTTTGACGCGTTCATAGGAAAAGATCTCCAGGATCTCCTCCATCCGGATATCCCTCCAATTCTTTTCCCAGGCTTTTTTCGTCACTTGATCCAACACGGCATTTTTTTGACTTTGCACAGCTCGCTCCGTTTAGAGCCCTTATTCGGGCTTTCGTCCCACCATGTTAATAAGCACCGGGGGCAGCAGATAGATATTCTTAAAAATAGGTTTGAGGGCCGGGATAAAACCTAAAAGCTTAATCATCACAGCCGTCATGATGCCATAGCGCTTCTTTTGCAGTCCCACGCGAGGCGAAAGATCTATTTTATAAAACTCTTCATCGCTCAAGGGCTTGATCTCGCCGGGATTTGAAGTAGACACCATCGCACGGTCATCCTGAAACTTTAAGTTTTTGAATAGATATTTGATCGCGCTTGGGGAAAAACGCCAGTAGTCGTCCGGAAATTTATGATATTCCCAGGAAAAAGGAACGCTGACCAGGAGAGCGCCCCCCGGGGCAAGAAGCTTTTCAATATTGGAGCTCACCTTAAAAACATCGGGGCAATGTTCAAGAACGCTGAAGCAAAAAATAGCGCCGAAGGTCCGACCCTTCAAAGCCGTTGCGATCTGCTGAAAATCCTGGGACAAGTCCAGGACAAAGTCGACTCCCTTCCCGGGTTGGAGATCACAGCTTGAATAGCTTTCCGAGGGGAAAAAGGGGCGATAATCAGGCGTGTTGCCATAGTCGCGGGCTCCGATCTCAAGGATCGGCCCCTTGACCATATCTACATTCCTTCGGACAAAATCAATTTGATTAACATCGCCCATCTATTTCGCCGCCTTCCGCAGTATAAATTCCGCTGTATCCCCCACCCGCAACAGGTTTACTACAAAGGCGTAAGGGAAAAACAGAAGTTTTATGATCTCACTATCCCAAATGCGCTCATGCCGCATCAAGGGAATCTCCTTTTTGAATAATGAGGCAACAACATAAAAAATGCTGCCGATCACGCTGAAAGACCCTTCGACGGTCCGGGCATGTACGATTTCAAAACCATTATCCCTGAACATCCTTTTGAGATTGGGGAAAGAAAAGGTATAAACGTGCCGCGGAACGTCCAGCGGCATCCAGAACTTCCCGAAGATCGCAAAGCTTACGGAAGCGGCATTCGGGACCTGAATACGCAACAGACCGTCGTCTTTGACAATGCGCCGGGCTTCGATCAAGAGCTTGTCCATGTCGCGGACATGCTCGATCACATGGGACATGTTGATCACATCAAAGAAATTCTGCGAAAAATCCACATCCCACAAGTTACCACAGCGCGTTTCGATCTCAGGAACCTTCTCTCGAAGGCGGTTCAGTGCCTTCTCTCCGATATCATTCCCGAAACACTGGCACCCTAAGGACCGCTTTTCCAGCAAATAACGTCCGTCGCCGCAGCCGATATCCAGGACGCGGGACCCGAGTCCGCATTTCAAGTCCCTGTTTTGGCCCAAGAGCTTGGAATAGAAAAGGCAATTCAATGCCTGGAACGGATGCAGCAGAAAATAAACCAGCTTCTCCTTAAGAGAACGCGGAGGAGCGACCCGGTGTGAGTTTTCGTAGGAATAGTAATCTTGCGGATAATATTTTGAAAGTTCTTGATCTCTCAACTGAGGATAAACCAAAATAAGACCGCAGCCAGAACAGCGATAAAGCTTAAACTCGCCGGGGAGATAGTGAAGTCGATCACACCCCTGATAGAGATATTCAAAATCCTGATTAGCGCAAATCTTACACGGCTCTATACGCATGGAACCCTCGACGGCATTGTTGATAGAAACTCGGTGTTAAACATTCAAAAAGACCGAGACATTTACTGAAAAATGAATCAATCCGAAGCCACAAATAGAAACGCAAAAAAGTCAGACGGGGAAATATTTTCTCCCGGCCGCGTACGGACAAGAAACGCTCCAGATCTGAAAGATCCGTGGTCAGCGCCGGTTTTAAAAGCATTATTTCTCGCCGAAGTTGTTCGGAAAACCGTTCAAAGTCCGTCACGGAGGGATAAAATGCGCCTATATTATTCATGGCGTGCTGCCGGTATTTCACCAAGCGTTGCCGCGAATAAACAACCCGGCCGCGAAGTGACGCCAGAACAAACGCCAGATGGTCGTGTATAAAAGAGCTTTTCGGAAGCGTTTGTAAAAGAACGTCCCGGATCTCATTTCGGAACATCATGCTGCAACCAGGCGCGATATTCCGGAAAAAAGCGAACTCCCCCAGAACACCGCTCCGCGGCCTGATCCCGGAAACCTTCCAAAAGGACGGATGGATCGTTTTTAAGTTGCTATCACAGATCTCAAGGTCTGAATAAGCCAGCATATTTTCCGGAGATTTTAAAATGAGCGCAGACAATATTTCCAACTTATCCTCACGCCAAATATCATCTTGATCCGCAAAACAAACCAGCTCACCGCATGAATAACGAAGCGCGTTCAGAAAATTGCCGACAATCCCGACATTGGCAACATTTTTATGAAGCTTGATCCTGGGCTCCGACCGGGCTAAACGCGTCAGAATATCAAAGCTGTCGTCAGAGGAGACATCGTCCACCACTACCAGCTCGAAATTCTTATAACTTTGTTTCAATATGCTGTGGACCTGCGCCTCCAAAAAACGGGAGCCGTTATAGACAGCCATTACCATTGAAATCAGCGGAGGCATCGCATCAACAGCCTTTCATTCGTGCTAAGTGAAAACTCATTGTGTTTTCGGAAAGCCTCCGATCGGACAATTTTCGGAAATCTTTTTGTATCTTATCCAGAAGAAACGGCATCGGCTGGATGCTTGCGAGTGAGATTAAAGTTATTCGCCCAACGAATAAACCGGGCTGGATCCCCCTGCCCGATAAATTCTCTGGCCTGGCATAATTCATCATCCGTCCAATCCCACCATGCAATTTTCAGTAACTGACTGATGATATCAGGAGAAAATCGAAAGCGAATCACCTTGGCGGGCACCCCCGCAACAACGGCGTAATCGGGGACATCTTTTGTTACAACAGCGCCTGCGCCCACGATGGCACCGTTGCCGATCTTGACGCCGTCCTTTATTAACGCGCGATATCCGACCAAGACATCATTAGCGATAGAGATCGTTTTGGGCACGGGGACATGGCGCTCTTCATCTGAAAACTTGTCAGGAAAGATCGTACCGCATCTCTTTCTTTTTAAATAAAAAGACGGGTGAGTACTTACAAAGGCCGCCGGGTGAAGATCTCCATCGTATCCACACACAACTTCAGCGCTTATCGAGCAAAATTTCCCTACATGAGTATGAACAATGGAAGTTTTTTGGTTTGCGTAGCTGAACTTCCCCATGCTGACATTGTACAGTCGGCACTCAGCGCCTATAGCATTATTGCCGTCCAGCTTTGAATAACTTATTCCACAATTTGCATCAACCAAAATTTTATCGCCCAATGTCGAACTGTAAACTTCCGCCCCTCTCACGATCTTTACTTCATTGCCCAACTTCACTCCCGGACTCACATCGGCCCCAAACGCAATGCCCTTCCGGGTACGGACAAACTGATTGTAAATAAACCCTAGCAGTTTTTTAAAGATCTTTTTCATTCCTGTTGCCTTTCCGGTCTATCTCTTTTTGAATAAACGGATGATGCTCCCGAGAATTTGCTCATAGACATTGGGATAGGCCGCCGATGTGATCAATGCCGATTTCAATTGAACAAGACCATGCGACTGATACACCCGGCGATAGTTTCGAGCAAAAACATAATTAGAATTGTCGCTTTCCGGCTCTATGGAGCAGACAAACTTGCGAGCGACCCTGGCAATATGTTTAAACAAATAGTTGCTCGTCGGATGGATGTGCATCGCTACTCCCATGGTAAAGACAACATCGTAAGAATTGTCGGGCAAATTCGGGAGACAACGTTCGAGAGAATCTTCAACGATAGAAGCACGGGATGTCAGGTCCGGGAAAGAAACCTTCATTTGCTGAAGGGCATTGGGGTTTATTTCAATGCCGGAAAGACGCGAATATCCCAATAAGCTTAAAAAATTGAGATTGGCGCCGCAATTCGACCCCAACTCTAAGATCGAATCGTTCTTTTGAACAGGCGGGAACCAGAACTGATCGAGAAAATCGATCGACGTCTTCGACTTGCCCGCATATTCCGCAGGCCTATTACCGACACTCGTGCTGGCGTTGTCGATGGATTGCCAAAAAAGAAGGCATTCCTCTTTAGTATAAATCCACGGTGGGAGAATCCCCTTTTCAGTAAGGCTCTGGTTGAACCATCGAATAAGACGTGCCGGGAAGTGGCTGCTCGCTAAATGGTCGAAGGAAGATTGATAGAAGATCTTGCCGATCCCTCTTTCAAAAATCCTTTTATGAACCTTTCGAAAAAACGTTTTCACGTCCATGCACTTCTCCTTTTCACATACATTACTTTAAATTAAATAGACTTGGGACGATTCCTGAGAAAAGCATACATGTCACCGCGGAGCATCTCGACCCCGACATCAAAACAGTCCCGCGCCTGTGAACCCAGGATAAAACTGGCCCCAAGCGAGCTTCGTCGTAACAGTCCCCGCCTTTCAAGTTCATTCCCCAGGCGAGGCATGTCATATTGAACGTCCATGCCATCCTCTGGCAGCGCTCTCACATAATAATCAACTTCGCGTGAATGGATCGCTCCATCGGCCCCAAAGATCTGGCCGGAAAACCTCTTCATATAGCGATAATCGACTCCGAATTTCTGTTCGATGTAGTGAATAAATGTGATATCGAAAAATTTTCCAAAGTTGATCAACTTCCCATTCAGCCCGTAGAAACGGTCAAAAAAAGAATTGGCGCCAAAGCAATCATTGCCGACCCCGTCTAAAAGCTCGTGCGCTGCGGGGCCGAACCCCGCGTGCGAGAAGATCGGATCTTCACTACGCAGGCTCCCGGGCCTTTGCCGGATGAATTCTGAGAAAAGCCCCGTATTGGAAGCGCTTTTTTTCACATCAAAAACCTCCTTGCGACAGAAACTGTAAGTGTAAGTCGGTGCGATCAAAGTCCCCGCTTCAGTGATCACCCCCAAGAAAGCTTCCAGTATCTCCTGCAAGAATCTCTTTCGGTCAAAAACGTTCCCCAGTTTTCCAAAAGCGCCGGCATCGGAGTGAACCATGATCACATCACCTCGGGACACCCCCGCACTTCGCAAGGCCATTTCGATGTCCTTTCGCCTTATCACACCATAATCAGTCTGATAAAGAATCGCCTCAGATTCATCGCTCATAGCATCGTGCTTCCGCCATTCACCGTCACATTGACTCCATTAAGATAATCGGAAGCATCCTCTGACAGGAACAACACAAGATCCGCGACATCCCGAGGCGTCGCTATCCGCTTGAGCGGGTTGCTCTCTGCCGTTACCTCAACGAGTTTAGGCGGCAGAGGGTCTATCAATGGCGTTTGCACCATGCCGGGGGAAACGACATTCACAGTGCAATGGTATTTCGCAAGGTCTACTGCCATGGATTTAACAAATCCAAGAAGTGAATACTTTGCCTGCACGTAATGCGAGAGTCCCGCCGGCGGACGACCAATGCAGTACTCTGTCCCGATGATGATGAACTTCAGTTTCTTCTTCTGAAGAATGCGCTCCTTAAGCGCCTGGACGACGTGAAATAATCCCTTAGTCTGCAATTGCCAATGGTCCAGGTGGTCTTGCCATATCGTCGACAATATATTTTTATTGAGCACCGGCGGCGTTACTGAGTAGACGATCGCGTCCAAGCCGCCATGGTCAGCGAGCATCCGTAAGACTATTTCCTGAATCGCATTCTGGCTTAAAAGATCAGCGGGATAGCCCGTCACGTTTTTTTGTGAAGTCAGAAGTTCATCCGCAACCTTCTTGTTTTTGAAATAAGTAAAGGCCACGCGGAATCCTTTGGACGACAACACCCGGACAACCTCCGATCCGATTCCACCACTCCCTCCGATAACAAGCACATTTTTTCTGTCCATACCCATCACCCCGTGACTTTCACTTTAGCTTCACCGTCCACGGCAACTTTGCCGTCCTTCAACACCTCTGTCTTTAAAGTTATGACCCGGATCGAATCATTTTTTCTCATCACCGTCCCCTGAACAGTCACCGTATCACCGTAAAAAACTGGCCGTTTAAATTGCAGGGATTGAGTGAGGTAGATGCTGTTCTCGCCGGGACAATGCATGCCGACCAACTGAGAGAACAGGCTGCCGCACAACATCCCGTGAACAACATTTTGTCCGAACACGCTTTGCTTTCCGTAGACAGGATCGACGTGGAGTTTATTGAAATCTCCCGAAAGCTTTGCGAAGTCCTGAACATCCTGCTGGGACAAGTTCCTAATGAACGAAAAAACCGTCCCTTCTTTGATGTCGCTGTAGTCCATAAGTCACCTATGCTTCCTTCAGAACAACACCGTGTTTGCGCAAATAATTCTTGATGTCCCCGACACACCGCGCGGAAGACACTTCGTCCATCGTGAATTTGACTTTAAATGTTGATTCCAATTCCGAGACTAACAAAAGTCCGTTGAAAGAATCCCAGGAATCCACATGATTCGGGGACATATCATCCGTGATCTTTGAACGATCAACGCCAAGCACCTTCGACAAAACATCTTTTAGCCTCTCCATAACACCTCAATAAAATCCGGCGAATCATATTTTATGGAAACATCACGTTCCCACGTTTCTTCACCGTTCAGTTCGTTTTTTAAAGAAAAACCGCTGTTTTTATAAAAGCTCGTGGCCGGCATATTTTTTTCCGTGGGCCGGAACTCTCCCCGCAAACACCGGACATGTTCCTTACGGGCGCGCCCGATCAGAAAGCCCAATACCGCCTGTTCGATCTTCTTCCCGATCACCCTGCAGCTTAAAAGAAATGTGTCGATGCGCCAGACATCCTTTTGCCTTTCGATCACAAGCGCTCCCGTGATGCCGCTATCGCCGAAACGATCCTCGACTTTCACCGAAAATACCCGGAAATGCTCATCCTCCGAAAAACTTTTGATATCCTCTTCCTGATACCTTCGGGTCGTCATATTAAACTGGTTGGTCTTCTGCGTCAGCTGCGAAATACGTGGGACTGTCATCAGATCAGCTTGCGCGAGAGTGACAACGATTTTTAGATCCTTCAAGTAGTCGGTAATACTCACACTGTTTGCGCGATGCTCATGGCGCTGCTGATCCAAAGCATATAACCGGTTTCGGTTTTTATCCTCAGCCGTCAGCTGAAGCACATTAAAATCATCCAATTCCATAAGTGCGGTCAGATATTCGGCCGGATCTTCCGGGAGCTCCGGAACCAGCACTTCGGGCAAAGCTAACCTTACTAATTCGCGATTGGAGCGAAGGTCATCCAGAAAGACCAGAGAATCAAGTCCGATATTGATCTTCCCAGCAATAGAACGCATGTTGGAGATCTTATCATTCCAATTGATCTCCATCGCCGCGAAGTGTTCCTTCTTTAAAATCATATTGGGATGCTCGCGCAGCGCCTTTTCAACATCCTCGGGATTATTGCTGCTGTTAATAGCCAAGATCACCCCACGCTCAAAAAGATTCAAGATATATTTCTGGAACTCCAGAAAAGGACGGCCCTCGGGTGTCGGACCCAGTTTGATACCCTCCATCCCATCTTCTCCTATTACCCCCCCCCACAGAGTGTTATCAAGATCAAGAACGAGACATTTTCTTGTAAGGGAGGCCAAAGGTTTGATATAGGCCATGTATTCTTTACACAGGAATGGAATGAAATCGAATCTTAACTTGAAATCGCCCAGATAATACATTTTATTGTCCATGATGCTGGCTTTGCCGTGTTTAGAACAAAACCCATCATAATTAAAGACGAATATTTGACTGTTATTTTTGAATTCATCGGCAAGCCGCTCGTTGATCCGTTTTACCATTTCAAAAAAACCGAACTTTTGTTTGTTCTCTAAAATCCCCATTGGTGAATAATAGGGCACCCTGAAGTTATGAAGCAGCACTTTTCCCGTCCCTTTAGCGATCAGCATCTTCACCCAACCAAAAACTTCTTCGCACTTTACATCCGCGACCTTCTTCCGGTCGTCATCAGACAAACGATACGGAAAGAAGAAATCATCCCCAAGCAAGTTCATGATATCAATGAACAAAATAGTCACGTCCGCTTTAAATTGATACAAAGCACCGTCGGCATTGAGGATTTCCTGCGCAAACTGATTATAAGAAGCCTCATAAAAGTCAGTCGCCACCCCCGCGTCAAAGCATTTCACGCTAAGAACTTCTTTGATGCCGGTCGTCGTGAAGCTGGAAAGCAATGCGATCTTCAGAGCTTTCTTTTTCTGGGATCCCGATCTTTCGCTCTGCAACTTTTTATGCTCCGCTAAATATTCAACAAAACTTAGCGTGCCATGCATGGCAGAGCCGTGACTATTTGAGCTCATTGCGGATCCATTTCATTTATGTGCATTAAATTGTCGGCTGGGGAATCTGTCGCCCCAATAGGATCGGGATTTTCCATTTTAAGTGTCTGCATAATAAAATCGACAACACGCCGGGTATTTTTTCCATCCGAATATTGATAGAAATAGGAAGAGCATTTTTGATGTTTTTCAAGAAAATCGGTCAGAAATCGATCCTGATCCAAAAGATTGAAGACGGCGTCCTTGAGTTCGGCTCGATCCCTCACATGGACCGTAAGTCCGATGCGTTTATATAACTTTTCAAAACTTGGAAAGCCGTAGTTCAGTACGACCACAGGTGTTGCAGACATGATCGCTTCACTGATCACTGTGGATTCGGGCGTAACAATGAGATCAGCTTCATTCTCCAGCCTGAAAATATTTTCTCGATAGGACTCAATATGATAGCTTGTTGCCGGTTTCAAACTACGCACATAATCGGAAACCTCACGATCCTCATGGATGAAGTGTGTTTTTATTTTGATTAAAACATCATTTCGCCCCGCAAACGCCTCAAAAAGGTCGCGAATATACGTCCGGCTATCGTTCCCGATTGAATCGGCCCCGACAAGAACCGGCATGAACGCATCGAAGTCATAATTGCTAAACCCTGCCAGACACAACAAAACAATCTTGCGTTTTTGGGGTGAGCTTGCTTCGAAAGAAGGAAAAACGCATCGCAATGCAAACAATTCATCAAATCTTGGCGTTCCAAGAATTACAACTCGGGACGGTTCAAAATAGAGACTAAGATAAACTTCTTTCTCAAGTTCGGAGTTGACTATTGTAATCGATGTATTGAAAAATTGTTCCCTAGGAAAACGATTTTTAATCACCTGCCCTGGCACACCGTGGGAAATCACAAAGCTATTACTCCCTTGTTGCCAAGCTAAAACAGCAAGACATCGTCTCTCCACGGACAGATCTTCGTCAAGGAGGACACCCAGGGGGTTAAATCTCTTATAAAGGTGTTCTAAAAAATAATAATTAGGCGGAAATTTCATAATACCAGCACTTATTGAAAATTTGAGCAATTCCATGGCAACCTCGGAATAATCAATCCCACACAACGTGGCATTTTTGAGTTCAAGATGACTGCCGAAATTGATTGCAGGCTCAGATTCTTTTGCATTCCTACTAAGCGTAATATAGGGTATCGAATGCTTAATGCAAAAAAGCATTTTTTTAAAACTAAACACATTTTCAATAAAAACGAGCTTCAAAAAAGGCTTCGCACTCAGAGCTGAAATAACCGAGTGCAGATGGTTAAGCCCGCCCGAAATAAAGAAAAATCTTTTTTTGTTCCGTGGCCACAAAAAGACGGACACCCAAAACCCAGCATTGGAGAAAAATGTTGCTATTGCACGCAGAAACTCTTTCCAACCCGGCGGGGTGCCCGGATTAGACGAAAAAGAAACCTCCGGCAATTCCACCAAATGGATTTTGGGCCAGTTCTGAGCGATGTGAAGTTGACACGTTTTAGTCAATAACGATTTCGAATTTTTGAATAAAATAAATTTTGCGGGTTTGTGCTCATCAATCAATGAGCCGATTGTTCGGATGAATTTAGCACATTGCGTTACTATTCCTTTAACAACATAAAAATTAGACTCCCAAAAAACCTTTTGTTTTTCGTCGGCACGCTCCTTAAGCAGGCAAAGAATCTCTATAGCAAAACGATATCCCCAGCCATTAAGTTCTGCTCGAACATCAGTCAGTGAAGACTCACTAAGAAGCAGTGGATTCACATTCTTATTTTTGCAATAGTCAAAAACAAATTGGTTGGGACAGAGGTAAACCCCTTCTTCGGAAATCCCCCGAAGAACAGCATCGACTTCTTTGCGGTTTCTTACTAAAAAAAATATCATGGAGGATCGCAAGGTAATACTACTGTTTCTTCGATATTAATTTTTTTTTATAGAGTTTGTCCAAAAAATCCAAAACCACGACAAATTCTAAATTTAATTTTTCCGAAATGTCAAAAGCGCTTTGATCACCTTCCAGGCAGCACATGATGCGATCAAGGTTGGCATTCATTCGGTCATTTACTCGCCAATCAATCCACAAATCATACCCCGAAAGAAATATAGGGCCTTTAAACTTTCGCACAGGCACAAAGTCCCTATCGAGAATTCCCAATATCTCAAGGACAAATTCTCTCGACTCAATTAATTTTTTTTCTGAAATAATCGAAGGATTATCATCGCTTGTATGATATTCCGGGTATGGATACCGGCTGATGGAAATCATAGGAATATCAACTCCTGGACCGTTGAAAACCAATTCATCATTTCCGACAATCGTCCTAAATGCTCCGACTCGGCTTTTCTTAAAACGCTTGCTCATAACATGCCGAGCAATTCTATCGAGGCGAGTGTTTCCTTGGCGACTCAGCTGTAAAGCATGAGAACCGTTACTCCCAAGCATTTCAAAAAAAAGTCCGCACTTCAGCTTAGGAATAATTTGTTCGTTTTGGCTTAGGTATGCGATGGAACCTATTGTTTCAGGGACAAGCAGAATTTTATACGTATAGTGATTTTTCCGCGCGCGCAGTTGTTTTGCGATATCGATCAATACGGCAACTCCGGCAAGATCATCATTGACCATTGCAGGATGGCAAAGGTGCGCGACCAACACGATGGTGTCATCCACCTCACCCTTGATTGTGCAATCCCCTACCTTTAGAGACCCCTTCGTAAATTCAGAGTCAATAAAAACTCGATATTTTTTTTGATTAAACTTCTTCAAGCGTGAATGCTGGACACAAAAACCCCAGTCTCTTTCATAATACTTAAATTCAAACGGAATCGCATGCGGTCGCCTCGGGTTCGTGTGTATGTGCCTAAACAACTCGGCTCGAGTCACGATTTTGTCGACCGGTAACGAATAAGAAACAATGTGTAAGGGATGTTCTTTGACATCAAGAATCCGTTTGCCATTGATATCATCAATAAATCCTTTGTGAATTTTCCACTTTTCAGGGACGACCCAGGTCCAACACTTTGTCCCGGATGGGATTTTATGAATTTTTAAAGGAATTAGCTTCGAAATATAACGCAACGCTTCATCATAGCCAGAAGAAACAATATCACGACGCATAAACCAAGTCGCATCGATCAATTGCATCATTTCACTCCTTGTCGATTTTTTCATACGTTGCTTACGATTTTGATGATTCATTACAATCCACCTTAAGTTTTTAGTTGCTCAATCTTTGGTTTCTTTTATCGTCGAAGAGCAACTACTCCAAAATGCGGCTATTCGCCTTGTTTAAACAGCCCCATCCTCCGCGGCACAACAGATCAAGCGGCAACCCCTTAATTAATTTGATCCTCAGATCCAGCCCTATGAGTTACCGCCCACCACTTGCTTTGGAGAATTAAAAACAATGTTTTAAATAATTTTTCTTTTGTTTCATAATATAAAATGAACGGCGAAAAAATAATAAAAAAAATAGAAAATTTTATAATAGCGCCCAAGACCTCATCAGATCGCTGAAAAATCTTCTCGATCCCAAAGAGCATCAGACTCATATACGCGAACACAAAAACCATGAAAAGCATTTTTCGAATAAGTTCTGGACGACCCAGGACATGCTTGAGCGAATAATAAAACATTACAGCAAAATAGCAGAAATAAGAAATGGTTGTGGCTATCGCGACCCCTTCGATCCCTCCATGCCGTATGATGAAAAAATAATTAAGCCCTATCGCTAAAATGATCATCGCGCAAAAAATTGGGATCAGACGAGCCTGCTTATTAATTGTAAATAAAACACTGCCCGACACCTCGCTTGCCGCAACAAAATAATAGGCAACAATAAGAATCCTCATCGACGGAAGGCCCAGGATGAATTTTGGCAGAAAATAGTGTACCATCACAGGCACACCAAAAAAAACAAGCGCAATAATAACTGGGAGTAAATAGACGAAAACGTCCGTACCTTTAATGAAAATCGACCTGGAATCAGCCAGATTTTTATTTAATCCGTATTTCTCCTGAATGTGCGGCTGAAGGATTATGGATGTATAACTCCCAAGCGAATTGATCTGTTGGGTCGACATCAACGCTATCGTATAAAAACCGAGCTCTTTATAGCCAATCATTTTCCCGATCATAATGGTGTCCACCGTTAAAAAAGTTTGGAACGCATACCCAGCAATGACCATCGGCAACCCAATCTGGACAAGCCTCCAAGCTTCATTAAAATCCCATAGGAGTCCCAACTGCAATTTTCCAAAACGGTAGGCAAACCAAGCCGACAGGCATGTCATAATAATCAATCCCATCACTAGACCCAAGACTCCGAACAGAGAAGCTCCGAGGATTGAAAACAACGCAACACCTAAAATATTAACAACGATCATAATGCTTAAGAATGAAATTTTTTTGACAAGCCGCAAGAGCGTCAGCATGAGTCCATAAATTTGGGTTGCAAACACCAGGAGACCGGCCATCATGACCCCTTTTTTCAACAGCGGATCATGAACAAAAAAAACGGCAACAGCAAAAAGGATTACCGCAGCCACAAAGGAAGAAATGAGAGTAAAGGAGAAAACACTGTCCCGGATCCTAGCCGCTCTCTGATGATCTCCTGCTCCTAAAGATTGCGCCACTTCCCGAAACATCGCATCACGCGAACCAAGATCCGATAGACCGCCATACGAACTGAACACCTTGATCATGGCATAATAGCCTGCCCCAAGCGTTCCTAAAATCCATTTTGTAGCGATACTCAAGGCAATGCCGATTCCCATTGCGACATAATTCGCCACGGAGTACATCAAGGTATCTTTAATAATTTGTCTTCGAAAGTGCATTTCAGATAATCCTTTTTGAGTTAAACAATTCTTTTTGGCTCAAGAACATGCTCCCATTTCAGAGGTGTTCCTCGTGGAATGTCACAAGCAGCTTTTTTACCCAGAACATCATCCCAATATTTAGGGAGCAAACCGTTTCCGGGTCGGATCGAACGGATGTTCTTTTCGGTCAATACCTCTCCCGCCTTGATATTCTCTACCACGAATAACGACCGACGATGCCCTTTTGCGACTGTTTCTTGATCAGTACCGCCATAATGGATACCTCCGAGTGCTTTTTCGACAAGGCGTACTGCATCCACCATGGATTTAAATTCAGACGGTTCGAGAGAAAACTCGCTGTCGCAAGAATGGTGGGAACGTGATACAGCAAAATGTTTTTCGATAACGCAAGCCCCCAAACAAACCGCCGCAACCGGGACAATAGATGACATCGTGTGATCCGAAAGCCCGACGGGGACTTTAAAAGTTTCCGCAATTTTCGGTATTGTCCTTAAATTCATTGATTCAAGAGGCGCGGGATAGGAACTCGTGCATTTCAGCAGGATAATCCCTCTCGCCCCACTTGAATACGCAGCCTCCATTGCTTCACCGATCTCATCCAGAGATGCCATTCCCGTTGACATAATAATCGGCTTACCTGTCCGGGCCGCATAACGGATCAATGGCAGGTCGAGCAGTTCACAGGAGGCGATCTTATATGCCGGAACATCCATCGATTCGAGAAAATCCACAGCAGTTCGGTCAAAAGGCGACGAAAAAAGATCAAGGCCTAAATCATTTGCTATTTTTTTAAGTTTTGGCTGCCATTCCCATGGCATATACGCCTTTGAATAGAGGTCGTAAAGAGTATCCCCATCCCAGATGGATCCTTTGATTTGAAAATAGTCACTATCACATTTGATCGTGATCGTATCAGGCGTATAAGTCTGCAATTTGACCGCGTCGGCTCCCGCTTCTTTCGCGGCTTTGATAATCGCTACAGCCTCGTCAAATTTTTTTGCATGATTTCCGGACATCTCCGCAATGAAATAGGTGGGGTATCCCTGGCCAACAAACTTCTGGCCAATCTGCACAAAAGAGAAATCCGGCAACAATTGACGCTTCGAATTTCCTGCGTTAGCCATACCCACGGTTACAGGACAATGTAAGCCATATTGGGCTCGTACGGAAACTGCTGAATTTGGACATCCCGAATGTTCAGGGACTGCAGAAGGGCCAATGTTTCACCCGGCCACATCGGGTTGTTTATCTCGTCAAATCCCAAAATGCTTCCCTTGGGCATACGGGGAAGAAAAAGTTCCAGAACTTTACGGGTTGGTTCAAAAAGATCAAAGTCCACGTAAAGCAACGCGATGATCAGATGGGGATTCTCTTTTAAAAATTTCTCTCCGGTCTCCATAAAATCGCCTTTAATAAGCTCAACTTTCGGAAATTGCGGTAAAAAACGGTTCATATCAAAAAGCTCGATGCATCGTAGGATATCTTGATAGCTATCGTCTTTAATATCTCCTTTTTTCCATTTGGGGGTATCTTTACCGATCAGATCATTTTCGTGTACGCTCGGGAATCCCTGAAAGGTGTCAAATCCGTATATCCGCCGAAAAAAACTGATCGGTTCCAAAATAGCGGAAAGCTGTGCCCAGGAAAAAACGCCGTTCCCAGAAAAAACACCGCATTCGACGATGGACCCCTTAATTGATAGTATTTTTTTGAAAAGTTCATGCCGCACAAGAAACCGGGTTAGTTCTTGCCGCCGAACATATTTCGCAAAATTATTCGCAAGATAGGAAAGCGGCACCCGCCGCACTAGCGCCTGTAAATGTTTTTCCATTTCGCTAGCGTACAGATCTTCACGTTTTGCAGAAAATTTTTTCATGGGTTCTCTCCTTTTTGTTACTACTGGTTCATAACTCGTTCACACATAGTTAACGATTATAGGCTTCCTCCATTATGAATACTCTTAGATCCAGACCGGACGATCTGACAGCTTGAAGGTCCTTCGTTTAAAAGCAAATCGATTGCTGAGATATATGGAACAAATGCGCCATTTTGTTGTTTATAAAGCGGGTGTTGATATTCTTGAAACATAATGCGCACTCCATTTGCTTTCAGAATATCCGGGTCGATAATCTCAGAAGCCCCTTGCGCATCATATAAAACATCCGCATCTACCTGTCTGCAAATATCAATAATGCGCTCGTGCATATCTTCCCGACATTTTAAGTTGGAGGACCGGATGATGGGGGTCTGAATACCCATCGCTTTCTTGATAAACAAAATGAGCGTTTCATTAATTTCACATATTTTTTTCCATTCTTGTTGATAAATATTTTGCAGCTCGGGACAGTAATCGTTGGCGTAGGGTGCATTGGCATAGGCATGGAGAATCGATTTGAAATGCTTTTCACGCCAGTTTTGGGTATTGTCGATCTCGGTTTCAGAGATCTTCTGGAACCTTCTGCCGCTGGAAAGAACCGGAACTGATAGCCACAAGGGGCCCGCAGCGGTCTTAATACGATTACGCAGTTGCCAGCTTTTTTTTACAAATTGAACATCATCTAGCAAGACAAAGATATCACACTGATCGATCAAGTCAAAGTAACCGAGCCACGGAAGATACGTAGGCTGCATGATGCTCACGACCCTTGACACAGCCCATCCCCTTTTTTCATTGGACTTTTCCCCATATGATGAATTCCTGATTGGTCGCGATTTGTGTATTATTTTGCCAATTATCAAATGAGAGATTGAACATTCGTAGCGAGTTCTTATCAACGGATAAATGGTCATGTAATATTTTGACGATTTCATCGGGATGATAGAACACATTCAAAAGGCCTTCTTCGCCAGTCTCTGCAATTTCTAAAATGAAACCATTCAACTCAACCATACGCCCTTTTCCATATCGGTAATCCCCGAGTGCTCGCATACGAAGAAAAAAATATCCTCCCGGCACTAACAGATTGCTAACATCCATCAGACATTTCTTCATTGCATTCCGTGGAATGTACTCAAGCACGCCTGGCATAAGAACCACATCATATTTCCCTTCGACCTTTGGCAAAGCTCTGCTTAGATCGTGTTGAAGGAAAGCATACCCTCCTCGCTTTGCTTCGTCTATTATCGAGAAGTTATGATCCGCATTTGCCAAAGATCCCGGGTTAATATCGATCCCAAAAACACTCCAACCGTATTCATGGAAAAGCATCAAGTTATTCCCATTCCCGCAGCCTAATTCTAGAACACGAGCTTGTTTTTTGTCCATTTGCTCTTTAAAAAAGAAGCGGACCACGTATTCGTCAGGAAATTTCAGTCCCTTAATTTCTGGCCATAGTGGCATATGTCGAATTCCTCCTCATTGTTGGCCGATTGGCAAAAAAACTTCACGAGCCCAAGCCAGCCGTTTTCCATCTAGTAACAACCTGTTCGGCGTTTCCACTCAAACTTATAGACTACTAATGGTCTGTCTTACTAACACAGCTTTCTTGAATATATGACACTAACTCGTCGACTCTCGCGCCAACGCCAAACTCCGAACATTTCAGCGATTGGGTTTTCCTCAAAAAACCGTCTTGTATCATGGCTTCCATAGCACACTTATAATCAGATGTGGTTAGTTTATGGATATCTCCTAAATTCGTCAACATTCCCTTCCGAGCCAATCTTTCCGTCAACACTCTTTGGTTATCCGCCAGGACAACAACCAAACTTGGTAACCATAAAAAACATCTTTCCCACATCGTCATACCGCCAGCACCTACTGCCATATCAGCTTCATTCATCAAAGTCGCCATGCTTTGAGGTTGGACATGCAAAATAGTGTTAGCCATTCGATTCGCCAGGTTCTGTAATTCCAACTTATAAGGATTGATGGTGCTGATAACCACATCAAAAATAATATCGAGACGTTTTAGGAGGCCAATGCCCTCAAGAACTTTTGCGGTTTGATTCGAAGAGTCCCCTCCCCCCATAAAAACAAAAATACGCCGGACCTTCGCATCCCGCACTTTTCTTGTGGCGGAAAGAGCTTCGAATTCGGATCTTAGCAGGGTGAATTCCGGTCCAAAAAAAAATTTACAAGCTGAGGGAACTAGTTTTTCGTATTTCTTTTCCACGTCTTCACAGATCACGTCAGAATCCATGAGCAAATCGCAAAGATGCGATCGATCCGCTTGGTCATCAATCACCAATATTTTTTCAATATACGGCCTGATTTTTCTCTCCCATTGCGAATCCAATCCGTAATGATCCACGACCATACAATCAATCTTCTTATGTTCGCTTTCAAGAAAAGCGATAGTATTTTTTGCATCCAACTCCCACTCGATTGCAGAATAAGGGATATTTGGATTTTCGGGACTTTCTGAAACCACAGAAAGCAATCGATGCACCTTATATCCAATCGATTCAATATAAGAACATAGATTCCCCTTTAACTCTTGGCACACAAATGTTACCGCTGCTCCTCGCTGTCTCAGAATACTCGCAAGCGCCAGGCAACGCATAACATGCCCTATTCCCATTTGCACTGACGAATCCACCCGGAATACAATATTCATGAGTCGAACCTTTTTTGTTCCACGCATGCATTGATCTTCATCCAATCGGGGTGTTGCGACAAAAGTAGCAAGCAGTCTTCCAGCCCGAATTTTTCATCTTTAGGATAAAGAGCTTGGATCATTTTTTCGATTAACTCAAAATCCTCGATGGTGTCAACTGTCCAGCGGTAGTTGCTGCAATCTTTACGATACGAAACGTTCCCTAAGCGGTATCGTTCAGGCCTTGTGTAAATAAAAGGAGTAACATGTTCGCGCTCCGATCGTTGATTCGCTTCCTTGAAAGCCTCCCGTAAAACTCGCATGGGAAAAACTTCGACATCCATTCCCCGGGGATAGCTTGGCTGAAGGTCATTAGAAACATAGTCGTAGTTTTTTTCATGATCGAGAAAAAAACGAATTACCTTATCGATAACCTTCGGATCGATAATTGGACAATCTGCAGTGATGCGAACAACAATGTCCGCCTCGCAATGGACCGCCGCTTCAAAATAACGAGACAAAACATCCTCCTCAGAACCACGAAAAAAAGGAATCTTTAAGGTTGTACAAAGGTCCACGATGGGTAGGTCAGAAAAGTTGGTTGTTGTTGCAATCACCAACTCATCACCTTCCAAGACGCGCTGCAATCTTTCGACCTGGTACTGGAGAAGCGGTTTTCCGAGAACGAGCCTAAGAACCTTTCCAGGTAACCGAATTGAGGTCATCCGAGCTTGAACTATTAAACAGATCTTCATGCGAGCCGATATTCATTCCTTATCCACTTCCGCAATGCCTCAGACGTCATCCACTGATCGTTGTTCCCGCTGGTGTAAACGAACCCCTCAACACATTTTTTCCCATGACCGATGCGTAGCGAACAATGATGCCAATCATAGATTGCGGGAAGAATCTTATAGTGAGTTGGGTACTCATAAGTACTTCGAGCATCCTCCTCACTAATCATCGACTCGTGAATCTTTTCCCCTGGACGAATTCCGATGATTTTGTGCTTGGCCTTCGGTGCGATGGCCTTGGCAATGTCCACTACCTTCATAGATGGTATTTTAGGCACAAATATCTCTCCCCCAACGCACTCTTCGAAAGTCTGCCATACAAGGGCGACCCCCTGCTCAAAGTGATCATGAAACGGGTCATGCGGACGTCGGTGATAGGAATCACACCCTCGCGGTCAATCGACCGAAAGAATGGAATAATGGACCCGCGACTTCCCATAACATTTCCATAACGCACAACGGCAAATCGAGTCCCCTGATCCCCGGCGTATGCATTACCGGCAACAAATAGCTTGTCCGAACAGAGTTTTGTGGCGCCGTAGAGATTGATCGGATTACAGGCTTTGTCTGTACTGAGGGCAACCACCCGGTCAACCCCTCGCTCGATAGAGCAATCAACAACGTTCATCGCCCCGTTAATATTCGTTTTAATACATTCAAAAGGGTTGTACTCGGCCGTTGGGATGATTTTTAAAGCTGCCGCGTGGACTATGCAGTCAACGCCGTGAAGCGCGCGGTGCAACCGCTCTTTATCACGAACATCCCCGACAAAATACCTCAGCACATTTCTCCCATCATAACCCGCAAATTCTTCCTGCATCTCCCACTGCTTCATTTCATCGCGCGAATAAACGATTATTTTTTTCGGCTGAAAACGCTCAAGCGTCATACGAATGAAGCGCTTTCCAAAGGAACCGGTTCCACCAGTAACTAGAATTACTTTTCCGTCCAGGTATTTTTTTTCATTCCCCATACGACTCTCCTAACAGTTTTATTTGAAATGCATCCGAATAACATCTTTAACGGTATTTGCGACGAACGCCACTTCCCCGTCTGTCATTTTCGGGAACATGGGAAGTGATATCGCTGAACAGTAATAGGCCTGCGCCTTGGGACAATCTCCCACTCGATAGCCCAACTTCCGATAATAGGGCTGGGATGGGATCGGGATATAATGTACTTGAACGCCGACCCCTCGTTTTTGAAGCTCGGCAAAGATTGCATCGCGTCTGCCCACCAGTTTTCCTTGAAGGCGAATCACAAAGAGATGGTAGGCATGTTTTGACCCCACGCGTTCTGCAGGCAATAGTACCATTGGAACATCACGGAAAGCATTTCTGTATTTTTCGGCTATGGCTTGACGTCGTTCTACAAACAGGTCCAGTTTTTTAAGTTGCACAATTCCCATTGCGGNNCCGTCAATCGATAATTAAAACCAAGAGCCTGCATTTCGTAATACCAAGGCCCGACATTTTTCGAAATCAGCCTACCCGGATCGCGCGTCACGCCATGAGACCTAAGATCACACAATCGTGAGTATAGTTTGCCATCATTCGTCGTAATCGCTCCGCCCTCTCCTGTCGTGATGTGCTTGACCGGGTGAAAGCTGAAGATGGTCATGTCTGAGTAACGGCAAGCCCCAATCTTAGAACCACAATAGACTGAACCCAAAGCATGCGCGGCGTCCTCGATGACCGACAGGTGATGTTTTTTTGCGATTGAATGGATTTTCATCAGTTCAGCAGGATGCCCGGCAAAATCCGTAAAAAAAATAGCATTCGTCCGAGGGGTGATTTTATTCTCGATCTCATTCGCATCAATGCACTGGGTCGCGGGATCAATATCCACAAAAACAGGTTTGGCCCCAACGTAGAGGGCGGCGTTTGATGTCGCCAAGAAACTGATCGGCGTCGTAATAACTTCATCGCCAGGCTTAAGGCCGGCCACGATCGCTGCCAGATGAAGCGCTGCCGTCCCATTTGAAACCGCGACTGCATATTTTGCTCCAACTTTCCGGGCAAGGTCGGCTTCAAACTCCTGAACTTTCCGGCCTTGTGTTAGAAAATCCGATCGGAGCACGCTTGTGAGTGCGCGGATTTCTTCCTTTCCAATCCATTGTCTGCCATAGGGAATGCGTTTAGTTTTTGTTTTCATGAGTACTTGCCTTCAAATCCGTGGGAGGCTGTTCGTCAATTCCTTCATGAACCCAATGTCGTGCTTTATTGTAGACTTGCCCCACTTTGTCTTCGATCTGGGGAGAAATAACGCGAAGAATTTCCTTACCGAAGATGCGGTACTGCTTGCCGACCTTGGCGGCCCGGATAAGTCCCGTCTTAAGCATGCGCGTCATGGTGCTCTGGCTGACCTTGAGATATTCCTGGGTCTCTTTGGGCGTGTAAATCGTATCTTCTTGAATTCGCATTTTTCCTCGATTCATTGAACCATTCACCAATTCCAAGTGAATTGGTGCGATACTGCAAAACTTTGTGGATTGAGTCAGTAGCTTCTTATAGCATAATATAACTTTAAAGTCATTAGATGTCAATAGGCCTCTTTGAAGGCAATGAGTGAATCCAGATTTGAAAAGGCTCCCCCTAAGGGAGGAATTATGTCCGCTTGATAAGATGTGCGGTGAAGATCTGGAAGATAAGAAGGACGCCGTTCGTAATAAGGGCACTCAGGATCAAGGTCTCCTTCTCCAGAGCCAAAAATGTAAAATGGTTGCGCGCCCAGTAAAATACGATCACAGCGATCAAAGCAAAACAGATCAGCATGAAGGAAAGCGTGGCCCAAAAAAGTTTATCTTCGGGCATATTCACGAGCCTCTGATAAATATTCACACCACAAGCGGGGCGTTTGGCCGTCAACACCAGCCCGATCCCCCACAGCGCCAATCCCAGAAATGAGCAAATGAACGCAAAAATCGTGGTATGGATCCCCATGATCGAGGCATGCCCCCAAAGCACAGGTTTCCGTGCAAATACGGAAAGGAGCATGAGCCCCCAACTGAGAAAAAAGGTCACGCTTCCCAGAAGGTGGAACAAACGCGGCGCCTCCAGAAGGATCTGGAGCAAATGCCTCATGCCATCACGCCAGGTTTTGAGGTGCGGTGTCCGGGTAGCGTCGTGGGGACTCAGGGTCACGGGCACTTCGGATATCTTTGTCCCCATCATCATCGCCCGGACAAGCATTTCGGACGCAAATTCCATTCCGTCACTTTTGACTTCCCATCTCAGGAAATGCTCCTTATAAAAACACCGGAAACCTGAATTGCAATCCGAGATCTTTCGCGAAGGAGCGCCATATAAAAAATTGATCAACTCCGTCAGAACCGGCGTACCCAGATAGCGGTGAAGAGGCGGCATCGCCCCTTTTAAGATCTTGCCATGAAGCCTCGACCCAAGCACAAGGTCATGTCCCCGCTCCACTTCATCGATCAATTTGGAAGACTCAGCAAAATCATAAGTATCATCCGCATCCGCAAAGATAACCAGAGGATGGGTTGCGGCCAGAATGCCGCTTTTGAGAGCGGCGCCGTACCCTTTTTGTGGGCAATGGACAACGCGGGCGCCATGTTCATGAGCGATCGCAACGGAGCGGTCCGTACTGCCATTGTCCGCTACGATCACTTCGACCGGCCGGACGCTATCTAAAGTGGAAGCTCGCAATCGAGCGATCTTCTGAAGGACCCGCAACAAAGTCAATTCTTCGTTCAGGCACGGGATAACAAAAGTAATTCCCTGTTTCATCAGACCGTTCCCTCTCGCAGCGTTTGCTCTGAAAACCGACGCGGTTCAAAACCCAGCTCCCGCATCACGGAAAAAGAAGGCGCAGGATCGCAATGGACCAAACTTCGAACGCTATCGCTGCGCATCCGGATGCGAAGACCCATTATTTCCGCGATCTTCAGGACGGAATAGATACATGCCGACGGCAGTGGGATGAAGAGCGGGGCTTTCCCCTGCGCGTGCGCGATTATCTTCAAGATATCACGAAATGTAAAGCCCTGTTCATGCGCCAGTGTCACGGGCTCGGTGAAAGCAGGAATTTTTCCCTCCGCTATTTTTTGAAGAAAACGGCAAAAGTCTTCGGAATGCAACAGATACAGTGTTTGTTTGCCGCTTCCGATCAATGGCACTACCGGCAGTTTTTCGACGGACGCCCTGAGTGATCCGACCATTCCGCCTGACTGAGCGTCATAGATCAGTCCGGGACGAATAATAAAGGCTCCCACCTTTCTCGCCTCTTCTTCGATCAGGAGCTTGGCACGTCCATAGAGGGATTGGCAGGTTAAAAACGCACTCATAGTCGAAATAAAAACGATTGTTCGTACGCCGTCGGATCTTGCGGCTTGAAAAAGACGCTTGGATCCTTCCACATTCACCTCAAGGATCTCGTTCCACCGCAACACCGAGAAATCGTACGCACAATGGACCAGCACATCGATGTCACGCAGCGATCCGTTTTCGATCCCACCCATTAAACTGAATTGAATCGATCTCTCCGGATTCCCTTTCGAAGCTGACCGCGTCAGGGAGATAACAGAATGACCGAGTTTTTCGAAATACGATTTAACGCGGGATCCCAAATAACCGTTTGTGCCCGTGACCGCGCAACGCATACGTCTAGCCCTCCGTTCCCTGAAAGCTTTGATCCGCGATCCTTGAGGCATTTGCCATCACATTAACCGTGATGGGCCCTGCCGGGATCGTCGGGAACACGCTTGCGTCGACAAGATGCACATTTTTAAAACCGTGAGGACGCCCCCAAAGATCGCTTTCTCCGAATCGAGGGACAGCACACATCGGAAAAGTCCCTCCGCTATGATAACCTCGTCCGGGCCGACACCGGTCCAGCCGCGGGGTCACCGGAAAAACCCCTGTCTTGCGGCCCATCGATTTCAATACCCTCAAAACATCGTTGAGCACGGCGGATGTCTTCATATTCCGTACTCCCTCCAGGAATAGCTCATCCGACCCGCCGGCATTTCGTTTCAACTCGATCTTGATCTTAGAAGAATAGTCGGAATGCAGATATCCTTGGACCAAGAACAGACGCTCCAAGAGCATGTTGAAAAACCCCTGAAAGACCGGGTATGAAAAACCGAACAGTGACCGGAGCGCTCTTTGGTAGAGATCATTATAGCCATAGATCTGTAGAAAAGAGGCCTGATCCGAGGAGGATTTTTTGATCCGCAGGCACAATTGGGCGAGAGTATGGACCTCTTCACGGGCCGCATTCTTTGTCGCCCAGGAGCTTATCAATGGCAATAAGAAATATTGGCTGTCTAGGCAGAAGATCGGTTTATCGTAGGCGTCATACGAGCGCAAAAGGATCCGGGCTGATGAAAGTACGCCGCTTCCCAAATAAACTTTTTCGGCCGGAAGAATTCGAGAGTGTCCGGTCGAAAGCTCCCGGATGGTGATAAGCACTTCCCCTCCGGTCTCTTTCAAGTTTTCCACGAAGATCCCCGCGGCATATTTAAAATTCTTATTTCTCTTCAGATCTTCCAGGGTCGAAGAACTATTATAAATCAATGAATAAGGACAGCCGTACATGCAGAGGCCGCAATAGACACATTCTTTTTCGCTCGCATCGTTGCGGCAAGGCCCCACGGCCAACCGGGATCCGCCAGAAAAGAACCCTGCTACTCCAGGTTGAACGCTCAGATTTTGGATCCTGTGATTCAGGGCAAGAACCTGACGGCTCATTTTCAATTCGTCGAACGCAGATACCCCGGCCCTTTCCGAAATACCCGGAATCGCATGGCTCCCCGCCACCGGCATGAAGCTGAAAACTTCGTCGTAATACTGCTTTAATTGCTCCGGCGTGACCGGCCACGACTTAAGGTCTTCCGCCGCATAAGTGACCGAACTGGCACCCCAGACGTTGCTGAATCCCCCTTGCGCATAGCTCGGACAGGCATCAACATCTTGATAAACAGAACGATAAGGAGCGATGTCTTTATAAGGAAAAAGTGATCCGTAGGCCGTCTTATATTTGACGCCTTTGGCACTTACCGAGAGACCTTCTTTATAACTTGATAAAAGCGATCTATCCCACGAGCTTCGATCTGTTGCTTGGACACGACGCACGATCATTGTGCGCGCGTCTTCAATTTGCAGGCCCGCATCCAGCATCGTAACGCGAGCGCCTTTCGCAATAAGTTTTTGTGCGCATGCAATCCCGGAAGGCCCGGATCCCACTACATAGATCATCAGATCAAACCCTCACCGGTCTTCTTGTGCGAGAGTTCGAATAAGCGGTAGAGGCACTGCGTTTCGCGCTGATTCCGCGAACGCACCTGAAAGACCTCTTTTAGACCATTCTCTTTTCCGATCCAAGTTTCAAGAGATCGAAAGAGGACGGAAGATTTTATTGACGGATCAACGGATGAACAGACCAGCAAATATGAAAAGCCCTGTCTCCTCAATGTTTGCAAAAAAGCTTCGCCGTTCATTTCAAAAGCGTCCGGATGCTTAATGCCATAGACGTCTTCCCCCACAAATGCGCGATCAAAATAAAAGGCGCGTATTTCCCCAAAACTCAGGATCCTGGCATCCTTGGGCAAATGAGTGCTAACCCATTGAGCGATATCGAACGTACGTTCCGCGGCCCGCAGATACTGTTGGGATGTGCTTCCGGAGACCAATGCCTTTAGATGAAAGCGGAAGTGATAGGCCGATAGTCCCAGGTTACAAACGAGGGCAAAAAAAGCACTCCCAATCGCAACCCGGCGAAGGATCCTAGTGAATTTCGACATGGGATTCCATTTGGAAAAACCCCATGCCCCTCCGCAAAGCAAAAGAGGCAATACGGGGGTCAAATACCGGTAGTTTTGGCAGAGATAGAACCAGGCGGAAAAAACGAAAAAGGTCGTGAGCGATGCCAGACGGACTTTATCCGATTTGAATGAGCCGTAGATGAAAAAAGGCAGCCCCAGCAGATAAATCAGGCCTATGTAGTGATGGCGATCAAAAAAATCCGGGCTAAAAGTCACCAGGACAGGTAAAAGTAAAAAGTTGAGGATCGTCTTAGGAACGCCTCCCGTTATAAACTCTCGTTCAAAAGGAAACCTAGGACCGGAAAAGATGGAGGAAAGATAAGGAAAAAATGGATTGCCCGTAGCGATCGCATTACGGCCGATCCAATAGCCGTAAGCCAGCAGAACGCCCGCGCCGTAGACCAGAATAGCGTAAAATATTTCCCGGCGTTCCGCCGCTTTACGTTTTGTCCAGCCCATGATGCCGCAAACCACGAACGAAAACACCATTGCGGCCGCCATGATTCCCGTGAGCAACTTCGTGCTGACCGCCAGGCCCATTAAAACACCGCTCAAAAAAAATAAAGCCGGACGGCGGGTTTCCATGGCCCTCAAAAACAAATAAAAAGCAAAACAAGCAAAAAAGGCGGTCCCCACATCGGTGTACGTGGTCTGGATCACATTCATGAAAAGCGGGGTTGAAAAAAGCATGAGGCCTGAAAAAATAGCCAACCGATAAGAGCCCGTTTTTTTTTCGACAATCCTGATGAGACCCAGCGTCAAAAGTACGCCCGTGAGCCAGTGGATCAGCTTGGCGAGCGGCAAACTTTTCCATAAAAATGCCAAACTGTAAAGAGATTCCAGGAGAAGCGGCCGGTAAGACATCATGTCGTAGGGATTGGTTCGCATCGATCCCGTCTGAGCATAAAGCTTCGGCAAATTGATGTGATAAACAAGGGAATCGTGCGCGATCTCAGGCAAGAAACAGAAGAGGAACGTGAGACTCATCAGCAAGAGCAAAACCCATTGGAACAAACGCGCTCCACGCTCCCCATCCTTGCGTCCAAGGACGGATGCGGCATCGCGGATCCAGTGAAAAAGCTCTTTGAATCTCGAAAATCTAAAAAAGATCAAGCCGAACAAAAGGAACGTGACAAGTTTGGGACGCAACACGCCGAATTGTCCGAGAAAGATCAACAGATAAGCGATGATCCCATAGCCCAAAGCCATGCAGAGGATGCCGCGGATTAAGGGGCTTTCCTCTTTCAAGAATTTACCAAAAAAAAGATCGCCTGCTAAAAAAACAACAGCTACAAAAAAAATCATCCAGGCGATCGCCAGAGGATCCGGGATCATAACGCCTTCTTCCGATAAATGGGGCAACATCCCGGGTGGTATTCCATTTCAATTCTATAGGTACCCGGGTTTCTGAGCTCAATTGCACGGAAAAGACCGAAAGCCGGCAAAATCTTTACAGGTCTTCCGTTCACGGTTGCTTTCCACCCCGGGTAATAAAGATCCGAAAGAACAAAAAATCCGGGGGAAGAACACTCGAGATCCCATTGGGACCGATCCGCTTCCTGCCAGAGTGACCGAAGAGTCCATGGATGGTCTTGCGAGCCATCGCTCGCGATCGGGACAGCTCCGAGTTCTTTTTTTTCGATCAGAAGCGTCTTCGCCGGGTCAAAACCCTCTTTCAGAAATTCCGTTTTTAACGACGCCCAGTCTTCCATGATTTTGGCAGAAGTGATGAAGTGCGCTGCCCTATGCTTCCCATGATTCGCGTACAGAAAAACATGCGACTGGGGATCCGAAAAAACTAGCTCGAGATCGGGATGCTGCAATCTTTCATCGGAAAGAATATGAGAAACGTTTAAAAAATTAAGGACTGGGAGTCGTTGAATGACAAAAGCGGGAGTCGGAGTCACAGCAAAGTTAGAGTCGTTGATATTCCCCCAAAACCCGAGGGTCTGATAGTAATGTGATTCCACGAGAGGAGAATATGCGCCAATGTCACCGATCCCGTAAAGCATGTTCTGGCTCGGGTTCAAGGGCAACCGTTCGTTGGGCGAACGGAAGCCATAGATACGCCCCAATCTCCCATATGCCTTTTCCTGCTCAAGGATTTTAAGAACCGGAGATGATACCCGAACCTTGTCATACAACATAAAATCAAGTTGCTCATCCTGGAAAGACGCTGCATAAAGATCGGCTACCAAGAAAACGACAGCAACTCCGAGAAGGATCTTGGTAATCATTTTTTTTTGACGGAAGACCCAAACAAGACGGATACAAACAATCGCCATAATAACTGCGCAAATGTTCGCGGGATCGTCCCATGAGAGAATTTTAAGGATCTGGTCGGGATAGGCCTTCACCGTGGCAAGATAGCTTTCCAGAGAGTGCGGATGACCCGGCTGGGCATAGACAAATCGCATCACGAAACCCTCCCCGAGCTTCAAAGCCATATCGCGACCCCAAGTCAGGAACACATTCGCAGAGGCCATCAAGGCGGCATAGACCGCCAGGATCCATATCAAAGCGCGGAATACTTTTTTGACAACAGTTTGAGAGGATCTTCCCTCCCAAAGGACCTGAAATCCCGAAGCCCCAAGCATTGCAAGACCAAAACAGAAAAAGCCGAGGAACTTTGCAGGCACACGGAAAGAGTAGAATCGCGTTAGTTTTACAAATGCCACATAGAGCGGACTCCATTGCCCAAAGGCCATCAGAAGAGCAAAGAGTGCCACGGCGACCCAAAGGCGGAACAATGGTTTTTGTCGAACATCCTGCGATAAAAACGCCACAAGCACGAGAACGAGGGTGAGATATCCAGCATAGAGATTACTCCCGGTCGAAAGTATCGCTAAATGGGGATTGAGCAATGTTCCCAAGGCCAGAGGAGACAAGGATCCCACATAGGCGTATCCCTCTTGGAGACTGGTGCGGTTCGACATCATGGCTAGCTGAAATGTCAGAAAGATCTGAGGGAAGGCAAGGATCAAGGCCCCGATCGCCGTAATGACAAGAGTGCCAAAAGTCCAAGTTTTTTTTGCCCAGGAAAGCGGGGCTTCCGAGAATAAAAAGATTCGGATGACGGCATAAACCCCGAAGATCATCCAGGTCAGAGCGGCTATTTGCAGGTATCCTGCCACGATCGACTGGCCGATCAAGAGCGCCATGCCGGCCAGAAAACGCCAATGGCCCTTCTCAAGGTATCGCTCAAGAAAATAGAGTGCGACCGGAAACCAGCAGATCGTCTTCAGGGATGTCATGTTGTAGTAGGCTCCGCCGTACGCTGAACCGAACGTGAAAATGACCGCCGCAACGAACGCGGCCATGGGAACCAATTTCATCTGTTTGGCGTAAAGATAAGTTCCCCATCCCGCAATGAACCAATGGACAAGATTCATGTAGGAATAAGCAACATGGAACGGAAGGAAGAAATACATCAAAAGGTTGGGAATATAAAACGCGCCCACCTGGCTTTCCGCCACAAGGGGGAAACCACAATGGATCAGCGGAGTCCAGAACGGCAGCTTAAATTCCTTGAGAGACTTGGCAAGCTGAAAGGCCCAGGGATAATGCTGTTCGAGATGATCGCCCGTCAGCGGAGCAGCTGTGACAAGGAATAGATCGGGATAAAAGGCGAACAACAATCCCACAAGGCCAAAGATAGCCAGACGATCGGGATTTAGGAGCCAGTTTTTTAATTTTGAAAAAGGCTGAATGGCTGCTTGCATTTCAATCAGATCGGTTCAAGCTTGGGTTGTTTGCGCGCACCATCGTAGGTGCCTCGAAAATATTCCCGTCCGGAATAAGCGGCCATGAGCTCTTTGTTGCGATCGCCAAGATCATGCGCGTAGAGGATCTTCGTATCGAGAAAGGGACTGTTGCGGACCGCGTCTTCTTCAGCGAATACCAGCCGGCTTCCGATAAAGCCATGAATAAAAACGATCGCGGGCTCCTTGATCGTGTGTTCGGCCAGATCATAAAGCGCTTTGCGCTGACGGCTGGATTCTTCCACATACTCCGCCTGTTTTGCGAAGATCATGCCGGACGTCACCAGCGACATCACGATGAAGGCTAAAAGGAATTTCCGCGCACGCAACGAGCCATCCCGCCACAAGCCGACGATCCACTCCGCTACCGCGATGCCGAGGAACGGCATCCCTTCCCAATAATACCGCGGCCCCCATTGATTACCGCCCCAGGAGTAATAGAAAAAATACGCGAGGGCGATGAATGCCATAGAAAAACGGAAGAGATATTTAAGGAGTCCGTATTGGCCCGAATCAACCGCCGAGGTTGAAAGCTTTTTAAAACGTCGAAAGTTAAAGATCAAAAACAAATACGCTCCCACCATGGCGGGAGCAAACCAATCCATGAGATAAAAGACGCGGGCGACCAAGTAGCAGAACGCATCCACCAGTGTGTAATCTTTTCGAAACCCCAGGCGCTCCCAGGACTTGTCGTATTTATTCGGGGCGCGAAAGGGCTTTCCCGTCACAAGATAGTTTTGATAAAAGATCAAAATGAAAAAAGCCGCGATAATGCCGACCACGATCCAATCGCTTTTGCGAAGTTGGGGCCGTTTGAATCTGAAAGGAAGAAACCGTAACCACGTATTCCCCCCGCCTTCCCCCCTCCACCGGGGAAAAGAAGACCCGTCCTTCCAATCAAAGAATATAGGGAGATAATGAAAAAGCAAAAAAGGACACGCCACGGCCGCCATCGTGAGATAACGGGTCATGAGACCGTATCCCACCGCGCACGCACACACGAAGGCCCAGCCGATAGGATCTTTACCTGACGCATATTCCTCCCGCCACCTCAGAAAAGCGAAAAGGAACACACCGATGCAAAGGAGACAAGTCGCGTGGGAAAAATACGACGCGGCGGTAAACACAAAGAATGGATCCAGGATCATCAAAACCAGACCCAGTAAAGTTGCGGTTCGCCCGAAGAGCTTTTTCCCAACGAGATAAAAGAAAAAAACCGATAACGCGCTCAGCGCCGGGTTCAGCCAATCCACGATATGAAACTGAAGCCCGAGAGCCCATATCAGGGGCCACCCCGGAGGATAGACGCTGAACCACTTTCCGGCCCGCATCCCGACATGCACCACCTTGAAGAAATCCGCCGAAGGCGGCATATCGACATAGAGTTTTCCTTTCCGTAAACATTCCGCGAGAAAATAGCAGGAATGCTCGTCCGCGGAACTCAGGAACGCGTGAAGGATGTGCTGGTTGGTCCAATACAAAAGCCAGACTAGAGACGGGAGACCGACAAGATACAATGTAAGGCGTACGACGTACGGCGTACGGCGCGCAGAATAAAGCGTCTGAGAAACTAAAAAATCGGGCAAAAGATAATAGGCTAGAAGAGAGACGAGAAGTGTCACGCCGAGAAGCACCATGGAATCCGGTGTTCCAAACAGGGTGCGGCCCCAGAGCTTCTGGATGTGGGACGCCCAAAGCGGTGCGAGCGCGAAAAACGCTCCGGCAAGAAAAATCAGCAAGGGCTTTAATCGGGATAGACGGTTCAACTCATCTCTCCTTTTCTTCTGAAATAGTCTTCGATCGTGCGAGCGGCCAGAGCATGCCCCTGAGGCGTCCAATGCCAATCGCCCTTGATATAATAGGTCTCAAGACCTTCCTTGTCGACAGCATCGGCAAAGGTCGCGTGCGGATCGATAAGATCGACTTTTTCCCGTTCCGAAAACCGGAGGATCGATCTTTCGAGTGTGGTTTTCCGGTCTGTCTTAGCCCAATCCTGGGGCGGCATCAGGATCAATACTGGAAACGATCCGTCCGCACGGATCTCATGGATCAACTGGCTCAAAATGGCCCTCCCAACCAGCCATTCTTCCGAGCCGTTCGGATCGATCAGACGCATGTTCTTTGCCAGTTTCAGGACTGGCTTTTTTGCCAACCGGAATAGAACACTTTGGTTGAGCATCTTCTGAATTGCATTCTGCTCGACGAGCGGAGGGAATTGATTCGTATTCAAGGAATAAGGCGGCGGAACCGGCACATTATGTAAAACAAGTTTTCCAGCATGACTAAGCGTGAAATAAGGTTTTACATGACCGGAGTCCGCAAACGAACGCGAAGAACGCCAAAAATCCTCCGGAAAGATCCCGATCAGGACCACATCGGGATGATACTTCCTGGCGATCTCACGATAGCTCAGATAGATCTGATCCATTCCGTATCCCGGAACTCCAAGATTCAGCACTTCGCGGGTCTTGTCCTGAGATTCGAGCAAAGCCGGAAAATTTTCGTTATCCCGAACGCCGAACCCGAATACAAAGCTATCGCCCAGCACTGCGATACGGGTCATTCCTTTGGGCTTTTCGGGCGAATATTCACGGATCCCGCGAAAGCCGGCGGAATTCGTATGAACCTCGATGGGGGAAAAGCTAGCGCTGGTCAGATTTGCTGATTTATTCTTTTGAGAGTACCATCCCAGGACAGGATGATGCTCGACCCAAACATTTTCCGGAACATTCACCCATGCCGTCCTCGGCTTTTCCCGGAACTTCACCCGGTCCACGCCAATGGCGCGCAGGACAAACTCCCCCAGGACTAACGCCAAGGCTAGAGAAAATATGACCAAAATTAAGTTCTTTTTCATGGGTCCGTTCTAGGTTCCATTTATCAAGGATTTGAATCAAAATGCGCCATAGGGTAGCAGAATTCAACCGAGTCGGCAATTGACATTAGCCTTTTAAAACATTAGTCTTACGGTCATGAACACATCCCCTTTTATCAGTTTTATTACGCCGGTCTATAACGAGGAAGAGAATATCGCCAGAATGCTTGCGAACCTCTTTGCCGTCCTCAACTCCCATCCGGAATGGAACTGGGAAGTCATCCTGATCGAGGACGGGAGCCGGGACAAAACACGCGAAGTCCTTCGAGCCGAAGTCCAGAAATATCCGAATACCCAGCTGATCATTCATGAGAAAAACCAAGGCTACACACAGTCGCTCAAGGACGGCCTTAAAGCCGCACGCGGTCAATACCTCATGTATGTCGGGGCCGATGAAGAGTTCGATTCCTCAGAGATCCCCGCTTTTGTGGAGATCCTCCGCAAAGGCGAAACCGACGTGCTTCTGGGGGTACGCTGGCAGCGGAACGCCTACCAACTTTTCCGGTTCTTTCTTTCCGTGATCTACATCTTCCTTTTAAACTATCTCTTCAAGGTCCGCATCAATGATTATAACTGGTCCCAAGCCTGGAGCCGGAAGGTCCTCGACCGGATCGATCTGACCTCCCAGTCTCTTTTCGTCCTCCCCGAGATCATCGTGAAAGCCCACGATCTCGGATTCCGCATCAAAGAAATCCCCTCAAACCATCGCGGCCGCCAGGCGGGAAAATCCTCGGTCAATATAAAGATCATGGGTTTCGCCCTCTGGGAAGGTCTGAAGTTTTGGGGACACCGGCGTTCAAGGAACTACAAGGCCGGAAAGATTTAAAAGCGGTAGGCGGTAAAGTAGTATGTCGTAGGTAATATGTCGTGGAGCCCTCTCGGAGATTATAACCAGATTTTAAACCGCATAGTTATTCCGGATCGTCTGGGCGATCGAGTCCCGATCAAAGATCGAAAGCTCCGCGGGGTCTTCAAGAAAACGTTCAACGTCCTTTCTCATCTTCTTGAAATCAACGTCTTCGATACTTTTGATAAGAAAACCGGCCAAATCAGCATTGTCAATCTCAAGTGTTTTTTTCTCTGTCTGACGAACCGCATTCTGCAGAAGAAGGAGATTCGGACGGATCTTTTTTGACACATACCAGATAAAATCATACCAATCCCGTCCTTTGGCGTATTTCCGAAAAAGACAAGCATGCAGCTTTTCCGCAAAAAGCGATGGCAGGTCATAATGAACGACACGAAAAGTGAAGTACCGGCTCATCATGCCGCTTACGGACACTCCTCCCTGCGGAGGGTTCGTGTCCACGTCCCATTTGATGGCAAGCTTCTCATCCTTTAGAGCGCTCAACCCGAGCTCTTTGAGAAGTCCTGGAAATTTAAACATAATACTCCGCACAGCACCGACGGCCTGAACCTTCGCTTCCGCCTCAAATCCGTACAGACGAAGATCTTTGAGAAATTCCACGCTCAAAGCCGACGCATCCATATCCCCGGCCTTCAAAACGGAAAAATCGAGATCTTCCGAAAACCGGCGTAACTGGAACATCATGCGCAATGCCGTCCCGCCCAAAAACGCCACACAATCGAACAAACCCCTGTCGCCCGTGATCTTAAGACACAGCGCCTGTAAAAATTCGCGGGTTTTATTGAGCCGGACGTGGCGCGGCATAGCTTCCGTAAACTGCTGTTTGATAACATCAATCATGTTTTTTCCTTTCGGATCAGGCTTTTTAATTTATCCGTCATTCGGGAGAGATTCTTGTTCTCGTAACATTCACTAAGATCAGCAATCCGCTTCGGGTTCAAAGTTTCAAGGTTCTGAAAGCGGAAGGACCCGATCAGCACGCCTTCAAAATCTTCCCGGAATTTAGACATATTCAAGTAGAGAAAATCCAGAACTGCTTTTTCGGGTTCCGCCACGAACACCTGCCGATCATGGGCCTGCTTCTCCTGCCTGAACCCGCGAAATGCTCGCGGAACCACGTGTTGATAACTGAATTTCCCGAGCGCATTTTCAAAAGACATGGTTTTACGAGTCGTTACCGATGTCACAGTCGGAACATATTCCGGGATCAATTCATAAAGAGAAAGAGCATATTCCATACTAATATAGGAGGGTTCGTACAGACGGTTTGCGATAGTGAGGATCTCAGGAGCTGAAGTGGCCTCTTCCGGAGGAAAAGCATACATCCCTTTGCGAAGCGGAACGATGTCCCCCTTTTTGGCCCATCGACTGAGCTGGTTTCGATTCACCTGATACTCCGCTTGATCTTCGCGGACAACGACTGCACTTGGGATCACTGGCCAGCTTTGATACTTTTTCCTGAACTGCTCAAATTTCATACTGTTTCTCCATATAATCATATTTGATTATCTAAAGAAACGATACACCATTTTGATTAAAATGTCAATATATGTAACCTTTTACCATAAATGGAGTTAAGAAGTACTTTGACTGGATACTACCCTAAGTTGCTTCTGCCGCTAGTTCTCCGCGGAATGTCAGGGTTTCTGGCACATGAGGTCGGCGCCGACGGAAAGGGCCTTTTCGTTGACGTAGATCAGATCTTTGCGAAGTCCTTTGAACACTTTCCCGAGGACTTTGACGGCGCTGGCCATTTTCACGATGCCGGTCTTTTGGATGGCCGCGCCGAGCATGATCATGTTCGTTACTTTTTCGTT
>PLLJ01000013.1 GCA_003140935.1 Candidatus Omnitrophota bacterium
GCCGTCAGGACCTTCGAAAATTGCTCGTGCAGCACGCCGAGATTGGCACCGCGCGTTTTCTCCCCGCCGTCGGAGATGTTCGCGATGTATTCCGTCCGGTAAAAATCTTCCCCGAAAGTATCGATCACACGCCGCCGCGACGTATACGTCCCGGGACGATCGTGATCCAGCGGTTTGTAGGATTCGGGCTTCCCGTTCGCTTTAGGAAACGTCACCCAAGGCGGCTGGATCGACAACAAGAAGGTGATCTTCCCGTTGTACTTCGCGGAAATTTCCCGCAAAAATTCCACGTAGGCCAGATAGGTCTTGGGCGTGAAGTTCTGGATATTGATGACGAAATAAGGCTGTAAACCCTTGACCGCTTCGGTGGCTACCACATGACGGAAAACATCCTGCAGCCGGTAAAATTCCGCGTTCGAGGCCTCCTCGCTTGTGATCTCGAAAGGCACGCGGCCCTCCAGATGAGCGGTCTCCGGCTCCGTCAATGTAACGTCGGAAGTAAATGTCTTGGCGGGGGTCTCACGGACCGCCAAAAGGGCGACCGAAAAGAGGATCTCTTCGAGCCATTTCTGGATCTCGGCGTCCTGCGTGTTCCGGGCGATCACTTCGAAGTTGTCCGTAAAAAGAACGCGGTCCTCGACCGCCTGCCGGGCAGAGATCCCCGCCGCCTGATCTTCACGGCTCTGTGCCAGGACCGCCAGATGATGCAAGCGTACAAGCAGGCCGCGTTTTGACCACAGCTTATCATCATATTGCCGCTGACCCCGCAAGTAAGTCCTCGCAGTCGCAAGAGCTTCCGCGGAAGGAAGCGGGGCAAGACGGTGCGGCTCCGCGATCCTGCTGACCGGGTCCTTCAAGGAATCATAGAGCACCACATTGACATTCCCTCCGCTCTGCGTGAGGGCATGCCTCATAAAATCGCCTCCGCGCTTCCCCACAAAATTGAGGAGTTCGTCGTTGCCGAGCGTCTGAAGAGGGTTCTGGTTAAATACTAAGGTGTAAAGATCCACTTCGTTAGCCGGTCCTTCTCCTAATTCATAGAGCCGGTTCCCGATGATGAGGGACTTCCCATCCCACGGATTTTGAGCATCGGTGGCGCGGCGAATTTGCAACACAGCCCCGCTATCCGTCCGGGTCAGCGTCAGCGAATTCCCGTCCGCGCTCCGTTGAGCTGTGACTTTTCCGTGCAACTCCCCGTAAAATCCGCCTAAGCTGATCTCCGTGGTCCCCAAATAGGCCGCAGACCGGGCCAACCGGGCAGGCTTCTCCTCCGAATACCGGGCCTGCAATTGACGGAATTGGGCACGATAATTTTCGAGGTTGCTTTGCATATCAAGCGGGTCATGGCTGTTAAAATAGCCGTTGAGATCCGGCGCTAACGGGGCCGTCATGCGATAAGCATGGTGGACTTCCACGATCACGGCCTGTTCATTGCTGAAGGCATACCGCCCCACGAACTCGTCCCAAGCAAAGTGGCCCTCAAAAGGGGCCAAGGTCCTGAGCTGCGAATAAACGGTTGCGTTGATGACCTCGCGCTTATAAAGGATGTCCACAACCTTTATTCTCCGCTCGTTACTTAAAGATCTTAAAAGGAATATGAAAAGGGGCTGGGCATCGAAATCAAGTATCAATGCCTCCAAAATATCCGCCTGCGCCTCGGGGCTCCGCGACCCCAATACCTCGATCTTCCCCGCTTCATCTTGGAAATCCTCGAGCCATTTAAGAGCCCCGTGGATCTGCATCCCGGCCCTCTCCGCGACCGTCGGCCTGCGATTTTCAAGGGTCCGCAAAAAGTGGTAATACAGCGTATTCCCGTATCCTGTGTTGATCAAAACAAGCTGCAAAAGTTCGGGATAATCAAGAAGTTTCTCCTGGATCTCAATGATTTGACCGTTCGTCTGGCAAGCCACCGGAAGGCCCTTGACGATCTTTATCTGGACCGGAATGTCCTGGAACTCGGGGTAACGTTTCAAGACCCCGCGATAATAAGCGACACGCAAAGCCTCGGACTGCGAACGCTTACCGCCTTGTGCTAACGCCTCAATGACATCCGCCATCTCTCCCTCGTAAAGGACTTCCGGATTCTGGAGAATATCCCCCTGACGGGCGGAAACCAGAGGATCCGTAAAAGGGAATCTGATATTAAAAGCGTTTCTGACTTCCGATCGGGCCTCGGAACGCGGCTGGGATTGACGCACCGCCAGCATGTTTTGGCTTTCACTGATGGCATCCAAAGAGGCTTTTGCGTCCCGGTAATTGTGGTTATTTCCGTAATTACGCAAGTCGATCATCTCGGGACCTTTTTTCACTTTACCGTAAGCATCGAGATACCGTGTCTCGGCGGTTCCATGCGTTTCGGTTAAGCGACCCCCTGCTTTCTGCCATTCCCCATACGCGAGTATTTTGGCGCTTTCATCAATCTGGCTCCAAGGCAACCACACATCCTCCCATTTTGAGATCCCGGAAAGACCAAAAACACGCGGATGCAGTTCCGTCCAAATCCGGTAGAGTGCCTCGCCATAAGAAAGATTGCTCACAGCACTGAAAGGCACGCGCACCACGATGTCACTGATAAAAGCCAAAAACCTGGCATCGAACGCCTTGCGGATGGCGGTACGCAGTTCCTCGTCATCCAGGACAGGAAGCATCCGTGCGGCATGTTCCCGAAGACTCCCGTTGCCGCTGAGTATCAAACGGGCCGTCGGAATGGATCTCAGGACGTTTTCGATCTTCTCGATCTTTGTCTCGTCGGGATCCGTGGATTTCTGAATGGCCCAGATCTGGTCCCTCACGTCGTATTGAAGATCGACTCCCAGTTCTTGCAGGAAGACCATGCGGACAAGCCGTCTCCACTCCATTTCGGTGGAAACCCGGGTGGCAAGAGGTGTTTCGAGCGACTGCTCGAATCCCGCCTGGGACGGGAAATGAAGCACGGCACGGATCTGGTCCCATCGCGAAAATCCGCCGGTCAATCGGACGATCGTTTCGCCTTTATAAAGAAGGCTGTTGATCATCCGGACGAGATAACGTTCCCCTTTCCCGTAATCCAGCAGGACCACCGTCTCATCCCCGTAAACCTCCAG
>PLLJ01000018.1 GCA_003140935.1 Candidatus Omnitrophota bacterium
GTTAATCCCAATTCCAGGTTCGTGTCGTCGGTCGTTTGGAAAAAGCTCTTGAGATGAGTGTCGAAGATCGGCGTTCGGGAAACCCCGGAAAAACTATTCCCGTTATTCCCGCGCAGGATTTCTCCTGAAATCTCCAGAGGCAAGTCCCAAGGGTTCGGGATCTCGTTTTTAAGGCGTAACCCGGAGGAAGCCAATCCTTCATCGCCGAAAAAGTCGCGGATCACGAGCGGATAATCCACGGTTTGGAGTTGATGGGCATGCAGCAGATTTTCCTTCCCGATATCAGCCCGGAATTTCCCGATTTGTCCCGTGAATCCAAGCGGCAATCCCCAGCGGGTGTAATACGCTTCCTCGATATTCGCATTTTGCGGCTCAAGGCTGTCGTTGAAACTGATAACGGCATCCATTCTCGAGAACGGGTCTACGACTTGGGAAAAATTAAGTTCCAGTTCTTTCAGGGCGATCGCGTTATTTCCGTCTGTATCCGACTTGTTCTGGGTCAATTTTGCTTGGGTTGTTCCTACGACTGCAATATCGGGATTGAATCCTCCAACGGCTTTTTGAATTCCGGAAGGTAATGCGGCAACCCCGCTCTGAGAGGGTTGAGCGGCAGTNNATGCTTTGTTGAAGCTGAGCCATATTATTTTTCAATAGCTCTATTTGCGGATCAGCAGCTTGTGCTTGGGTTGAGATAAATAAAAATAATGATAGTGAAAATAGCCATGGGTGAAGTCGCATAGTGACACTCCTTTCCTGCGTTATAGATCGGAAGAAAAACGCTTAGGAAAGGCTGGGAGGTGCTCGACCGTGTATCGGGGAGAGGAACTTAAACGGTAATGATTGCTTAAACTCTGAAAAGCTAAATCGTTCTTGGAGGGATTTGAAGGAAAATAGAAAAATACAAAAAAGGATAAATCCAAACGTTGTGACAAATTGGCAAATCGCACAATGGTCCGCATCCGTCTTATCGCCAACATGATGAGTTGCGTGGATCAGCGGATGGAAGGTAAGCGCAGCAAACCCTACCAGCAAAAGAATTGCTGCAAAATAAAATAATTTATTTCTTTGAAATTGAATCATATTTTTTCTCTGATTAGGAGGAAGACTATACCTTTCAAAGTCAGTTATCAATAAAAAAGGCGCTACATTTCCTTCGTAACTTCGATGCTTTTTTTAGCTCTTAGAAGCGATAGCAACATGAGAGCTTCATTTCTTACCAGACCTGCATTAAAGAATGTTGCCATCGATGATATAATCTTTCTTCATGATTACTTTTCTAAAAAATACTTTCGCAAGCAAGACATTCAAAAGACTGTTCAAGAACACCGGCCTTTTGATCAGCGGGGATACGGTCTCCGCGGTCCTCGGTGTCCTGACCTTTGCGATCACGGCACGCGCACTCGGGGTCGAAAAGCTCGGCATGCTGGTCCTGATCGACGCCTACGTCCGGATCGTGGACAAGCTCGTGAACTTCCAGTCCTGGCAGTTCATGATCAAATACGGTTCCGATGCCCTCGCCGCAAAAAACCCCTCCGGATTCAAAGCGCTTGTAAAACTCGGAACGATCGTCGACTCTCTCACCGCTATGATCGGTTGCGCTCTCTCTGTCGCGCTGGTAGGCCTGATCGCACGCTGGCAAAATTGGTCGCCCGAAATGATCCGCCTTGCCATGATCTACAGTCTGATCGTCATTTTCGACATCGCCGGTGTCCCGACGGGGATCCTGCGTATCTTTGACAAGTTTAAATCGTTCTCGATCCAAAAGTCCGTCACGTCCGGCATCAAATTCGCGGGCGTCGTCGTGGCCTGGACACTCCATTGGGGGCTAAGCGGATTTCTGTGGGTCTGGATGCTGACCGAGATCGTGGATTATGTATCGCTGACGGCCATGGCATGGATCGAACTTCACCGCCGCGGTTTCAGGAACATCTGGGCCGAGCCGCTTTCGGGGATCACGAAACGTTTTCCCGGGGTCTGGAATTTCCTGATCTCCACCAACCTGACGGGGTCCGTCAAGGTCGGTTTCCGCGAATTCGACATCCTGCTGGTCGGAAAGCTTCTGGGTTTCGCGGATGTCAGCTTGTACAAATTGGCGAAAAAACTTTGCGCCGCCCTCGACCGGCTTACCAACCCCCTCTTCCAGTCCCTTTATCCGGAGCTCACGAAACTCTGGGCGAAAAAAGATTACAAGGATTTCCGTTTCGTGGTCAAACGGATGACCTACATCATGGGCGGGGTTTCGCTGATCACTTGGATCGTTTTTGTGATCTGGGGGCGCGAGATTATTTTCATCACGGCCGGACGGGAATTCATTCCGGCTTATGCGGTCACGGTCTGGTACATGCTCGCCAACGGCATCGCCGTCACGTCGCTGCCGCTTGCGCCCATGCTCCTCGCCATGGGACAAGCGCATCTGAGCTTCTGGATCCAGTTCCTTCCCACGCTCATCTATTTTCCGGTCCTGTTCTGGATGCTGACGGCGTGGGGACTCAACGGCGCAGGTTACGCCTACATTGTTTTTCACGGGATCCGGGTCGTTCTGCAATATGGGTTCGCAAAACATCTTTTGAAAAAGATCCCGCAGGATACGCCTCCACCTCCTAAGGAATTAACGGACCTGCCGGAGAACGGCATCTGACCCGCTCCATTTAAGAAATCGTTTTGACAAAGTTTCGGCGTTCGTGGCAAGATAACATCTCCATGAGCTCGCATCCGTCGGAAAAACAGAAACTTTCCCAACAGCTCTTCAAGATCAAGGACCTTGGCGCTATCCTGGCGGAGTCCCATGAGCCGGGACACCGGCTTAAAAAAGCGTTGGGGGCTTTTGATCTGATCCTGATCGGGATCGGCGCCATCATAGGCGCCGGCATTTTTGCGACCGTCGGGACCGCCGCAGCCGGGGACGCCCTTCGTCTCGGCGCAGGCCCGGGGATCATTCTTTCCTTCGGCCTTACAGCGGTTGTTTGCGGATTTGCGGCGCTTTGCTACGCGGAACTCGCCTCCCTCATCCCCATCTCCGGAAGCGCTTATACTTATTCCTACGCATCCTTCGGCGAGTTGGTCGCCTGGATCATCGGGTGGGACCTCATTATTGAATACGGCGTCGGAACGATCGCAGTCGCGATCAGTTGGTCCGGTTATTTCCGGTCGCTCTTGGAAGGATTAGGGATCGTCTTACCCGTTTGGTCCACTATTGACTTCCGTTCCGCGTTCCAGGGTTTTGAAAAAGCCTCCGCTTCCTTGGCGCAGGGGGTCCCTTTCGACCATCTGAACGCCGGCTTGCAAAACGCATGGGCCGCCGTTCATCAAGCGCCCCATCTTTTCGGCATGCCCGTCATTTTCAACCTTCCCGCGTTCCTGATCGTGATCTTCCTGACCGCGATTCTTGTCATCGGGATCAAGGAAAGCACCCGCTTCACCGCGGTCATGGTCGGACTGAAGATCCTCGTGCTTGGTTTCTTTATTATAGTAGGATCTTTTTACGTCAAGCCCGAACATTGGGTCCCCTTTGCACCGAACGGTTTTGCGGGGATCAAGGCGGGAGCCGCGATCGTTTTTTTTGCTTACATAGGATTTGATGCCGTTTCGACCGTTGCTGAGGAAGCAAAAAACCCGAAACGGGACATGCCGATCGGGATCATCGGCTCGCTGATCATTTGCACCGTTATTTATATGGTAGTCGCGGCGATCTTTACGGGTATCGTCCCCTATGACGTACTGAGAACCTCTCTGGCGCATCAAAAAGCCGAACCCCTGGTCCTGGCCATGCAATATATCCACCTTAACTGGGCAAGCGGGATCGTGGCCTTCGGTTCCGTGATCGCGCACACGGCCGTGCTGCTTGTCCTGTTGATGGGACAATCGCGGATCTTTTTCTCCATGGCCCGCGACGGCCTCTTGCCGCCCGTCTTTGCCTCGGTGCATCCCCGGTTCAAAACGCCTCATGTCGCAACGATCATGACGGGATTGGTCGCAGCCTCCGTGGCCGCCTTTACCAATATCGATGAAATGGTGGACCTGACGAATATCGGAACGCTCTTTGCGTTCGTTCTGGTTTGTTTCGGGGTCATCATCCTGCGCGTCAAGGAACCTCTCAAACACCGCACGTTCAAGGTCCCGTTCAGCCCGGTTATCCCTCTTCTGGGCGTGGCTTCCTGCTTTTTCCTGATGACGGGGCTTCCGGCCGTGACTTGGATCCGGTTTGTCGTTTGGCTTCTCATCGGCTTCGTGGTTTATTTCTCCTACGGCATCAAGCACAGCCTCCTGCACAAAACCCACCACACGGCTTAAAGAAAAAAAGGGACAGGCAATCGATGAATGCCTGTCCCCTTTTATGTGGATCGCTTACTACTTAACGTTTTTTCCCTACTTGTGGGCTTTCCACGCCACGGCCAGAGCCGATGCCACAAAGATCGACGAATAAGTCCCGACCGCGAATCCGATCGTTAGAATGAACGCAAAATCCGCGATCGCCGGGCCGCCAAAAAAGAACAGCGCCAGAGAAGTAAAAAGCACGGTCGCGACCGTTAGCACGGTCCGGCTCAGCGTTTGGTTGATGCTAAGATCGACCACCTCTGAGAATGGGGTTTTTCGCATGAGTTTTACATTATCACGGATACGGTCGAACGTGATGATGGTGTCATTGACCGAATAACCGATGATGGTCAGGATCGCCGCGATCGTCGCAAGGTTGATCTCGCGCCCACTCAAGGCGTAAAAACCCATGGTGAAGATCGAATCATGGACCAAGGCGACCACCGCCGCGGTCGCAAGCTTCCATTCGAAACGCCAGGCCAGGTAGATCAGGATCCCGAGCCATGACCAAACGACGGCCCAAAATGCTTTATCGCGAAGACTACCGCTCACCGAAGGCCCGACTTGATCTACCTTGAGGATATTAAAAGCGTTTTTCCCTACCGTGGCTTCCGCGGCCGTGCCTACCTTCGTAGGATTCCCTTCAGCCATTTTGACAATGTATTGATGCAAATTCGCATCCCCGAACCTCTGAAGCGTGAAAGCCTTGAACCCCTGTTTGGTAAGTTCGTTCCGGAACTTCGCCTGGTCCACATCCTTCTTGAACCCCACCTGCACGAGCGTGCCTCCCGTGAATTCCACGCCGTAGTTCTGGGAGCCGCGCATCGTGAATGCAAAGATGCCGAGCGCAAGGCAGGCCGCCGAAAACACATACGCCCAGCGGCGCTGTCTAAGGAAAGCGATGTTCGGCTTATGAAAAATATGGTTCATTTTGAAAATCATATTGGGATTCTTTTTGGCAAGATAATCGAAGATCACGCGGGTCACAAAGATCGAGGAGAACATACTGGCGATAATACCGATCGTCAGCGTGACTGCAAATCCCTGGATCGGCCCGGTCCCGAAGATGAAAAGAAGGACGGAAGTGATCAGCGTCGTTACGTTCGAGTCCAGGATGGCCGAAAACGCGCGATGATAACCCGCGGAGATCACGGCCCGGGCCGTCTTTCCGGTCTCGGACTCTTCTCTCATCCTTTCAAAGATCAGGATATTCGCATCGACCGCCATACCGACCGACAGGATGAAACCCGCGATACCGGGCAAGGTCAAAGTCGACCCGAATGCGGCCATGCCGCCGGCCACGATGACGATATAGTAGAGCAGCCCGAGGTTCGCGATCCAGCCGCAGAAAAGGTAATACACCGGCATGAACAGCACGACAAAAAGAACCCCGTACAGACTCGCCCGGATCCCGCTTTCGATGGAATCTTTCCCGAGGCCTGGACCGATCGTTCTTTCTTCCACGACCGTGACAGGCGCGGGCAGGGCACCCGCGCGCAGCACAAGGGCCAGGTCCGCAGCTTCCGCGGCTTTGAAATTCCCGGAGATCTGGGCCTTGCCGTTCGGGATCCTGTCACGGATCACCGGCGCGGAATAAACCTGGCCGTCCATCACGATCGCGAGACGCTTGCCGATATTCTGGAACGTCACCCGGTCGAAGATCTTCCCGCCTTCACGGTCCAGCGTCAACTGAACGATCGCCTGGCCATACTGATCAAAACCGACGGAAGCGGTCGTAAGATGCTCTCCGGTCAACACCGGCGCCAGCGCCAACAATACCATTTCTTCGTTCGGGCTTCCCTTGACCTTCTTATATTCAAATCCCGGAGGGATCGTCCCCGCGTCCGCCTTTTGGATCAGCTCCGTATCCTCCGACACGATCTTGAATTCCAAATGGGCCGCTTTTCCGGCGATCTCTTTGGCGCGTTCTCGGTCCGTCACGCCCGGGAGTTTCACCACGACCTGGTTCCTGCCCTGCGTGGTGATCTCCGGTTCCTTGACGCCGAACTCATCGATACGGTTGCGGATGATCTCCGCCACGCGCGCGGTCACGTCCTTGCGCGCCTCGTCGGGCACCTTGTCCATATCGACCTGGAGAAGCAGCTGGACGCCGCCTTGGAGATCGAGACCGAGATTGATCTTCTGATTCAGAGGGTAGGCTTTCCAGATAGAAAAAACAAGAAGCCCGATGACCAGCAGTACTTTCCACTTATAATTTTTATCCATAGATTTTTATGCTCCCGTTGATAGCTTTATTTATTGGCGCAATCCGGCGATCGCGCTTTTAAGAATCTCGATCTTAGTGTCCGAACCTCCGACCGCAAGGACCACATAATCATCCTGCAGACTGGAGACCGTTCCGAGAATACCCCCTGACGTGACCACTTTGTCCCCTTTTTTGAGATTCGCGATCATGGCCTGCGCTTCCTTTTGTTTTTTCTGCTGGGGCCGGATGAGCAGGAAATAAAAGATCGCGAACATGAGGATAATGGGCATGAATTGAACTAGAGGATTGACCGGCGTGGGTCCCTGAACGGTTTCGGCTGCATAAGCGATGGATTCGAACATGTTTTCCTTTCGTGCGGTCAGCGGTCAGCTACCAGCGATCAACTTTTTGAACGCCGTACTCCTAACGCCATACGCTATCGGGTGTGTGGATCAAA
>PLLJ01000050.1 GCA_003140935.1 Candidatus Omnitrophota bacterium
GCGTTCGATACGATCTACGCCGAAGGTCAGCGTCGTTATCTCGAAAGTCTTTCCTCTTATGCCAAGCAATTTCTCGAAAAGCTCAAGAAGCCGGATGTGGACCATATCTCCGGGCTTTCTCCGGCGATCGCGATCGAACAACGCTCCGTCACACATAATCCGCGTTCTACAGTTGCGACCGTTACTGAGATCTACGATTATCTGAGACTCCTTTTCGCCAAGGTCGGGATACCTCACTGTCCCTCGTGTCATGAGATCCTTCGAAGCCAGTCCCGTGAGGAGCTTTTTAAGGATCTTTTCGAGCGTTTTGCGGGACGTGAAGTGCAGGTTCTGGCACCGCTTGCGCGAGGCCGCAAAGGGGAATTTCAGAAGCTTTTTCAGGATTCACTTAAAAAAGGTTTCGACCGGGCGCGTATCGACGGGAGCGTGAGGCTCATCAAACAGGATATGAAGCTTCGGAAGTCCGTGCGCCACGATATTGAGATTGTGATCGACGAACTGACGCTCTTAAAGAGTGAGGACAGGCGTTTCAGGAATTCCTTCGTTTGCGCGTTGGATCTTACCAAAGGACATATTGCGATCCTGGAAAAGGAGAGTGCGGGGGAGGGGGTCCTCCATTTTTTTTCCACCACCAAAACCTGCGCCAAGTGCCAGATCAGCCTGCCGGATCTCACACCCAACATGTTCTCATTCAACAGCCCTTACGGAGCCTGTCCGAAATGCAAGGGGCTCGGGAAACTTTCGCAGATCTTCACCCGAGGCGTGATTGTGGCGCCCCAGAAACCGCTCATGAGCGCGCTCAATAAAGATGTTTTTTTCTCCTTCAATAAATATTTCTTCGAAGACCTCTTGCATGATCTGACGGAGAAATATAACTTCGAATGGGATACGCCGTATCAAGATTGGCCGGAAGACGCCAAGGAAGTGTTTTTTCTCGGAGATGGGGATATTGCCGGACTCGTGGAAGAATGGGAGCGGCTTTTCCATGAAACGAATTCCGAGGAAGTGCGTGCGAAGGTCCGGAAATTCCTGCGCGAGGAGATCTGTCCGGAATGTGCAGGCAAACGACTCCGCAAAGAAAGCCTGAGCGTTCTGATCGAAGGGAAAAATATTGCCGAGGTCACGGCTTTATCTGTCGAAGAAACGGTGCCGTTTTTCCGGGACCTGTGTTTTCAAGGCTCTCAGAAAGTGATCGCAGAGCCTGTTCTCCGGGAAGTTCGCGAACGGCTTTCATTTCTCCTCGATATCGGGCTCGGGTATCTGACACTTGATCGCACGGTCGCGACATTGGCCGGAGGGGAGCTCCAGCGCATCCGGCTTGCGGCGCAGATCGGCCTCGGATTGACCGGCGTACTCTATGTGCTGGACGAGCCGAGTATCGGCCTTCATCCCCGTGATAATGGAAAGTTGTTGGATTCTCTTGAAAAACTTCGCGATCTCAAGAATACGGTGCTTGTCGTTGAACACGACGAAGAGACGATCCGGAGAGCGGATCACGTGATCGATCTCGGACCGGGAGCGGGTATTCAGGGTGGAGAGATCGTGGCCCAGGGCAAACTTGTCGAGATGAAAGAATGCCCCCAATCGCTGACACTCAAATATCTTTCTGGCGAGCTTTCGATCGAGGTTCCTAAGGGCCGCAAAGACGTCCGTGCGGCACCAGAACTTGTTGTAAAGGGATGCTGTGAGCATAATCTGAAAAATATCGATGTGGCCTTTCCGCTCGGGCTTTTTATCTGTGTGACCGGCGTCTCGGGTTCAGGGAAAAGCACGCTTGTTCACGATATTCTCTACAAGGAACTTCACAACCGGATCTTTAAAACAGAATACAAAGTGGGCCGGTTCGGGACGCTCGAAGGTGCGGACCGCATTGATAAGATCATTGAGATCGACCAGGCGCCGATCGGGCGTACGCCGCGCTCCAATCCCGCGACTTATACGGATATTTTCGGGTTCATCCGAAAACTTTACAGCGACATGGAACTTTCGAAACTCCGTCGATATTCCCAGTCGCGTTTCAGTTTTAATCTTAAAGGCGGGCGGTGTGAAAATTGTCGAGGAGCAGGATCTGAAAAACTCGAGATGAGTTTTATGCCGGATCTTTTTGTGGTTTGTGAATCCTGCCGCGGTAAGCGATACAATGAGCCAACGCTCGAGGTCCGCTACCAAGGAAAAAACATTGCGGAAGTGTTGGACCTTTCAGTGCGGGAAGCGATAGATTTTTTTGCGAAGCTTTCCATGATCCGCGAACGGCTGGAAGTCCTTGAAGCGGTCGGGCTGGGTTATCTCAAACTCGGACAATCGTCGACCACGCTTTCGGGCGGGGAAGCTCAGCGTATCAAGATCGCCTCCGAGCTTATTAAGAAAGCTACGGGAAAAACACTTTATCTTTTGGATGAACCCACGACGGGACTTCACTTTGGGGATATCCAGCATCTTTTAAAAGCGTTTTTTGACCTTCGAAGCCAGGGTAATACAGTTGTGGTGATCGAGCACAATCTGGATGTCATCAAGATGGCCGACTATGTGATTGATCTGGGACCTGATGGCGGAAAGGATGGCGGGAGGATCGTCGTTTGTGGTTCTCCGGAAGAGGTCGCCGGAGTCCCGGGCTCCTATACAGGACAATTTCTCCGCAGGGTTCTCGGAATGGGGGCTGGATGAGTGTGATCGGTTGCTCAAGGGGGAAACAATAAAGTTCTTTTAAATGGAATCGTTTCTTGCTATATTGTGCGCGTCATTCGATGTAAATTCAGTTTCAAAAGGAGCCCCCCATGATCATGGAAATTGGAATCGTCGCTGGAGAAATTTGGCATTTCCTTGACGATAAAAAAAACGCCACTGCGGATGAACTTACCAAAGGTTTAAAGCGCCCTCGCGAACTTGTGTTGATGAGCCTCGGATGGCTCGCGCGCGAAGGTCACATTACTTTGGGGGCTCCCGAAAGCGGTTACTCGGCGACGCTCAATCGAAAATAGTTTACGAACGTGAAGTATTGTTGCGTTCTTAACACCGTTCCAAGTATTAAAAAGGCCCGCATCTTAGCGGGCCTTTTAATTTCTAGACGGCTCGCGGCCTGCGTTCAAATCCTTCCCGGGCTTGAATCCCATTATCGCTGGCGTGGCAGAAAAGAAACCTCCAAAGAAGTTCTCCTTCTCATCAAGACCCCGATGTCGAATTACAAAAAACTCGAAAAGACCCTCCTGGAAAATCACCCCTACGAAGTTCCCGAGATCATTTGTCTGCCTATCACTCAAGGCAGCAGATCCTATCTGGATTGGATCTCCGGGGAAGTGGCTGTTAAAACATAAATCCTCTGTTTCTCCGGCGGGTGCCCGATATTCGATTCCATGCAAGAAAGGTCCGAAATCCTGGATTTGCTTGTAACGGGTCGCTTAGATCTTAGAAGGTGAAACAGCGATGAAGACCTTGGCGGTCTTCTGACCTTCATTGACGATCTGATGGGGGAAAGAGGCGTCGAAGTAGAGGGTTTCCTGCGCGCTGAGGTCGTATTCCTGATTCTCGAGCTTGATCTTGACGTGTCCGTCAAGGACCCACGCGAATTTCTCCACCCCGCGTTCATTATGCTCCTTCTCTGTCTTGCCGCCTCCTTGGAGGGTCAGAAGAAGGGGGGTGATCTTCTTTTTGGAGCTTTCCTGCGTGAGGACTTCCACATGAACGTCTTTAGTGTGGTGTGTGGCCGTGCGTGCTTCCTTGGCCTGATGACTGATCTGCTCGTAGCGGCGGTCAACCCCCGTGTAGAGTTCGGACAGTCCGATGCCGAGCGTCTCGGCGATCTTTTCATGGCTCTCAACCGTTCCGATCATGGTGCCGGTCTCGATGCGGGAAAGAGTGGCTTGGGCGATGCCGGTCTTCTGGGAAATCTCGACTAAGGTGAGCCCTTTTTCCCTGCGAAGCGTCCGTATGCGTTGCCCTAAATTTTTTAGCATGGATGTATTTTAACGGCATGACTCCATTCGTCAAGGAGAATATAACAATAATGAATAAAATAGGTTATTGTTTTTATTAAATATAATATTGACATATTATCATATTTGTGTTACCTTCCCGTTAACGTCAAAAACGGAGGTGTCACAATGATGTACAGAACAGAAGTGAAACGCGCATTGGGAGTGTTGGTCATCGCTACGTTTTTCTTCGGAGGTCTTTCCATGATCGCCGCAGAGAAAGTGCTGGCCGGTCAGCCCAAGGCGACTTTGCAGCTTCAAGGTCAGCCCCAGTCCCCAACGGTGGTAAATGTCAATAAAGCCACTGTTGAGGAATTGATCAAAGTTCGCGGGATCGGCCCCGTGATTGCCAAGCGGATCATCGAACATCGCGATAAGAACGGCATGTTCAAATCGATTGATGATCTGACCCAGGTCCATGGGCTCAGTGGCAACAAGCTGCAACGCATTAAAGATCAAGTGACGGTCTGATTCCGGAGCTTGAGACCCGTACGCGAAGGGACGGTCCTGGCGGCCGTTGATCGACGAAAGTCAGGACTGTTCCTCCAGCGGTTCCAGAAGGTGAAAATGAAAAATATCGAACAAGAAAAAACAGAGAACGAGGGAAACGGTTATCGGCGATGTCTTGCAAAGGCGATGGACAGGACCCAGCAGTTGCTTTGTGAGAAAGACGTATCGCATGACTACAAAAAGATCCACGCCGTGAAATCTATTCTTTACGCAACGATCGAGCAAGCGGGGATAGAAACGGATCGCCTGATCTCGGCCCAAGAATTACTTCGCGAGCTTTTGGCGCTTGTTGTTCTCCAAGCCGATCCTCTTCGGCACGAACGGCAGGAAGCTCTGAAGGTCTTGGAGGAGTTGCAAGCCCAGCACCATCGTCTCTGACGTTTTTCCTTCCGTAACTTGATTCGCCAAGGGGTTTTTGTTACAATGCCGCCTCTTTGAAGAACTGTTTTTAACCCACTAAGGACCTTTCAAGGAAGACGATGCCTAAACCTTTGACGTTCCAGGAGTTAATACAAAAGCTGAATGACTATTGGGCGAGGCAGGGTTGTCTCGTAATGCAGCCTTACGATATCGAGGTTGGCGCCGGCACTTTCTCCCCCCATACATTTCTCCGGGCCCTGGGTCCTGAACCCTGGAAAGCTGCTTATGTTGAGCCCTCCCGAAGGCCCACGGATGGCCGCTATGGCGAGAACCCGCACAGGACCCAGCATTATTACCAATACCAGGTCATTTTAAAGCCATCCCCGGGAGATCCTCAAGAGCTTTATCTGAATAGTCTTCGCGCAGTCGGCATTGACCCGCTTTCCCACGACATCCGTTTTGTGGAGGACGATTGGGAATCTCCAACGCTCGGCGCATGGGGTCTTGGCTGGGAAGTATGGCTCGACAGTCTCGAGATCACGCAATTCACTTATTTCCAGCAATGCGGTTCGATCGATCTCGACGTGGTCTCTTGCGAGATCACCTACGGTCTGGAGCGTATTGCCATGTTCCTTCAGCAAAAGGATTCTCTTTTTGACATCCAGTGGAATGACAAGGTCACCTATGGCGACGTCCATCTGCAGGGGGAACGGGAATTCTCAAAATTCAATTTCGAAGGATCAGATCCCGAGATCTACCGCCGCCATTTCGAGGACTATGAAAAACAGGCCGAACACTTGCTCGAAGGCGGGATGGTCCTGCCGGCCTACGATTGCTGTCTCAAGACTTCTCATATTTTTAATCTTCTGGACGCGCGTGGCGCCGTAAGCGTGAACGAACGGCCCCGCTATGTCGCTCGCGTCCGGGCTTTGGCCCGCCGTTGCGCGGAAGGTTATCTTGAAAGCCGCAAGGCCCAGAATTTTCCGCTGCTTAAAATGAAGAAAAAATAAACATGCCTAACTTATTGATAGAAATCGGAGTCGAAGAACTGCCCGTCGGAAGTCTGGACGTTATTTATGACGAGCTGGCTGCGAAGGCGCGCCAAAAACTTGTGGATGAACGCATTGCTTTCGAGGATGTGAAAGTCGAAGCGACGCCGCGCCGCATCGCGTTTTTTGTCCAAGGTATCGCCACGATGCAGCCTGACCGTGAGTTCGAGGTATCGGGTCCTTCTTATGAGAAGTGCTACGATGCTCAAGGAAAATCTACCATGGTGTTGCAGGGTTTCCTCAAAAGTAAACGGGCCACCGAAAAAGATATCGAGATCCGGGAAACGCCCAAGGGGAAGTTCATCTTCTTAAGGAAAAAAGAAAGAGGCGGGGCTGTTTCGACCCTTCTTCCGGATCTGATCAAGGGGCTTCTTGCTTCGCTTTCTTTTCCCAAACTCATGCGCTGGGAGACGTCAGGGTTCCGTTTTCCGCGTCCCATCCGGTGGCTGGTCGTTCTGATGGATGCCAAAAAGGTGCCGCTTGTGCTTGCGGATGTGAAGTCCGGCAACAAAAGTTTTGGTCACCGCTTTCTTTCGCCTCAGAGTTTTACGATCCCGAAAGCCGATTGGAAGGCTTATATCGCGCTTTTAAAAAAGAAACGTATCTTTCTGTCGATCGGAACTCGTGAGGCCTTGGTTCGCGGGGCCCTCAAAAACC
>PLLJ01000040.1 GCA_003140935.1 Candidatus Omnitrophota bacterium
AATGCTTTCGGGACCTTCGTTTACAATTCCGGTCTTGGGAATTCGGATCTGAAGATGGCGGGTCTAGCGAGATTTTATTCCGGGACCGAGCAGGTTGGATTTGGGGTGATCGATAAAACCGGGAACATCCTGCAAGGGGTGATCAACGGGGTTGGGATATTGTGGTCCGAGTCTGAGGAAACAAAGGCGGCGAATGGCGGGAACGCGGGCTATCTTACGGGCGATCCCAAGAAGATCTTTAACGACGATCCGAGGGCCGGCACGTTCGCTGCTGGGAGCAAGGCGAAGGAACTCGGTGCGGGACGGTATGAAGCAGTCGGGGCGTACAATTTCAGCAAGGCGGGATTTAAGGGAGCGAGTGAGGCGGAGTTGTCGGCGTTCGGGACCTTCGCGGTGAATTTCGGTCTTGGGAATTCGGATCTGAAGATGGCGGGTCTAGCGAGATTTTATTCCGGGACCGAGCAGGTTGGATTTGGGGTGATGGATAAGGCGGGGAACATCACGCAGGGCGTGATCAACGGACAATTGATCGCATGGAGCAGCAAGGAAAAGGCCAATATTGTTATTAATGCGAAAACGATCGAAAACGTTCGGGGGGAGGTAGCCTCAGTCGATATGAGGGGGGAGAAGGGGGAGCCGCTAGCAAACAAGGCCATCGAAGTTAAAGGGTTTAAGTCCACCGATGTCAATTTTTCAAGATTGAACGAAAAGGAACAATTGGCGGTCGGTAATTTTGTGGCGGCCTACCAGCTAGGAGTTGCTGGCCTCCTGGTAGCGGGCCAGACAGCTTTGTTGCTTGGAGACAAGTACGTTGGGTCTGGAGTCGTCGATTGGCACGCAAAGGGTGGGGCGCAGGTCACAGCCGCCAGAATCGGAGACACGGTTTATTATTTGAATAACGGAAAATATGAAGTACTGCCCATGCTTGCGGTAGTCGGGACCTATGACCCGAAGAGCCGTATTCAGACCGTAACGCTGCAGTTGCCCACGGCTTTAAAAGCGGCACGTCTGACGGAAGTCCAGTCGACGACAAGGTCTTTCCTGCTTAGTCTTTGCGCTACACAGCTTTCCGGCTTGGTTACTATGGAGATCGTTTTTATGGCCGGAGCCTTATCGCGGAACGGAAAAATTACCCTTCAGTGGAATAAGGATCATACCAAGGTCGACAGTTATCGTTTCAACGCGACCATCCAACAAAATGATCAGACGGAGCGTGTTTTGCCGCTTACGCTCCGCTATGGGGCGGACGGCAAGACATTGCAATACTCCGTCGCCGGATACAACCGCTTTTTCAATGCCATCATAAGCGAAATCGATGCGAAGAGTGGCCTCCAGATCATTCGACTTGCCTTTATTTCAACGTCTGCTGGCGGTCAGTTGTCGGCCTTCGAACAAGCCATCAATTCGTTGCTGATGAGCACCTACCAGATCGAATTGAACGGAAAAGTGCCGGGACTCATTATCGCTCTATCGGGTATGGCGAAAGGACAGTCTGTCGTCACCTTGCAATGGAATAAAGAACGCACCAAGGTCGAAGGCTATTATTTTAAAACATCAATTTCATTGAAAGATCAGCCCGAACCGGTGTTGTTGTCCGTCACAGCGCGTTATGCGAAAGACGGAAAAACCCTGATGTTTTCATTCCCCGAGATCGACAAGCAACAAGCCTTTTATGCCAATTTGGAAACCATGGGGAAAGACGGCCGCCAGAATGTCACATTACGGTTTGTCCGTGTTGAGGAAAGTAAAAAGCCTCAAGCCGATCTGGGACAGCTCGTGCAACTTCCTTTGGGGGATGTCCAGAATCGTCTCCAAAACCTGTCCCTGACACCGGTCGCTTTGCGGGAGCAAGTGAGAGGGGATCTCCTGAATTGGCGCCAGAATCTGCCCCTGATACTGGCCGCCGCAGGTCCAAGCAAACGAGTCTTGTTGCAGCAAGCCGCCAATGCATTCCTGATGAATGCTTATCAGATCCAATTCAGCGAGATCATGCCGGGTTTTGTGATCGGGGCATCGGGGCAATTGGGCGGAACGGTATCCCTTACTTTGCAATGGAACGCGAGCCGCACCGCCGTACTAACAGCAGCCTTTAATGCGAAAAATATTTATGCGAATCTGGGACAGGGGGCATTGCCTGCCGGAATGAACCCCGCGGCGATGATCCTTTCAAGATCCGAAGAAGCGCTTACCCGCGTTGTTTACAATGTGCAAGATCATACGATCAAGGATGCCACGACCCGTACCGTTTTGATCTCCGCGCAAGCGATCAAATCTGAGGTCTCACTTTTCAGGATTGTGGGGGCTGAGACGCGCGGTTTCAAATTGACCCTGAACGAAAATCTTGGAAATGGCGGCATCGGTTTAGCGGCCCTTTTGGCTCAGTCCGTTTCATCCTCGGGATTGGGGAAATTGTTCAGCATCGACTGGAGTGACGGCAAATATTCAATAGGCATTACGTCACCTCTCGTTGCCGGTCCAGGCAATACATCTTATCAATTCTTTCATCTTGGCGGGGGCGATGCCAATTCACAGAGGGAACAGATCGCCCTATCGATCTTTGGAAATTGCTACGGGTTTAATCCGGAGGGGATCCAGCCCTTTGTTTCAAGAGACGGAAAAACACCTCTATCCATCTCTACAATTGTGGCGGATGCCAAGGGCCGTGTCTTAGCCGCTACAACATTGGATAATACCAAGGTCCTCAGTACTCTCGTCAACAATCAGAATTGGAACGATCCCGTCGCTTTGAGACAATCGATCAATAAGCAGATCGGAAATTTTGATAATGAATCCCTCCAGGTCCTTAATTATGACCAGAACGGGAAGTGGGTGAAGACTGCTATTATAGATCTTTATGCAACGAGGACGGAAATACCGGCGACGGGTCGCGGGCCTCCGGACCTTAACTTCACGATGCGCAACAACGTGTTGGAATTTTTAAGAGAGCCTGGTTCCGCGCGTTTCGGGTTGTTCCTGGATTTAAGAAGCCGTTTCTTCAATTTGCAGCCCGAAAACAAAACGATGGTCGGCACTTACTGTGGCAGCGCGGTTGAAAAAATCGGCAATCTTCTTTACATCCACGATCAAGACTATTCTTCAGCGCCAACATTCCAGGCTTCCTCAAAGATCTCAGAGAATTTGCTTGTTAGTAATCTTTCCTTCATTTCCTACGCAGCCGGCCTTTCTTCTGCGCGCATTCAATTTAATTCCTTGGGGTATGCCGTCAGGGATGCGATAGGGACCGATAAGGATGTGGCCGGGTCGATAAATGTGAGCCTCGAACTGAAGCCCGGCTTGACTTGGGCCTTCTCCTTGAATCGAGAATTTACCGCTACCGATGATGTGGCTAAGCAAATTATTACCATCAACAATCCCATATCCGGCAAAACCGAGATCAAATATGGAGAACTGGCTCGGGAAAAGTACGGAGCTGCCCTGCATGGAGTGGAAGGTCCGGAAGCCATCTTTTCAAGATCCCTCGGGATTGACGCTAATCTCATCCATATGCTGGGCGGCATGGGCATGATCCAGGACGGGCGAATTTTCGATCGTGCCTCCGGGAAAGAGGTCGGTGATACCGTTCATTTTCTGCAGTACAGAACTTACGCGGGCAATGCAGGCGACTTAAAAGAATCTATCGAATTTTCTCTATATGGACAGAGAACAATTCACGAAATGATCCATTTCGTTAACGTAAACGCTCGCACCGGACAGATCAACGAGAATGTTTTTGAGTTGAAATATTTTATAACAGGAGTTGAAAACGAAAAATTTTATGACAATCCAAATAAGTACATAGCTTTAAGGAGTGATATTTTAAATGCAACCAATTCGGATGTTTTGACGGATGTCGATCGCAACATCACGGTCACAAAGATCGTAGCGACTAACGGCCGGATCCAATACGCCCTTGGCGGAAACGCCAGTGTCCAATTTGGAAAACAGGAAGGAAGCTACGATGCAGTCGGGTTCACATCGACCTCGAACGGAATGGCATTCTATGTGCAAAAAATGGAGACCTCCCAAGATGGAAACAAAGTTGCCGCATGGACCATAGTTTCTGATTACCGGAATGCGGTTGTTATTAACGCGGTCACAAAAGAGGAGATCAGGAAGATCGAATATGGCAGATGGGAGTCCCTGACCGCTGGGGAGCGAGTGTTCTATGTCGTCGGCACGGTGGTTGTTGTGGCGGTGGCCATTGTCGCTACGATCGTAACTTGTGGGGGGGCGGCTGCGGTGGGAGGAGCCTTTGGTATTGGAGCGGGTGCGACGGCTAGTTTTTCTGGGGCCATGGGTGTCATAACAGCAACCGCGTTGTATAGTGCCGCAGGTTTCGGCCTTGCTGCCGGAGGAGCTTATTGGTTCAACCATGGGGCCAATGCTCTGACTTCTACATTCCTGGTCAACGCGGGCATTTCGCTCTCGATTGCATCCATCGCTTCGTTGGGGGCGGCAGTGGCAGGATGGGGGGCGGGTTTCGGCGCTCTCCCTTTAACGGAGGCCATTGGTACTAAAATACTCATGCCGCTGGGGATGCCCGGGCTTTACGCGACTGGCGCGAACCTTGCCCTTACCCTTTCGGGAAATCATGATAAAGACCTGCCGTTCTTGAACACTTTACAAGGTGCAATGAATGTTGTGAGTTGGCTCAGTTATGCCGGTCTTGCCGGCGGATTGATGAGTATGGCCTCGAAGGCGCTTACTGCCGCCGCCGCTAAAGAAATAAGCGCGAAAACAATTAGCGCTGCCGTAACCGGGGCCATCAAAACATCACCGGTCTTCGTAAAATTGTTTGTTGGAGGAGCTCTCGCCTACGGTATCGGTAGCGGGTTTCAGGCTTATGGGATCAGGACCGCCTGGACTTCCGCATTGATTCAAATAGGAAGCGTTGCGATGGTCTGTGGATTATTCGGGATTGCTTCCGCTAATGCTGGATTTGCGGCGCTTACCGGCGGCTCCTTTTTTAAAGAAGCCATGACCTTTCTCACTCTCACAGGTCTGAGCGCCATTCTTGCTGCGCCCGCTTTGGAGAATGGCGCGGCTCTAAGGCGTTTTGGATTTGCGGCAATACTGCTTGGCGTTGGTGCAAGGGCGGCAGCCGCGTGGGGTGGAAGCTTAGTTCAGGCCTCTGGCAGCAATCTGTTGGTCGCAGTCAATAATTGGGGATTGCTAGGGTTGGGCAGCACATTGGTTGTTGGATTGACGATACAGCTTGCGCTACCAAACTTCGAGAGTATTCGCGGCATTAATATTTTTGTGGCGAAAATTTTCGCGGGCTTTCTCGCGGCAAAGGCTGCCATGCTTTTCTTTGGAAATCCGTTCATGTCTTTTGAAGCCAATATGTCCGTGGTCGCGAGACTGAACATGGCGGGATCCCTCCTGGCATGGGGTGGTGCCGGAGTCGGATTGTTGGGTGCTTTGACACATATCGATGGGCTGAAACAAGTCGGTCTTGGAATGATCCTGATCGGGCTTGCACTGCGGGCCACTGCCGGCTGGAAAATCATGGGGATGAGGGCGGAAGGTGCCATTGCGGCTGCCAACCAGGTCGAAATGGACCTCGGTCTTACGATCGGCGCGCGGCTATACGCGACGGCTGCCTTGTACGCAAAAGAAGGTATCAAAGCATTCTGGGAATCCGCGGCCGGAAGCGTCCTGTTTTTCAAGTTCTTCCCGGTCATGATGGCGGCTTCCGGCATTGATCACCTCACGGACGCAGTTTTGCATGCTTTTGGAATCGCCGGTGTTATGGTCAAGGAAACTGAACGCGGCTATTTTACCCATCTTGGAAGTGTCATCGGCCAACACTGGAAGTTTTCAACCACAGAAGGAGGAGTGTTTGACCGTACCCGGCTCCTTCATGACATCCTTCTCGGCCAGGTCCTTCATCTTGTGGGGGTGACTTATGCGAGCAGGTCCGGGTTCCTCGGGACCCTGTCCGGGGAACAGGGTGTGGTGAAATCGCTTTTGCGGCTGGGGGCTCCCGAGACCTACGGGGCTTATTTCTCGCACACAGGCATACTGCTGACGCGCACTGCCTGGGTCAACGCCGCCGCGAGCAAATTGTTTAACTTTGTCGACAACATGATCATGTTCAACCTTTTCATGGCACCGGCGCAGGCTTGGTCAGCGATCCTGAACGGGAAATCGCCGGAAGCGAAGTCGGATTATCTCCAACAGATCATGCACCTGCCCGCCATGCTGATGGCCTTTTTCTCGATGCCGCTTGGATTGATGGAAGCCACTTTGAGCGGTGATTACCGCCAGTTCTCTGCCGAGTTAAGCCAATACGCGCTTTTCCTTGTTCCCCAAGCCCGCCGGTATTGGGGCGCGGAAAAGGCTATGGCGGAAACGGTCGCGAATAGCCATGACAACATTCGCGTGACGGAAGCGTATGAAACAGAGGCTCAAGGAAGATTAGAAGCATCGCCAGATCAAAAAAATGCTCCCGTTTTTTGGAGAGGGGAATTTAGCGAGCAGGTAAAAGCAGCGGAGAATTGTCGGGCAAATGGGGACACACAAGGCTGGCTTGAGGCGAACATGAAGGCGAACCGCGCCCAGGAACGCGCGCGTGACTCCTCCAGAAGTGCGGAAGGGACTGCGCCAGATGCAGACAGGCCGGCACTCGTGACAGAGAGAGGGAAGTTTGATGAGCAGGTTTCAACTTGGAGGAACGCTCTGGATTCATTTGCGCAAGGGGCGGTTACGGGGGATTTAAGCAAAATCGTCAATTTTTGGTATGCCGACCTTCTTCGGAATGGAAGTTCTGTCGCGGCCAAAGAGATTTCAATGTTTTTGGAAGGGACTGGCGATATCAGCAGGATCGAGGGAAACAGTTCAAGAATGATCGACGGACTTTTAAAGAGCGCCGAAACGAAAGGCCTAGAGCCTGCTGACAGATTAGGGAAGCTTCAGGAGGCCCTCGGCCTCGCGTTAAAAATCAATGACAAGGCGCGCTATGACCAGATCGCCGAAAAAATACGCCAAATACCGTCGGGAAAAGATGGTGAACCCGGCGTAACAGTGAAGACATTTGAGGAGGCTGTGGCGAAGGCGGGCCGAAATGTGTCAATAACGCAGGAAGTTCTTTTGGAAGCTCAGCGGACCGGCGTTCTCGATCAAGCCGGCCGAAACAATCCTTTCGCGCCCCGCGATGCCCTGACCGTCCTTAGGCTTCTTTACTCGGGGACCATGAGTAAAGACTATTTTTCGCAGCTGGTGAATGCCTTAGCCTCCCGCGCTCTGATCTTTGACTTGAGTAATGCATTTTCGGAGATCGTGAAAAAGAATGATCCGGCGGCCTTGAGAGTCTTTTTCGAAAAAATCGCAGCTGAATACGATAAAAATGTCCCCGCAGCAGGCCGGCTGAGCAAAATTTTCAAAACTATTCCGGAGGTTTCAGGGATCAAAGGATTCGACAAGATCGCTGATTTCTCTTTGGTTTCTGAGGACGGTCTTTTCGCCCAGCTTTTTGTCAGAACCTTTGCCGACGCCCTGAACTTTAAAGTGCTCGACGCAACGCTCTCGGATCCTCTTCAGACGGAAGCTTCGGCCGAAGGGCGGATCATGGTCCAAACGACCTGGGGCGAGATCTCTCTGGGATCTTTGATGGTGGATACCCTGCTTGCTACGGTTGGCAAGAGCATAAAAGGCTATGTGGACGGGCATATCAAGGCGGCTGCCATCGATAAGCTTAATGCCGAACTGGCGAAAAATCCATCCTCAGCCAGAGCCATTGAGATCAGGGAAGCGATCGATCAGATCTCGAAGGCTCCAAGCATTGAAAAACTTTTTGCCGCTAAACCGGAAGAGGCGGGCCTCGAGACCGTTGCCTACCTACTTTTGTCGGCCCTTGGCATTGGGAAGGAAGGCTACGTGTCGCCGTTCGGAGAGAAGGGGATCTTTGCTGGGGAGACGTTCAGAAACTCCGTTTTTAGAGATAGCTCGGAGGCTATTGGGCGGATCTATGACTGGATCAAGTCAAAAGAGTTAAAGCGTGATGGAGAAGGCAAATACGTTGATCCGACCGCACCTGGCCGCTATTTCCGGGTAGTGGAAAATAAGGATGGTTCGGCTAGATTGGAAAAAGCAATCTATGAAAGGGCGCCGGATGGAAATATCCGGCAAAGTGAACCTTGGACAGAAGTGATGGTATGCGGGCTGCAGATCGAACGCGCCACAGACCTGACCAATCTCGAAACTTTCTCGAGATTTTTTGTCACGCAGATCCTCGGTGAAATTGCCGGAAAATTCGAAAAGGTATTTAACAGTATTTTGGATGCGGTAAAGAATGCTCCGCCCGGCGAGAGCGTATCGCAATCCATTGCCAAAGTGATCGGGCTGGAGATCGGAAATTTAACCCCGGAAGACGCCGCCATCGTGCGGGTTGCGGAAAGACTGATTGATGGGATCAATGAGAAAGGCGAAGCAGGGAAAGGCGAAGCTTTGCGAAGTTTCCTTGCGGAGTACAGCAAAGTTTCCAATCAGAAAGAATTTATCGCCAATATGCTCTGGGGACTTGTTGAGCGCGGCGGCCGTATTACTTCCGATTTCGAAAGCTTGAGCGCCGCGGATAAGGCGGCAGCCTTTGCCGATTTCGGGAATTGGGCGATCCTGGCCAAGGTTTGGGAGCAGTATAAAAACTATGATCCGACAGCGAGCGGAGATTTATCCGAAATTTTCTCCAAACCGGCGCTTCAAAAGATCTCGGCACGACTCCAAACGGACCTCCAAGCAGTCCAGAAGGAGATGGAGTCTTTGTCAACGGAGCCGGACTCAAGGAAGGCATCTGAGCTGGGGAAGAAGATCGCGGAGAAAATTTTCAAGCTTGCGCAGGATGCACTGCTGGAAAATGGGCAACCGCGAGACAAGATGACTCCCGGCGATGCACAAAAGCTTGCCCGGGCGTTCGATCTCATGCTTGGGAATGCGATCCTTGAAGGAAAGGGGCTTGAGACCTGGCTTAAGATCTATAGCCGTTTCGATCTTACGATAGTCAATAAGCAGCTATCCCTTGGCCTTGACAAAGGGGAAATTGAGAACGCCCAAAAGAGTTATCGGTTCTTTGATCCGCGCCAGTCGCTTAAGACCGAATCGGAGATCGCTGTATGGAGCACGGCGTTCGCAATACACGCCTACGCTTCGATGAAGGGATGGTTCCACACGGAAGGTCTTCAGCAGAGTCTGGATATCCTGTCGCGGATGGGGTCTAACGGGGAGAGAGGGAGTATTCTCAACGCGCCGATGGGAGTGGGGAAAACGCTGTTGGGTGCCATTTATGCCACGCTTGAGGGGGTGAATCTCCTTCTCCTTTCCAATGAGGACCTGGTAGGGCAGTTCATGGGAGACAGCCAGGAGTTTTTTCAGGCCATCTCCGGCCGTAAGGTCGTCAACCTGAATGACACGTATCTCAAGGCGTTCAACAACGGTGATTTTTCAGAGATCGATCAACTGAACAGAGATCTGACAGATCCGGAAAAACTCGTTGTTGCATCGAGGAACGCCATTGCCGAGATCGCCAATAAACTCAAGACGAACGCGCAGTGGAACGCAAAGTATGGGGAATTCATGAAAGCCTTCACATCCGCCTTCAAACTTTTTGACGAGGTGCACCAATGCGCCGACCCGATGCACTTTATTATCGGCGGGAACACCCGTTACGCCATGGAACTTGCTAATTTTGGGGTGGTCGTCGCTGCGGCCAAAGCTGCCCTGCGGGGGGATATTTATGAGTTTTATGGGGAAGAACGCGCCTCCGAGCGTTCCGGTCCCCAAAAAGAGAGAATCATGGTTTTCTTCGAAGCGAAGGATGGGCATTCGGCGAAATATGAAGAATTGATCGGCACAGACCGGGCGGCCATTTTGATCAAGCGGGACGGAAGTCTGGAACATACAACCACGAGTTGGGACAAAATCATGGAGATTTTTAAGCAGGCTGAAGTTGGAGGGAAGAGCCTCGTTACCGACGCAATCGCCGAATTTCGAAGCAGCCCGGATAGAGCGTCGAGTGATCCCCTGTCGAACCGTGAACTGCAATCCATTATCGAAATGACGGTCGTGAATCTTGGGGCGAAGGACCTGGACGCCGCCATCAGGAATTACGGCGAACGGACGTTTGGTGCTGAAAAAATGGACGTGGTGGATAACGCTTTCAGGCCGTTTAACCGCGCGGGTGGTGCGGAGGCGGACCGGATCATTGAGGATACGGCAAAACTCATCGCGGCTGCCATGACAGGCCGGGAGATCTTCGATAAGTTAAGCGATGGAAGAGAGACCAGTCTTGACTTGAAAGCGTGGGAAAAACGTTCGGCGATCGATCCCGCCACGATCGAGTTCACTTCCACGCTTACGGCATTTAGCATGTTCGATCTGTTCCTGACCTCGGATGGCGTTCGCCGTCCGATCGGGATGACGGGGACCGCTCTCGGCGTCCGTATCCCTCTCGAGGCTATGATGGGACGGATGGTGGAGGCCGTCAAGCTGGGAGGGGAAACACTGGCCTATCTTATCGAAATGTTCACCGCAGTTCATGACAAGGACTCATACCATCGTTTTGAAGTGGGCGAACTCCGGAAAACAACAACGACAAAATATGCGGAAGAGATCGCCAAGGTTATCAAAAATCACTTTTTGGCCGAGGTTGAAGAAAAAGGTAAAACGGTTAAATACGGTCTTTCCCAAAAGGCGGATGAGCTTTATAACAACACGATCGCGCATATTGGCGATGCCGATGTCTTAAGACAGGTGCGTAAAATACTTACGGAAGATCCGGAACTCATAAAGAAAGGCACTAAATTCTTTTTCATCGATGAGAATTCGGATACCCCGGGGCACGACAGCGCGGACGTGGAAGTGAAGACCTTCAGCGACTACGTCAGGGAGTCCAAAGACAACAAAGCCATTTTTATCATCAACCGGCTTGGGACGGTAGGCCTCAATTATCAGGTGCGTGCCAATTATCTCATGTTTGACTCGGGGCTTACCAACCAGGAGATCATGCAGGCATTTTGGCGCGTCGGCCGGACGAAGGAAGCAGGCAGCATGGCGGGTGAGCGCTTTGAGAGTTTCGCGAAAGTTTATTTGGACCATAGCTTTATCGAAGAACAGCTACGGCCTCTGCTTGGAAATAAGGACTATGGGCAGAAAATGGTGGAGTATTTGAGAGGTCTTGTGGCCGGAAAAGCGACCCGTGATGGCCTCAGCTGGTATCAGAAAACTGTAGACGGCAAAACGCAATACTTTCTCTCGGAAGAGGGAGGGACAAAGTCCCGGAATGTCGCAGATCTTTTAAATGACGTGTTGACCCCCGGGAAGGTTCTTTCCCCTGAGGAGACGCTTCTTCTTTCGGTGACGCTGACTTCCTTGGAAGTCGCCGACCGGACGGCAACGGCCCTTTTGCACCAGTTGTTCACCTTCCGGTTGATGGTGGATCCGATGCGGGTGGCTTTTGAGAGGGCGATTCTTTCCGGCGATCAGGACGCGATCGGTGCCCTCACGGAACTGGACGCTCTTGTTCACCGCCATATTCGCGAGGGTTATACCGATCTTCAATCATCCAAGAACGCCGATTATCTTGACGGTGAGGCCCATATCAGGAGCGTTGCCGGGGAACGGGCCGGCAAAACCATCGACGAACTCGGGAAGTTCCTTGAGGGACGCGGAAAAAATCTTCACGAAGGGATCCGTACCGCTCTCCGGGAAGGCATTGACACTGCGACCGCTCTCCGGAAACTCGTCACGACCGGCGAGCCTGTCGAACAGGATCCGACCATGTTCCAGGGAAATCTCAGGGGAACTCCCGAGCAAAAGGCTCGGGCCCTGCTTGGGATCGCGGACCGTTTTGCCCCTGACATACTTCCGATAGAGCGCGGTAAAATCTCGGAACCACAAGGCGCTGCGCGCACGATCAGCGAAGCGGGGAAAATCCGCGTGGAGTCGCCAACATTTTCCGAAAAAAATACGGAAGCAGCGAGAAAGCTTACGCCTCAAAATCCCGTTCAATTCAGGTTGGGCGAAGAGGGAACAACAGCGATCATTGATGGGAACCACAGCCTTGATCTTTCGATGCTTTTGCCCGAAACGATCGCTTCGATCCGTGCCTGCGGGGGATATGGAACTCTTTCGATGAGTGCAAGCGGAACCCTGAGCATTGCCCCGAACATCCAGGCGGCTGTTGAGTTGGGTCATGATTTTAGTTTTTCGGCCAGCGTGGATGTTCCTGATTCCTTTAAACCCGCAAGTGCCGAAGAACTGACGAGTGTGATGAAGATCCAGAGCTGGATCGAAGCGCACGACTTGACGGCGGCGGATATCCAAGCGCTTGCTTCGGTTCCCCCCAAAAAATTGCCGGAGCTTTTGGAGCAACTTGCCGGAGTCCCGGCAGGCGAGCGCTTCTCCATTTTAAAAGAAGCCTTCAGTGTCAGATCCGTGTCCGGAACGATCACTCGAACATTAAGAGATTCGGTTTTGCAGGAGATGTCCGCGGAATCCGACCTTGTAGAGTTGAGCCATCTTGTGCTCGCGATCGGAAATTATTTTAACGTTCAGAAAAAAGTCGCAAGTTGGCTCGAAACAAAAGTTCCCGCGCTGAAAGGGAGTATCCCTGTTCGCGGTTTGAATCTCTTCGTGGCTTGGCATGCTTTGCAGAGTTTCCGTCTTTCCCAGGATCCCCAAAAACAGCTTGCCCCATACCTTGCGGCGGCGCTCGCGGCTTCAAAAAACATCGATGAAGAGGCCCGCAAGAAAGCTGTTCTGGAGATCGCTCCGGCTGCGGATCTGACGGGGTCGCGGTTGACCGTCCCGCTTGGCATGGGCGATGCGCTCTCGCTGTTGGCCCTGCGGGCAATTCAAACAGGGAATTTTGATCTGGTGAAATCGGGGATCGAAACGATCCAGAAAATAGCCTCAGAAAATCCCGAAATTCCGCTTCACGAGATCGTGCAGCTTGCGGCGGTCGAAGGAAAAACCGTTGCGGAAATAGAAACTGCCATAACAAGACGGAATTTATTACTCGCGCAATTCAAAGTCGTATCGTTGGTTGAAGTGGCTCATCTGCCGCCTACGCTGCCCGCTCTTACGGGTTTTGCGCAGTTTGACGATCTTCTCGGATCCCTCCAGACGCCGCCCGTGCTCCGGAGCCAGCCCGGTGTTTCGGGTCAATATCAGATTGTTGATTCTCTAGGGAGGGTCCGTGTGGCCTTAAGCGGGACCGGTCTACAGCCTGGTGGAGCGGCTCAGTACCGGAATGGCCGGTGGTTCTTGAGCGTGAAACAGGGTGGAGAGACCCGCTACGAGATCGAAGTGATGAATAATCGAACATGGATCAACGTTCTCGGGGAAGGCGGCGTGGTCCTTGAGAAGCTTGTCCACAGCGGCGACGAAGTCGTTTTTCAGAATATGGGGAGCCTCGCGAATGGTGATCCGGTTCGGATGACGATCGCTGAAGATCGAGTGCTGACGATCGGAACAACCCCTCTCACAACGGGTGGATCCGTTGTGAAATTCATGGCGGTCAAGGACAAGGTCACGGAACTTGACGAGGTCATCGATACGGCAAGAGTTTCGGCGCGCTATGCAAAAGAAGGATCTTTTGAGGAAGCCCTCAGCTTTAATCCTTCATACAAGAAATACCGCAATGCGGCCACCGTTTTGTTGACGAAGGACGGGCATCAGCAAAACTTGCCCGGTCCCGCGTATTTCGGTCATGACGGGCGGGTATTTTTGGGCGAAGAAAGCGATCCTTCTAATTTTGCCATGGCGGCTGTGCCGGGTGTAATTCCTCCATTTGCGGAGAATGCGCCTGAAACGGTGATGATGCCCTATGAGGCGCGCGTCAATGCGAAGAACGAAAGAATGAGCGCCCTCCAACTCCATGTACTGAGTTTTGTTTACCGGCGCTTGACTCCAGACCAACAACAGAAGTTCGTCGCTTGGTGGCAGGCGAACAGGCGGACACTTAAAGATTTCGACGTATCGAAAGAAATAAGCAAATGGCTTGGCGACAACGGTATCACAAATGTTTCGATGGATCGCTGGGAGCAGGTCTCGAGGGAATTGAATGCGAGAGGATCCCTTGACCGGGGTATTTTGGTCAGGGCGGCGGGACCGCAAATCGACGGTGAAACGACCCATACGATGGTCCGGACGGCTCTGGCTAAGATCGGAGCTGCTGCAGGCAAAGAAGCCATCCGTAGTCTCTATGAGGATCCTTTAGAAAGAATTATCGAGCGGGTTTTGAATGCGGATCAAAAGTTATACGCTGCGGCCAAGAGCGCCGGTTTGATCGGAAAAGACAAAAAGCCAATGCTTGCGGATTGGGAGAAATTCTTTAAGGCGCATCAGACTGAAATTTCCAAAAAGGATTACCAGGCTTTCGAATGGCATTCTCAACTGGTTGGGTCTGTTGTTGAAGCCGGGAAGGCATCCGGCGCAACTGAGGAAGAACGGCGCATCGCCGCGATGGCGCCTGTTTGGGGCGATCTGCTGGTGTATGAGCGGCCGGCTTATTTTAAAGATCATGGCGCACTTGCCGCGGCTACCCAAAGACTTCAGGAGGCCAAGAGCGAACGGGAGATCACACAGGCGGCAGAAGAGATATCCAAGATCCTAACGGCCGGATTTATGAAGGCGCGCCGGTCCAAACCCGAAAATGAAGCTGGTTTCCGTAAGGAATTAGCCCGTCTTATCGCTCAAACGCGGGAGGAAAATCCTTCCGCCTCGGTGGATTTCTCATATGTCAGATCCTCTGAGATCGAAACGATCCCGGCGGTTGAAGCGCAAGTGCAGCAAGTGTATCAAACGAAGCTAGCAGCTCTTTTGGCGCACGAGACCACGCCTGTATCCGAAGAAACTTTCCGGGCAAGGGAAGCCCAGGCCATGAAGGAAGCTCGTGCGGAGATTAACGCGACATGGAAAAAAGCGCATGGCTATCGTGATTATGAGATCCCCGTCTTTCGCCTGAATGGGGACGCGGCCAAGCGGTTGGGGAATTATTGGAGCTTGGTGAATGAAAAATGGGTAAGAACCTCCGGCGAAGAGGTCATGGCCCGAACGGATTTTGAGGCGTCGGCGGGCCTGTTTTCTCTCATGGGGGTCATGGTCATAGACGAGAGCTGGTTTGAACAATCTTTCGGCCATGCGGAAAAGCATCTGATCTTTCCGCGGCTTGGACTTTCCTTTGAAGAAAAGGGCGGCAAACTGCGATTCAAAGATTCGGATATTCGTCTCGAAGAAATCATGACCTTTATTTATCAGGTGATGACAAAGACCATCGACTGGGAAAATGGAAAGACTTACGATATTGAAACGCTCTATGGCAAATATCTCGAATATTCCAGAATGCCGCGGCTTATGAACGCCAAGGATCTGAAGAGCGCTATGGGGGCCGTTCTCTATCTCTTCCAGATTTTTGATCCCGAAACGGTCCAAAACATCATCCGCAACAGCGAAAAAGTCGAGGACCTGCTCGGCTGGCATAGTTTGTCGCCAGACCAGCTCAGAGATGAATTAAAAGCGGCGAAAGCCGGTTCCAGCACGGCAACGCCGAACCCGGCGACCGCAACGGCCGCAGAGGTGAAAGCGTTCGCGTATTCGGTAATAGCCAGAACAGCTCCCGGCATGTCGCTTGAGGATGCATTGAAGAGCTCACCGGCCGTTCAAGACCTGCAAAAGCTTTTCGAGGGGATCCTGAGTGAGGCTCAAGGAATCACAGACCCGACTCTCCAAGTGGCGAGATTCGAACTTATCGGGCAGTTCTTGAAGGGCAGTCAAGCAGACCGTCTTGCTTGGGGCATCGTTGGGGGGCTTGCGGAGCAGATCTTGACCGCCAACGTCGCGACCTTGGAGGCTTTGCGCGCCTATCTTCAGACGAGCGGGGTCATTGTTCATCCCGAGACCACGGCGAGCCAGGATGCGTCCGGCAGGTCCGTGATCAACGCTTCGTCGGTCAAATCATTGGTGGATGCCGCCATGTCACGGGCGGAAACCCGCGGGGAAGCGCTCGATAAATTACTTAATCAGAGCGGTATCACCGTGCGGGTTTGGACGGCTTATTATTTGTTCCGGGACCATTATGCAGAGCCCGGGATTCAGTCGGTCCTGGCTCAGTTCGATACGGGTGCAGGCGCGTACGACAATCTCGTAAAACTTGCGGGAGCGGTACTTCAAGTCTATCCGGGGGATGAAAACGGATCGATCAGCGAACCCATTTTGCGCGGGATCTTCGAAGCGATCGCAAAACGTACGGATGGGGACGTGCAGGCCCGGATCAGCTTGCTGGACCGGATCCTGAAAGAGGATCAGACCAAGGAGCCGGACGGTCTGAGCCGGACGATCGCGGCGAGGGTATGGTCGGCCATGATGTGGCAGTGGGAGAGCAATGGAGCGTTAAAAACATATCTTCAAAGCAACTATCTGAAGGCGACGCCCACAACGCTGGCCGATTTGATCAAAGGCATTCATACCGGCGCGATCCCCAATCAGGAAAGCGTCTTCGCGTTAACCGAACTTCCGAGCGCAGAGGTCCTTCAGATGCAAGCAGGACTGCCGTTTGAATTGATGGTCACCGTTCCTTCCGGAAAAGACCAGCTCAGTAACGATCCCAATGTTAAAGCCTATGTGGTGTTAGGGGCGCGTCGCACGGGGTATTCCTCTGAATCCTCGGCTTATGACCTTTCCTTCGGGCTTCATAACCATCCGACCCATAAAGAAGCGGGTACGGTTCAGGTCCTGCCGTCCGGAAAGTGGGCGGGTTACGACGGGCTCTTCCAGGCGGCAAAGAAAGAGAACGGCAAGTTTGTCCGTAAAGCGAACCTCTTTATCAATACAGAGCTCGGGATCACGAGGTATTCCGTCGTCAATGACGGTGAGCCGTTCCAGGCGGGCACTTTGACCGTCGAAGGTCAGCCGTCCATTCCTGTCACAAAGGAGATGGTCGAGGAGTATAACTCCGGGGCTACGAGCGGTTCCGGAAAGTTGGCAAAATTCGCGCTTGCGGCGGCCCGGGCCCAGAAATCCTTTACGATCGATTTTGCGGATGGTGATCTCCAGGTTCGTTACGAATTCAAGCCGTGGGACGTTTTGGCGAGGGGCGACACGCTTTCAGGGTTCGTCACCGATAACAGCGGAAAATCCATGATCCAGCCGATTGCGCCGGAAGTTCTGGCCATTCGTAGCCTTTTCGGGAAATTACAAGGGACGGACCTGAACGGATATCGATTGTATTTCATGCAGGACCGCGGCCATTTTATGCTTGTAGGTGCGGATGGAAAACTGGTGCCGGATACGGAATTGAGCGTTCTGCCAACCCTTGAAAATGGCCATCTGATCTTGGAAACGGGGGTTGTCCTACCGTCAAGCCTCCAGAGCCAGGGGATATGGAGCGCTTTTGTGAGAAAAGTTGCCGAGGCGGCTCCCCAAAATGCCGAAATCATGGGAAGTATTGCGCATGTTCCGACATTGATCGGATTGACCGAAGCGTTGCCGGATGCATGGCGGTCGCAAGTTCAAGCTGACCTTGATGAGATCGCCTCTTTGGCTAAGGCGAACGGGATTGATCTCAATCTTCCGATCTTCGGGCAGACGGATACTAAGTCGAAAAATCCAGTAGAAAATCAGATCAAGGCGCTGCAGTTGAAATTGAAAACAAATCTTATAAAGTTTTTCCGAGAAGCATCGCCGGCAGAAAAAGCAGGTGTTGAACAAGCCGCAGCTTTGGGCATCGGGTTGGTCGGCGCAAAAATGAAAGCTCTGGGCGTGGACAAAGTCAGCATAACAGGCAAATTTATTGACGGCGCGGACCGGTTGGTCTTCCTCATGCCCGCCCAGCCAGCGCGTGCGGAAGTGCGGACGGTGGTAACGCCTGCTGCGACGGCACCCGTTATGCCAGCGCGCGCGGAATTGCGGCCGGCGGAGGCGAAGGTTGTCCAAGCTCGGGAGGCGGCGCAAGAGGCGGTGAAGCGATTGACGCCAGCGCAACTCCACGGTTTATCGATGCACAGTTTGCTGCGGTCGATTGCGGAGCTTCAGGTGCAAGTGAAGACGGTGGAGCAGGACCGTCGGCTTATGGGTAAGAGCGCCTTTATTGACGATGCTACGGGCGAGGTGGTCCTGAACCAGGCGGTCCTGGATCGCGCGGCCCCTGATGAGTTGAAAGATATTCTTATCCATGAAGCCGTGCATGGCGTCCAGCGCATTGAAATGCCCGAGATTCTCGCGGAGGCCCGCCGGATCGACGCTGAAATGCAGGCTTACTTCCTGATGGCGGAGTGCATGGCCGAAGGCCCCTTGAAAAACCAGATCCGTGCGTTGCAGGCGATCGCACTTGGGAACGTCCGGTTCGACGATGAAAAAATGCGAAGGGATGTGATCCAGATCGAGGAACAGATTTTTGTGGGGTCCGTAGATTTTCAGGCCGGGATCGAGTATCTGATGAACCGGCTGAATGGACAGGTCTATACTCTCGGGAACTCACCGCTCAATGGGCTGATGGGTGTGAAGCCTCTTAAGAATGCGAAAGAGCTTGGCGCGGAAATTGGCCGCAAATTCAGCAAGGAACCGAAAAATCTTAACGAACACAGCATCTTTGTCGTGTCCAAGACCGATGCGGATGATGCTGAGATGCGCGCTGAGATCGGGAAGTTGCAGGGCTGGGGTTACGCGGTTTTCATATTTGACGAGGCGGATTTCGCGAAGCTCTTTGGTGGTAAGGTGAATCCTTATGAGGCCATCATGGAACTGGTGGATCTGGCTGCGGCACTTGGTAAGACCCAGTTCGTAAACCTGATGCATGAATATGAAGTCGATCCGCAGGACAAAGATAATAAGTTCTACTCAGTAGCAGCCTGCCTGACCAACGGCGTGATCAAGGCTCTCATCAGCGAAATGCTCACTCAGAAGCAAGTCGCCGTCGCCGCCTAATTATCTTAGTGCTGTCCTTGTCTTCTACCTCTTTTTCCTATCGATTGACAAGGACGCATAAGGTCCGCTATAGACTACGGTCTCCCCATAAGAATGGCCTAGAATGGCTCAAAAACATGGCATTTTGACGGTCTTTGACCCAAAACGTGACTTAGGTCCTTCCGTAGAAAAGCCCCTTCCATAGGCCCTTTAAATGGGCCATTTCCTCTATAGGGGAGCCCTCTCTAGGGTCAAGCCGGGAGAAAAAACCTCCATTCAAAGGCGATCCCGAACCTCGCTGCTAAGGAGCCATTCGAATGTCGTGAGTGCTGCGACTTAAGTAAAGTACAGCGCAGCTTTAGCGTTATCGGGAAACAAGTCACAAGAGTGGAAGGCTTTCGTCGATGAATTCGCCGTGCTTTGTGATAGAGGGCCTTATTTGATGTCCGGAAAGCCGTGCTCAGGACTCCATGAATTGTATAGAGGAGGCCTCTCATCAGTTTAATCGTACGTCCCATAATGTATCTTATGTAAAGTAGTCTATAGGGAGAGAAAGTCCCTCGGACGGTTAAGCTTGGCGAGGCTTCGAAGATTATTTCAGGAGGGTTTTGACGACTTCCTGCACGCGTTTACCGTCGGCTTTTCCCTGAACGGCTGGCATCAGGACCTTCATGAGTTTCCCCATGTCGGCGGGACTTTTGGCGTCCGACCAAACGATGGCCTTTTGCACTACGGCCCTGAGCTCATCATCAGTCATCTGTTTCGGCAAATAAGACTCCAGGATCACGAGTTCCGCTTTTTCCTTATCTGCCAGATCTTTACGGCCTGCCTTCTCAAAGCTTTCCACGCTTTCCCGGCGCTGCTTGGCCTGTTTGGTGATGATCCCCAAAACCTCCGGGTCCTCAGCCTTGTCTTTTTTCGCCTGGATCAGATAATTCCCGAGGGCGCTTTTGAGCATTCGCAAGGTGGACACCTTAACGGGATCCTTAGCCTTCATGGCCGCGATGACATCCTTTTCGATCTGTTCCGCTAAGCTCATAACGTTCTCCTTTTGGTTTATATTTTATAAAGACATCTCAAAAAAGGGACTCGTCGCTCGCCTGGCTCTCGTTGGAATCTTTATTGGAAGCCAGTGCAGTACTGAATAACCATTCAGTACGGGACTAGGGACTCGCAAGTGCACCGAAGAAAAGCAACTCGAGTCCCGAGGAACAAGTCCCGAGTCCCGATTTTTATCACCAGTCTTTTTCTACGGGCGGCGGATTTTTATTGACCGGCGGCCGGCGAAGGTCCTGGAGCTCCTTCTCCGATTCTTTCATGGCGTCCAGGAGGTTGAGAGCATTATCCATGCTCATTTGGCCCTGGAGCGGACGTTTTTGCTGTCCTTGCGGCTCGTTCTGCGGAGCTTTCTCTTGCCCCTGCTGTTTTTGCTGTTCTTCCTTTTCCTTTTGCTCTTGTTCTTGCTTTTGTTGTTCGTCCTGTTCCTTCTTTTGTTGCTCTTGCTTTTCTTTTTCCTTTTGCTCCTGTTCCTTCTGTTGTTGTTCTTTCTCCTGCTGTTCTTTTTGTTGTTGCTGTTGTTTCTGCTCCTGATTCTTTCCTTGATTCTGATCCTGTTGGTCCTGGGGTTTGGGTTGCTGTTGTTCTTGATCCTTTTGGTCCTGGGGCTTAGGCTGTTGCTGCTGGTCCTTTTGATCTTGGTTCTGCTGCTGGTTCTGTTGCTGGTCCTTCCCTTGCCCCTGATCTTTTTGTTTCTGCTGGTCCTGGCCGCCTTTGTTCTGCTGTTGCTGTTTGTTTTTCTGCTGATTCTGCTGTTGCTGGTCTTTCTTTTTCTGATCTTGCTTCTTCTGTTGCTGGTCTTTTTTATCGATCTTGTTCTTCTGTTTCTGCAGGAATTCGAGATTATACTTGGCGTCTTTGTCGTTGGGGTCCAGCTCGAGGGCCTTCTTGTAGGAATCAATGGCCTGCTCGAAATTCCCAAGCCGGTACTGGACGTTCCCCTTGTTGTAGAGTGCGCGGGCCTTCAGCTGCGGGTCTTGGGCTGTCTTGGAGGCGGTTTCGAGGTCTTGGGCCGATTCCTGGAAAGCATCAACCTTATAAAGGGCCGTTCCGAGGTCATAGAGCACTTCCGGGTTATCGGGGTTCTTGACCTGGACCTTGCGGTAGTCCTCCAGGGCGGATTGATACTTCTTGTTCTGAAAATTTTCGTTGCCTTTCTTGACCGTGCCTTGCGAGGTCTCGAGAAATCCCGTAAAAAGGAAAAAGGCGGCGAGGCAAGCCATCAGGGCCGGGCTTTTGTTGTTTTTGCGGCGGACCAGCATTTCGGCGACAAGGAGGATCAGCGCGAGGATCAGGAAAATCTGGTACTGGTCTTCGCGTTCCACGACCACTTTTTCGGCGAACTGTTGCTCCCCCCACCCCCGCATGTGTTTTAAGATGACATCGACTTCTTTCTCGCTAGGCGTCGCGGGAAGATAGATCCCGCCCGTTTCTTTGGCGATCCGTTCCAGGAGAGGCTGGTTGAGGCGGGTGAGCACCATTTGCCCGCTGCGGTCCTTCTTGAATCCTGAGCGCTCCCCTTTCTCGTTCTTGAGAGGGATGGGCTCCCCTTCCGCGGTCCCAAGGCCTATGCAATAGATCCTGACATTGGCCTGTTTGGCCTCTTCGATGGCCTTTTCGATCCCGCCTTCAAAGTCTTCCCCGTCCGTAAAGAGGACCAGGGCCTTGTATTTGAGCTCCTTCTGGGGAAAGGCGCGGATCGCCAGTTGGATGGCCTGGGCGAGCGATGTGCCGGGGTCCGGCAGAAATCCCACCTGGACGGCCTCCAGGAACAAAAGGAACGCCGCGTGGTCGAGCGTAAGCGGGGTTTGAAGGAACCCCGAACCCGCGAAAGTGACCATGCCGACACGGTCTCCGTGAAGGTTACGGATGAATGTTTCGACCTCAAACTTGGCTTTTTCGAGGCGGTTGGGTTTGATGTCCTCAGCGAGCATGCTGAGGGATGTGTCGACCAGGAAGACAATGTCCAGTCCCTTGCGCTGGGCGGTTCGCTTTTCGTCGCCCCATTGCGGACGTGCGAGTGCGAGCACGAAGCAAAGCACGGCAAGCGTCATGAGGATCGCGCGAATGAGCCACTCGTTTTTCCGGTACCCTTCGATCAATCTCGAAAGGAGCGTTTCATCCCGGACCAGCCGGTGAAGGCGTTTCTGCCAGAGCTTGCGCGAAAAAACATAAAACGCCAGGACCGCCGGGACCAGCCACAGATAAAGGAAATATTCAGGCCGGAAAAATTGCATCAGGGCACCCGGCTTTCTATTAAACAAAATATCGAGAAGCCAGTCCCAATACTTATCAATTTCCGGATAACGGAAATTGGGGCTGCCCAAGTCGCCATCCATAAAAACAAAATAAAGACTTGGGCTGTGTTGTCCTGATGGACCCTTGGGAAAATAGAATTAATCATCAGGGCACCTTCAGGAGCAGGGTTCGGCGTAAAACAATATCAAAAAGGAGCAAGAAGAGCGCAGGAATGAGGAACAGCGGAAAGAGTTCGTTATAACTCCGGTATTCCTTGACCTTGACCTCGCTTTTTTCCAGTTTATTGATCCGTTCGTAGATCTCGGAAAGCGACGCGGTGTCGCGGGCCCTGAAGAAAAGACCCCCCGTGATGTCGGCGATGCGTTTCAGGGTCGTTTCGTCGACCTCCACGTCGGCCTGGACATAGCGTTTGCCGAACAGCGGATCGTCGACCGGGAACGGGACCATGCCGCCCTTGCCGACCGCGATCGTGTAGATCTTGACGTTGAAACTCTTGGCAAGTTCCGCAGCGGTGATCGGATCGATATTGCCGGCATTATTCTCACCGTCCGTGAGCAGGATAATGACTTTGCTTTTGGCGTTCGAGTCCCGGAGGCGGTTCACCGCCGTCGCGATGCCCATGCCGATCGCGGTGCCGTCCGCGATCATGCCCACCCGGATCTCGGACAGCAGTTCGATCAGGATGCGGTAATCCAGGGTCAGCGGACATTGCGTGAACGCTTTTTTGGAGAACACCACGAGTCCGATGCGGTCGTTCTCGCGTCCTTGGATGAATTTGACGGCCTCCTGCTTGGCGACATAAATACGGTTCTCGGGCTGGAAGTCTTCGGCGAGCATGGAACCCGAGATGTCGAGCGCGATGATGATGTCCACGCCGAGGGTCTGATATTCCTTATCGCTTGCAACGCTGGAAGGACGCGCGAGCGCGGCGATCAAAAGGACGAACACGGCGGTCTTGAGGAACGGAAGAAGCTTGAAGAGGAACATCCTCGGCGTCCTGGGCCGGCCCTTCAGAAGTCCCAGGGACGGGAACGCGAATTCGATCTTTTCGCGCCGTTTGGCCCAGAGAAAGACGAGCGGCAGAAGAAGCAAAAGCAGGAAAAATGCCGGGTATCTAAACACCATGGGATACCTCCGCGGCAGGAACCGGCTCCGGGACGGGAGCGGCCTCCCGAACGATCTCCTCGGCTTTTTTGTTGATCTGGAGGATCTCAGGAGCTGTGGGGACCCACTTGGCGAATTTTGCGAGGTCCGCGGCTTCGAGGACATATTGGATCTTCTGATAAAGAGCGGTTTCAAGGTGCTGGGGACGGAAAGCGCGCAAGATCTCGATCGTAGTCGATTCCACGGCAAGGATCTTGTAGCGTTTCTCGAAATAGACCCTCAGGACCTCGGAAAGGCGCAAATAATACATCTTGATGAAACCGCGCTTGAGAAGGTCGGATTCATAAAGCTCCGTGAGATGCATCAAGGCTTCCGCTTCGGGGGTCAGAGGCGGGGTCGCGGGTTGGAAAACATTTTTTTTCTTGCGCAAGAGGCGGTAGAGGAAATAACCGGCCCCGAGAAGCGCGAGGGTGACAAGGACCCAAAGGAATTTTCCCATGTGCAGTTTGTAGGGAACGACGGTTTTGACGTCACGGATATCTTCCTGGGGCTTCCCTCCCGTGACGCTTTTGACCGTCAGGTAAAGCTTGTTCGTCAAAAGGCTCTTTTCGGGCTGCCCGTTCTTTTGATACTTGATCGTCACGGGGTCGAGGACGAATTCTCCGAGCCGGTAGGACGTGAGGGTGAATTGACGGCCCGTCACGATCTTTTTCTTTTCTTTTTTGTCGATGTCTTGGGTCTTTTTGATCTCAAGAAAATCCGAAGTAGGCGCCGGGATAGTGGAAAGGACCTTGATCTCCGGGGCGTGCTCGACCGTGACGGTGTAGGTGACCGGATCTCCGATCGTAAGGAACGCCTTATTGACCTCGGCCTTGACGCGGATGTCATCGGCCCCGGCCGCAAAACACGGGCCGGAGAAAGACGCGGCAAGGAGAAGCGCGAAGAAAAGAAACGCCTTCTTTTTCATTTATGTTCCCTGCTCTTGAAAAATTTAAAAAGCGGCTCGACATAAGAAGTGTTGGCCGGGATATCGATGCAGTCGATCTGCAGACTTTTAAAGAGTCTTTTGAGCGCTCCCAGCTTTGTGTCGGCCGTTTTGCGGAACCGGTCTTGAAACTGGGAGGAAGTCGTATCGACCAGCAGGGTCTCCCCGGTCTCCCGGTCCGCCAGTTCCACAAGGCCGATTTTCGGGAATTGCTGTTCGAGCGGGTCATGGAGATGGATGGCGATCACGTCATGTTTCCGGCTGAGGATCTTCAAGGCCTTCTCGTACCCTTCGTCCATGAAGTCGGAGATCAGGAAAATGACCGAGGTCCGTGACTGGACCCGGTAAAGATATTCCAGGGCCTCGGCAAGCCGGGTTTTCTTTTTCTTGGGCTGATATCCGAGGACCTCCCGGATGACGCGCAGAGCATGATTCCTCCCCTTCTTGACGGGGATGAATTTCTCGACGCCTTCGGTGACGATGAGGAGCCCGGTCTTGTCGTTATTCTTGACGGCGGAAAAAGCGAGAACGGCCGTGATCTCGGCGGCGATCTCGGATTTGAGTTTGTCCGTGGAACCGAAATATTGCGAGCCGGACATATCGACGGCGAAAAGCACCGTAAGCTCGCGGGTCTCGACGAACTTTTTGACGAAGGGGTGGATCGAACGCGCCGTGACGTTCCAATCGATCGTACGGATATCATCGCCCGGTACGTATTCCCGGACGTCCGCGAACTCGATCCCCTGGGGCTTAAAGACGGATTCGTACTCCCCTCCGAAGAGGTCATTGACCAGACGGGTCGTGCGGATTTCGATCTTCCGGACTTTCTTCAGCAGCGAAGCGAGGATCATAATTCAAGCCCTGCAGGACTACGGGACTTCGACCTGATCGAAGATCTTTTTGACGATGTCGTCCGACGTGGTGTCCTCGGCTTCCGCCTCGTAGGTCACGAGCACGCGATGCCGCAGGACGTCGGAGCCGATCTGTTTGACGTCGTCGGGGGTCACGTACCCGCGGCCCTGGAGAAAGGCGTTGGCCTTGGCGGCCAGGGTCAGCATAATGCTCGCGCGCGGCGAAGCGCCGTAGGAAATGAGGGGCTTCAGGTCCTCCAGTTTATAATCCTGGGGGTTGCGTGTCGCGAACACAAGGTCGAGGATATAATCTTTCACTTTTTCGTCGATGTAGATCTGGTGCATCAATTGGCGCAGCTCCATGATCCGGCTGATACTCAAGACGGGATTGACCTGGATGAGTTTTCCGCTCGCCATACGCTCCAGGATCTCTTTTTCCTCCTTTTTGCTCGGGTAGCTGACCTGCAGTTTCAGCATAAAACGGTCGACCTGGGCTTCGGGCAGAGGATAAGTCCCCTCCTGCTCGATGGGGTTCTGGGTGGCGAGAACGAGGAAAGGGACCGGGAGGGGGAAAGTCGTGTTCCCGATCGTGACCTGGCGCTCCTGCATGGCCTCCAGGAGCGCGCTTTGGACCTTGGAAGGCGCCCGGTTGATCTCATCCGCCAGGACGATATTCGTGAAAATAGGACCCTTTTTGGTCGTAAAATTGCCGTCCTTGGGGTTATAGACCAAGGTCCCGACCACGTCCGCCGGCAGGAGGTCGGGGGTGAACTGGATGCGCTGAAATTGAGCCGCAATGGCCTGGGAGAGTGTCCTGACCGAAAGTGTCTTGGCAAGTCCGGGGACCCCCTCGATCAAGATGTGCCCGTCCGCCAAAAGGGCCATGAGGAGGCGATCCACAAGGTACTGCTGACCGACGATGACCTTTCCGATCTCCCGGGTGAGGTCTTTTAAAGAGGAACTGGCGTCGCGGATCTTGGCGTTCACTTCTTGGATCGAGTTGTCCATAAAATTCTCCTTTAATTCACAGGTTGATCAGTTTGTGGCGGACGGGATGACAGGGATCATTCCAAAAGCTACAAGGCACCAATGATAATCTTGCTTGTTACATATTGCAAGAGGCTCCTTTGCAGCTTGGCGAGGTCGTAGTCCGAGATGTCGTGTCGCGCGAATTGCATCTCGGTCAACTCTCCAAAGATCCTGGAGATTTCGTTCCAATCCCCTGCCGGGATCCCTTTGATCTTCAGAAAGGAGAGGATATCGGCGGGGCTGGCGACGCTGGAAACATCGTAATAGGTCTCGACCACGGTCCGGAACTGATCGGACCAGTGGGTTATTTTCTCTTTGGGATAGGGAGAATTGAAATTCATGATGGATTTTTCCGCCTGTTTATAGATCTCCTGCTTTGGATCGACTGGGGGGACGCGTTTGGCGGCCACCCGGAGCTTCCAGCGTTCCCATTGCTTGAGGCCCACGAAGATCGCGATTAAAAGTCCAACCACGATGCCCGACCCGATCAGGGCGATCCTGAAAGGAAGGTCGGAGACCACCTTGAGTCTGTGTTCCGGGACAAGGAGGGGCCGCCACACTCCCTTTTCGCTTTTGCGATAACCGATCTCAAACGGATAAATGACGGCCGGCCCGATCCGGTCGGGCAGGAACTCATAGAGAAAGGTCTGAGAAACGGTCTCGCCCGTTTCCTGCGATTGGCGCTGATCCACGAGCGTCAGATTTTCAAGCTTCGGCTCGAGGGAGTTGAACTCATACGGACCTTCGGTCGGCGGCCACTCGATCCGGACTTTCAGGACCACATTTTTTCCGGTGGCGACCTGCTTGGCGGGAGGCTCGATCTTGAGTTGCGGGGCCGCAAAACCCGGGACCGTGAAGAGTAACATCAAGATCGAGCATAACAGAAAAAAGTTATGACGGTTAAGCAATGGATGCCTCCTTAACCTTAACGCTTCCGGGGAACGCGGAACGGGAAACGCCCGCGTTAACCGCCGGACGTTCCCCGCCTGGCGTTCTTTCCAGGCCCCTGTGGGGTCCCCCGGTTTCTTTACTCTTCCTTCTTTTTCTTCTTTTCCTCGTCATCGACGACTTCATAATCCGCGTCCACGACGCCGTCGTCCTTTTTCCCTTCGGCCCCTTGGGGCGCCGCGCCCGCGCCTTTATTCCCCGCTTTTTTAGCGGCTTCCTCATACATCTTCTGCGCGATCGTATGCGACGCGGTGCCGAGTTTCTGGGCCGCGCTGTCCAGCGCTTCCTTGGAGTCGCTCGTGAGGGACGCCTTCGCTTCCTTCAGGGCCTCCTCGACTTTCTTTTTCTCGTCTTCCGTGACCTTGTCCCCGTGTTCCTTCAGGGTCTTCTCGGTCGCGTAGATGAGGTTATCGAGCTGGTTGCGGGCCGTGATCACCTCGTGTTTTTGCTTGTCCTCGTTGGCGTGGGCTTGGCCTTCCTTCACGAGCTTTTCGACCTCGTCTTTGGAAAGACCGGACGAAGACTCGATGCGGATCTTCTGCTCCTTGCCCGTGCCGAGGTCCTTGGCTGACACGTGGACGATGCCGTTCGCGTCGATATCAAAGGTCACCTCGACCTGCGGCATACCGCGGGGTGCGGGCGGGATCCCTTCCAGATTGAAGAGCCCGAGCACGCGGTTATTCGCGGACATTTCACGTTCCCCTTGCAGGACCTTCACGGTCACGGCGGTCTGATTGTCCGCGGCGGTCGAGAAGATCTCGGATTTCCGGGTCGGGATCGTGGTGTTGCGTTCGATCAGCTTGGTCATGACACCACCCAGCGTTTCGATGCCGAGCGAAAGCGGGGTCACGTCCAGGAGAAGAATGTCCTTCACGTCCCCTTTAAGGACACCGCCTTGGATCGCGGCGCCGACGGCCACCACTTCATCCGGGTTGACGCCCTGATGCGGGACCTTCTTGAAAAGGTCCTTCGCTTTTTGGACCACGGCCGGCATACGCGTCATGCCTCCGACCAGGATCACCTCGTCAATATCCTCGGGTTTCACGCCCGCGTCCTTCATGGCCTTCAAACAAGGCTGCACGGTGCGTTCGACCAGGTCCGCGACCAACTGCTCGAGTTTGGCGCGCGTGAGCGTCAAAAGAAGGTGCTTGGGGCCGGAGGCGTCAGCCGTGATGAACGGCAGATTGATCTCCGTGCTCTGCGCCGTGGAGAGTTCGCACTTCGCCTTTTCCGCGGCTTCCTTAAGACGTTGGATGGCCATACGGTCCTTCGAAAGGTCGATGCCGTCGGTCTTCTTGAACTCCGCGATGAGCCAATCGATGACTTTCTGGTCGAAGTCATCGCCGCCCAAATGCGTGTCGCCGTTCGTGGCCTTCACTTCGAAGACGCCTTCGCCGAGATCAAGAATGGAGATATCGAACGTTCCGCCGCCCAGGTCGTAGACCGCGATGGTCTCGTCCTTTTTCTTGTCCAGGCCGTACGCGAGCGCGGCCGCGGTCGGTTCATTGATGATGCGCAACACCTCGAGGCCCGCGATCTGCCCCGCGTCCTTGGTGGCCTGGCGCTGGGAGTCGTTAAAATACGCGGGGACGGTGATGACCGCCTGCGTGATGGGCTCCCCGAGATACGTTTCCGCGTCGGCCTTGAGTTTCTGCAGGACCTTCGCGGAGATCTCCGGCGGCGTGTAATCCCGTTTTTCCTGCGGGATATTGAAGACCGCCTCGCCGTGTTTGCCGGGCTTCACTTTGAACGGGACCAGTTGGGCCTCGTGGGTCGCCTCTTCCTGGCGGCGGCCCATGAAACGCTTGGCGCTGAAGATCGTGTTCTCCGGGTTCGTGATCGCCTGACGCTTGGCCGTCTGTCCCACCAGTTGCTCGCCGGTCTTGGTGAACGCGACAATGGAAGGCGTGGTGCGGTTACCTTCTTTATTCTCGATCACCTTGGGCTCGCCGCCCTCGATGATCGCCATACAAGAATTCGTCGTTCCCAAATCAATTCCTAAGATCTTTGCCATGGTAGTTTCTCCTTTTCAAATGAGCGCGCACGTTACGGAACGTAACTTGCTACGCGAATTTGATCTGCCGATGCTGTGTGGCGGATCCGTTCATTACGACAGTCTCGCTATCTATACATCAATTACCATGCCATCATGCCAAAAAATATATTGATGTAACCCTATTAATTTAAACAAGTTAGGATGACTCATTTTTCAGTTAAAAAATCGGAGCCGCCGGGTGCGCCATAATGATGCAGGGGTTTGTATCCAAACGGCAAAAAGAAAATAGTCCAAATTTAAATCTATTTTTGCAGAAGGCAAAATAAAGCGTGCGGGTCGGGTTGACGGATGCCTTTGAAAAAACTCGCACGGATCTCCAGGACCTGAAGGGCCGGAGAAAAGGAGCGGCGGATCTCTTCCTCGGAGATCCGGTAAGGCCCTTCCCCGGCAGGCTCCTTGTCGCTGAAACATTTCAGCATCAGGTAACCGCCCTTCTTGAGGAGGCCGCTTACGTTTTGAACGTAGGGGCTTCTTTTTTCAGGCGCAAAGACGTGAAAGATCCCGCGATCGAAAATAATATCGAACGGGCCTTGAAGCCGGGTCGCGAGGATATCGTCTTTCACAAAACGGATCCCGGGAGCCGTTTTCTTCGCCCGGGCCTCCGCCTTTAGGATCGCGGACTCTGAAATATCACTCGCGACCACGTCAAACCCGAGTTTTTTCAAGGCGATCGCCTGGGTCCCCGGGCCGGTGCCGAGGTCCAGAACATGTTCGGACCGGAGCTTGAGACTCTTCAAGGCCGCGGCAAAATCAGGGTCCAATTCTTTCGTGAACCAGGGCAATTTCTCGACGTCCTGTTCCCGGTAAAGCGCTTCCCAATCCGGGATCTTCGGTTCTTCCATAATTATTTTACCGCCGGAAATGTATCTTTATACCGCAATAACTGCCCATGGTTCGGATCACATACCCAGATATTATTCTGATCATCTCCGGCAACACAATGAGACCTTTCCGCGGCCGGACCGGTGCCCAATAAAGAAAGTTTCCCCTGAGGCGAAACTCCCAGAACTGAAAGTGTGGCGCTCTTCGATCCCGTGATATATAAATGAGAAAGACCGGGATTATAATCGACCAGATCGGCGCCGGCCCCTGTCACCAATCTTCCGGTTTCTTTCCCATTCTGATTTAGATCCAAGACAACCGCTTGACCCTCACCGCAGCCGACAAAAAGAAAGCCCCTCTGCTCATCCACCGCCGTTCCCCGTGGTTTCTCGCACCCATTCGGCCATTGCGAGATCACCGCATGCGTAGGGACATCGATCGCTGCGGCTTGTCCCCCCAAATTCGTATAAGCACGTTTATGGGCATGATCGATCGTTAAAGATTCCGGGCCCTCCGCGACGGGGATGTCCAGCACATGCGAAAGCCCGGGCTTATCCCCTGCGGTAAAAGCAAAGACCTCGATCTGTCGCTTGGCCTCATTCATCTCGGTCACCCACACTTCATGGTTGGCCTCCACATACCTGACATAATCAGCATCGCCTGCCAAGGGGACAGAAGCTTCGATCCTGCCTGTCTTGATATCCACGGCATCGAGCTTATGGGTTCCGTGGTCCGCCGCGAACAGAAACCCTTCGCCCTCATCCGCCGAAGAGATCCCCACCTTTTGTCCCTTCTTATTTTCAGTGCTGGAACTAAACCCCTCCACGGAGGTCATGGCCAAACTGGAAGGATCGATCATATACAGTTTCCCCGTACGTCCGGCGGGCAGAAGCACTTTGTGAAGGCTTGGGGAGAAATGAATATCATCCAAACCAACCCCGTCTTTGCCGCCGGGGATCGCCACCGCGGTGGCTTTAAAAGAGGAATCCTCGGATTGGGCGAATGCGGGGGTACCGACTACCGCAAACAACAAAGCTAAAATAATAGTCCTCATAACGCACCCTCCTTCATCGATCACGACATTACCACCCCATCTCTTTTCATCGTTGCCGGATCCCGACTCCAAAACTGTTGTAAACCGGCCTTTCCACACCCTTGCCATCGCTTGGGATATTCACAAGGCCTCTCCTGGATTTAAGATACATGCAGGAGGACCCGCCTTGATCACAAAACATGGCATTCCATACGTCGAATAGCTTCAGGACCCGGACCGTAGATGCAGGATCAAGCCCGACGCTATACCCCAAACGCCGGCCATCCGCCACAAGAAGGATAAGCTTGGTCCCCTCCTTATTAATTCCCATGCATGTTCTGGGCTGCCGCATGTCCTTGAGCGGGGAAACGTCCTGACCGTCCACGATCGCGTCCAAGCGTCCCGAAAGAGTATTATATTTCTTCGACGTCAAGGCGGTATCTTTTGTTTCTCCGCGAAAATAGCGCGCCCGGTTCAACGGATCGAAGGAAAGGAACGGCCGTTTGTTCTTCGTCTCCAGCAAAACAGGTTTTCCTTTTACGATCCACAGGCCCGACCATGTCCCGAGGCCCATCTCCGAAGAAGCGCTTGCTCCCGCCTCGCCATTGATCGCGATCACGCAATCGTTTTTTCCGGCAAAATCGCTTGTGAGGCTCTTTTTCGTAAACTCCGGGGTGATATGAATTTCAAGACCCGGCGTTCGCAGATCAATGACCGCCACATGGATCTTGACGGGGTCCGGTTTGTTGATTTGTATCAGGACGTAATCCATGCCCGGGCCTTGCGGCTCCACCGACATGGATACGAGGCCGAACAGACGCTCCAGCCCGTCTTTGACCCTGGAAAGGTCAAGCCGAGGACTTGCGATGACCGTATTTATTTTTGTAAGCGCGGCATGAATATCGCCAGTTTTATAAAATTCGTTCTGCAGCTTGTGGACTTTGATATCAAAAAATAATGAGAAAAAAAGCAACAGCAGCAGGACCGGTCCGTACTTGGGCGGAAGATGCTTCCCGCGTTTTACGACGACGGTGCGCACGATCAAATAAGCGACGGCGGAAACGATCACGGCGGTCGCCCATAAGAGCACCGCGGGCAAAGCAAAAAAACGGTCGAATGAAATTCCCAAAGCGTCGATGATCGCGTTAAACCAGTTTCCCAAAAGATTCATGCCATGATCCATCCGGTGTTTTTGATTTAAGTTTTTGAATACCCGTCCCCTGTCCTGTTGCCCAATTTCGTCGCGGGCGACGATTTTGATGGAACGTGTCCCACGGTCAATTTACGCGACGCCGCGTTTTTTGTCCACCCATAAGTCCTGCTTTTCGCGCCAGTCAATTCAACCGCTGGCGGTTGAATTGGGTAGAGGCCTCAGCGGCTCGTTTGCGGGGTCCTCGGAACTACCCATAACCCGTCTATCATTGTGTGGATCGAAAGGAATAAGCTCATGGGAAAGCCCCCTAGCTCAAGGATTGCTTTTGTTCGATGAAACAGCTATTATCATCTGGGTTTGTCCCACAAAGATCGATGCGTTTATCAAAGACGTGAGGATTATGACGGAGAAATTTAGCGAATCCACAGACCGCAGGAAATCTGCACGCGTGAATATCCAGGCGCACGTGGCGTTCTTCCTCGACAATAGCCCGGGGATCATGCAGACGCGGATCTCCGATATTTCGGAAGGAGGAGCGTCCATGGTGACTTTCATGAAAGAGCTCCCCGTGGGCGCTTCAATTGAAATGAGTTTTATGATGCCCGTGAAACAAGAAGAGGACGGCCGCAATCGCCAGCGGCTTATAACCGTAAAGGGCAGGATTCGATACACCAGGTTTCTCGAAAAAGATCATTACGAGTCAGGCGTTGCATTTCTCAATCTGGAGAAAAAAGACCAGCTTGTTATCCGTGAATGCGTCGCTTCCCACCCGAAGAAGTAAAAGAAATCTCTGATCTTGTCTTTACAGCCCCAACGCACGCACCCCAAGCGTTTGATCGCTTCCCTCTTGAATCTCATTGGGAGTGTTGCACAAGTTGATTTTCTATAGCGTACTGCTTTTGTTTATTTTTGTTGGGAGTTGTACAAAAACTAGCAATATTTTAGGCAAAGACCTATGCTTAAAATCACGCGCACACACCCGAAAAGAGTTTGTTCTTTGAAAAAAATCTTTAAAATTCGGAGATTTTTATCGAACTTCAAAATCTATCGCTGTAGAATACCCTATTGCAAAGGAGCTACCCCATGTTGATTTTCATCGACGAGAGTTGGCAGTCTAGTGAGAGCCATCCAAAAGACAAGATTTGCGTGCTATCCGCTGTAGCGATAGGCAGCAATGACTTCAATGAGTATTCCCGTCAAATATGGAACTTCAAAGTCAAGCATCTTGGCCCTAAATGCGGAGATGCTGAGATTAAAGGGCAAGAGATTTTTAAAAAATTCTTATTCCGCCTCGAATGGAAAGGCATAAAGAGTCATCAGCTCAATCTTGCTCGAGAAGTTTTCAATTATTCTGAGAGCCATGGAGCTAAAGCCTTTGCTTCTATCGTGCGTGATGAAAAAGAAGTCGATCTCTCATGCGCCGATGTTAAACAGCTTGAACGGCCCTTCTTCTTCCTATTCGAGCGAATTAATTTCTTTATGCAGGAGAACCATCCCGACTTAACAGCGGTACTCGTTTTTGATGATCGTGGAATTACTCAAAATGAAAAAATATCTCAAAGCGTCAGTAATTTCTTCCACCTCAGTCACACGGGAAGAGCTTTTGATCGTATTATGAAGGCCCCGCTTTTCGCTATTTCTTCTGAAAATGTAGGGATCCAAATTGCAGATATGATTGGCCATATCATCGGGCGAAGAGAAACTAGCGGTGAGAAAATCATCGGTGAGTTCTGGAAACTTGTTAAGCAACTTGAATACAGAAGCAAAACCGAGATAGTTCGGGAAGAAGGTAAAAAGTTCACCCTATTTGGGATCAAAATGGCTAGAAGCCATGGGAAAGACGAAAAAGAAGCCTAAAATAGAACAAGACCGGCGAGTTAAATAACCCGGACGGGCTACCTAACCCTATAGTACGACCAGAAAGCCGCACACCGATCTCACTAAAGATTATACCCGAAAAGCCACAATTTACAAGGCCAACTTCACTACAATTTTCGTCCCCTTCTAGACTATACTTTAGGACGCAAAAACCTCATCAACTATACATTGCCCCTACTCCACGCACCCCGGCGGGGTGTTTCTCCAGTGGGAATTTTAAAGGCAGCCTTATGTTTGCCTATTGGGAAATATCATACTTCGCATAAATTACGACGTCGCTCAATCCAATTTCAGTTCGATGTATTGCACCAGGTCAATTAGTGCGCGGGTGGACCTTTTTGATAGAACAGGCCCATTACTCGCCCGTTCAATTTATGCGGCGCCGCGTTTTTTGCCCGCCTCGGTTTACGAAGGCGGCCAGCACCGTGATGTGACTGTCGCCTGTCTATAGGACTGCATTTAAGCCCTGCGATTGGGGCGTTGGTATCGGGGAAATCTTCTACGGAAAAATGGGTTTCCCCTGATAGAAACGGAACGGTTCCAAGGGTATGTTAGCACAGGTAAAAGATCGTTTTTATTGAAAAAGGAGAATTTTATGAAAAAGCGATTGATCGCTCTTTTTCTTCTTGGGATCGCGCTCCTGGCCTCGGGCTGCAACACGGTCCACGGAGCCGGCGAAGATGTGGAAGCTGTCGGCAGAGGGGTCGCGCGAGCCGTCTGACCCGGGTCGCTCGCAGCTAAAACTTCTGGACGGGATGAGTCATTCTTGTCCCAAGTCGTGGTGCAGGTCAATTCGTCCACGGGTGGACCTTTTTGATGGAACAGCTCAACCCGCAGGACCCTGCTTTTCGTGCAGGTCAAAACGGTCGGCGCCGACCGTTTTGTAGAAGTCTAAACGATTCATTCATAACTTCAAGATTTCAAAAGAGATGCGGTAATTCTAGCCTTAACAAAGAAAAAGGACACGCCCAATCACCAAGGAGGAATGGACGTGCCCTTGTTCCTATTGCCAAACGAATCAGCTGATCGCATCTCCCGCCACGTTGCTGAGAACGGGCGTGATCACAAAAGTGATCGGGGGAAGCAAGAACCAAAGTTTGGTGCAGTTGGATTGCACAATACGAACCTTGGAAGCGCCTTCCTTTTTGGCTTCAGCGGTGAAATCAGCCACGGTTTTTTCGAGACTGGCATCTCCGGCAAGGGGCTTCGTCATCAGGAGGTGCAGGGCGATATTGGATGTGCTGACATGGACCGCTTTACCGGCCGGCGTATCCAGGCCATTAAAATTCTTGGCCACGGTCGTCGTGCTGCAACCGGAAAAAAGAGCCAGTATCACAAGCAACGCTAGGGTTTTTTTCATTGAGATCTCCTTTTTGTTGAGAGAGGTTGAATAACTTTTTGTGAACGCAGCCTAATACAGCCTAGCCAGCTGCGCTATGGGGTATTGACCCCAGTCGGAATGGGTTGGCTAGGCGAGTTTTAAAATCATCGAAGCAGGCCCCTAGGGTAGTATAAAATCAGCATCATTAACCCTCAGGTCCCTCGCTCAATGCGATTTCAGTTCGATGTATTGCACCAGGTCAATTCGCGCGCCGGCGCGCGTTTTGGGTAGAGGGCTAAGCGGTTCGTTAGCGGGATCCCCGGAATTTTTAGCGGCTTACCCCTCTCCGTCGGATGGCGTCCCAACCCTCCCATTTATTTCAAGATTGGTTGGGACTGCACTAAACTTCCTTTAAGTTTTATGAGTTGTTCAGTGCGTCCAGTTTTTGACCCTTGCGGCATTTTTGTGGCCTAGGATCGTGTTCTGTTTGGTATAATCCTGATAGACCGTGGTGAAATAAAACCATTCGAATAATTAAAATTTGCCTCCGGAGGTAACAATGCGTCGCTTATTTCATATTTTGACGATCTCGATTTTTTTCTGCCTTGCGGCAATGAGTTTCCTCGCGATGGCCCCCCAGGCCCATGCTGAAAATATCAGGAAACTAAAAATAGGGGTTTATGATTCCGCACCGTTTGCTTATAAGGACGAATTGGGTAAATGGAAAGGAATAGCCGTTGATCTATGGCAAGCGATAGCAAAAGATAAAGGCTATGATTTTGACTTCGTTGAAGTGCCGCGAAAGGAGGCCGTCCCCCGTTTAGCGAAGGGTGACCTTGATGTGATTGCCGCGGGTTTGTCTGTCAGTCTTGAGAAAGAGCTCTTAATAGATTTCTCACAACCCTTTTATTCTTCAAACTATGCCATCGCTGTCATCAGGAAACCGCTTGCAAGCATCGAAAGCGCTTTACTTCATGTCTTCCTCTCGTGGAAATTTTGGGCCTTTGTCCTTTGTATCGGATTTGCTTTTGGTATGGTGGCAATCTTAATGTGGCATTTTGAAGGCAACGAGAATCCTGAATATCACGGGCCGACCAAAATGCACAGTATCATCTACGGGATCTATTGGTCGGTGGCCATGATGACCCGGGCAGGCGAAAGAGCGCCCAAAACCGTGCCAGGCCGCCTCATCGGCATTTTATGGCTTGGTGCGGCAGTTTTCTTAGCCGGTTCATTCACCGCATCGGTGACAACAGCGCTCAATGTGGAGCGTCTCAGCCGCAAGATATCCAGTGAACGTGATTTGCCCAATGCCTATGTCGCCGTCATGCCGGGGCCTTGTGAAAAATTGCTTGAACAGATGAATGTCAGACACACCACCTGCAGCGGCAAAAAAGACTGTTATTCATTGTTGAGTCAAGGCCGGGTCGACGCGATTGTGGGAAGCGAACCGATTCTAAAATACTATGCGGCAAGAAACCTCAAGGGAGAGCTGGACATTATCCCCATGGATTATGACGAAGTGCTTTATTCGATAGGGTTGAAACCCAAAAGTGAAATAACCGAAGAAGTGAATCGTGCTGTTCTGCAAATTACATCCACGCCTGCGTGGGCAGAAATCTTAAAGCAATATCTCCAGCATTGACCCCCGATCAGACGCTCTCTCTCAATCGATATGGAATACCTGCTTCCTGTCCGGTTACCCAATTACGCCGACGTCGACGTTTTTGATGGGCAGGCCAAGCGATCAATTTACTTGCCGGCGAGTATTTTGGAGGCTCGTCTCCTTCCCTGCGTCCTTATAGCTTTTAAGCTATAAGGCAAACTTTCGCGCGAATGTTTTATCTCTTACTACAGCTTAGAGTACGTGAATAGATGTTTGAATGCTTGATCCCAGTCGTGGTGCAGGTCAATTCGCGCGCGGGCGCGCGTTTTCGCTAGAGGCCTAAGCGGTTCGTTTGCGGGGGCCCCGGAGCTCCGCTTTTCAGCCCGCTGGAAAATTCAGTTCTTGGCCCCTCGCCGACGTAGTGTGGCAGGGATGGCATCCGGTTTATATAATTCAATAATCGAAATAATCTTTTTGTTTTTAATTTCGATCTCGTTTATTAGCCCGCACAAATATTTTAATAATATTTTTTTCTCGCTGCCATTTAAACGATTATATCTCTGTTTCCAGGTATTAATATGTCCGCTTTTCTTGAACAGCATTCTATTTTTTATAAAATGATTTGGCATGGTCAGGATTTCAATAAACTCCTTTTTTTTAGACCCAAATGCCTCATAAAAAAAATCCTTCTCTTTTGCAACAACGCCTTTTGTGACATTTAAAATAGCATTAATTGCGGAAAGATATTTCTTGTTCCACTTCTCGCCAATGTAATCTCGACTTGTCATGTTTATTGGAGCGTACTTCATCGGGAAGGAAAATGCTTGTATGTCTTGCTTGTTTTCATATAAGAGTATCGTGCTACGCAGTCTCTTCCACAACTCAAAAGGCGAATCTTTATAATTATAAAGCATGTAATTAGAAAAATATTTGACACCGTGTGAGTAGGCATTATTAAAAGCTCTTTTGTATGTTTTTTCTTCAGAGCTGCTATCGTATGCTAATCTGAATGGCTTGATCGCAATATTAGACATTATTTTCATTTTATCTTCCGTCAACAATCGAGCGTCTAATCCTTGATTGAAATCCACATATCTTTGAAGCTTCTTCTTAAATCTATATTTTTCTAAGATCGGGATAATGTCTTTTTTAACTTTCTTCAATGCTCTAATTTTATCCTTCTCTTTATTTATATAATCTAATATCTGCTGATATTGCTTGCTCAATTGTTTAGATCCGATTCTGCTTATAAAATTATTTAAATATTCCGTCAATTCCGCTACTTGCTTATCGTATTTAGCTTTATATTCTTTTCTCCGCTTGATTTTTTTTAGCATAATTTCAAAATAATTAGGTTCAATGTAATTAGGTGTATTATTAATATGTCCCAGCGAATTTAGATTTTGCACAACTTTATTTAATTCTTTCGAGTATAAAATATTATTATCCATGATAAGGACATTGCGCTTATCTCCGTATTTCTGTCTGACAGCTTCTATTTGATTGACAATGTGATTTGTATCTTTGAATGTTGGCTCAAGCTTCGAAACAGCACAAAATTCACACCCTCTTAAACATCCCCTTGTTGTGTAGATAAAAATATGATCTCCAGAAGGATATTTATATTCGACATCATCTAGAATGTCATAATCTAGCGGAAGCTCATCTATGTTTATCGAATCCTTATATCCAATTAATGAAGAGCTAGTTAATTGTCCCACGATCACATTTTCGATTCCCAACTCTTTTTTATATTTTTCAACAAGCAAGGTAGCAGATATTCCGCCAACATAAACATTGTCTTTATGCATGTAATTTAAATAATGCTGTATGGTATCAACGGTTAAGTCGTAGTAAAAAGTGAACAACGTTGTTATGTACACTCGATCGAAATTCATTATTGTTGTATAAGGGGCTTTGCCCTTATAAAACTCGACATAATCTTTTTTCCCTCGATGATATGAAGCAATCTTCATGAGCCCAATTGGCGGAAATTTATTTTGATAATCCGGCTCTACCAATAGTATCTTTTCCATATTCAATGTTTCTTCTTAAACTGATTTACTAAATATGCTCTGAGTTGGAAAAATAAAACACGTTTTTTAATTTTATCAAAATATTTCTCGATGATTTTCATTAATACATCGTAACATTTTTTCATGCTTTGATTTTCATGTGGAATGTCTTGCTCGGAAAATAATTCGCCATCGAGCGTTCTTTCTTCCGCAATTTCTTTCTTATAAAAATAGCTATAGTCGATCTGATTATTTTTAATATTAACTAGCTCATCCAAAGTTTTCTTCAAATCTTCCTTCTTTTTTGAGGGCTTGCTTCTGAAATATCTTGACGCGCAATATCTGTAATTGTGCAGTCTTCGCATGAAATCTGTGATTATATTATTCAAATCTATTGAATGAGGATCTGGTAGAAACCAATCTCGCCTTGAGTTATCTCTTAAAAATGAGGAATTTATTAATAGTTCTCCGCAAACTCCTCGTAATGCTTGTGCCATTTCCCTGAATGTTGTTATGTATAATTTATTATTGTCAGCAACTTGAGCGAATGTATCATTTGTACCCATTAATACATTTTTTGACCGTGTCAATATCCCATAATATTCATTATTGGTATTTGCTTTTAAGTGTTTATCAAATGTAAACCATAGCAATCCGATCTTGTCTCCTACGGCCCCATCCCTCTTTTGTTTTCCTCTTATTTCCCAAAATACTATATCGGAGCCCAATATAAATTTATCATCATAGCTTTTGACCAAATCAACGCCATTACGCTTAACAGAAATCATAAATCTTTCTATGGATTCCTTCATAAAGGCATTATATTTACTTACAATTTTCTTCGCTCCATCAAAATCCTCCTTATATTTTAGAGGCAACATTCTAGTCAATTTTTCTTCAAATTTTTCATCCTCCATCATTTCTTCAATTTCCGTACTATATTCTTCAAGAATGACCTCAAAAAAATGTTCGTTTGCTGTTCCATCTCCTGTG
>PLLJ01000029.1 GCA_003140935.1 Candidatus Omnitrophota bacterium
GGCTTGGAGATAAAATCATCGCAACCTGCTTCTATCCCTTTAATCCTTTCTTCTTCTTCCTTTAAAGCAGTGATCATCACCACAGGCAAAAACTGGGTCTCCTTTGCGGATTTTATTTTCTTGCATACTTCATAACCGTCGAGTTTTGGCATCATGACATCCAAAAGCACCAGGTCAGGCAAACTTGATGACAAGCACTCCAACGCCACTTCTCCGTTTTCCGCCGAAATCACTTCGTATCCCTGAGGCACAAGCAGAGCATTCAGAAGTTTTAAGTTCTTTTTTTCATCATCCACACAAAGGATCTTCGGTTTATTCTCTTGAAGCATTCAAGACTTCCTCTATTTCCTGCACAAAGACGCGGGTATCAATCGGTTTGGTGATGACTTTGCAATGATAGGAAGCAAATCGCTTCTTTTCATCCTCCATCACCGAAGCGGTGACAAAAATAATGGGAATATTTTTTGTCCTTTCATCGGCCCTTAAGATCTTAAGCGCCAGCTCTCCGTTCATTCCCGGGAGCTGATAGTCCATCGTGATCAGATCCGGCAATTTTTCCTTGGCCAAGGCGATACCGGCTTCTGCGCTATCTGTGATCATAATCTCGTAACCCGCCCGTTCGAGCAGGCCCTTTTGCAACTTCTTAGACGAAGGGTCATTTTCGATGATCAGTATCTTCTTTTTTCCGGGCATATTATTTTTCTCCTCTGATCGGTAAAGTGAATTTGAAGATAGAGCCCTTGCCTTTACCTTCGGACTCTATCCAGATCTTTCCTCCGTGCAACGTCACAAGTTTCTTGGCCAAAGAAAGCCCTAGTCCCGACCCCTTGTACTGTTTGGTCCGGGTATTTTCTAACTGTACAAATTCTTCAAATAACTTGCTTTGGTCCTCCGGAGCAATACCGATCCCGGTATCCCAGACCGAAACTTCCGCTTCAAAACCGATGATTCTTGCGTGGATGCCGATCTTGCCGCCATCCAGCGTAAACTTGATCGCGTTCGAAAGCAGGTTGAAGACGATTTGTCTTACTTTGCGTTCGTCAGCACGGATATAGCCCACCTCCTCGGCGATGCCCAAAGAAAGCTCGATATTTTGTTTAAACGCCTTTTCTTTGATAAAAATCAAACTATGCTCCAGGAGTTCTTTGAGTGAAAAATTAGAGAGTGCAAGCTCCATCTTCCCGGATTCCACCTTGGCAAGGTCAAGGATATCGTTGATTAAGGACAAAAGGTGTTTGCTGCTTTCTAAAACATCATTCAGGTAATCTCTCTGGGTCTCGTTAAGAGGGCCGAATTTCTGGTCGTACAATACTTCGGAAAAACCGATGATCGCATTTAAAGGAGTGCGCAATTCATGGGACATGTTGGCAAGGAATTCGGACTTTGCCTGATTGGCGGCCTCCGCAGCGATCTTCGCCATGGCCAACCTATTTTCTATTTCCCTGCGCTTGGTGATGTCCTCAATGGCCAGAAGGATGATCCGATCTTTGCCCAACACTCTTTGAATCTGCCGGGCATTCAGAAGCATGATGCGTCTGCCAATGGTAGTAAAATCGTGTTCAACCTCATAGTTATCAAAGGTTGCCCTTTGGGGAAGAATGGTTTCCAACAGTTCCCGNNATAAGCTGTCCCACGGTCTCTGTGGGGTTTACCATAAAGACGTCATAGAAGGAGCGGCTGGCAGAGACCACCCTTAAATCTTGATCCAAAGCGATCAAGGGTTCACGCACAGTGTTGATGATGCTCTCGGCATATTCGCGGGCCGCATCTTCGGATATTTTAGTGGCTGCCAGTTCTTTACGGGCTTTTTCCAGCCCATTTTCCACCTCCCTTCGCGCAGTGATGTCTTCAATAGCAAGGAGGATCAGTTCTTCTTCCACCTCTTCTTCTTTTCGTACTCCTGCCGCCAGGATGGCTGCTATTTTCCTAGGGACACGTAACTGACAGGCATTCAAGATCATGGCGCGTTGTCCGATTTTTTCAAATTTATGCCCGACTTCATAATCTTTCATCACTTTTTTTTCCGGCAGAATTTCTTTTAAGAGTTGAAGCAGCTTGGGAATATTCCATTGCCTATCCCCCAAATCAGGAAGCAGCCGGCCCAGAGTGTCTTTTTCTTTAACCTCAAAGGTGTCGTAGAAAGCCTGGTTGGCAGAGATGATCCGTAAGTTCTTATCCAGGATTAAAAACGGCTCCCGAAGTGTCGCAATGATACGATTGGTATAATTGAAGAGCGCCTCGATTTCCGTCTCGCTTCTCAGCTTTCTTTCTTTCATCCTTCGACTCCTTCTAGGGCCCGACTGTGGTTTTCTTTTCCGGTATTAAAGATTTCAATTTTCCAAAAAATTTGGCCACTGTTTCATGGCTTTATCTTAGGCTCGTTAAATGGCAAATCGACAACGTTCGGGTGATGGTCCGAGATCGGTTGTTTCAAACTGGTGTTCAGCTCCTCCAAGGTCTCTCCAAAATGCGGCGCAAAACGATAAGGTCCGGTTTTATCGTAGGGATCTTTAAGGGCCGATTTGACAAAAACCCAGTCGAGCCGGTATTTGCCGATAAAGGAGATAGGCCTCTGGACACGCCAAGTTGTTTTGAATCCTTTAAAACCCCGTTCATTGGAGTTGGCCAAAGCCCCTCCCTTCCCGTTGATCGAACGTCCCGAGTCGCCACGGAAATCGAAAGCGCCGCCGTCCTTGAAACGATAATTTTGGATCATGGCAAACAGGGCGTGAAGAGGATTGGGAAATATCACCGAAATATCGGACGCTAAGGGGTCCTGAAGATTTTTTGTAAAATTTCCGGCAAAGCGGGTGGTATTGATGATAAGAGCCTGCGGCAATAAATAAGTGACAGCGGCCGAAAGCCAGGTGGTGGGATCTTTGATCGTCCGTACCACAATGCGTTTGACAGACGTCGAACTCAAATCGTCAGGGGCCGCGTTATAATCGCCGACCATGACCACGGGATGCTTGATGCCTTTCATGTACGAAAGGATCTCCGCGAGCTGGACCTCCCGTTCTTTCGGCGTACAGTTGATCTCGAGGTGGATGTTAATGACCGTCAAAGTATTTTCAGGAAGTCCCGGGACGTCCAGATCAACGCGGAAATAAATTTGCGTTCCGACTCTTACCGAACGCGTAAATTCGGTTTCTAAAAGAATTTCGCCTCCCTTTTCTCTAACTTTTTCTATAAAACCCGGCTTTTCTTTTTGTGCCGCGTACCAATCATAGGGGACATGCTTCAATTGAAATACCCGGACTTTTTTGATCGGATAACGGGAGAACACGGCATTCCCTAAAGCTCCTTTGTAGCGCGTGGGATCCGCCGCGTACAAAGCCGTCGCTTCTTTGTCAACGGTAACGCCGTCTTTATAATAAATCTTCTCAAGTCCGAGAAGAACGGGGTCGATCTCAAGCTGCTCGTCCCCGAAGGTGTAATTCATTTTTAATGCTTGCGCGAAATCCTTGGCTTCATCCCTGTATTCCGAACGCTTGACTCCGACATTGACCTCCTGAAGCACGATGATATCGGCATGGGCAAGCCGCTCTCTTTGCCGAAGGATCTCCTTGTATTGGGGGGATCCTTCCGCAGCTTTCGAGGAATCGATCAGAGAACGGAACTGATCGGGCGAAGAAAACACTTTGATCGTGTCCTTCAGATGAAATAGTTCCTCTTCTCCGATGTTCCAACTCGCGAGGTTGAGATAAGGACCCAGTTTTGGGTCCGTTCGCTGAGGAGGCCTTGCGCCTTCAAAATAAGCCTCATTGCTAATGATCGGTGTTGTCTCGAATCTTGCCAGCTTCAAGCCAAGCAAGCCCCCGGGATGCGGATTCTTATAAAGTTTCTGAAGTTCATGGAACGTCAGGAATGTGGGTTCCTGATACCGAATAAACCGGCGCGAATAAAAGAATGCGATAAGAAAGGCAAGAACAGCAATGGTGAGAATGAAGTAGCGTTTGGGCGGCAACTTCCCTTTTATGGCTTGGACCATTTTTAAACTATTGGATTTAAAGTCTCTCCAAAACAAATTTTCCTTCCGAAGGACATTGGCCGGCGCCTGATCCTTGCAATTATCTCATTCTAAAAACTCTTATCAAAACAAAAAGGAGGTAAAAGATTATACACCCAGAACCCCTTTAGTGAAAACTCCCCCGCCTGAGATCAAACCGTGTTTCTTATTGGAGAAAACCCAAAGCGGGTGTTTGTCAGAAGGAAATATCGAGGGTGTAGACAAAGGCTTTCCGGATCCGTGGTTGTTTGTTAACGCATGGGGGGAGGTACGGAATTTCAAGCCCTAGAGCCGGAGACGGACGGGCGCGGGAACTCTTTTGGCTTCGAGCACATCCATGATCTCGGTGATATAGGACTGGATGTGCGGCGGGGGGTTCCCGTCAAAGAGAAGGAATAAATTCAAGAGGAAGCGACGGACCTCAGTCGCAAGTTTTTTGTCCCTGATCTGTGATAGCCGGAGTTCTAATTCGTCAGACGACATTTCCCATTCTCCCGTTTCTAGTAGAGTTGTAACACCTTATTTCAATATTTGCAAGTCAACTTAAAATTAAAACTAGCAATATATAGCATTAATGATCTGTTTGGGAATATCGTGTGAAAAAAGGCTTAAATAGGACTGAAGAAAATTTTCGGCCATTCGATAATATAAAAGCTGCACAAGTTCAAAGACCGTCTTATCTTACGTTGAAATGAGAGATCCGTATTTAAAACGCGCGGGCCGTGTGCCCGCTAACAAGGAGCTCTACTTCATGATCAAGAAAATCCTCTCACTTGGGATGGTGATCGCCTTTGTCTTTCTTACTCCCTCTCTTGTTTTTGCGGTCGGCGGCGGCGGATTCGAGAACGCTTCTTTCAGCGCCACACAGATCGGCATGAGCGGCGCTGGGACCGCAAGTCCCAATGAGCCCGCGGCCATTTCATACAACCCGGCCGGTATCGTCGACCTTCCGGGCGTCCAGGTCCAGGGAGACGCGAATTTTATCAGCATGTTCACATGGAAGGACAATGACGCCACGGGCAACACCCGCAGTTCCGGGACGATCGCCACGGTCCCGACCGCTTATATCACGATCAACCCCGGCAAGATGTTCCAGGACAAATTGGCGCTGGGAGTCGGCACGGACTCTCCTTTCGGTCTGATGAATAAGTACAACTCCAACGATCCGGCGGCCCATTACACAGGCTGGAGGAACTATCTGAAGATGTACACGATCAAGCCCACGGTCGCTTACAAACTCACCGACAAGCTCTCCATTGGCGGCGGCCCGATGTGGTACCGGATCTACGATTTCGGCGGGATCACGGGTTATCCCAACAACCTCGCCACGCTTCCTTTCGGAGTCAATACCCCGGACGGACAGGCCCGGATCAACACCTCCGGGAATAAATGGGGCTGGCAAATGGGCACGCTGCTCAAGCTCACCCCCAAACACCGGCTGGGTTATTATTTCCGAAGTCCCGTGGTCGTGAAAACCAGCGGCCTGGTCAAAGTCGAAAATTCCGATTTCTCCGGGATCGGCTTGACGGGTCTCCACGCTTTCGAAACGGGGGTCCATACCAAGGTCGCTTTACCGATGAATATGACATGGGCTTACGCCTACCAGCCGACCGAAAAAACGTTTTATGAAACAGACTTCACCTGGTCGCATTGGAAGACCCACAAACGCCTTTATTTTGTGCCCGACTCTACGGGGAACGCCGTGGACGATGCCATTCTGAACGCCATCGGCCAGGGCGATAAGGACTATCATGACGGCTATGGGATACAACTTGGCGTTAGCCATAAACTCACGAAGAAACTGACGCTCCGGGGCGGCTCCTTTTTCTACTTTACCCCGGTCCCTGAAAAGAATTTCATCCCGGCCGTTCCCGATTCCAATCACCTTTCCTTAAGCATCGGCCTGGGTTATGCCATCAGCAAATATCTCACAGCGGACCTGGCCTACTCCAACGCGTTCTATTTCACGAGGAAGATCGCCAATAGCGTCGCGGAAAACCCCGCGCTCCTCAATTCTTCCATGGACGGGAATTACACTTCCTACATGCAGGAGTTCACGATCAGCTTGACGGCGCATTGGGATGATCTTTTTCCGCGCGCGCTCGCGAAGAAAGACACTGCGGCTGAGTCCTCTTCGATCAGCATGAGCCCGGCGGTCAGCATGAACCCGGCGGCGTAAACCGGAAAAGAACCATAAAAAAAGCCACGGGGGTTTTCCCTCGTGGCTTTTTTTGTGACCGGAAAAAGGTTTATTTCTTGGCGATCTTTGCCCTAAACGAGTTAAGGTCGAAGGCTTTCCATTCTTCATACGGCGTACGTGCGAGAAGCGCCGCCACTACTTCCCCGGGGTCCTTATCCTTGAAGAGCATTTGATAAACCTCCCCCATGATCGGCAGCTGAAGATCTTCGCGCTCGCAAAGCTGGTGCACGCTTAACGCGGTATCGACGCCTTCCGCGATCATGTCCATTTCCCCGAGGATCTCCTTGATCTTCCGTCCCTTGCCGAGCTCGCGGCCCACATGAAGGTTCCGGCCGTGCTTCGAAAAACAGGTCGTGATAAGGTCCCCGATCCCGGAAAGCCCGAAAAAGGTGTTCGGGTTCGCGCCGTGTTTGACCCCGAGCCGGACGATCTCGTAAAGCCCGCGCGTGATGAGACCCGATTTCGTATTGTCCCCGAACTTGAGACCGTCGCAGACCCCCGCCGCGATGGCGATCACGTTCTTGAGTGCGCCGCCGAATTCGACGCCCGCGAGGTCCTTCTGGACATAGATCCGGAACTGGGGATCACGGAAATGCTCCTGAATAAATTGGGCGTGCTTGGGGTCTTCGGAAGCCGCCACGGTCAGGGTCGGGATCGTGCGAGCCACTTCTTCGGCGTGCGAAGGACCTGACAGCACGACCACGGGAAGGTTCTTCCCCAGGACCGAGCGAATGATCTCGGAGGGCCTCAGGCAGGTCTTCTTTTCGATCCCCTTCGCGGTGCTGACAAGGATCTTCTTTTGATACGGCAACTCTTTGAGCTTGAAAAGAACATTGCGGAGATACTGCGAAGGAATGGCCAGCACGAGCACGTCGCCGAAATCGACCGCCTCTTTCAGGCTGGACGTGATCTTGAGGTTCTTGGGTAATTTCACGCCCGGAAGGAATTTCACGTTCTCGTGCTCTTCCCGGAGCACCTCGGCGTAATCCGCGAAGGCGGACCACATCATGACCTCGTTACCGCGGCGAAGGTTCACGAGCGCGAGCGCCGTTCCCCATCCGCCGTCTCCGAGAACCGCGACTCTTATTTTTTCAACCATCGGATCCTTCCCTTTCAAAAAATTTATCAATGATACAGTATATCAAATCCGGGATTTGGGACTAGGGACTTCCGCGGCTCTACCGCGTCATTTACATCGGCACCGCTTTTTGAGAAGCGTGTGTTCCTTGACGATCCCTTTGATCTCCGCGGGCATGCGGCAAGGCTTCATGGCCTTATTTACGAAAACGTGTACGGTGTATCCTGTCGCAACCGGGATCCGGGTCTTCGTATTCATCACCTGGTATTCAAAACGAAGAGTACTGTTGCCGAGCTGAGCCACGCTGGTCCGCACCGTGATGTCGTCATCGTAAGTCGACGGCGCAAGATAAGTGGCGTGTGCTTCCGCGACCGGAAGATAGATGCCTTTTTTTTCGCATTCGGTATACGGGAACCCCAACGCCCGGAAATATTCGGTGCGCGCGGCTTCGAACCATTTCAGATAGTTCGCGTAATAAGTGATCCCCATCCGGTCCGTATCCGCGTAAAGCACCCGGTAACGATAATCGAAATATTCCATCCTCCCCCTCCCTCCGGGCTAAAAAAAACTTTTCTTTGTCTGGATCTTTTCCTTGCGCTCGGCCGCCAGTTTCTCAAGCAGTTCACGCTCGGATTTGCTCAATTTCGTCGGGATCTCGATATTCACCTTCACATATTCATCCCCGCGCCGGCTTTCCATTCCCAAAGCCGGAACACCTTCTCCCTTGATCTTAAGGACCTTCCCGGCCGGAGTGCCGCCCGCAATTTCAAGCCGGGTCTTTCCCGTGAGCGTCGGGACTTCCACCTCTCCGCCGAGCACGGCCACGGTGTAAGGGATCAAAACCTCGCAATAGATGTCATGGTCCTGACGCTCGAAAGTCTTGTGCTTCTTCAGGAGCACCTGGATATAAAGGTCCCCGCGTGAAGCGCCGCCTTGCCCGGCCTCGCCTTCACCGGTCACGCGGAGCCGTGAACCGTGCTCCACGCCGGCCGGGATCTTCACCTGCAGTTTCCGTGTTTTGCGCGCGCGTCCCTCCCCGTGGCAAGCGGGGCAGGGCTTTTCGATCGCTTCTCCCTCGCCGTGACAGCGGGGGCAGGTCCTGCGAAGCGTGAAAAAACCCTGGGAGACGCGGACTTCCCCGCGGCCCCCGCAATCCGTGCAGGTCTTCTTTTTGGAACCCTTTTCCGCGCCCGTTCCCTGACACTCGCCACAAGTCTCTTTGCGGGGGATCTCAAGGTCAAAGGTCTTTCCGGTAAGCACCTCGGCCAGTTCGAGCTCGACCGTATATTCCAGGTCCGAACCCCGAGCCCCGCGGCCGCGCCGTCTCCCGCCGCCTCCGCTTCCGCCGAAGAAATCTTCGAAAAGATCGCCGAAAATATCACTGAACCCGCCGAACGCATCCTGGAAACCTTCGAAACCGGAAAATCCCGCGCCGCCCATGCTGTGGCCGAACTGGTCGTAACGGGCCCGTTTGTCGGGGTCGCTTAAAACGGCGTAGGCCTCGGCGGCTTCTTTGAATTTTTCTTCGGACGCCTTGTCCCCGGGATTGCGGTCGGGATGATACTGGAGCGCGAGCTTGCGGTAGCTTTTCTTGATGGCGTCCGCGTCCGTGTTCCGGGCCACACTCAGCACTTCATAATAATCACGTTTGGTCATAATTCCTTATAACATCCGGGACTCGGGACTCGCGCCTCGGGACTCGAAAAAAATCAGGTCCCTAGTCCCGAGGAGCAAATCCCTGAAGGGGTTACTCTCAATTAAGTGATCTCGTCCTGTTTCTCTTCGGAAGCAGGCGTCTCCTGTCGGGGTGACACGCGGACACGGACCTTGGCGGCCCTGAGAAGGCGGTCATGCAGCATGAAGCCGGGTTCCAGTTCATCCACGATCTGGTCTTCTTTGCCCTCTTCGGGCACATGCGCGACGACTTCGTGGAAATGCGGACTGAACATCTGGTTCGCGGTCTCGATCCGCTTGAGTCCGTACATTTTGAGAATATCGATCAATTGCTTCCGCACTCTCTCCACGCCGGAAATGACCGTCGTCAAATTCTGACGCAGGTCCTCATAACCGGAAGCCTTCGCGGAGGCCGTGTTCGCGTGACCTACCGCGCGTTCAAAATTATCCAGCACCGGAAGGAGATCCTTCAACATCCGCTCCTGGCTGAATTTGATAAAATCTTCTTTCTCCCGCGCATTCCTCTTCTTGGCGTTCTCATAATCCGCCGCCGAGCGGAGGAATTTTTCGCGCAACCCTTCGAGTTCCGCGACCTTTTTTTTAAGATCCTCGTACTCCTGCGCCGGGACCTCTACTTTCTCGCCACCCTGCGGTGAGGAAACCTTGGAAGCTGCGTCGTCCGCCTTCGACCCTCCGGGGTGGTCCCCTTTTTCCTGATGATTTTTTTTAGAATGATGGCTCATCACGACTCAAGCTCCCTGTGTTCAAGAATATCGCCCACCGTCGCGGCCATGCGGGAGACCAAAGGAATGATCTGCCGATATGCCATGCGCTTGGGCCCCAGGATCGCAATGGCCCCCTGGCGGTTTTTCCCCGCGGCATAGCGCGCCGTCACAATGGCGCAATCTTCCAAGGCTTCGTTCGAATGCTCGTGGCCTACGGAGACCGACACATGTTGCGGGTCCGCGTTCGTCAGGACCCATCGCATCAGCGTCACTTTTTCCTCAAAAACACCCAGCAGATTCTTGATCTTCCGGATATCCTGAAACTCCGGTTTTTCGAGCATGTAAGACAAACCTTGCAAAGAAAGCTTGATGCGGCCCGGCTTTTCAACTGTCGGATCTTCCGTGAAGGGCATCAAGGTCAACCCGATCTCCTGAGAAAGCGAGGAAAGCAGGAGCGAAACGTGGTCCAGAAACTCCTCAAGCCTGTCCTCCCTGTCCGAAGGAACGATCTCTTCCTCCCAACGGCCCCAAGGCTCCCCGGAATGATCTTCGAATGAAGAATGGTCCAGATAGTAACGATAACCCTGATCCGTCGGTAAACGGCCCGAGGAGGTATGGGGATGCGTCAAATAGCCCATCTCCTCCAAAGCGCCCATCTCGTGACGGATGGTCGCGGGAGAAAAAGAAATGGCATATTTCTCAACGATCGAGCGGGAACCCACCGGTTGAGTGGTCTCGATATGCGTCTCGATGACACCCCGGAGGATGTCGTTCTGTCTTGGGGATAGGGTTTCCATAGGGCGGGTATGATAGCAAAAAATGCGCTCTATGAGAAGCGGGCATTACATTTGGATTTTTTTCCGTCCGGTGCAGCATCCGGCACCGGACGTCAAAAAAGACGGGGAATCCGTCCTACTGCTGCTGATCCGTTTCTTGGTTATTTTCCCCCGAACCTTGCTGATTCGGCCCTTGGTCCTTTTCTCCCCGATCTTGGGGCTTCTTGCTCATCGGCTGCTTTTCTAGTTCCTGCATCTTTGCGAACTCGTCGGGCGTGAGGATCTTCTTCATGGCGAAAAGGCGCTCCATATTCCGGGAAAACATCTGCGCCTGAAGTGCGCCTATTTCTTCAATGAGATCGCTCACATCCGTCAGTGTCGCGCCCGGGTCGGCGATCGCCGCATTAAGCGTCTGCGTCTTTGTCTTCACCTGCGCCGCTATGGCCTTGGTTCTTTCCTCTTGGGTGTTGAGCGCCGCAAGCAAATCTCTCTGCGGCAGGCTCAAGTTGAAAATCTCCGTGAGCTTCTGTACGGACCCTTGGTCTTCCTCGCGCTTAGAGTCCTTCTTGCCGCTCTCCGGATTGTCCCCCTCGGACATGGCATAAGCCACATATCCCGCAGACATCAACCCCACCACCGTCAAAATCACGACGATCTTTACTAGTTTGCATTTCATTTCAGCACTCTCCCTTTTCTGTCTTGGGGATAAGGTTTTCATAGAGCGGGTAGGGCAATAAATCCGATCTACTCCTGATCCGGTTTTTGGTTTTTTTCTCTTTGATCTTTGGGCTGCATGTTCATCGGCTGCTTACCCATTCCCCGCATCATTTGCATTTGCATTTCGATCATCTTCGCGAACTGCTTGGGAGTGAGGATCTTCTTCATGGCGAAAAGACGCTCCACACTCTGGGAAAGCATCTGCGCCTGGAGCGCGCCTATTTCTTTAATGAGGTCGTTCACATCCGTCCGTGCCGTGCCCGGTTTGGCGACCGCCACATTAAGCGCATGCGTTTTAGTCTGCATCTGCTCCATCATCGCCCTGCTTTTTTCCTGCATGGCTGGGTCACTCAGCTCCGCGAACTCTGTCTTTTGCTCCGGGGTCATGTTAAGCGCCTCCAAGGGCCCTTTGCCTTTTCCCCGCCCAGGGATCACGTTGCGCTCTTCCGCGGACCCTTGGCTTTCCTCCTGCTTATAGCCTTCGCCAGTCTGTGGATTTTTCCCCACAAAATTAGCCATGAGTCCCGCAGCCGCCAACCCTGCCACCGCTAAAATCGCTATGATGTCTGCTAGCTTGTCTTTCATTGTGACATCCTTCCTTTTCTGTTTTGGGAATAAGATTTCCATAGAACGGGTAGGGCAGCAAAAAACGCGTCGCTATAAAAAGCGGGCATGATATCCAACATTTTTTGACGCCCGGAGCGGCATCCGGCGCCGGGCGTCAAAAAAAACGGCAAATCCAACCTAATCCTGATCCAACCCCGGGTTTTTTCCCCTAACCTTTAGGCTCCTCGTTTCATCTGTGGCTGATTCATTTGCCCCTGGTTCTTAGTATTCATTTCCTGGAACTTCGCGAACTGCTCGGGCGTGAGAATCTTTTTTATGGCGAAAAGATGATCCACCATCTGGGAAAGCATCTGCGTCTGGATTTTGTTTATTTCAACGATGAGCCCGTTCACATCCGCTCGTGTCGCGCCCGGTTTAGTGATCGTCTGATTAAGTGCTAGCGTCTTAGCCTTCAGCTGTTCCATCACCATCGGGTTCATTGCTGTTCCACTTTCCGCCCTCATCGCTTCACTCTGCTCCGGAGTCAAGTTGAGCCCCCCTATGGGGCCCCCTTGCTGCCCTTGCTGCGCCTGAGCCGCTGCTCTCTGCTCCGGGGTCAAGTTTTGCCACTCTTTGAGCCCTTGGGCGGGCACCTGATTAGAGCCCATGCCACTCTGCGAATCGGACGCGGCATAAGCCACGGGCCCTGCAGACATCAATCCCACCATCGTCAAAACCGCGACGATCTTTGCTAATTTGTTTTCCATTTTGACACCCTCCATTTTCTGTCTTGGGGATAAGGTTCCCATAGGGTTGATATGATAGCAAAAAACGCGTTATATAGAAAGCGGGCATCGCATCCCATATTTTTTGACGTCCGGCGCAGTATCCGACACCGGACGTCAAAAAGACAGGGAATCCGGTCTAGCCCTGATCCGGCCCCTGATCCTTATTCTTTTTCCCCCAGCGTTCATGCCTCTTGCTTATCCGCTCCTGATGCGTTTCTTCCATCTTCGCGAACTGCTCGGGCGTGAGGATCCCCTTCATGGCGAAAAGGCCGTCGATCCTCTGGGAAAACATCTGCCCCTTGAGCGCGTTCACTTCATCGACGAGTCCATTCACATCCGCTCGCGTCGCGCCCGGCTTAGCGATCGCCGCATGAAGCGCCTGCATCTTTGTCTTCAGCTGCTCGCGCATCGCCTTGGAGCTTTCCTTTTTGGCCTCGCGCTGCGCCTTAAGTTTTTCACTTTGCGCCGGGGTCAAGTTGAGCTCCTTCATGAACTCTTTGCCTTCCCCGTTCTGATAGCCCTTGCCGCCCTCCGGATTGTCCCCCTCGGACACAGCATAAGCCACAGGCCCCGCAGCCATGAGTCCTACTACCGTTAAAACTGTTACGATCTTTGCTAGTTTGTTTTTCATTTTGATACCTCCTTTTTCTGTCTTTTAAGACAACCCACGTTCAACTAAAGTTCCATCATCCGACTATTTCCTCAAAAACCGCATCGTAATCCTTCAGATCGCCGTTCAAGAGATCCGTATTCCCAGCCTTGAGCCCTCTCATAAAGGTCATTTGCTCGGAAAGATAGCCGTAGACAGGATCCGCATAACTGGCCGGCCATTTCGCAAGCACCACGACCACCAGGATCAAGGCTGTTACGAATGCCGCGCGAAAGATCGGCTGCGGTATTCTCAAGAAAGGTGTTAAGACATCCGCCAGTTTCCAGAATCCATTCCGGGAACGCGCTCGTTCCTCTTCGATCTTCTCCTGGATCCTCTGCCAAATGGCGCTATCCGGCTGCATTTCACCGGCCTCTTTGAAAGGAATCACGGCACTTCTCCGGACTGCCAAGAAAAACTCCCGGCAATGCAGGCATGCGATTAAATGCTGCTCCACCTCGGTGTTTTCTTCCGGCCCAAGTTCTTTGTCTGCATATTCTGTCAGGAGCCGGTCCTGAACTTTTTTACACTCCATGGCTCGCCACCTCCTTTTGCCCGAGGACCATCAGGGTCTCACGGGCTCTTTTGAGCCTCGAACGGACTGTGTTGATGTTAATGCCCAGGCTGTTTGCGATCCCCTGGTAATTCAGCCCTTCGATCTCCCGGAGAACGATGCAAGCCCTCTGGTCCGGGTTCAGCTGATCGAGAAGGACCTTAAGCCGCTGCTCCGTTTCTCCGGCTTCCAGACGCTTCCCCGCATCGGGTTGCGTCACGGTCGCGGGATCTTCAAAGACCTCTTCCACTTCGTGCGTCGTCACGCGGCTTCTTTTTTTCGCGTGATTAAGAGCGGTATTCACCGCGATCCGGTAAAGCCAGGTCTTGAAAGACGACTCGAATTTGAAAGAGCTGAGACTGCGATGGATCTTGAGGAACACATCCTGCGTCACTTCTTCGGCGTCATGTTTCGTATTCACGACGCGATATGCCAGGGTGTAAACATATCCGGAGGCTTTTTGATAGATCTCCCGGAAGGCCTCCCTATCCCCTTGTCCCGCTTTGGTGATCAGTTCCCGCTCAATCTCTTGCATCGGTTCATACCTCAAGCCTCGACCCCTTAGACAGGGCCCCTTACCTAAAAGTTTCCTAATTCCGCCGCCTTTATGGCTTATAGATTATTCCGGCAACCATGCCCCCGGCCACACACTCCGCCATGCCGCCCAGGAACCACGCCACGGGGATCGCCACGGGAAGAGGCATCACGGCATAACACATGAGATTGGAAGCCGTATACACCAAAAGTCCGGCTAGGATCCCGAAGCGCAGTCCCTGCCCGAGTCCTGGCTTGTCCTTTTCATAACCCTTGGCAAAAATCCAGACAAAAAACGAAGCAAATACAGGATATCCTGCCCAGATCAACCAAAAAAGACCCTTCATTTCGGCTTCAGAACGCCAAAGATGCATCGTCTGTTTGTAAGCATCCATCAGGATCACATGGTGAAGGATCATATCGATCACGGCGATCACGACCGCAACCGCAAGCACAGTTCCTAGAAAGCGCTTCATGTTTTCCTCCTCTTAAAAAAAGACCCGATTTTTTAAACCGGNNTTTATGTTCTCACTGAAAAAAGGCTTGCGAATTAGAACCCAAGCCTTTTTTTCATGTCTGCGCCGGATTGCTGCACTTCCTTGGAAGCCTTTTCGGCTTCCCGTTTCGCGCAGGCAAGCAAACGATCCGCTTTGCGCTTGGCCAGGATCTGATCTTTTTCCGTTCCCTTTTTGCCGAAAGTCCCGAACCAGTCCCCGACCTGATCCATCGGAGTGTCCTTGCCGCAAGCCGCGGCATAAGCGGTCATGGAAAGGCCTCCGAGCATGAGGGCAAGAATGAAGGACGTTATCATGAGTTTACGCATAGATTGGTTCCCTTCTTTAAGTTGAGATGGTGGAAAATCATCTTATTATAATTAAAAATCCTGCTTCATCAATCTTATCAGACACGGGCCACGCAATGAAATAGGACCCACGAACCTTGCCCGTGAGAAAAGCTAAAAAACACCTGCCTGTTTGTAATAACCGTAAATCGTCCTGACGGCATTAAAGGCCGCCGCAACAAGAACGCCGGTCAGCGCCAGCACGATCACGGTCACAATGATCTTTGTGCGGCGTCTATACGTCGGATTGAACCACACAAGCGGCAAAGCGAACGGCCCCACGGTCAAAAAGCTGACGATCAAGACCGCGGTCTTGCCGTACCAAGGGGTTTTGGGCACCTCGGGACGTGCAACAAGAAATTCACTGCAATGCTTGCATTTGACGGCTTCGTCCTGGATCTCTTCGGCGCAAAACGGACATTTTTTCATATTATTCCTTTTTGAATAAACGTTGGATCCAGGTGAAAAAGCAGCGGACCGGGCAGCTCTCTTGAGGGATCTCAGTACTGCCCAAACTTTTTATTTTTTCCCCAAACGGGTAGTTTGGACGGCACTGATCACCTTCGTCTTTAAAATCAAGATCAGTGCCGCAGAAAATACAGGTCAGGTTCTCCGTAGAGGTCTCTTTTTTACAGGACGGACAGACGGTCCTTCGAGGGCCCCTCGCCTCTTCTTGCTCCCATTTCTTTTGGAGCCGCTCAGGGGCCTCTTCATCCCGAACCTCCCAATCCTTCGGCCCTTCTTCCTCAAACATCGCCCACCTCAGCTCCAGTGTCACAGGAGGAGTGTCTCATAGGATCCATGCCCTCTTCGAGCCCCAACACAGGTTGGAACCTGCGCGACGCTTAGACCACATTCACTTCACGGGAGAGCTCGATCCCGAATCTTTTTTTTACCGATCTTGAAATGATTTCCGAAAACTCCAGGATCTCTTGGCCGGTCGCGCCGCCGTAATTCACAAGCACCAGCGCCTGAGTTTTGTGGGAACCCACGCGTCCAGCCCTTTTCCCTTTCCATCCGCATTGTTCGACAAACCAGCCCGCCGGAATCTTGACGGTCCCGTCTTCTTGCGGATAGTGTGGCACCTTGGAATGTTGGGAAGCAAGCACTTTGAACTGAGTTAGAGAAACAGCAGGGTTCTTGAAAAAACTTCCGGCGTTTCTCAGCTCCTTCGGGTCCGGAAGTTTGGCGCGCCGGATCCGACAGATCGCGTCGCTCACGGCTTTAAGGGAAAGGTCCTGGACGTTCATTTCGCCCAGGGTTTCACGGACATCTCCGTATTCGACCCGGAAGTGATAATGGACCTTGGGCGCGGAGAGCTTCGCAAGCCTGAACGAAACCGAATTGATGAGGAACTGTCCTTGGAATTTATGTTTAAAAACACTATCCCGGTATCCGAAGGCACAATCACCAGCGTTGAATTTTACCGGGGCGCCCGAACGAAGATCGATCGCTTCCAGTTCGTGGAAGGTGTCTTTGAGCTCAGCACCGTAGGCCCCGATATTCTGAATAGGCGCGGCGCCCACAAGCCCCGGGATAAGCGAAAGATTTTCAAGCCCCCCATAATTCTTTTCGATGCACCCAAACACCAGATCGTTCCATTCGACGCCGGCTCCGGCCCTCAGGATCACTTCAGTCTCTGTTTCACTTGTGATCGTACCTCCGGGGATCGCATTTCTTATGACCCACCCGTCGAAATCTTTTGTCAAAAGAATATTACTACCGCCCCCGAGGATCAGCTTTTCCTCGCCGGAGAACCGCCTGTCGCCGCGAAGCTCCTTGAATTCCTCGACCGAGCGGATCTCCGTGAAATACTTCGCCGCAACATCGATGCCGAACGTGTTGAGAGATTTAAGAGACTTGTTCTGCTCGATCTTCACTCCGCCGGATCTCCTGATTTTTTGTTTTGAAAACTCCGCGAGAAATCGGAAATCTTCCACACTTCATCAAGCCCATAACCCCCGCTTCTGCGCTTTTGCTTCTTCCTGTAACTTCGAGAAAAGTTCCTGATATTTCACGTTCGGCGAGATGACCTTCATGGACGCATAGCCTTCCCTTATCAGCGTGGCATTCAGGAACACCCGGAGCTGCCTTTCTTTGGTTTCCGGAACGAGTTCCGTATACCAAGCTTCGGGTATTTCTATATTGAGACGGGGATCCAGATAAAAATAAACATACGCCCATCGCCGGCCGGACCTTTCTTTCTCCCCGAGATCATGTTCCAGAACGACCGTTTTATTCTGGATCAATTCGCGAAGGAACTTTGCCGCGTTTTTCCCGGCCGCTATGAGCGTCGGGGCGTCCTTTCCCGTGCTCTTGATATCATCGCGAAGTTTGACGTTTTTGGAAGATGCGGGGACGTCGACCCCGATCAAACGGATCTTCTCGCCATTTGAAAGCTCAAGAGTTTCACCGTCCACAACGCTGGAAACGGTAAACGAATCAGAGGCCCGGCAAAGACTCACCGGCGAAATCCCCAGAAGAAGAAAAATGCCCAGCGAAAAAAACGCTTTTATTCCCATTGATAATCTATATCTCATGCAGAAACGGCGAAGCCCCCTTTAAAATGGGAGCCTTGCCTCTTATTTTTTACCATCTTTCAGAAGGGCAATGACCGTATCCATCTGGGCGGATATTTTTTGAAGTATTTCCATTTGTTCTCTCGACATTCTCTCCTGCTTCTCCTGCATATGTTTAGCTTCTCCCGCTATTTTTGCCATATCCCCAAGCTGCTTAAGATCGAACATGCTTACTCCTTTTCATTGCTTATCAGATTATTATTTTTTCCATGACTTCTTCGCAGATTTTTTCACGTCTATCTGCCCGGATGTTTCCTCATCCGACTTTTTGCGATGTCGTAATATTCTCGAATTTTTCCCACAAGGTTTCCGTTTTTGCACGGACCTTCTGCGCGGGTTTGCCCACGTCTGTCTGCCCGAATACTTCCTCACCTGCCTGATCGGTCTTTAAGAATCCGTTGTCGTAATATTCTTTCGTCCTTCCCACAAGCTTTCCGTTCTTGTACAAACCCTCTGCCTTCACTCGCCCGTTTTCGTGATACAGCCTAGCCATGCCCTCCCGCTCTCCATTTCGGTAGGGTATTTCACTTTTTAAACACCCGTTCCCAAAATATTTCCTAACGGATCCGTTGCCTCCGACGATTGTGATTCGATTAAAACTCTCCAAAATGGGCCCCCGCCATTCGTTCATGACGGCCTGTTCGAAGATCTGTTTGCTTTGTTTTAAATCCAAACTGATCTTGTGGATATATTGACCGGTGGTCATTTCTCCAAGAATGACTTGGGAAACCAGGCCCCAGCAAAAAAGGCCCAGCCCCACAAGCAATAGGACCCCCAACAGATTCAGCAGGTGCCGCACAAATGAAATCAGCTTGAGCGAAATGCCTTCCGCCCAAAACCAGACCCGCTTACTCCATGGCAAAAATGAATGCTGGCACTTCCAACATATCGTAAACTCGGGGTTATTTTTTGCTGAACAACGCGGACAAATTTTCGGTTTCGTCTCCGGATTCGATTCTGGCTCCGACTCTGGGCTCAGATCCGGCCTTGGATTCATCTCCCGTTCCAGTTCTGGATTTATCTCCGGCTCAGGCTCTAGGTTCGGCTCCATTCCCATAATCCCCCCCGTCGTTTATTTCGTTAAAGCTCTGCGAGTTGTTGAAATAAGCCATAAGAAAACCATATTTTATCCCGTAAATTATACTGTAAAAAAATCTAATCGCCTAAATCAAACATCCTCTTTAAAAAATGGCCGCCCGAAGCCTCGTGGGCCTCGCCATGGTTCCCGTTCCGGGAAGTTTATCGCCATAGGCAAGTTTTCCCGGCGGTTCATTAAGAGCGGAAAATGTGTTATGATGCGCCTGTTCCAAAATGCGGAGTGTTTTCCATGACAGAAAAGAGTATCCGGCTGGAATATGAGATCTCTTCACGGGAGGGCCGAAAGAAAAATTTCCTGATCGAACTGGACCCTGATTCTCTTGCCTTGTTGCTCCCCCTTCCCGCCGTTTATCCGGAATGGACTAAGCTCGGCTGCTGCCAATGCGAAAATTGTCCGCTGGATCCCAAGGACCATCCTCATTGTCCCGTCGCGGTGAGTCTTATCGAGATCACAGCGGGATTTTCGAAGAATATTTCCTATGAGGAGGTGAGCGTCACGATCCGGACAAAGCCCAGGAATTATCAAAGGGACATCCCGCTTCATGACGCCCTGCGGTCCCTTTTCGGAATTTATATGGTCACAAGCGGATGTCCCATCATGAATAAGCTCCGCCCGCTGGTACTGATCCATTTGCCGTTCGCCACCATGGCCGAGACGACGTACCGGGCACTTTCCATGTACGCGCTGGCGCAATTTTTTATTAAAAAAAAAGGCGGCGAGATCGATTGGGAATTCAAAGGATTGGACAAGATCTACCGGGATGTGGCCACCGTCAACCGCGCTTTTCATAAACGTCTTCAGAGCGCCGGTTTTTCGGACGCAAACCTCAACGCCATCGGAAATTTGGACTGCTACGCCCAGTTCACGCAGATGACCCTTGAGCCCGAAAAACTGAAAAATCTCGAAAAATTATTTTCCGCTTATTTGTAAACTTCTATTGCGATCGAAAAACCGCATGCGCCTTCGGGATTTTACCCCTTGCATGCCCCGCCGTTGAAATCTGTCATTTCCCGCTTTTAAATACTTCCCTGAGGATCACATTGGCGATATTTTGAGCTAAAAGCTCGTTACCTTTTTGAGTGCAGTGACCAAAATCGCCGGCAAACATATCCTTAAAATACTCTTTATAACCCGCTTGCTTCACCGCTTCCTTGAAGACACCTTCGTTATCGACAAAGACAATGCCCGCATTATTTTCGAATATCCTCTTGAGTGGCTCCACATGACGCATCGGATACTGCGCGCAAACCAGCTTGATCCCTTTTCGATCCAGAATCTCTTTGAGTTTTCGATGGTTGTTGACTGTCATGGCACCATAATCCTCTGATTTCAACCTCTTCACTTTTTCAGTATATTCTTTCGCCAGTTCCGGCTTGCCCATTTCTTCATACATTGACAGCAGGGCTCCCGCCGCGCGATCGTTTTCGGGGTAAAGCTCGAGAGTTTTCTTAAAAAGGTCTTCGGCCTTGGGAAATTTGCCTTCCTCCCGATAAAGCGCCCCAAATTCAGCGTAGGCATAATCGTTCACGGGATTAAGCTCGATGGATTTCTTGAAGGCGTCTTCGGCTTCTGGAAATTTATGCTGTTTCCGGTAGATCCTACCCAAATCAAGCCAAGCGCGGTAATTTTCGGGGTTAAGCTCGACAGCCTTCTTCAGGGAATCCTCGACTTGTAGAAATTTCCCTTGATCGAGATAAAGTTGCCCTAATTCAACGTAGGCATGATCGTTTTTAGGATTAAGCCCGATGGCTTTTTTGAAAAAGGCTTCGGCTTGAACGTTATCACCTTGTTTTCTATAAATCTTTCCAAATCCAACGGAGGCATCATCGTTTTTAGGATTCATTTCCAGGGCTTTCTTGAATAAACTTTCGGCCTGGGGAAATTTAACTTGTTCGACATAAAGTTGCCCTAATGCCGTATAGGCTTGATCGTTTTTAGGGTTGATTTCGATGACTTTCTTGAATAAGTTTTCAGCTCGGAGGTAATCGGTATAATCTTCTTGGCAAATCCGTCCCAGCGTAACGTAGGCATCATCGTTTTTAGGATTCATTTCCACGGCTTTCTTGAATGAATTTTCAGCATTGACAAGTCTCGTTCCCCAAAAACGCCTGCTGCTGATCAGAAAAGGACTGCTTGGTTTTGATTTTTCAGGAACCGTATCTGCGACTTCCGACTTGGCCTTCCCGCCCGAAGCTTTTGGGGTGAATCCATAAATGTCCTTTTTCCGGAGCGCCTTCAAAAGATGCATGTACAGCATCCGGCCGAATCGATAGACCCGGCAATGTTTAAAGAGCCAAGTATCCGACTCCGGGATATCTTCATAATATTTGACGCCTTTATCATTGATCCCCATCATCGCGACGACCATATCGGGATGATACTCGGTCAAATAAGATTTGACTCGACTTAATATATAGAGGGTATTCGCAGTGGATCTGCCTTTATCTATGACATTGAAGCGCACCCCGATATTGCGCTGGTTCAGGACCTGCTCGAGAAGATGAGGGTATTGCCTCTCCGTGGTAGACTCCCCTAAGCAGAGGATACGGTAGACGCCTCCTTGTTTTATGGATTGTAAGTTCTCGTGTTCTTGTATCGACTGCAGGACGAATCCACCCAGGCGCAGACTCACTTCCAGAAGCACGAGAAACAAAAATATCCCGAGGAATANNTTAAATACTTCCCTGAGGATCACATCTGCGGGATCTAAAGAATCGTGTTGATTTTTTTCTCCAGAGCAAGAAAAGCCTCTTCCAAATGCTTGGCATGATCCTGGACCTTAACGCGCATTTCTTTCTCTTGTTTGAGTTCTTTTTCTAAAGAGACTTTTTCGGTTTCCCCTTCCTTCAAGAGCACTTCCATCTTTTTGGCCGTCTCCGTGAGGTCCTCGACCATGCGGGCTTTCTGATCCCGTTCGTTCTTTGTTTGGGTTATCACATCATCGAATTCGGCGCACTGTTGTGTAAGCCTTTCCAACTGGGCGTCGGTCTGCGCGAAACGATCGCTCATGGCTTTCTCAAGATGCCTGCGTTCTTCTTCGAGACTCTTCTTTTCGGACTGCAATGCTTCGAAATGTTGGTTCGTGTTTTGAAGCTCTTCCTTCAGCTTCTCCACCGCCCCATCGGCCTCCTGAAGACTCGCCCTCAGCCTCGCTTCTTCCTCAACCTTACCCGCAAGCTGGGAAGCAAGGGCCTTTTTCTCGCCTTCAAGATCCCGCCTCGCCTCTTCCGCAGCCCGTTGTTTGGCTTCATATTCTTTGATCATAAGACGGTGCCTTTCTATTTGTTGCGCTTCGTTGGCCTTGATCTCGGCTTCCTTCTGCGCATATTTCGCTTCGAGACCCTGGATCTTTTCTAACAGATGGGCTTCTTCCGCCGCTCTGGCCTCAAGCTCCTTGTCAAAATTCCGCTTTTCTTCTTCGAGTCGTTTCTTCTCGATCTCAAGACGCGCCTTGATTTCCTCTAAAGCCGCTAAAGATGACGTCTTCTCCGCGTCTGATTTCAGCGCGGCCTGTTTCTCCTCTTCCAACGCCTCTTTCTCAGATTGCAGCGCCTTAAAATTTTTGTCCGTGTTTTGAAACTCTTCCTTCAGTTCAGCAATGCGGGCGTTCAGCTTCTCCAAAATCCCTCCGGACTCTTGGAGACTCGCCCTCAGCCGCGCCTCTTCCGCAACCTTCCCGGCAAGCTCGGAAGCAAGGGTCTTTTTCTCCCCTTCAAGATGCCGCTTTGCATCTTCCGCCGCCTGACGCTCGGCTTCAGACTCCTTGATCGCGAGACGGTACTCCTCCGCCTGCTGCGCTTCGTTCGTCTTGATCTCAGTTTCCTTCTGTGCGTATCTCGCCTCGAGGCCCTGGATCCTTTCTAACAACCGGACTTCTTCCGCGGCTCTCGCCTCGAGCTCCTTGCTAAAACTCCTTCTCTCGCCTTCCAAACGCTTCTTTTCATTCTCAAGCCGCAACTTATCACCTTCAAGACGTTTTCGCTCCTCTTCGAGATTTTTCTTCTCGCCCCAGAGACGTTGTTCCTCTTCTTTTGAAAGTTTTTTATCGTTCTCCAGCGCCGCGATCACGGAATTCTTCTTTTCACTCAGCTTCAGCGCGTCTTGTTTCTCCCCCTCCAACGCCTCCTTCTCGGATTGCAGCGTCTTAAAATTTTCGTTCGCGTTTTGAAGCTCTCCCTTTAGCTTCTCCAATGTTCCTCGCGTCTCTTGAAGACTTGCCCTCAGCCGCGCCTCTTCCGCAACCTTCCCGGCAAGCTCGGAAGTAAGAGCCTTTTTCTCTCCCTCAAGATGCCGCTTTGCATCTTCCACCGCCTGTTGTTTAGCTTCATACTCCTTGATCGCAAGACGGTGCTTCTCCGTCTGCTGCGCCTCGTTCGCCTTGATCTCGGCCTCCTTATGCGCGTATCTCGCCTCGAGGCCCTGGATCCTTTCTAACAACCGGACTTCTTCCGCGGCTCTCGCCTCAAGCTCCTTGCTGAAATTCCGTCTTTCCCCCTCCAGACGCTTCTTTTCGTTCTCAACCCGGAGTTTCTCACCTTCAAGACGTTTTCGTTCCTCTTCGAGATTTTTCTTCTCCGCCCAAAGACGTTGTCCTTCTTCTTTTGAAAGTTTTTTATCGTTCTCCAACGCCGCGATCACAGAACTCTTTTTCTCATTCAGCTTCAGCGCAGCCTGATTCTCCCTTTCCAACGCCTCCTTTTCGGATTGCAGCGCCTTGAGACATTTATTCGTTTTTTTAAGTTCTTCTTCCATTTCAAGGACGCGGGCATTCAGTTTTTCCAATATTTCGCCGGCCTGCTGAAGACTTGCACCTAGCCGCGCCTCCTCCGCTATCTTCCCGGCAAGCTCGGAAGCAAGGGTTTTTTTCTCGCCTTCAATATTGCGCCTCGCCTCTTCCGCCGCCTGTTGCTTGGTTTCATACTCCTTGATCGCGAGACGGTACTTCTCCACTCGCTGCGCCGTGGCTGCCTCGTTCGCCTTCAGCGCAAGATGGTGCTTTTCGGCCTGTTGCGCCTCGTTCGTCTTCAGCGCAAGATGATACTTCTCTGCCTCTTGCGCCATCGCCGCTTCATTGGCCTTAAGTGCAAGACGATGTTTCTCCGCCTGCTGCGCTAAAGCTTCTCTGTGTGCCTTGATCTCGTCTTCTTTCTGCGCGTATCTCGCCTCGAGGCCCTGGATCTTTTCCAATAACCGGGCTTCTTCCGCGGCCCTGGCCTCAAGCTCCTTGCTGAAATTCCGCTTCTCTTCTTCGAGCCGTTTCTTCTCGATCTCAAGACGTCCCTTGATCTCCCCTAAAGCCGCCAAAGAGGCGGCCTTCTCTGCGTCTGACTTCAGCGCGGCCTGCTTTTCCCCTTCCAGTTGTTCCTTCCCGGATTTCAGCATCTTGAGATGTTTGTTCGTGTTTTGAAGCTCTTCCTTCAGCTCAACGACACGAACGTTCAGCTTCTCCAAAGTCCCTCCGGACTCTTGAAAACTCGCCCTCAGTCGCGCCTCTTCCTCAATCTTCCCCGCAAGCTGGGAAGCAAGGGCCTTTTTCTCGCCTTCAAGATTCCGCCGCACCTCTTCCGCCATCCGTTGTTTGGCTTCATACTCCTTGACCGTGAGACGGTACTTCTCCACTTGCTGCGCCGTGGCCACCTCGTTCGCCTTGATCGCAAGACGATGTTGCTCCGCCTGCTGCGCTTCGTTCGCTTTGAGCGCAAGGCGGTACTTCTCCGCCTCTTGCGCCATAACCGCTTCATTGGCCTTGAGTGCAAAGCGGTGCTTCTCCGCCTGCTGCGCCATGGCTTCTGCGTTTGCCTTGAGCGCAGCTTCCTTTTGTGCGTATTTCGCCTCGATCTCGTGGATCTTTTCTAAGAGCCGGGCTTCTTCCGCGGCTCTGGCATTAAGCTCCTTGCTAAAATTCCGCTTTTCTTCTGCAAGTTGTTTTTTCTCGATCTCAAGACGTCCTTTGATCTCCCCTAAAGCCGCCAAAGAGGCGGCCTTCTCGGCCTCCGACTTCAGCGCGGCCTGCTTCTCCTCTTCCAATGCTTCTTTCTCGGATTGCAGCGCCTTAAAATGTTTGTTCGTGTTTTGGAGCTCTTCCTTAAGTTGTTTTTTCTCACCCTCAAGACGTCCCTTGAACTCCCCTAAAACCGCCAAAGAGGCGGCCTTCTCCGCGTCTGACTTCAGCGCAACCTGCTTTTCCCCTTCCAGTTGTTCCTTCTCGGATTGGAGCATCTTAAAATGCTTGTTCGTGTTTTGAAGCTCTTCCTTCAACTCAACGACACGGGCGTTCAGTTTCTCCAATGTCCCACCGGCTTCTTGGAGACTTGCCCTCAGTCGCGCCTCTTCCGCAACCTTCTCAGAAAGCTCGGAAGTAAGGGCTTTTTTCTCGCCTTCAAGATTTCGCCGCGCCTCTTCCGCCGCCCGTTGCCTGGCTTCATACTCCTTGGTCACAAGGCGGAGCTTCTCCGCCTGCTGTGCCATGGACGCTTCATTTGCCTTGAGTATTTGACGGTGCTTTTCTGTTTGTTGGGCTAAAGCCCCTCCGTGCGCCTTGATCTCGGCTTCCCTTTGCGCGTATCTCGTCTCGAGGCCCTGGATCTTCTCCAACAACCGGACTTCTTCCGTGGCTTTGGCCTCAAGCTCCTTGCTGAAATTCCGCTTCTCTTCTTCGAGTCGTTTTTTCTCACCCTCAAGACGTCCCTTGAACTCCCCTAAAGCCGCCAAAGATGCGGCCTTCTCGGCCTCCGACTTCAGCGCGGCCTGCTTCTCTTCTTCCAACGCCTCTTTCTCGGATTGCAGTACCTTGAGATGTTTGTTCGCATTTTGAAGTTCTTCCTTCAGTTCAAGAATGCGGGCGTTCAATTTCTCCAAGGTCCCCCCGGACTCTTGAAGACTCGCCCTCAACCGCGCCCACTCGGCTGCCTTTCCGGCAAGCTCGGAAGCAAGGGCTTTTTTCTCGCCTTCAAGACTCCGCTTCGCCTCCTCCGCCGCCCGTCGCTTGGCTTCATGCTCTTTGATCGCAAGATGTTGCTTTTCCGTCTGCTGCGCCATGGCTTCTTCGTTTGCCTTGAGCGTTTGACGGTGTTTTTCGGCCTGCTCCGCCATGATCGCTTCGTTTGCCTTGATCGCAAAACGGTGCTTTTCCGCCTGCTGCGCCATGATCGCTTCGTTGGCTTTGATCGCGAGATGATACTTCTCCGCCTGCTGCGCTATGGCGGCTTCCTTCTCTTCGATCGCAAGACGATATTTCTCTAACTGCTGTAATGCGGTAGCTTCATGCTCCTTGATCGCAAGACGGTGCTTCTCCGCCTGCTCCTTCATGGCGGCTTCGTTCGTCTTGGCCTCGGCTTCTTTCTGCGCATATTTCGTCTCGAGAACCTGGATCTTTTCCAACAGCCGGGCCTCTTCCGCGACTTTGGTCTCAAGATCTCTGCCGATGCGTGATTTTTCATTCTCAAATAACGCTTTTTTTGTTTCGGCTTGGACCTTTTCCAGATCCGCGATCTTACTCTCTTGTTCCGCGCACTTTTGTTCAAGGGCATGAATCTTCAGGCGCGCGGCTTCTGTCGTCGCCTTAAACTCCCTGTTCTGCTTTTCGAGCGTCTGCATGCCTTCGCGCGTCAACTTGGCGACTTCAAGAAGCCGGTAATTTTCGGCTTCCAAGGTTTCCAATTTTTTCACTATTTCTGACACAACGCCTCCTTCCAGCATTGCGGGAACGCTACGCCCGATATCATCCAAAATATTTTTTATTTTATCAGATTTCTATCGTTAATGTCTTCGGCTATTAGTTCTGCTAAGGATCGCGAGCCGGCTTCTTTTTAGGACTGCCTTTTGCAAGCTTCCTGTTCCCATTAGAAGTTGCAAACCAACCGCCACGAATTTGTATCGGCTATCTCTAAAGATGGGATGAGCATAATTCTAGCATGGGCGGATCATGGACACGGATTGGACCACTGGGGAGAAATTAGACAACCGCTCCAAACAAAGCGCCCACGGCAGCCGTCAATCCCATGGCAAGCACCCCCCAGAACGTCACGCGCAGAGCCGCTTTTCCCATGGGCGCTCCTCCTGCGAATCCTGCCAAAAGACCTAATCCCGCGAGAAAAAAAAGCGAGCTCCCAAAAACGATGGGAATGAGTCCTGTTTGCGGCGTTATAAGGACGGTGAGAAGCGGCATGGCCGCACCCGTAGAGAAAGTCGCTCCGGACGCCAATGCTGCCTGCACCGGACGCGCTGTCATGTTCACGGAAATACCGAGTTCATCACGGGCGTGTGCACCTAAGGCATCATGGGCCATAAGTTGGTCGGCGACTTGTCTGGCAAGCTGCGGATCCAACCCCCGTTCCACGTAGATGGCGGCCAGTTCCTTGCGCTCGCCTTCATCGTCTTCCTCGAGCTCCTTGCGTTCGCGCGCCAGGTCCGCGCGCTCGGTATCGGCCTGCGAACTGACCGATACGTACTCCCCGGCCGCCATGGACATCGCCCCCGCCATTAAGCCCGCGACGCCGGCGGTCAATACAGTGTCCCGGGACGCGTGCGAGGCCGCAATTCCCACCACAAGACTTGCGATCGAAATGATGCCGTCATTGGCGCCTAAAACCGCAGCGCGCAACCAGCCTACCCGGTGTGTGCGGTGCTGTTCAACCTGACCTTGCGGCATAAAAACCCTCCCCGTATGTTGGGGTATTGTATCACGAGTTTGTTTACCGCCAGTCTGATCTGGGATCATGCTCCTGGCAATTTCAAACGACCCCTGCCCTGACGGGGATGACTTCCTTGCTCAAGGAACCGTTTGGATGAAGGAAAACAGCGATAGAGTGATGGAGCTTCTGCGCGGGCGGGAATAACTCATGGATCATGGCAGCTCCGCCGCCGGCTGTGATCGTGACGGGATAGCCGTTGATCTCATATTCATGGAACCCGTGCATGTGAGCACAGAACAGGTGTTGGACCTTTTCCCGATGGGGATCCAAAACGGCCCTGAGTTTTTCCCAATCCTCACTCTTTAAACTTTCCCTGGAAACATTCGATGGGGGCGGCATATGCATGAGCACGATGAATTTTTTGTTTTGGTATGTTTCCAGGCTATTTTTTAAAAAATCGAGGTCACTTTCAAGAAAATGGCCGGTGGCATTACATAGAAACAAACAAACGTGGTGGTCCAGAACCAGGGCATAAGAGCTGAAACCCAGAAGCTTGGGATAGCTGGAAAGTTCATGGTTCCCGCGCGTAGCAAAGATCGGCACTTTGACGCGGGCATTACAAAAATCGATCATTTCATGCAACTCTTCGATCGAATCCGTAAAGGCAAGGTCCCCCAGGACGAAAAAGAGATCGGCTTCCTGGCGCAGGATCTGATCGAGGACCTTTTTGCTGTCATCAGAGAAAGAGGTGCATCCCGGATCCCCCAGCATCACGACCTTGGTAATGTCGGAAAGACGGATCTCAAGTGCATCGACTTTTTGAAAACCTGTTTTTGCCGGTTGCGTCATGATGCTTACTCCGCAGGCCGCGATTTTTTAAAAGCTAATCATGTTAGGTCTTAAAAAAAGTCAAAATTTTTGTCTCGCTTCTTGGGATCTTAAAGAACAAATGAAAAGCCTAAGCCCCGGCAACTTTCGCCAAGGTCAGAAGGCCGAGGATCAGCATGAGTATCCCGACATACCGTTTCAAAGGGACTGAGGCGGTATTTTTAACGGTGAACGCAGCGATGGGAACAGCCCCGACGGCACTCACAATCAAAATACAGGTCAGCTTCCAGTTGATCGCTTTGCCGGTAATAAGATAGATCATGAACCCCACGAAGCATGTGATCGCTTCCGCAAAGGCCGTAATGCCGACCGCGTTCTTGACATGCATCCCGGAAAGCATTTGCCCGCCCATCACAAGCGGCCCATAACCGCCGCCTGAGATCCCTTTGTTAAAGGACGCTAGGAGACTGACGCCCATCAATTTTTTCCAGGAAAATTTCATGGGCCGGTTCATCGTATAAAGAACAAACGCTCCCATCGCAAAGACCAAGGACCCGATATAGACCGTCAGGATCCATTTCGGGATCTTGATCGCAACCAAAACAGAGATCACGACGCCGATGATACTCATAACTCCCAAAAGCGATGCCGCCTTGAAGTCTGATGAGCCCGGCCTCAGGTCGACATTAAACATTCTGTGGTGGCTGATACAAGCGGCGATATCGGTGAAAAGCTGGGAAATCAGCACCGCCGGCACGACCTCGAGCGGATTGAACCCCATCAAGATCAGGATGGGCGCAAGCGCCGTCCCGTACCCCATCCCAAGCCCCGAATCAAGATATTCGCTGATAAAAGCAACCCCCGCGATCACAAAGTAGATCATGTCCGGATCTCCAGGCTTTATTTACCGAATTCTAAAATCCATTGGCTTTCGATGCGGGGGAACTTCCTCCGCTGAAACAAGGACGGCTTATTATAGTGGTTCAAAGAAGGATTGCAAAAATTTTAGTCGTTTTTCATTCGTAAAGGGGCTTGGGGATAATACAGTAATATGAATGCGCATTAACATACATACAAGAGCAGTTTTTGCGAGGGCTTGATCAGAGAGGCCTTTCGAGGGAAAAAATCGGGGCGTCCTAATTCTTGATTAAAATCAAAGGTGAATTAGGATGGATTATCTTGCTTATTCTGAAAAAGAAAAGGCCTCCCTTTCGGAAGGCCTTTTTATTCAGCATAACAAAATGGCCGGGACAATCATGGGCATGTGATGCCCGGCTTTTTTCATGACGGACTTTTAACGGCCTGGGCAGCCCGTGCTTGCTGTTCGGCGCAATCGGCAATACGATTAGCTTGACGCATGGCTATGTTCCGGCGTTTGATCTTTTCCTTTTTGCCAAGGTTGCCAAACCAATCCCCGAACCGGTCGGCCAGAGTGTCTTGCGTGCAATCTGTCGCATAAGCGGTCATCGATAGGCCCCCCAGCATAAGCGTGAGAATAAAAAACACGGCCACGAATTTACGCATGATCATGCGCCTTCCAAGTCTGGGATCTCCGTTCATCACTTTTTACAGTACCTCGCCTTCAACTGTTCTTCCGTAGGATGATCAGCATAAAATTCCCCTTGGGGACCCAAAAATCCTTTGTCGGTTTTTTGAAGAGTTACCACCGTAAAACTCCCATTGCCATTGGGAATATAGGTTTCAACGGCACTACTAGGTTCATTTGAAGCGGGTGCGACAGTTTGCTGGGAAATAGGCGCAGGGACGGGGGCTTGGGTCGGCGCAGCACCCGGAGCAGCGACCATCGGCGCAGCAATGGCCGGAGGAGCTGTGACCACATAGCCGTTCGGTGCCGCCGCATAATAGGCATTCCCGTAATAGTAGTACGGCATACCCCCCATATAGACGACCGTATAGCCGGGCGGCAAAGCTGGGACAACGGCTCCCATCGGTGCGGGCACAACCACATAGCCGGCAGGCGTCGCTCTGTAAAACATACCCGCGCTATAAAGAAATTCTGCACCGGCTATCGACAATGCGACAATTCCTAAAGCAGTAGATCCCCCGTGAAACCCATGTCCTCCATGTCCTCCATGCCATCCATGCTCGTCCGCAAAGACCAGAGAGGGCTGTAAAAGGCAAGTTAAAACTAAAATCGTAGCTAAGATTTTTTTAAACATTTTCGGATCTCCTTCTCGCTTACGCGTTCATTGCATCTCCGGCAATTACCCGGAAGCCGTCTTGTGCGACTTTGCCAGACGGTCTCTCTTGTAATCATTTGGACCATTCATCCCTCAAAAAAGTTCCGATCATTTCAAAAAATGCTGCCTATTGACCCCACCCCTCGCCCGGAGAGTTAACCTCCTCGAGCGACTCTATCTTTCCACGCACCGCTCCCATAAAGCGTTCAGGACTATTTTTTGGTAACTTTCTTCACTTCGACTACCTTCCCCCCCAAATCCTTGCAGGCACTGGCGGTCTTGACCCACTTTGTTTTTCCCTTCACTTCGCATTTCACGGTTTTTTGAGACGTCGCGGCATAAGCAGTTCCCGCAACCAACAGCATCAGTACAACCAAGAGCATCTTTTTCATTGCTTCTCCTTTTTTTATTTTTCTACTCTCTCATTTCAAATTTTCCGCTCAGAATATAACGACTTTAACATCAATCTCCCATCGACATACGGAGCATAGTCTTCCCGACATTACGATAGGATGAATTCCAAATTAAATTTCCTTCATCTCTATTCCCCGAGGGGAAAAGGGCATTCTGCGGCGGCATTGCGACGGAACTTCCCCTGAGCTGAAAATATCTAAGAGGGCGACAGGAGAAAAGATAGGTCTTTCACAGCAGAAAGGAGCACTTCCATGAAAAAGACATTAAGTTGCATAGGTTTATTTCTCGTTTTGAGCGTTTTCGGGTCCGTCCGGACAGCGGCAGCCTTTGGACAAAGCGCCTGGGAATACAGAACCTCGAGAGTACCGGAACAATCACATGAAGAGCGTTCACCCAAAGGAGAATCCAGATCAGGATCCAGAGAGAATCTTGGCCATCGGGAAGTTCGTTTTCAACGGCCGATCCATCATTATGAACATCGACTCCCGGCGGGTTATCGCACCTTGAGGATCGCAAACAGGATTCTCTATTGCCTGAACGGGATCTATTATCAGTGGACGCCTTACGGGTATGAAATGGTCACCGCACCAGTGGGCGCGATCGTCAGAGAATTGCCTCCCGGGTATTCCCCGATCTTCTATGGAGGCACCACCTATTATGTATACAACAACGCCTATTATGTCCAGGGACCCCTGGGATACAACCTCGTGACTCCACCCTCTCAGATGGTTCTATACTCTACACGGACTGGCTGGTAAGTGAACGCCGTTTCTGAAATGTCGGGCACCCCTAGCGTTTCATAGGGGTGCTCGGATCATAGGAAAAATCGAAACTCTTCCGGAGAAAAAGATAAATTATTAGCGAGCAAAAATCTAGCCTAATGGGTTCAAAACCCTGAAAAACAAAAAAGGAACTGCAAGGTATTTTCTCGCAATTCCTTTTGTGCAACACAGTTTCCGCAAAATGCGCGGGAACTATCCTTATGTCGTTTTCTTCTTTTCAACCACCGTACCCCCTAAAGCCTTGCAGGCATCGGCAGTCTCGACCCGCTGCATTTTTCCATTCACATTGCATTTCACATGTTTTTTAGGCGTCGCGGCATAAGCAGTTCCCGCGACCAACAACATCAGCACCACCAATAGCACCTTTTTCATTGTATTTCTCCTTGGTGAATAGTGTGTTTCGCTTCTTATCGTTAACCGTCCGCCGGTGACTATTGACGAACACCGTAAAGATATATGGTAGCAAACTTCTTAAGAAAAATCCATGCGCCATAATCAATCAGACTTCGTCGCACGCAGCCCTTCCCCAACAGGCGTATCTGTGAGTAAAGCGCCTAAAAAAATGACGGCATTTATATAAACCCCCTTGGGATTTACTCATGAGAAATGACCCTGGCCGGAACACCCACCGCCGTGCAATCGGAGGGAAGATCCGTGATCACCACCGCGTTAGCGCCGATCTTGACATGATCCCCGATCCTGATAGGCCCCAGTATTTTTGCTCCCGAACCGATATCGACCCCGTTCCCTAGCCGGGGCCCGACCGTTTCGCCGGGATGATTGTGCCCGATCACAACACCGCTTCGTAGCGTGACATGGTCCCCCAATACGGCATGGCAACTGACAATAATGCCTCCATGGTGATGAATGCGGAGCCCTGTTCCGACTTTTGTTTTGCAAGGAATCTCAATCCCTGTCAGGATTTGCACTAATTTAAAAAGAACTTTGTAAAAAAAAGTGAACGGAAACCGCAGAAGGGGCGGATTAATCTCCATTTGCCACCTTCCAAACCGGTAAACGATCATCGCCCAAAATCCCTGGTCGAAAAGGTGGCCTTCGTGACTTTTTAAATCCATTCGTATGTTTTCGAATAACATTTTCCCTCCGATGACTTTCTGCCAATGACAACACCTTAGTTAGCAGCTACCACCCGTAGTTAAATAAGCATAATTTTAGCATAATGGATCGGAAGATTTCATCTTCCAATAGGCAGAACATGGCGCTTAACTTTTAGCGAGTCTGGTTTCGAGAGCAGTCATTTAAAATCAGGCTTCCCGAATTGCCTGTCCACCAACGTGTTGCGGCGGGATCAGAAACAAGAACTTTTGAGGTAAGCGTTAAGATAAGCCTTCCTCTTTATTTTCTCTCGCTTTGTTCATGAAACGGCCCGGGCGATAGGCGCATGATAAACATACACGTACCGCACATTTTGGCCATCTACATTTGACTCTATGGGAGTACTCCGAAGATATTCTTGATACCGCGCTTGGGCGAGCTCCTCAGACACATTGGCCCCTTGAAAATCAGCCAAAGTCAAATCGCGATCCTTGATTTTTATCTTATAAGGAACTAGATCCTGATTGGGTTTCGGCTGTTTCACCACTCTCTGGTAGTCGCTGTATAATTGTTCGGCCGCGGCAGGATCAGCGGCGATCTGCTGAAAATCCTGAAGCGTCAGCTCCTGCAGCTCCATCTCTTGCACAGGCCCCATGTAAATAGGCGCATTGGTCCGTAGGGTGGTAACTGTGGTGGTGGTGCTTTTTGTCACTGTATCTGCATAACACGGCAATGTCACGACTCCCAACGTGAAAGCCGCTAAAATCAACTTTGCGGGCGATTTCATGTTTTTCTCCTTTTATTTTTCGCTTTTGATGACAATGAATGATTCACTGTCACTTTTCGGGACAACCAGATGCTCACGCCGGATCACGGGACAGACTCCGGGCAAAGAATGTGACATTTTAGAACTATCAAGCCGCTTCCTCAGAGCCTCGATTCTCTTCTTTCCGGTACAGATCCTCTTCTTCATCTTCACCGTCTTTTTCATTCAGACCGGCGGCATTCTGTTCCGGCAGACAGTTTTTGATTTTTATCTCTTTTTCCCGCTCTTTTTTATTTCGTCGTAATTTTTCATTTTCACCCAGGGTACGTTCGTGCGTAGCGTCCGCATCGGTTGAATCCTGTTTTGGATTTTTCATGACTGCCTCCTCCTTATTAAAAACAACTACATGTTGACCCGAAAATCAAAGGAACGCTATGGGGTGTTCGCCCTGATGATCCATACTTTCGATAAAGCGCATAAAGCGAATTTTAAACTTTTTTCAATCTGTGCTGTAAGCGAAGTTTTTATCTACAGCAACAACCGGATTTTTTTTCCGGATCAGCACCGGAGGATGCAGACAGAAACTTTTGCTGACACGGGGCGCTGCAAAAGTAAAACGTCTTTCCATCGCGGCTGGCGTGAAGAGCGGTTATTTTGTCCACGGCCATTCCGCAGATCGGATCTTTAGTCACGGATTTTGATTCTTTCATGTTCATTCCCTCTCTTGGGTTGCTGTTGCCCTTGATTCCGGTTTTTACGTTAGTTCGTATCACTTGAGAATTCTTGGGCAATGTCCATACCAGCCCTAGACTGCTTCTTTCATGATTTTGACCATCGTGTCTTCCACTTCCTGCGCCACCCCTTTCAATTGCGGCGCTTTAGATCGCCCTCGACAACAGCGCGCCGAAGACCATACCGATAATGGCGCTTATCCACGGGTTGGACGTCAACGGACAGGTCCCTGAGGAGCATCCGATGAAGTGATACACTCCATAACCAAGAAGACCTCCGCCGACGATGCCGATGATCAACCGAACAATCATGATGCTTCCTCCGCTCGATCTAAAACTATTGACCCGCCCGGTTGCTATTTGATTTTAACGTTGTGAATGCTCTGGAGCACTCCGAATCCCTGCAACAGCCAAACAACGACCACGATCACGACGACGATGTTCAGGATGCTTTTGATCGAAGAGGCCATGGGAATGTAGCGGTTGACGGCCCAAAGCAGAACGCCGACGACGATTAATGTGATGACCACCGTGATCAAATCCATGCGAACCTCCCCCGGTTAAGACGCCCCGGTCTTTTACCAGGGCATTCAAGTAAATGCTGAAATATAAGCTTGGTCCTGTCAAATCACTATGGGGTGTATGCCCCATCAGGATTGAAATCTCGAGTCAGTCAGTTCTGGAGGAATGAGGACTACGCCTGTCGACTTCCGGGCATTATGGGACATTGATAACGCACGCCCCCCTTTCGCCTAAATAGAAGTGGGCATTAAAATTAGCAAAATTCTAGACTGAAGAAAGGATACGCTCAACCGCCAAGGAGGAATGGACGCGCCCCGTTCTTTTTGCCAAACGGAACAGTTGATCGCATCTTCCGCCACGTTACTGAGAACGGGCGTAATCACAAAAATGATCGGAGGGATCAAAAACCAAAGTCTTGCGAACTTAAAATAACTTTTATTAAAAATACCAAATCACTTCGACGCCAGTACGAAAGAGTTCAACTTTTTTTGAGGTGTTATTGGTAAGCGGCGCTTCAAAGAAAGCATTGATATCCAGATTCTTATTTTTCCCGAACACTTTCCCGATCGTGGGCCGGATAAGCGGTTCGAGTCTGCCGTCATGGAAATTCCAGGCCAGATCCGGTTCCACGAAAAAGTAGCATTGTTTAGGCAACAGAAAAGTGGGGACGGGTTTGAAGGTAAGCTGGTTGATCTTTTCTGTTCCTTCGTCTTGATGAACTGAAACAGCATAGCTCACCACTCCCGTGAGCGCGAACCAGTCGTTGATGACATAGGTGGTGGCCCATTCGGGATTCAACACGGTAGTTCTGCCCGCGATATGTTTGTTAGTATTTGTTGGCGAAATCACCTTAAAGCTTGCGCTCTGGGTCATGTTGTTTTTTCTGTAGTACACCCATGCAAGTCTTGTCCCGAGTCCGTCGAGCCCGCCGAAAACGGCATCGTCTGCCTTATGGATCTTGACGGGAAGATCGAATTGAACGAACGCTTCCTTATGACGGCCAAACCCGAAAAGGGGGCGGATCTTGAATTGAGTCTCGCTGCTCGGACCTCTAAAGTTCGTCCAGTCGGTGATGACATTGATCCGGTCTCCGTTCGCAGCCGCGACGCTCGAAGTGACAATGCGCGGATCTTTCAGAACGGGATTGAGCGTTTCCCATGAATCTGCGCTTGATTTTAAAGTTTCGTTTGGAGTTTCGGCGGTGGCCGCATGACATGGCGCTGCAAATAGACCGAAGAAAGAGATGAGGCTTAGCGAAACTATTCTAAAAAATAGCTTATTGCGCATGATCGCTCTCCTTTTTTTATGTTCTGTTTTTACCATAAATTGCGTTTATTATGCCTGTAAGGGTGCAAAAAAGAATTATCAAAGAGCGCTTTTTTTTGACTTTTTTCGTGATTCTTGAAGTCGTATTAACTCCACTCTCTAAATGTGTTAGCCCCCCATCACTCAAACACCCCGCAAGACGGAGGGGCGGTTTTTAAAATAAAATTAGCACTATCAACTTGATTTCTTCGGAAAAAAATAAAGGAGCTGCGAGATTTTTTCTCGCGACTCCTTTATTCATCCTAGATGGGATCGTGACGAGTGGGTTTCGGAGCTGTGCTAATTTGAGACCATGGTTGTTTCTGAGGCCTGTTGAGAGATGTTTTTTGACTGTATAAAGAGGTCCATACAGACGGCCGGCAGGAGAGACAAAAAAAGCATTTTGCTAAAAGACTGGAATAATCCGAAGAAATGGTGGGCAATAACGGTGTTTCGCAGCATCTGATTGACCATATCCGATCCTACGCTGATAAATCCACCCAATAGCATTACTTTGGTTATTTTTTCTGCCACCGATCGGTTCCATAAGACCTTTTCTTTGCAATAGCTGTAAATACCCACACTCAAAAAGAACACTCCCAACATCAAAAAATAAGCCATTTCCCCCACATCGTTGGACCGGACATGAAGAATATTTGACCCGGCAGTCGCGATGGCCGTCCCGCTCATCAAAAAGCCTATGTTCTCATGGAGTGTAAAACAATCATCAATGAAAAGAAGAATAAAAAAAATTGAAAATGAAGCGAGCATTTGACTTTTGGATTTCAGACTCATTTTCCAGAGAAAGGCGGAACAAGCCAGGGTTTCCAGATAGCGGAAGATTTCGGGATAGGTCCTGTCTTTTTCGATAAGGAAGTTGCCTTTGAAAATAAGATTTAAAAACAGGAAAATCACATCCGCGAGAACCAGAATAAGAAGTATGCGTTTTGTTATTTTCGTATTTAGGAAATTTTTTCCGATCATAAAGAGGACAATGGCACACAGGATTAAAAGGCCGTAATTTGCAGCCTTGAAAAATCCTTCTCCCGCGAACAGATCATTGAAGTTTAACATCGGGCCGAGTCCCCCCCTCCAAGAAAATTCGGCACTATACTAGCAAAGAAATCTTCCCTTTCAAAAATAATGATAGGAACGATTAGCCGATTTCTCTACCTAGGGGCGAGACGAAGCGTTTCCTCACTCTCATCATTCGCCTTAAACTCCCGGAAAAAAGTCTGTAGTTTTCCGTTCCGTGATAACGGCAATTCATTCACCGTCTTTATCCGGATCGTCACTTTTTCGTTCAAACAAGCGTCCCGCAAGGTCTGTGTGATCTTTTCAGTAACCGCTTCGTTAAAATGGTTGCCGGGGACCACAAGGGCTTCGACCAGGTCCGGCGCTCGCTGCACCACCCTGTATCGTTCGATCTCGGGATATTCCAACTGCGTCACGAAACGCGCAGTGACCTTGTGCCCGCTCGGCAAGACCAAAAAATCGTCCATGCGTCCGGTCACTTGCTCGAGCAGAGGGAAGGTGATGCCGCAGGAGCATGAGCGTGTGGACAAAATGCCGCAGTCACCCATCCGATACCTCAAAAGAGGCATGCCGGGGTTGTTCAGATGCGTCAGTACGATCTCCCCTTCCTGATCCACCACGGAACGCCCCCGGTCATCCAAAATCTCAAGATAGACCACATCGGGAAAGAGATGATACCCCTGTTTTTTTTGGCACTCGAATCCCACACGCGGAAATTCCGTGGAACCATAAGTATGGTAAAGGGGCGCTTGAAAAACCTTTTCGATATGCTGGCGCCAGCCTTCCGGCAGCATTTCACCCGTTCCGATCAATGCCTTCGGGAATAACCGAACATGATGTTTCTCCATATAGACAGACAGATGGATCAGCGTCGAAGGATACGCATAGATCACCTGGGGGTCGATCTTTTGAAGATCCTTGATCATTTCTTCATTGCTCGCACTCACCGATAATGAGAAATACCGTTTGATTCCAAGCCGCATTAAAAAACCTTTGAGACTCGACTGGTCCGGCAAAGCGGCATGGATACGGCAAAACCGGTCGAAGAGACCCACGCCGGCCTTATTCAAAATATAAAACAGCAGGGCCTTCGTCCAGGCATCCGCCACCGAGTCACGGTAGATCTTCACGGGGATCCCCGAGGAACCGGTCGTGGTGCTGGACCAGTGGTCAGAACGCGATCGTCCATACGGGAAAAAACGCTCTGCGGGGAGATCGCGAAGATCCGTTTTGGGGGTCAGAGGTATTTTTTCAAAATCTTCGAAGGACGCTAACGCGGACGAGAGATGATGTTTCTTGAAAATATCCTTGTAATAAGGAACCGTAGAAGCGCAAAAAGCCACGGCCTCTTGCAACGATTGGAATTGCTGCTGCCGCTGAAGCGACCGGGACATTCGTTCCTTGCCTTTAGTGGAATAATAATAAATAAGCGAGCGCGTCAGACCTTTCAGAACCCATTCGCGCCTCTCTTTTTCTTTTCCTGCTTCAACTCCCTCGCGCGATTGTTTCATGATAGACCCTTTTCCGGTAAAATTAAGGGTTCGGCGAATGATGGGGATGGTTTTTTTGACCGATGATTCTTTGAAAGTGTTCCACATATTTTGCATCAATAGGTTTGTGATCAAACCGTTGCTGTGCACGGAAGGCGATCGACTCCTTCGAAACATCCCGGGTCAGCCAGCGATCCGCTACGCGGGCAAATTCCTGCGGACTCGCCGTGTCCACGACCTCTCCGTCTTTTCCGTTCTCGACCAGGAATGGCACGGCACCCATGACCGGGAGAGAGACGACCGGCGTTCCGCATAATAACGATTCCGCGACCACATTAGGCGACCCTTCTTTAAGCGAAGAGAACCAAAACAGTTTGGCTTGCCGGTAGAGCGCGTACAAGCGACTCTGGTCCTCCATTTTGCCTAAAAAACAGACTTTCACGGAGGGAGGCAGTTGATCCGCAAGCGCCGACAGCTTTTCCCTATAGGTATCATCTTCCGAGGGGCCTACGAAACACAGCTGAACGGGAGAAGTCAAATACTTGGCGGCTTGGAGCAAAAACTCCACATTTTTTCTTGGAGATAAAACACCGACCCAAAGAAGGACCGGCAGAGCATCGGGAAAAAACGGCGGCTGTTCTTTGAGATTGGATGGAAGAACAACGGGATTCAAACGGGACCAGAGCTTTTCCTCGGGAATACCGAATTGAATGCAGGCGTTCTTTAAAACGGGAGACAGTACCACGATCAGATCGGCGAACCGGAACGGAAGCGTGAAGATCCAGCGGAGCAAAAGGCGCTTCTTCGCGAGCGTCAGCGGATCATCGCTACCCATGAGCACGATCTCTTTGATCAGCGGTTTACGATCCAGCCACGCAAGCCAGGCAATGACGGAAGGGAACCATCCAGATCCCGAAGTAAAGACCAGATCAATCCGGCGATGGAGCCGGAAGTAATGTTTTGCGATATTAAAACTCTCCCCAAGAAAGACCGTCAACTTTTTAAACTTTCCGTAAGCTCTCCATTCCTTTTTCAAAGTCGATTCTGCCGGGCGGAATACGCAGATCCCCTGGAGGTTTTGATCCGCTTTTTGTTCGGGCTTGTCCCACGAGGTGATGACAAAAACATCCTGGACCCGGCTGCTTTCTCTAAGGCGGGTCAACATACGGTGGAGACGCAATCCATCCCCCGCATAATCCGGAGGATATTTAAGCAAACCTAACAAAATATTCAAACGCGCTTCCTTGTTGGTTTCACCTGAGATACCCATCGTTGCCTTTTTCCATCCCTTTGGCTAAACCCGGAGCTGAGATTCTCCTAAAAAAGCTTATCACTGAAGAAGATGGGAGCCATAAGGCCAATACTTGATGTTCTGTAGGGTTTTGCCTCATATAGCTCCACTCATCTACCGCTATCTTGATTATCTTTTTCCAGAGCGTCATAATAACCGTTGGGTTTTACCGGACAGACTTACAACCCAGAAGGACCGGTATCCTATGACGGGCATGACTGCAAAACAAAAACTTTTATTCAGGTGGGACGGTTTCAGGGCGCGCCTGATGACTTCCCCTTTTTATTCTTTGTACCGGACTGCAAGAAAAAGTATCCACGTCTGGACACATCGAGGGCTGTGGGATAGTTGGATCTGTTCAGGCACAGAGAAATGCGGCGGCTCACCTTTCAAACTCGTCTATGCGGGATCCAAACAGAATAAAAATTACATCCTGCGGACATTCTTTTCCGAGGGCGCCTCCCAACAACCTCTCGGCGCGCGGTCCCCGGACCGGTTGATCCGGCATGCGCTCCGGTCCGGTTGCGATGTGATCTTTTTTGAGATGAACGTTAACAACGCTCATCTTTTAAAAGGAAGAACTCATTTTAAAATACCCACCTGGATTGAACTGAAACTGGATATGGACAGCGAAACGACTTCACCGCTCAAGAGCGGATCGCTTGCCAATATAAGACGGTTCTGGAAACAAAATGAACTCCAATACACGGTCACTCAAGATGAGAAGGAGTTGGCCGAATTTTACAAAACCATCTATGTGTCGTTCTCCAACCATATCCATCAAGGCGAAGGGTTTGTTCAGCCCTATCAGGAAGTTCTCAGGCGGTTCCGTTCCGGCGAGCTTCTCCTGGCTTCGAATGAGAACGGATGGGTCGGCGGTGTGGTCTTGGCTTATGCTCCGACGGAAGGACAGCTCTTGTTCGGCGGAATGAAAAACCCATCGGAGAAAAAAGAAGTCATGTCTTCCATTTTTTTCCAGTCTTTTTTGAGGATCAAGGAAAAGAACTTAAGTGTCGCCAATTGGGGCTATTCCCATGGTTTTCTCAGGGACGGCTCTTTCCGGTACAAGGCCAGGCTGGGCTGCAGGGCCGCCCTCCCCCCTCAACTCACCGCGAACGATCAATGCTGGACGCTGAGAGTCTTGAAACAAAGCCCGGCCCTCAAAAGCGCTCTCATGAACCATCCTTTCATTTCATTGGATGAGACCGATGCGCCCTGGGGAATTTTCTTCACGGACGCTGATCCGGGATCTCCCGGGCTCGTGAGTTCTCTGACAAAAGATTCTTTGTGTAAAGGCCTGAGAGGCGTCCGGATCTATTCTTGGGGCCAAGACGGATTTGATTTTAACAAAAGCACTTCCATCCTCGCCGAGAAGGAATCCGTTAAACATTTGTAACTGGCTTTTTGACGGCCAGCGGGTTTCAAAAATGGTTTGAAATGCTTGGAACGAGGTCAAATCACTGACAGTTTTACTAACATCCTCTATTCCAGGACTCTGAAAAGAAGGATGGGGCGTCTATGCCCTCCGGGCTTCGGCCGCACGCACCCTTTTAAAGTATAAATATACCCTGTCTGTCTTTTCCCTTATCTATTAGAAGCTCGGTTTAAATTCGCATTGAAATTTTCTCTGAAAAGTGTAACCTCATGCATATCCATCATTTAATGGAGATGCCATGATAGAAAAAGGAGTCGCGGGAGGTTTTTTGCCAACCACTTCCTGTTGGGTCATCACAGAAGCTGCGATCGGCATGCAAAATCAGGCCATGGGCCTTGCGGAAGCATTGGCTCTTCCGTATGTTTATAAAACGGTTATCCGGCCCAAGCATTTCTGGCAACATTTGAGCCTCGAAGATCAGGGTTTTGTCCCGCCATGGCCCGATCTGCTTATTTCATGCGGCCGTCTTAGCGCAATCGTCTCCCGGGATATTCGTAAGAAAAGCGCGGGCAAAACATTCACTGTTCATATCCAAGATCCGCTTATCCCTCCCCAATACTTTGACGCGCTCATCGTACCTGAGCATGACAAACTCCGCGGCGACAATGTCCTGGTCACGCAGGGCGCCATTCATCGCGTCACTCCCGAAAAACTCATGAACGGAGCCAACCAAGTTCGCCCTTTGCTGGCATCGCTTCCCCGTCCTCTTATTTGCGTTCTGGTCGGCGGCAAAAACCGGCACCAGCAATTTACATCCTCAATTTTGTACGATTTTGCCAACAAGCTTATCATCGCTGCAAAAAACACTGGCGGTGGGCTCGCGATCACTCCTTCACGCCGGACAGGCGCGGAGAATGAGGAAAAATTAAAGCAATATATCCAGGAAATTCCCGCTTTTATTTGGGATGGCCAGGGAGAAAATCCTTACTTCGGCATGTTGTCCCTTGCGGATGCGATCGTCGTTACGAGCGATTCTATCTCTATGATTTCTGAAGTTTGTTCGACCGGAAAACCGGTTTACGTTTATGATCTCCCCCGTGCCGGAAAACGGCACAGACGCTTTTTGGAAAATTTGATGAGGAGCGGCATGGCGCGTTCCTTTTCAGGCGCGATCGAGACTTGGACCTATCAACCTCTGAAGGATACCCAGCAGGCCGCTGACTTTGTCCGCGATCGATTTCTGGCCCGAACACAAGGGATGCCGGCAATGCAACCCGAGGAATCACTTAAATGAGCTTGGCAGAATCTCTTAAACTCAAATCGCTGAGTCTCATAACCGGAAATAAAGCGATCAAAGCGCCCTCCCCGGGCGACGTTGTCCATCGTGTTTTTACCGGTAAGAAAGGAGAAAAAGAGCATTTCTTCACTATCACGGCCCCCGAGGGACTGAACTTCAAGGAGCAGGTCCAGCATATCGAAACTCATTACACCCAGAAACTCCGGTCTCTGAACCTCGCCTCGAACACGGCCGTTTTCCGCCGTATTTTCCTGAGCGACGCGCATAATCAAGCTGATGCCGTCCGGCGTTCTGCAACGATATGCGGAACTGTTGAACATCCGGTCGCTGTTTCGATCCTACAACAGTCTCCCATACCTTACGCAAAGATCGCGCTTTTGTCTTATCATATTGAAAGTGAAAAACCTTTGATCCGACGGCGTATTTCCTCGCGGCATGTCCTGATCCGGAAAAACGGACTGGGGCATCTCTGGAGTACCGGCCTTTGTTCCCAAGACATTGATACAACATTCTCTCCGGCCAGACAAACACGCAATGCTTTCAAAGAACTGATCGCCGCGCTTTCTGCCGAAAAAGGGAATCTTGCCGACAACTGTGTACGCACCTGGATCTATCTCCGGGACATTGATACATGCTATCAAAGCATGGTAAAGGAGCGCCGTGAGCTCTTCCTTCGGCATGGTCTCACCGAGGATACGCATTTTATCGCCAGTACGGGCATCCAGGGCTCCAACGCGCATCTGCACGACTTGGTCCATATGGACGCGTATTCGATCCTCGGCCTGGATCCTAAACAGATCTCTTACCTTAATGATTTTGACAAACTTTGCGCAGCCAAGAGCTACCAAGTGACATTTGAGCGCGGCACCCGCATTGCTTACGAAGACCGGTCTCATTTTCTCATTTCCGGCACCGCCAGCATCAACAATCGAGGGGTCTGCCTGTATCCCGACAATGTGCTCAAACAACTGGACCGCACCCTGGAGAATATTGATTCTCTTCTACAAGCCGGGAAAGCAAGTTTGGCCGATATGATGTACTTGATTATTTATTTACGCGATCCGGCTGATTCCAGCGCCGTCAGAACACGGCTGTCCCAACTCTTGCCTGCTGTTCCTACGATCATCGTTCAAGGCAGTGTCTGCCGGCCTGAGTGGCTGATTGAGATCGAAGGTATCGCCATCGCGGCAGATCATCAACCGTCTTGTCCACCCTTTTAAAAAGGATCCCTATGATGCTATCCGATGTCGATGCCCCGTTACGAATCCTTGACGAGACTGCCATTGCCGACGCCGAGCTAAGGCGCGATCCTTATGATTTCGTCTATGTCGAGCAAGCGGTTGATCCCAAACTTAAAAAAGACGTGCTGGCCGATGCGCCTGCGATCCATGAGCGTGGCAATTACACTTTATCCCAATTGCACTACGGCCCGAATTTTGACGCCTGCATAAAAGACCTTCTCAGCGTTCGCTTCCGGCGTCTCGTGGAGCAGAAATTCGACATGGACTTGAGCCGTTTTCCTCCGTGCATCGTCATGATGGGTCACACGACGGGACGCTATAATGAAGGTTACGCCCACAGGGACTCCAAGCACAAGATCATCACGGTCCTTCTCGGACTCAGCGAATCCTGGCCCTATGAACGCGGCCGGTTGCGTATCCTCCGCAGCAATGACCGGGACGATTGCGCTTTCGAATGCTCACCGGAATTTGGCAAAATGCTCATGTTTCGCGTGGGGGATCAGTCCTGGCACGGCTTTCTACCCCAGAAGGGCAAGCACATGAGTGTTCAACTTTGCTATGTCGATTCCGTGGAGTATGCACACCGCGAAAATATACGTCATGCTATCAGTGGTTATTTCAAATCCATTCCGGGGGTCCGCCAAGTCCTTGACTGGGCGCCGCGTTCCTTCGGCAACAAGGGGTGAACTATGACCTATCCATTCGTTCCCGAACCCGATGTCATTGCAAAACAATTCATCCAGGCCTTGCAGGCGTCAACGCGTGACGAGGATCCTTATCTGCGTTGGTATCTTAAGAACGTTTTTCCTGAGACGCTTTGTACCGCGATCCTTGTTCTTCCCATCGTCCCTCCCGGACTCGGCCAAACGGACGGCACACGCGGTACCTATAATGACAAACGTACTTTTTTTACGCCGGAACTGCGCTCGCAATTCCCCGTATGTGAAAAGCTATCCCAGGCGCTTCAGCGCTCTGACGTCGCACGCCAGTTCGAGAAGACGTGCGGCATCAAAGCAGACGGAACTTATCTGCGCCTCGAGTACATGCAGGATGTGACCGGGATGTGGCTTGAGCCCCACCGGGATATTCCTGAGAAAGTGTTTTCTATGGTGATCTATTTGTGTACCGGACCGGAAGCGAAGAATTGGGGTACCGACATTTATGACCATGATAAAAAATGGTTGAAACGGTCAAACCCTGAGTTCAATTCCGCCGTGATCTTTAAATCCGGCCCTCATACCTGGCACGGTTTTGAACAACGCCCTATAAAAGGCGTCCGGCGTCTGATGGAGATCAACTATGTCCGCGATTGGCGGGGCCGCGATCAGCTGGCGTTCCCGGACCAACCGATCTCGACTGTTTGAGAATATTTCATCATTGATACCTGATGGTAAAAGCTGCGAGAGAGCCTGAAAATTTAAAGTAGTTTTGAAGAACATCGGAAAATTATAGACCCTGCTTGGAACTCTTGCCCTTATTGGACATTCTCCAAAAAAAGCCCCGCTTTTTGAGCGGGGCTTTTTGAGAACTTGTTTTGCCGAACGTAATGCTTATTGCTTGGAAAACGAAATGTCGTCGATGAGAATGGACCCTTTCTTCGGGCTCGAATTGATATCGTCGAAAACGATAACGAACTCATTGAGGGAATTCCAATTCTCGATCTTGCGGAATTTCTCGAACGGAATGGAGATCTTCTGCCACTTATCCGTAACACCACTCACGATATAAGCCGAGGGCTTGTTGGTCATATCCTTTAGCTCGATCTTAAAGCGTTTGGTGTAACCGGCCTTAGCATCACCCTTGACCTTGAAATTCAAGGTGTTATAAGCCGTGGCATCCTCGCCATTGAACTTCATCCAAAAACCATTATAGGCAGGATTCGGAGAATCGACATTGTAGTCCAACCGGAGCGAATAACCCGCGGCGTCCCCATTCGCATCATCTTGATCAAAGGCCATGGTGCACCCTTGTGTTGTGTCATTAGGATCTTTGTTCCATGCGCCAAAATCACCACCGATATTATTGGGTTTGTCTCCGGTATCAAAATCCGCGATCATCAACTCATTCGCTGCAGGCGTCTTATTAGCCGCAAAAGCAGAGCGAGTCGCAATTCCGAAACCCAATACCATCAACGCAACTAAAACCACAGCTATGCCTAGATTCAGTTTCTTCATTTGGTGTTGCTCCTTTTCTTGAAATATGTTCTCTGCGAGGGTTGATAGAAGTATCCGCTTTAAAACATCCGCCCACAGGAGAGAAAAAATATGCGGATAATATACACCCTCTATGTGGAAAACGCACGCACCTTTTTGGGATATGCCCGTAAACATCATCCCCGGAAGAATGATGCGCATTTTCCATTCCCATTAGCAAAAACCAGCATGATCAGCTCAAAATCCAAGAAAAACAAAAAAGAAGTCACGAGATCTTTTCTTGCAGCTTCTTTGTTTGCTTCTAGATAGTATCGGGGCGTCCTAATTCTTTATTACAATTCAAAGGCGAATCAGGACAGTCCCGATTACCAATCGCTTATTATAATGACCATCGGGGCGAGAGGATTTGGCGTCCTCCGCTTCGCTTCAGGTCGGCCACCCGCCCTATCAAAGCAACTGACGACGCCCTAGTTATTGGCTACCCCGAAGAAGGGATTCGCATAATTTTAGTGCAGGGAAACTAGGAAAATTTCGGAACCAACAACGGCTTGTTAAATCCAGCGAAAAGGAATTTTGGAACTACAGAACGAGGGGTATCCAGGCATACTTTGCATAGGGCGCTGCGGTTTGAGCTGCCGACACAGCGCCAGAGGTAGCTCCTTGCGCCATTTCCCCCATACCCGACGCAACTCCAGCGACGGTATTGTAAGTCCCGCTAAGAGCGCCCGTTATTAAACCGAAGGGAAAATTTCTACCTTGTTGCAACATCGCTTTTGGAATTTCGAGAGGAGCGAACACGGTCCTGCCCAAACCGCTGAGAAAACTCGCGTATGCCACGGGCTGAACAGAAATACAAATAAAACCGAGTAAACATAGAAAAAATATTTTCTTTTTCATGACCTTAGCTTATCGGCCATTCGCAAGATCCCTGAAGGTCCCTTCGTTAGAGCGGACCATTTGAACATCCCCTCATTAAGAACTTCTATTTTTACTTGAAGAGTTGAGAGAGACTATTACAGCTTGTAGGGGGGAAAGAATCGGGGCGTCCTAATTCTTTATTACAATTCAAAGGCGAATTAGGACAGACCCGATTACCAATCGATTATTATTTATAATGGCAATCGGGGCGAGAGGATTTGAACCTCCGACCGCACGCACCCCAAGCGTGTGCGCTNNCGACCGCACGCACCCCAAGCGTGCCTTAGATCTATTTTTCGCAACTGGTTATCCTGTCACGAAATCCGTCATAACTGAAGGATTTCAAAAGAGATGCGGTTCAGTATCCTTTTTTATCCGTTGGTATCAAAATTAGCATAATTCTAGCATAGGGCGATTAGAAGGATTTTCGGTCCGACAAAGGGGATTGATTAAAAAAAATATTATCGGTTGGAATTCGAGCAATCCAACGGCAATTCCAAAAGTCGTGGCCAGACCTCGGCCCATCCATTCACGTGATCGACGCCGTTGACACTCCTGACGTGAACGCAGGAGCTATTCCCCGCCTTTTCTGCGAAATGGTCGGCGATGAACGCCGGGACAATGGAATCATCTGCTCCAACAAAATGATGCTGCGGAATAGCGCTTAGCTTTCTGGCCACTTCCATCGGATCCAGCGATCCCTCAGCTAGAGGACTCACCTCATGGTATTTATTAAGGCCTTTCGGATCGAGATTCCCCGCCACGGTCCGTAAACTTTTCACATCCTGCCGCCTCGCCGCGATAAGTACCGCCACCGCGCCGCCGCCGGAATAACCGATCAAATGAACACCAGGACTTTGCACCCTCTTCACAAACTTATCAACTGCCTGGTCCATGNNATTTCCTGGTCCATGGAAGCGATCCCTTCTTCCGAGAATCTCTTGTCCGTCCAATAAGCTTCTTCGCAGGCCGGGTTCATTTCCATAGGCGTGTACTGACAGGGCCGCGCAAGATAGACCACGTTTGGCGCCGGGTCTTTGGCGGCAAGTTCCAGCGCTACAGGACGTCGAGGTGTTGGGTCACCGGAAACGCGGTTGCGCGTCACCCAGGCATAACCGTCGCCTTCAATATAGATATAAAGATCCTTGCCGGGCTCTTGGATGCGGGAATAAGCGGTTATTAAAAAAGGCGTCGTACGAACCCTGGATGGATGAAGCCCCGCCTCTTGGGCGATATTTTCCGCCGTAGAAAAACGTTCGGAAGCCGAGGGAATGGTCAAGCAACCCGCAACAAAAAAAGTCAGCGCTGTTAAAAAAAGAGGTCTGGAAACTCTCATGGGAAGCATCTTAAAACAAAAAAGCCCGTATCACAAGGACACAGGCTCTTCTGAAAATGTTTATTGAATTGTTTAAAAATCAAACGGAGGCTATTTCGCCGCCGGTTTGCCCTGACTCAAGCTGCGTGCGCGTTCTCCCTGGATATACTGGGAAAGCGTCTTGATGTTCTGCGAGAAGCTCTTCTTCTGCTCATCCGTCAGTTGATCCTTGGCTCCCGGAAGCTGGATCTGGCCGACTGGGAAAAGGAGCGCTGCTTCATTGCTGGGCATCAGCACATCGATCCGTCCACTCACATTATTCAGGCGATAAAGGACTCCCTCATACCCATAGAGCGAATACACTTCCTGAGGCGTTGTATTTTTGGAAACCTCCATGCCGGTCTTGATAAAAAATGAAGAAATGATCAAAGCAACGGCAACGATCGCCGCTATTATAATGTTGTTCTTCATGCAAAGGACTCCCTTTTGTTTTTGAAGTGGCCTAAAAATCGAAACGGGCGGTGCGGTAGTAGGTGTTGCTCGTGAATTGGTCCTTGAGCTCGATATCCCAGTTTCCGATAAGGGTTATATTCCCTTTATTCAGGAACGCGAGCTCCGTACCGAAGAGCTCGCCCTTACTTAGAAATCGTAACGGACGGTCCCGTAATACGTGTTGCTCATGAACTGGTCCTTAAGCGTTATATCCCAGTTCCCGGTCACGGTCACGTTGCCTTTATTCAGGAACGCGAGCTCGGCGCCAAAGAGCATCCCGTTTTTCGCGGGCTTTGCACCTTTGGTGGTGAAAGAACTACCGCCCCCGGCGAAAGATGCGTTCGTCTCGAAACGGTCCCCGATATAATCATAGAGCCATGCCGCCTTGGCCGAGGGAATAAACGTTCCCATTTTCTTGGCGACGATCGGATACGCGAGCTTCGTCCCAAGCGCCTGCTCCAACTGATGGAACCCATCGCCCTGCACGCTCAGATCAAGCGCGTTAGCGCCCTTTTCCTTATAACTGTTCATGCGAAGATAGTTATAACCGATCGAAGCGAACGGCGTCACTTCCAGCGCCTTCGTCTCCTTGAATGTGAATGTGTATCCACCTTCAAAATTCGTGGAATACTGCTGCCCGGAATGATCCGCCTTCGCGACACGCTCCGTCGCGGGGGTGAGCCAGATCTCGCGGCGACTATCGTAGTCGTTTTCCGTGAAACCCAACATCCCGTCCACATACCAGGAGTTCTCCTCCTGGTTGCGCACCGCCTCGGGGGACTTCTTGCCGCCTTGGCGCGCTTTGTTGAGATTCAGGGAATCGTAACTCCCGTAGATCGTCGCCTGGTAGCTGTTGATATCATCCGACGGACTGCCCGGCGTCTTGGAACGCACGCCCGCCCAACCGTAACCGCCGGCAAGACCCGCGCGAAAATGGTCATCGATCACCTTGTCCGCGCCGATCGTGGTCCCAAAGGTGTTCGCCGAGAACCCTTGGATCCCCTTGCGCTCGTCCTGCTTCATGTTGCTCCCGAGACCCTGGATCCAGACGCCTACGCCATTGGTCATATCTCCGCTCGAAATGCCTGAGCCCTCGGATACATTCCGCGCGCCGCCCAGCCGATTACTGATCATCGTAAACGAATTCGCCGTTGCGGCGCGGCTGGCCTGAATATCGCCCGAACTCACATCCGGCGTCATCGTTTGCTCAGCTTTCGCCACTTCGGCCGCGGAACTCATACCGAGCAAAGTACCCATGACCGTCGCCATATCACCCGTGGCCGTGCCCTTCGTAAAGATTTCATTAAGCACCGTACCGACTGCGGATGTGTTCCCGACCGTTGAAGCTCCTGCGAACCCGCTGCCGGCGAGACCCGCGGTCAATACTCCGGTTGCGCCCTGCGTAAAGGTCATCATGGCACTGTTACTTGTAATCGTCGGCACACCAACCACCGCAACCCCTCCAGTATTGATCAAATTGTATGTTGTTCCTCCGGCGATATTTCCGGCAACAGTGAGGTTGATCGTGCCGCCGGTAAGATTGGCATTCCCCCCGCCGGCAACTACATTGATACTACCAGAGTTCGCACCGTTAACGCTCACTTTCAACGTGTTAGCGCCTGAAACATAATTGCCGCCAAGCGTCAGGGTGTTGGTACCCAGGTCCAAAGTGCCGCCGCCCTGCGTCAAGTTGCCGCCGATGGTCATGTTAGTACCAATGGCCAGCGTCCCTCCGTTAACGTTCGTGTTTCCGGTATAATTGTTGGCACCGCTTAACGTAAGGGTTCCTGTTCCAACTTTGGTGAGTCCGGTTGTGCTGCCGGCGCCAGCTTCAGTAATGACACCGGAAAAGGTGGTCGAGCTATTGTCCCCACCCGTCGTCAACACACGGGCATTCCCGCCGGCTCCATTAGTGACAGTACCGCTTCCTGCGAGCGAACCGATTGTTTCATTAAAGTTATTGAGGTCCAGCGTCGCTCCGGTCGCAACCGTTACGGCTGAACCGTTACCAAATGCTCCTGAAACGCCTGGAACGGAAGCCACACCCGCTTTAAGTGTCCCGGCATTGACGGTCGTAGCACCGGTGTAGGTGTTGGCACCCGAAAGGATCTGAGTGCTGGCTAAATCTTTTGTCAGTGAACCGCCGACACCGGAGATGACGCCCGCGAAGGTGGTCGAACCCGCCGCCGTTCCGATCGTCAAATTATTCGCGCCGAGATTGACAAGGGAAGAAGCCGCGCCAGTGAGAGAAGCGATGAATTGACTTGCCCCGAGTACCAGCTTGGAGCTTCCGAGCCCCGCATCATCCAGGGTCAAAACTGTGCGCGTTCCTGTGGGTAGCGCGCCTGCCACATTCGCGTTCAAAATACCGAGGCCCGCAGTCCCGGTACTGCGAATGGTCGTCGGACCTACATAGGTATTTGCGGCATTCAGGTTGACCGTCACATTGTCCACAATAAGATCGGAATTAGCCGAAGCTCCGGTGATGGCACCGCTCACAGTAATCGCACCGGCCCCGGCTCCTCCGTTTAACGTCAGGGTTTTTCCATCCTTGCTGATGCCGCCTGAAAGCGTCAGTCCGCCCCCGCCTGCCGTCGAAGTGATCGTACTGTTGGTAGCCAGCGTAACCAATCCGCTCAAGCTCGCGGCCGCTGCGTTACTGTTCAAAAGCGCACCCGCGCCGCCCACGCCCGTTCCGTTAAGCGTCACCGCCTCAGCTCCCACCGTCTGCCCGTTTAAATCCAGCGCCGCCACGTTCCCTGCTGACACGGTCGTACCTGTCTCCGTTGTACCCAGGGCAGTAGCGTTGCCAAGCTTTAGAGTCCCGGCACTGACCGTAGTGGCTCCGGTGTAAGTGTTGGCATCGCTTAGAGTAAGAGTTCCCGTACCGGCCTTGGTCAAAGAGCCGCCCGAACTCGTCAGTGCTGTACCCCAGGTCACGTTCTGGGCGTTGGTGTCTACGTTGTACTGCTGATAGTCCGCCGTGCTGAAGCGGCCGGAGTAATCGTTCTGATTTGCGCCGGAGTATTGCAACGTGCCGCCGTTCAAGACGATGGTGCCTGCGGCGTTTGCCAATTGCTTGCCCAGAGGACCGGTTGTGTTCACGGTTTCCGCTACGCCGAGGTTGACCGTGCCTTCGTTAAGATATGTCACGCCGGTATAAGTGTTCAAGCCGGAGAGTGTCAGCTTACCCGCGCCGGCTTTTGTCAACGCGCTGGCAGTACCACCGCCAGCATTGTTCTGGATGATTGAGCCGATGTTCAACGCGTCGCCGCTGCCATTGACGCGGACGACCATTTCGTTACCCGCAGCCGTAGCCTGAAGGATGCCGCCCGTGCTGCCAAGGGTCGCGGCGGCGCCGCCGCTGGAGAGCAGCCCATTGGTGCTCAAAATCTGGCCGGCGGCGGACATCGTGATGTTGTTGCTTCGCATGTCGATGGTGTTAGCTGCTATGGTCGTCTGCGCGGTGATGTTGCCGGTCGTCAAGTCAACATTGTCCGTATTAACGCTCGCGCCGATGGTGGCGCCGGTGGGTGCTGCGCGATAATTCGCATCGCCTGCTCCGTAAGCGCGAACATAACCACCCGCTCCTTCAACGGAGGCATACTTACTACCGCCGAAGAAAATGCCGTTACCAAGAAAAGCTTTGTCCGCGGTGCCGGTGAGAACAATTTTGTTTTGTGCGGCGGTCCCGCCGACTTCGACAAAGTTCCCCGCCGCACCCGCCTGGCGCGCGGCCAACGAAGCAAAAGTCAGCGTGACGTTGTGGGCAGCGGTGCGAGTCGTCTGCACGGTGCCATCCCCACTCGTACCAAAGGTAAGTGCTCCCAAGTTTTGGCTCTTGTCGCCGGCGGAGGTCGTGTTGTCGTAGTTGAACGTGCCCGTGCCGCCAAATGTCAGTGTTGAGGCGGCGGCCAAGCTACCGGTACTAGCATCAACTTTGAGCGTCCCGTTGTCGACTGTCGTGGCTCCTGTATAGGTGTTGGCACCGCTTAAAGTAAGTGTGCCCGTGCCGACTTTAGTCAGTCCGCCGGCGTCTGAAATCACGCCAGCGTAAGAGTCGGTCGTGTTGAGCGAGCCGGTCGTGAGGGTGATTCCGGCCCCCAGGTCGACTGTACCACTACCATTAAGAGAGCCTATTGTCCCGCTAGCGGTCGGGGTCAGTGTCCCTCCGGCCCCAATCGTCGTGACGACAGTAATAGGGGCGGTGTAGTTGCTTACAATCGAAGTGGCTGCAATGATAGGAGCGGTGCCGTTTATGGTCTCGTTGATCACAGTTCCTGTTCCAATGGTTACGGCTCCCGTCGTAATGACTTTGCCGTAGGTCAATGCGTCAGTCACGGTCGTATTGATCACCCCAGCAGGGGCGACCGTTAGGGCACCACCGATATTCAATGTATTCGTCAAAAGATCAATTTTATAGGTATTCACCGCACCGCTAATTGTTGCGCTTACTCCACTCCCGACGATATTGACGTCCTTGAGCCCCGTTGCGCCGCCGACGGCACCATGCAGCACACTAGCACTATTAAGTGTCAACGTACCCTGCTGTGCCCCTTGGTTCGTGATAGCGCCTGTGACTTCCGTATTCGAATCAAGAATGACCGTGCCGTCACCGGTAAAAGTTATGGCTGCGTTGTTACTATTGGTTATGCTTTTGAAGTCCGCCGTACCCGTTGCGACATGCATCGTGGTCGTGTTGACCGTCCCATAAAAATTAACTGCTGCGGTGCCGGTAAGGGTGATGTCTGCCATCGAAGCTCCGGCACCAATGGTTCCATACACATTATGCGGATTCGCATCAAAATTGATGCTGGAAAAACCCGCATTGACAGTGACGACGGCAGGGAGGAGGTAAGAGCCACCCAAGTTGCTGGTAAAGATATCAGGAAAATTTCCGCCACCTCCGGTAACGTTCAAGGTGAACGCCGTACCTCCATCATTTATAGAGTAACCATTCGCCTGACCAATGGCGTCCGAGGTCCAGGGGCTGGTAGCAATGGTCTCTGCCGTAGCAAAACCCGACGGGCACCAAGCTGCAATGAGGGCAACGGAGAGCAGAAGACAAAGCATCCGCTTCATGAGAAGTGAGGTTCCGGATCTTGCTTCGAGGGCGTTAAAGTGTGTCATGGATATCTCCCAGTTTTTTGAAAAAAGGTTTAGTGCCTTCGTTCGTCTGTTTGACACTTTGCTGTATTGTATTGTCTATTAGTCTCTTCTATTATTAAAGCATTTCCCTGGCCGAATGCTATCCCCTTGCTAAGTTCATGTCAATTCCTTTGATTACTTTTTGGAGAAAAACTCCTGCGCATTATCGTTCGGAACTATTTTAGGTCTATGAGGTGTTCACCCCATTCGAGAGCTTTAAGCCTCTTGAAAGTTTTGTCGGGTACCCTTGGATTCTCTTTCGGCTAAGGCATCCTCTAAGGCGAAGCCCAGGCCGGGCTATTAAAGTCCTGATAATGGCTTCGCCTTCTGTCCCAGGATAAAACGGAATCGAATTTGCCCTTATCCAATCCCCGCTCGATCTCATAAGCAATAAGTTCGGCATTCTTAGGGCTAGAGGTTAGAAGGGAAAAACGCCACTGCTTGCCGAGGAAGGAGAATCTGGCATGTTGGATCGTGCGGACCGGATAAAGCTGAACTCTATCTTTTCTCATCTTTGCTAACCCTCCAAAAGGTGCTGAATTTTGAAGCTCCCTTAGAGGAAATTAGCATAATCCTAGTATAACTCACTCATTTTAGCCGGAAAAAGAAAAGAGGAGGAACTAGCTTTCGCTAATTCCTCCTCTACAAAAAATCGGGGCGAAAGGATTTGAACCTTCGACCGCACGCACCCCAAGCGTGTGCGCTACCAGGCTGCGCTACGCCCCGATCAACCTTTTTTAAGTTTTCAATGAAGATCGGGACTGCCCTAATTCATCCGTTAATATTAACTGAGAATTAGGACGCCCCGATGATCTTTAGAATCATTTTAAATCGCACATCGGAAGCAGTCCTGATTTCCATCAAAAACCGCGAGGGAAATCAGAACGCCCCTCATGAAAGAGCGAGAGTATATCAAATTTCCAGGATTCTGTCTTTTTTTCTAAGTCCCCGACGGGGATTTCTCGCGAAAAAAAGCGGCCAAGCTGAAGGGATGGCTTTTGAGAAAGGCGAGACGAATACCGATGAAAGTGTTACAGATATCCATGATAAAGACTTGAAGCGGCTTCAAATGAATAAGACCGCCTTCCCCGAAGCAACCGCAATTCGCAGGCAGAACCCCCGTTACGATGCGGGTTGTGAGGATGAGAACGACAAAGCTCAAGGACATAGCAGCTAACACAAGTGCGCTTACTCGTGGTAAATAGCCTAAGATCAAAAAGGCGCCAAAAAAGAATTCGATCCAAGGGATCACGTGCGCAAGGAACGGAACGATCGCGTAAGGAATGACCTCATAAGCGGCCATGGCGGCCTGGAAATTCTCGACAGGTTCCATGAGCTTGGAAAACCCGGAGTACGCAAAAACCAGCCCCAAGAACATGCGGCCAAGAAAGAGGACCTTGTAGCTTTTCCCAGGCATTAGGTCACCTTTTGTTTGGGTATCCCGGTCGGGAAGGCCGGAGCGGCGGGTTCCTGTTTTTTAGGAGGCACGGGTTTCGGCGGCAATCCAAGAACCTTACGGATCGCATTCTCGCCGCGCTCTTGCATCTCTTTGGGCCCCACGAAACGCGCTTCTCCTAAAAAGAACGTCGGCGTTGCATTGACCTGCCGCGCGTTCCCTTCCTCTTTTTCCGCATAGATTTCATGTGTCACCGTAACATCTGCCATACATTTTCCAAATTGATCCATGTTGGCGCCGAGTTCCCGGGCATACCGCGCCAGGATCTCTACCGGCGGAATGTTTGAAGGCGCCCATTCCGCTTGTTTTTCATAAACCTTTTCTTGATACGGCCAGAACTTGCCCTGCCGGTTCATGCACTCTGCAGCCTGGTGAGCATAAAGGGACCATTTGTGTGAAGTGAGCGGATAATGCTTGAACGTCAGTTGGATCTTCCCGGGATAGTTCTTAAAAAGACCCTGAATATCCGTTTGCGCATTGCGGCAGGAGGGACATTCGAAATCGCTGTATTCGATGAGCTTGACAGGGGCGGTCGCAGGTCCCTTGATTTTTAACGTTGTGGCTCCGGTCACGGAAGGCGGCAGCGGGGCCGGAACAGGCCTATTCCTTTTTATAAAAAAAACGATCCCTGACAGAAATAGAACAAGCAAAACGCCTGTCAGAATCGAACGAAGATTTATTTTCATATCAAGCCTATCTTCTATTGAATCAAATAAGACGTTGACGGAATAAAAATTTACCCTAAAAAACGAGAACGGATTCGAAAAAAGTCATGCGGCCCTATTTTAGGGGAATGAGTCGCCCGGAATCAATAACGATCTTGCGGATCGCCTTATTGACCGGAAGCTTCTGCATCGCTTCAAGCGAAAAGGGCGCCACAACGGACCAGTTTTTTTCCCCCATGCTTCCGGGCACATTGATGCGATATCCCCAAGCATTCCTTTCCGTGAATTCCCCGAGTGAAAGCCAGTCCTGGAGGATCTGAAGACTAAAGATCGAACGCGTGTGATTTACGCTCTCCAGCGCTTTTTTGACGAATTCCAGGGAAGCCTTGTGCTCGACCGGCCCGCTCATGCCCACATGATGCCAATAGAATTTCCGCTCCTCATAAGAACCCCGGTAAGCGTCCACGAGATGCCATACTTCATCCAGGCTCTTTCCCAAGATGGCCAAAAGCATTCCGACGCTTTCGATCTCAGGGCGCCAACGCAAACGGCCGTATTTGGAATCATGAAGATCAAAAAGCTTCTCTTTGAAAGAGTCGAATGAAATGCCGCGTTCTTCACATTTTTTCCGGAAGAACCATTCATCGACGGTTCCGGCCTCATTCTCCCACCACGCGCAAAAAGCGCTCGTGTCATGCGTCGAGAGCATGGCCATGGAATTCTCGCGGTAAAGATCGCCCGGCTTGAATCGGTAATCCTTCCCCCAGTTCCGGGCCCACCGCTCGACATCCGAGCCCGGGATCTTGTATTCTTCAAGGATCTCATAAGAACATTTGGGGACCACGCCGAGGTCCTCGGCGCACGGCAGCATTTTCGCGCTTTCGAGCATCACATCCAGGATCCTTTGACCGTGATCTTTCCAAAGACGCTCGTCCCGCGGGTCAAAACAGCCGTGCATCCCCGCGTGTTCCGCCGGCTCCGAAAGTGAGATCGTCCAGAGACGAAACATCCCGACAAAATGATCGATCCGGTAAAGGTCGAAAAGGGCTTCCGCGCATTTCATTTTCCGGCGTACATATTCAAAATCATTGGCCGCGATCCGCCCCCAGTCATAAGGCGGCATCCCCCAACGCTGGCCTTGGGCAAAATAGAGGTCGGGGGGAGCGCCCGAGGAAAGATCGAGCCTGAAATATTCCTGATGGGCCCAGACATCCGCGCTGTCGCGCGAGACCAAAAACGGCATATCGCCCATCAGGAGCACGCCGCACTTCGCGGCGTATTGCTTCACATCCTTGAACTGATCGAAAAGCTGCCACTGAAGCCATTTGTGAAAAAGGACTTTGGCTTTATTTTTTTTCACGACCGCCGCAACGGCTTTAGGCTCTTTGGTCCTGAGCCCCTCGGGCCAATCCATCCAGCCGCTCATTTGGAATTCATCTTTTAAGGTCTTAAAAATAGCGTAATCCTCGAGCCATCTTTTATTTGTTTTAAGAAAGCCCAGAAATTTTTTTCCTCTTTTGGAAGACGCGGGGCCCGTGAAGATCCTGCTTAAAAGCTCGAGCTTGGCTTTTTTGATCCCATAATCGACACGCCCCTTACCGGCCGGAAATTTTTCCCGTAAAGTCTTGATATCTTTTGCAAAGGCCTTGAGGTCGCAGTCCGCGAGCGCTTCAAAAGAGAGATACATCGGATCGAGCGCCATGCTGCTTTGGGCGTCATAGGGGCGGAAATCGAAACCGACGTCATTGAGGGGCAAGAGCTGGATGATCGAGAGTCCGGTCTTTTTGCACCAATCGATCAGAAGCTTCAGGTCCGGGATTTCTCCGATCCCGGCGCTTTGTTTTGAATAAAGCGAAAAAAGCGGGGTCGTCACGCCGGCGCGCCGCCGGGCGCCCACTCGTTTCCATATCTTCCCGCATTGGGAACTTAAAAACGACGAGTAGCTTTTTGTCATATCTCCTTTCCCGGCAAGATCCACATGGCTAAGACATCTGCCCCGGATCCCGGAACCGGTCAAAAAGTTTGCGGATGTCCCCTTCCGCGGAGCGCGTGATCTGGCTGCAGATAAAGATCAGGACTGAAAACTGCCAGCAATCTTCCGGACCGATCACGAGGCCCGTCGAAATATTCTCTTGCCGCTGAAGCGCATGAGAAAAAAATCCCACCGCTTTCGAGAGCTTTTCCTCGCGAATATCCAGGGAGTTTATTTTATTCTCATATTTCATCGAAGGAAAGCGGATCCCGCGCACGAGCAGGAAGGTCGTCAGATAATCCTCGACCCCCGAAAACTGCTTGTCGAATTCAAACCCTTCGAACTGCGGCAGGTTCGGAGGCAGGATGATCGAGGGTTTGTCGACCGTCACCTCCCCTTTGCGCACCACCGTATCACCCTGATTGACTACAGACTCCGCCAAAAAGATATACGGGATCTGTGTGGCTTCAAACGTCTGAAGGGGTTGAACGCGAGGCCGGATGATCTCGGTCGTCTTAAGCGCCTTCTCCCAGGAATCGTGAATATCCATTGAATGACCGTATGTCGTAGAGGGTATGCGATTGCGGCATGCTCCCTACGCGCTTTGTTCAGTAGGAAATTTGATCGGACAATTCGTTCTTATCATGAACCTCGTAAGGGAAATAGGCTTTCAGCTTCTCTCCGATACGCAGGACCGCTTCAGAAATACCCTCGGCGAACTTGTTCTGCTTAAAGTACTCTCGCATGATCTGGACCACATCGTTCCAGAACCCCTCAGGGACTTTTTCATTGATCCCGACATCCCCCAATACCGCGAACTTTTTATTCCCGGTGGCGAGAAATATCAGGACACCGTTCCGCTGAGCGGTCTTCGTCATCCCGATCCGTTGGAAGACCTTTTGGGCATGACCATAGACAGGCTCGCGGACGCGGTATTGCAGATGCACGCGGATCTCTCCGGAAGTATTTTTTTCCGCTTCCTGGATTGCGGCAACGATCTGACTTTTTTCTTTTTTTGTAAAGAAGAACCTGGGATAAGCCATTCTCATTTATTTACCAGCCCCCGCTCGCTCCGCCGCCGCCAAACCCACCGCCGCCACCGCTGAACCCGCCGAATCCTCCGCCCCCCCCGCCGCCAAAACCTCCCCCCATGGGTAAAAAGCCGACATAGCCCCCGCGACGTTTTCCCGTAAGTCTCGAGCTTGCGCACGCCAGGAAATGAAAAAGGGCGAAGACGCCAAAAATAAATAGCCACGCCCACACGACGTTCGAACTGTCTTCCTGCGGCAGACCTTTGAATTCCCCTTGTGTGGCTTTCATGATCGCATCGGTACCGGCCAGGATCCCGCCTGAATAATCCCCTTTCCGGAAATAAGGCGCGATTACTTGGCGGATGATCTGGCCCGAAAGAGCATCCGTCAGAATGCCCTCCAGGCCATAGCCGACCTCGATGCGGATCTTGCGGTCATTTTTGAAGATGAGTAAGATCACGCCGTTATCTCTTCGCTTTTGTCCCGCCTTCCAGGCCTCAGCAAGGCGCATAGAGAAATCTTCGAGCGAGTCGCCCTCCAGGGACGGAAAAGTGGCCACGACGACCTGGTTCGAGGTTTTTTCATCAAAGGTGCGGAGAGCCGCTTCGAGATTTTCCTTGGCGGTCGGAGACAGCAGCCCCGCACGATCGGTCACATAACCGTCCGCGCGCGGCGGCACCTGTAAGGCGGAAAGAGCGGAAAGCCCCAGAAAAAAAAGAAGCATAAAAAAAGAAACGGGACAAATCGCCTTCCTAAAAAGAGCCATCCGTCCTTGTCTTTTATTCATCTAAAAAATGGTGCCAAGGACGGCCCCAATCTCAGTCCAAACTTTGCATTTCTTTTCCAAAATGGTAGTTTGGACAGCCCTAATTTCAACTCTGTTGAAATTGAGAGGTATTGGGACAGAACAGCTTCGATTGATTGGTATTGGGACCGTCCCCATTCTTACCATTGCGGCTTAGAACTTGACCTGAGGAGCGGTCTTGGCGTCTTGATCGGCCTGGAAATAGGCTTTGTTCTTAAAGCCCATGATCCCGGCGACCACTATATTCGGGAAACGGCGGCGGAAGGCATTGAAATCCTGGGCCATTTCGTTAAAACGCCTGCGTTCGACCGTGATGCGGTTCTCGGTGCCTTCCAACTGGGTTTGGAGCATGAGAAAATTCTGGCTGGCCTTGAGGTCCGGGTATTGTTCCACCACGACCATGAGGCGACTGAGGGCCGAGGTGAGCTGGGTCTGGGCTTCCTGGAACTTCGCGAGATCCGCGGGATTATTCAACATCTCCGGGGCGACATTCAATTTGGAAACCTTAGCACGCGCTTCGACCACGTTCTGCAGGGTCTCTTTTTCATGGGCCGCGTAACCTTTCACGGTCGCGACCAAGTTCGGCACGAGGTCCGAACGCCGCTGGTAGACGTTTTCCACCTGCGCCCAAGCGCTCGTAACGCCTTCTTCTTTGGTCACAAGATTGTTATAAACGCCGCCGAACATAAGCGCCCCGAAAAAGACGATGAGAACGATGACGCCGAGCGTGATAAGCAAAGCCTTTTTCATGAACTGATCCTCCTTGATGATGCAATGGCGAAAAAAGACACGTTTATTATAGTCCTTGGAGGAAATTTTTGGCAATCAATTAAAGCGGAGAAACGCGTCAAAACGGGACTTGAGCTACGAACGCTGGCGGAATGGAGCCGGAGATCAGACCCCCGGAGCGTGTTTTTCGTGCTGAAAAGGCTTGTAGAAATCGGATTGCGCCGGAAGACGCAAACGCTTCAGGAGCCGGCCGACAAGCAGGGCCTCGGCGTTCCGCCAGCGGGTATCGTCTTTATCCTTGCTATGCACGTGAAAACTGCCGCCCGCGACCATGTCATGGCCGCCGGCTTCCTTACGGTCATCAAAAATATCGCGGAGGATCTCCGGGGTCTCATCCGTCGGCCGGTTACTGCGCAAAGACACGTGCAATTTACCCTTGTAGCGACCCGTACAAAGCGACCGTTCCATCCCCTTATAGGTCAGAAGAAAATCCGCGATCTCCGAGACCAGATCCGGGTGTTCCACCTCCCCAAGATGGGACACGATCAGTCCCCGGAAGGCGCGCGCTCCCTGAAGCCCCCGGTTCAGCGTGGTAAAGAATTTTTTGGACTTTGGAGGATTCTGGATACAGATCAAGGCCCGCATGTCGCAAAGCGGCAAGATGTCAAGATAGGTCTGAATGATGTCCGTCCGGTGAGCCCGGTAGAGATTGAGCGTGTCCGAAAGGATCCCGTAAGCGAGCGCTGTCGCGACCCGTTTCGGGACCTCAAGACCGCTCAGGAGCAGCGCCTGCGTCAAGATCACACTCGTGGCGCCGCACTCCGGATCGATAATGGCAAGCTCCGCAAGCGGGCGTTTCACGTACGGATGCTGATCGATCACCAGGGTGACTTTTTTGTTCCGCGGGTAAGGATTATTTTCAAATTCGGGCTGCGTGTCGATCAACGCGGCATGCTCATAACTTTTAATGTCCGAAGGGCGGAATTTATGGATAGGGACCTTGAGAAGGTCCACCATCGCCCGGTTCTCCACGCGTCCGATGATCCCTTTATACACGATCCTGGACTTGATCCCGTGGAGACGCTCCCCGAGATACTGGAGCGCCATGGACGTCGCAATAGCATCCGGATCGGGATAATCATGCGTCACGATCAAAAGAGGCGAAATGGAATCTTTTTTCTTCTCAAGGAACCGGAGTAGTTTCCGGCCGTGATGGATCGCAATAGATCCCTGTTTCTTATTTTTTAGCTTGAGGGAAAGGGCCATAAGGACTTGGGAAGATCTTTTCAAGCTTTCGTTTTCTGAGACAGGGTCAAAAGCCACTTCTGAAACGGAGGGTACTCACGTAAAGGTTTCAAGTCAGGGTCTTTTTGAAGGTGCCCCAAATCCACAAATCCAAGGCGAACCGCTCGCTTGAGCGCCGTCAGGGCCTTCGCGGTATAGCCGGAAAGGACATAGCTGCAGGCAAGATTGTAATGAACGACCGGATCATCCTGACAAAGAAAAGCAAGCCGCTTATCGATCTCAAGGCCCTTTTCAAAGAGACCGCGGCGTGTGTAGGCCTCCGCAAGCGGAGCCAGGGCGTCGATGTAATTGGGGCGATGCTTCAGAACTCCTTCGAGAAATGAGATCTCAAAATCCAAATCGTTCGATTTCATGGAAGAATAATACCTTATCTGCAAAAAAATGCAAACGGCCATTGCGGGGCCATGGCACGGATTACCGGCTTAAGTTGCGTTCCAGGCTCTCCAAAAACTCGTCTATCTTGAACGGTTTGAGAAGGAATTCCCGCACCCCAAGACGGGTCGCGGATTGTTTGACCTGTTCATCATTGTAGGCTGTCAGCACGATCTCGGGGATCGGATCTTTTTTCATTTCCTGGCAATACTGGCGAACGGCTTGGATGACCTGAAGCCCATCCATCCCCGGCATGCGGATGTCCGTGATCAAAAGATCAAAATGGCGTTGGGTAAGGAACCCCAGCGCTTCCTGTCCGCCACTTGCGACCGTCGGATCATAACCGGCCTCCCGGAGCAGGATCTCCAGCGACCTCCTTACCAGCCCGTCATCATCCACCGCCAGGATCCTTTTCTTGCGGTGATGCACCCCGTGTTCCGTTTTCATGACAACCTCTCCTGCATTTCTCAGGAACGATCGTACGTTCCCATCAAAGCACCCTCCGCGAGGATATGCCCCTGCATGGCCCGGAGCAATTCTTGTTTGGATACACCCGACTTCAAGTGAAGCATTGCGTCAAGAGCATAGACCCTGAAGAAATAGCGGTGTTCACCGCTCGGCGGACACGGCCCCCCATAACCCGTCTTCCTAAAATCAGTGCGGCCTTGCAAAGCACCGCCGGGAAGTGCTTCTCCCGCCGCAATGCCGGCCGGAAGGTGCGTCAGGTCCGGCGGAAGATCATAGACCAGCCAGTGCGTCCAATTCCCGGACGGAGCATCGGGATCGTCCGCGATGATCGCAAGGCTTTGCGCGGAAGCCGGAACGCCGGACCATTCGATCGGCGGCGACATATCGGCCCCGTCACAAGTAAAATCCGAAGGGATCCTTTCCCCTTCTCCGAATGCAGAACTCCGAACCTCGATCTTTTGCATAAAGGCCTCCCTTCCTTGTCCAAAAACCGGAAAAACCATGAGTGTCATTCCCACCCCAAAAAGCATTGAGATCTTTTTCATTTTTCCCATGAGCCCTCTTTCAAGACATGCTTCGGACGGAGACCCGGTCCATATAGCTCAGGTCGTCGGTATTGAGACGGATCGTTTCGCCGTTGCTGATAAATTGCGGCACGAGGACCTTGAGGCCGTTCTCAAGTTCGGCTTCCTTGAAATTCGCATCGGCACCTAATCCCTTTGGAGTGCTCACCACTTTGAGCTCAACGATCTTCGGAAACGCGATGCTCAGGACCTTCCCTTCTCCGAACAGCACCTCGATCACTTCGTTTTCCCTAAGGAACACCTCATGCTTGCCGACCGCCTTTGCGGAGAGGTTGAACTGCTCGTAATTATCCATATTCATGAACACAAACTGTTCCCCTTCACGGTAGAGGTATTGCATTTTCACGATATGGACGTCGACGGCCTCTGCGTTTGCGTCCGCCGGTAATTTTTTTTCGATCACATTCCCTTCCTCAAGGCTTTTCAGCTTGAGCATCGCGCTCTTGCCGAATTTCCCTGTCCCGCGGATCTCCTGCGTCAGGACTTTGCAAAGCTTGCCGTCGATACGGATCACATTTCCCACCCGGATATCCGATGCCATCACCATATTTTTTCCTCCTAGTGCTTCCACTGGAATAACATTTGCAAATAGGATCTTTCTTCCCGGTCCCCGTCCCCCAGCCCCAGTTCTTTTTCGATCTTCCCGATCGACCGGGGCTCGCCTTCGATCTCAAGGAACCAACCGAATTTTTTAAGAAAGTCCACGGTCACGACCGTTTGACCGCACTTGTAGAGCTCCCGCCTTTTGGCATAGCGCCTCAAGACCCGGCATTCCAGAAACTTCAGAAGCGCTCGGGTCGCCGCGAGATCCACGGGCGTTTCGATCTCCATACGCTTCGTGAAACGGGCCTTCTTGGCCCGGGGCCCTTTGAGCGTCAGCTTGGCCGGCCCCCGGCCGAACTGCCTGAGCCTGAGCGCGACTTTCTGTTTTCTGAAAAAGCCGTCCCGGTCATAGAATTCGTTCGTTTCCACGCCGCTTGCGATCCGCTTGGCGCCTATTTTCTTTAAGATCGCCCGGGCTTTCGCAGGGTCTTTGAGCCGGTATTTTTGTTCGATCTCAAAAAATCCCATACGGGCTATGTTTTGACCAACATTTTATCGCGCACGGTGTCGGCCATTTCTTGACCCGCGAGCCGGGCGGCGATCACGAGCGCGAACTCCAGCGCCGTACCAGGCCCCTGGCTGGTGATAATATTCCCGTCCACGACTACCCGCTCTGTGGAATGCACGATCTTACCGGAAAAATCCGCTTCACAGCTCGGATAACAGGTCGCCTTCTTACCGTCGAGGATCCCGAGCGGGGCCAGTACGGCTGCCGGGGCCGCACAGATCGCAGCCACAAGCTTGCCCGCCGCGTTCATCTGTTTGACGAGCTTCGCGACTTCCACCGACTTGGCAAGGTTCGTAGCTCCCGGAAGTCCCCCGGGAAGGATTACGGCATCAGGAAGATCTTTGATGTCCTTCAGAAGTGCGTCCGCCTGGACCCCTATGCTCCTAGAGCTTTTGACCGTGCGGGAGTTCACGCCCGCCAAGGTCACACGGACCCCCGCGCGTCTCAAGACATCGACCGGTGCGATCGCCTCAACTTCTTCAAATCCTTCCGCTAATATCACGAGCGCTGTTTTTGACATAAGTCTCCTCCCTCTCTTATGGGGGTCCCTGGTTCTTCGCGTTCGGATCGATCTGCTCCACCACAAGCTTTTTTTGCCCGAAGATCCTGTCATTGGCGAAGATCCGGAATTCGTAATTACCCGCGTGCATGAACCGTACCCCTCGAAGATTGAATACCAACTCATGGGCATCGAGCGGGCTCGGCACGCGAACCTCCTCGGGCATTTCGCTTTTTCCGATCATCACATCGCTTTGAAGATCCACGAGCTCAAGCCGGAACTGATAACCTCCCTGCGCGTCCGTGAGCTTGATATAGACCGACATGGCGAAATGCGTGCATGGAAAGGTCGCCGCCCCGATATTCTCGAAGACCCCGATCAGGCTTTTTTTATTCGTGCCGCGTTCGGTGATCACGTAATCACAGATGAGCATGGCATTCGTTTTAGGCGTAGGAGACGTCATAAATCCCTTTCGTTAGTCCCAATTCTTTTCAATTTCAGAAAATCTGAAATTGGGGGCAATCTTTGTCAATCATTTAAGAAAAAAATCTTAGACAAGGATAGAAATCCTGTTCAGCCGAATTTATAATGTTTTTTGACGGCTTTCTTGATATTCCAAACACATTTCAACCCTTGGGGAAAGGTTACGAGATCCCCTTTGCCGAACGAAACCTCGCCATCAGCGGTCTTCACGGTGACCTCGCCCTCCAGAAAATAACAAACCTCTTTTTCATCGTAATCCCAGTCAAAACTCGAGACTTCCTTCGTCCAAATGGGCCATGAAAAAACTTTCGCGGCATTCAATTTTTCGTTCGTGGGTTTTTCTACTAAAACTGCCAATGCCGTTTTGGGGGTCATAAAAGCTCCTTTCGTAGGTTCGTGTCAGGGACCCGGAATGCGGGTCACTTCCTGAATTTTTCAAGCCATCCGCAATATTCGCATTTCGGTGCGGCCTCGGGCGCGGGACTTGTCAAGATGGCAAGCGCCCGACGGAACAGATCCTTCGCGCGCGCCGTATCCGTTCCGATCCGGATCGGTTGGATCTCGAAACTCACCCGGCCGTTTTCCCCGACCTCTTTGGGCGAGTAGTAAAGAAGAAATCCGTATCCGGCAGTTTTGAACCCATTCCCTTCAAGCATCAACGCATAACAATCCAGCTGGGTCTGATAATACTTGGTCGCATCCTCTTCATTAGTGGGAGACCCTTTGGTCTTGTAGTCAAAGGGAATATAAGCACCTTCCTTGACGAGCAGATCATCCAGCATGCCGGACAAGACTAATCCGTCCTCATCATGGTATTGAAGGCCGGTACGCCAGGCGCGCCACCTCTCGAGCTGAGCCTGATCGTTATACAGATGAATGCCTTTGAGCGCGTCGATGCGAAGCTCCGGAGGAAGCGTGCCTTGGGCGCGAAAGGTGTCGAAATAGGTCTTGATCACACGGTCCATGCCGCCTGGGAGCGAAGGAAAAATGCCGCGAGGCCGTTTGATATTTTTGACCTTTTCCAGCCAAAAACACCGGGAACAATCCTTGAAAAGATTCAAAGCCGACGGGGATAATGTGACTTGTTTAGCCATGGTTTCCTCTAGTACTGCGTTACTATTAATTTTAGAGGCTTGCAGTGCTGTACCGTTAACCCATAAAAATTAAATGGAGAACGGTACTGGATTTCGAGGTTTAATTATATCCGCGATCGGCCCAATAGTCAGTCTGAATATTAGACCCGAGATTTTGAATTCTTTGAAATGTTTGAGTCCGCAGTCTGCCGTCCGCGGTCTTTAGTCTGATTTCTTTGACGATTTCCCGGAAAAGGGTCTTCGGAATTCTTAAAGTCAGGTAAAAAATCCGTCTCTTTCCCGAATTCCTGCGTATAGACTTTTTCAAACCCGAGCTTCTCCACGAGTTTCAGAACTTGATAGTATTCCTCGGGATCGAGGGCTCGCTTAAGCTTCTTCTGGAAGCAACCCGGGACCGGCCGGAACTGGCTCATGACCGAAAGCGGGAGTCCGGGACCGAACTCATGGTGAAGAATCTTCAAGACTTTCAGGCTATCCTCCACTTGGCCCGGCAGGACCAGATGACGGACAAGGACTCCCCGGACGGCGGTCCGTCGCCCCGTAACATCCCAGGGTTCCAGAAAGCCTTTGAGTTTGACCATCTCCCGGAGCGCCTTCACGGCGATCTCCGGATATCGCGCGTCTCCCATACACATTTTCGCAAGTTCAGGTTCCGCAAATTTGAAATCCGGAAGAAAAATATCCATCTCCCGGGCATAGTCTTCCACCTTTTCCGGTTTTTGATATCCGGAACAGTTGAAAACCCTGGGGACTTTGATCCCTTCTTCCCGCAGGGCGCGGCAAAGCGTCAGGATATGCGGCCAAAAATGGTCCGGCGTCACAAAATTCAGGTTGTGGACCCCTTTGAGAAGAAGCACCTGTACTTCGGTGAGAAGTTCCGCGGGCGTGATCGTGCGGCCGTCATGCTGGATCGAGATCTGATAGTTCTGGCAGAAAAAACACTGGCTGGAGCAGCCGCTGAAGAATATTGTGCCGGAACCCCGGGACCCCGTGAAGGAGGGCTCTTCCCCGAAATGGGGACCGATGAAAGAAACGCGGCAAGTCGCGCTCTCGCCGCAGAAACCCAAAGAATCTTTCGTGCGATCGACCTTACAATCGCGAGGACATAGAGCACATAACTGATACGAATCAAAAGTATCCATAGGATCAGGAAGACACGAGTGATTTGAAAGCGTCCGGGAGAAAGCGCAATAGATCACCCGCCGTAAGGCTTGTTTGGCCGATCTTTTTTGCGGCCATGTCCCCGGCCAGCCCGTGAATATGGACCCCCAAACACGCCGCCTCGAAATACGGGAGCCCTCGGCCCACGAGCGCCGCGATCATTCCGGTCAGCACATCCCCCGAACCCGCGGTCGCCATGCCGGGATTGCCGGTCGTGTTGATATGGTAATCTCCCCCGGGTGCGGCGACGATCGTACGGTGTCCCTTGAGAATGATCACTCCTCCATGCTTTTGGGCCGCGTCCAAGACCCGCTTTTTCCTCATCCCATCGGAATCATCCAGCACGCCGCCAAACACGCGGCAGAATTCTCCAGGATGCGGCGTCAGGATCGCACGTCCGCGGCAAGCGTCCAAAACCTTGAGGTGCCCCTTCAGGGCATTGAGTCCGTCCGCGTCGACCACGAGCGGAAGTTCCATCGCCGGGAGGATCTTGCGGATAAGTTTTTGAGTGGTACTCTGCTGGGAAAGCCCGGGACCGATTGCGAGCACGTTTTGTGTGGCGCAAAACCGCTCCATCTCGCGAAAACCTTTCAAGGAAAGCGTTCCCTGAGGGGTGGATGGAAAGGGCCGGATCATCAATTCGGATTCGCGCTTGGCAAGAATGAGATAAACGGCGTCCGGAACGCCGACCGTCACAAGTCCCGCCCCCGACCGCAAGGCGGCCATCCCCGCCAGATGCGCCGCGCCCGTCATGCCGCGGGACCCTGCGAGAATGAAAACGCGTCCCATGTCGCCCTTATGGGCGGTCGCGGGACGCTTTAATTTTTTGGCGATGGATTGTATATTCATTCTTCAGTTGTAAGGGGTAAGTAAAAACGTGTTTTTGAACTTATGACTTACTGTCTAGCACTTACCGCTGGTTATGATTTTCTTCATTTCCTGGACCGCGCGAGCAATGCCGACGAACATCGCGCGGCTGACGATAGAGTGACCGATATTAAATTCGATGATCTCCGGCACTGCAAGCAACGGAAAAATATTTTCATAATTCAAGCCGTGTCCGGCGTGAACGCGGAGCCCGAGCTCCCGGCCCAACCGCGCGGCCCTCCGAATTCGAAGAAGCTCTTTTTCTTTTTTCTTGCCCACAGCATTCGCGTAAGACCCCGTATGGATCTCGATCGCATAGGCGCCGAGCCGGGCGGCTTCCCGCACCTGGTCCTCGACGGGATCGATAAAAAGGCTGACGTCGACTTTTTTCGCCAAAAGCGCGTCGATCGTCCGGATCAAAGGATTTCTTTTCGAAAAAAGGTCGAGACCTCCCTCGGTCGTCAGTTCTTTCCGTTTTTCGGGAACGAGGCATGCCTTTTCCGGCGAGACCTTGAGCGCGATCTTGAGGATCCCGGCTGAAACGGACATCTCGAGATTGAGAGGGACATAGATCTTTTCCGCAAGTTCAAAAACGTCCGCATCCTGGATATGGCGGCGGTCTTCTCGCAGATGGACCGTAATACTGTCAGCCCCGCCCTGTTCCGCCTCGATCGCGGCCTCCAAAACCGAAGGTTCTTCCCCGAGACGCGCCTGGCGTAAGGTCGCAACATGGTCGATATTGATGCCGAGTTTTTGGGAGACCGTGCGGGCAATCATAAAAAGATCACTGGGTGAGAGACCGGATCGCTGCTTTGATCTTGATCGGCCCTTTGTCTTTTAAGCTCACGTTCTCGGGAAGAACTACTTGAAGCGGCCGGTCATAATCCCCTTTTTTCAGGTCCGCGAGATCCACATAAGCCAGCAAGGACCCGGGGACAAGCTTTTCGAGGTAAAGTTTGGACCCTCTGAGCACAAGGGTCACTTTATCCGGGTTGAGGTCCACAACACCGCTTGCCGCGGGAGATCTCAAAATGCGCACCGGAACATCCTTGAACTCCTTTTCGCCGAATTCTTCGCGGATGGGAATATAAACATTTACGAGGGACTCGCTTATGGGTTTTACGCCAGGCGGCAACTTCACCTCCACCGTACGGTGAAAAGAGCGGATGCGGCCGACCAGGTCGATCGGCTCGGTCTTTGCGGATTTCATTTTCTCCAGCACTCCCTTGGGACCCTGCGTCAGGACGGCGTTCGGATCCATGCGCAATTCATCGGCGACAAGTTTGTAGCCGACCGCGGGCTCCCCCACGAAATCCGGCTGGATCTCGAGTTTCTGAACGATTAATTCGTCCAGTTTGACCGTCACGGCCTCGGGCATGATCTTGACGACGCGGATCTGAAAACCCGGCAAACTGATCTCGGTGGGTTCAAGACGGAAAGAATATTCCCCCGCGGTCTTGATCTCCGGACCGATCTTGTGCACGGCCTGGATATCCTGGCTCGCGAGGTTTACGATCAGCACGCGGGGCGCGGACAAAGTGACCCGCACGACCTTCGCGGAAATCTCGGAGACCGTCATGTCCTTGCTGCTCATCTGGATCTTGAGCGGGATCACGCGCGTGACCTCGATATTTTCCTCGCCCACGGCGTAATACCACGTCCCGACCGCAAGCAGCAAGGAGATGATCTTCAGACCCCAATTACGGGTGATCCAGTGTCTCATGTTCCGGGTTCCTTCCCGTGGAACTGGAAAAGCTTTTTGTTCTTTTCGATAAAATCCTGGAAAACGTTCTTGTTCTCCGCCGGCTTCAAAAGCCCTTCGATGATCCGGTTCAGATCCTCCAGATCGAGCGCCTTGGTCAACTTCCCGAAGACCGAAACGGAGATGTTCCCCGTTTCTTCCGAGACCACGATGCAGACAGCGTCATTTTCTTCCGTCAAACCGATCGCGGCCCGGTGGCGCGTGCCCACCGAGGTCGGAAGGTCCGTCATCTGTGTCAGGGGAAAAAGAGAACCGCACGACGCGATGCGGTCGCCCGTGATGATCACAGCGCCATCGTGGGTCGGCGTGTGAGGATCGAATATGCTGAGAAGAAGTTCCGCACTCACTTTGGCATCGATCATCATGCCGCTCTCGATGTAATTCTTGAGCCCCACGTCCCGTTCGATCGCGATCAGGGCCCCGGTCCGGTGGCGCGCCATGTGATCGCAGGCGCGGATCACTTCGCCGAGCATGCCGCCTTGGCTTAAAAATCCGTTCGACATCGTGGTCCCGAGACGCGTCAGTACGCGCCGCATTTCCGGCTGGAAAATGATGAGAAAGGCCACGACCCCCACGGCAAAAACTTTGGAGAGGACCCAAATAATGCTATTCAATTCAAAAAATTTCGCCGCAAGGAAGATCACCACGAGGATGACAAGCCCCAAAAGCACCTGCATGGCGCGCGTGCCCTGGAAGAACCGGATCACCGAATAGATCAGCACCCAGATGAAGAGGATCTCGATCAGAGGCCGCCAAAAAGAGATCAGAAGTGCAAGCATGCTATTTTTTCCCGAATAAAGTGAAGGCAAGCGTGAGGATCAGACTGAGCAAAATGCAGGTCGTGATCGGAAAATAAAAAGTAAAACTTCCGCGACGGAGGAAAATATCGCCCGGGAGTTTCCCGAGGCCGGGGACCTTATCAAAAAAAGCCGCAAAGATCCCCATGCCGACAAGGATCAGGCCGAAAAAGATCAGGGTTTTCGCGAAATCGCTCATGTTATTCCCTCCGCAGGACAGGGCGCCGGTGCAACTTGTTCGCTTCCGACGCAGTACGAACGGGGCTAATATAACATGGGCTTGTGAACGGAGGCAATGACTTCGTCCGAAATGCGACGCGTTGCTACAATCCTCTCGCAAGATCGGACCGGAGAGTGACCTTCCCGTCGATCGCAGCCTTCAGGACCTTCAAAAGAGCCGGCTTGTCTTTCGGGAACGTGCCTTTGAACGGGAGATAATTCGATGCGTGATCCGACCGAAAAACCGTGCGCTTGAGGTCAAGCCCCCGGATCATTTCGTACGCTTCTTTGAGCAGTGCCTCCTGATCGAGTTCCGTGAAGTCTCCCCGGAGCACTTCTCCGGCAAGGGGCGTGCCCGGAATGACCATTAAAGAGAGGAATGAAAGATACCGCGGCTGCATCCGGTTCAAGGCCTCGATCGTACCGCGCACATGTTCCGCAGAATATTTTTTGCCGCCGAGCCCGAGCAGCACAATCACCGACGACCGGATCCCCGCCCGTTCCGCGCGCTCGACCGCCCGGACCATCTCTTCCACGCTCGAAATTTTCCCGCACCGGTCCAGCACGGGTTGGCTCCCGCTTTCAAGTCCCATGTAGATCAGGCTCAACTTGTGCGCGTAAAGCTCCGCGAGCTCTTCGTCACTTTTCCGGGTGATGTTCGATCCGTTCGCGTAAGCGGAGACGCGGGAAAGCCGGGGGAAGGTCTGCTTCAACTTTTCCAGGACCGGGAGCAGTTTGTTGTTACTGAGAACCAGCGCGTCACCGTCCATCAGAAAAACACGCCGTGTACCGGGGTAGCGGCGGGCGTAACGGTCGATATCCGAAAAAACCTCGGCGGGATCTTTGACGCGGAAGGGTTTCATCTTGTACGCGCCGCAGAAGCTGCAATGATCCGCCGAACATCCGAGAGTCACTTGCAGAAGAAAACTACCGGCCTCGGCCGGCGGCCGTATCACGGGTTCCACGATCGGCATTCTTCTTCCCCTCGAGGTCCTTTAAAATATTTGATTGAGAGCCGATGCCGTAATCCGCCTTTTATTCAATCTAGCAAAACCTGCTGAAACGGCTCGGGGGATATGGAAACGCTCCCGGTAAAAGGAAAATCCAGCGACATGATCGTAAAGAGGATCAGGGAGATGGTGATCGCGAGCAGCGTGACCATCCCCAGTTGGGCCCTCAGGTTTTCCGCCCCAAAAAAGAACGTGAAGGCGATCGTGCTGAGCCCTCCCGCGAACAGCACGAACCACAACAGGGGCTCGATCCCGGTCCTCGAATCCATGATCCGCTGCCTTCTCAATTCCCGGAGCTGGTTCAACTTCCGCACCGATTCGTCAAAAAAGGATTGCTCGGTCGGCGTCCGGGGCTGATAAACGACGTAAAGCGCCCAGAGCTTTCGCATGAGAGTTTCCACCTCGGGGCTCATCTCCCCCCGCGTCATGGTCTTCCATTCCGAATCGATGATCGCCTGACGATAGGCGCGCAGCACGTCGCCCGCCCTTTGGTGGAAATCGGGGGCAAAGGCCTCGGAGTCCCGGTAAACGTCCGCGAGGCAATTCGCCTCCTGCTGCACGTTCGCGTTGGATTTGTCGAAACCTTGCCAGACGGTCACCACTACGAACGCGATCAGGACCGCGTAGATCGCCGCGAGCGCCCCGAGGATCGGGTCCGCCACGTCGTGGTGCGTTCTCAATTTGTTGTGGGAAATGAAGCGGCGGACGATCAAGAGCCCCAGCATGGAAAAGGCGACGGCGCCCCCGACCACCAACAGGCCTAAAAGAAGCGACGGGATCCTATAGAGCAGTTGCTGCATGATCGGCATGTTTCTCTCCTTAGAGTTACAGTTCGGGGAACGGTTAACTTGGCACGGAAAAAGTAAACCGTCACCGTCCTGTGTTCATCGTTCTTCGTTTCCCGAGATTTATCTATTGCTTCTTGTTGTCCTTTTTTTCCTGATCGATCTGTTTGCTCACGACGTCCGCCTGTTGGTTCAATTCCGATTGCTCCGTCTGAGTGATCTGACCGGTCGCGGAAGCCATGTCCGTTCCCTTCTGACGGATCAGCGCATCCTCTTCTTTATACTGGGTCCCTTGCTCTTGGGTCAACATCCCCCGGTTAACACCTTGATCGATCCGCGCGTCCTGGTTATCCAACCGCTTGCCGACCTGGGCACTGCGCTTGTGCTCCTGGGCCCAGGTTTGTTCCGCATAACACGGCGGGGTCCCCGCGGCGATCGCGAGAATTCCCGCGACAGCCATTGCCGGCAGTCTCAAAGCTGCGGCGCTCTTCATGAGACTCTCCATTTCGTTGATGTTCACGATCTCATCGATGGGTCTCGGACCGTGTGTTCCGTTCTCCGTTATCGTTCCCCGAGATTTATCTATTTCATTTTATTTCGTAATCGGATCGTCTTCCCACTGGCCATGAAAACGTCTTTCCCGCGGTGGTGGAGAGTGCGCGGGTCCTTCTTCCGCGGGTCGATCCAGGCCCGCACCACTTCCAGGATAAAAAGATTGTAGCGGTCCGCCATCCCCGCGTCGACCACTTTACATTCGAGATGGGCGTAACACTCGTCGATCAGCGGCGCCTTGACGCACGAGGCTTCCACCGGGGTCAGACGGAACTTTTTGAACTTATCGATCTCGCGGCCGGAGGTGTTGCCGCACCCCACCGCTTTTTTCGCCAGTTCCACGGTCGGGATATTGATCACGCATTCTTTCGTCGTTCTTAAAATGTCGAACGTGTAGTTCCGGTTGCTGACCACACAGCCCAGAAGCGGCGGCTCGAAATCGATCATGGTGTGCCACGACAGCGTCATGATATTCGGCCGGCCCTTGTACGCCGTTGTCACCATGACCATCGGTCCCGGTTCGATCAGGGTGTAAACTTTGGAGAGCGGAAAGGGTTTTTTCGTCATTAGGTTCCTGTTCATAGATCGTGGTACAGCGCCCTGCTAGGGTTTTTTCAAAAAAGGTTTGATCTTCTGATAGATCCTCCCGGCCATGATCCGGTAACCTTCACTATTCGGATGGATCTGATCGTATTTATAGCGCATGTCAAAGAGGATGCCTTTTAAAACATCGGGGATCAGCACAAAATGTTTTTGACGGGCAAGCTTTTTATAATCGTCCGCGTACGCGTCCCCCCAAAAGCCCGTTTGCACCGCGGCCAGAACGACCAAAACGCCGCGGGATTGGATACGGTCCACGATCGCTTCCATGTTCTTCAGGGTTTCTTCTTTGGGGATCCGGTTTAAGTAATCATTACCCCCCAGCGTGATGATCACGATCTTCGGGTCATGGCTCAAGACATCGCTTTCTAGACGCTTTAACGCATCGCCGGTCGTATCCCCGGAAACGCCGGCATTGATGACCGGCAAGTCCACTTGGCTCCGCAAAACCGAGGGATAATCCTTCCCTTCTTCGGCCCCGTAGCCGGCCGTAAGACTGTCCCCGAAACAAACGATCGTTGTTCCTTGTGAATCTCGATTGGTGACCGCGGCTTCACACCCGCAGAAAAAAACCGCCATCCACGCGCCGATCATCAACGATGAAATAAGATTTTTCATATACGCATTTATTAGGAAGCCGTAGGGTTCCTACTTTTGCTTGAATTTAGCGGACCTTTGGAATTTTGACGGACGTCCTGTCTGCGATCTCTTTCAGGGCTTTCAGGGCCTTTTTATAATCCGGCTCCGTGGTGTTCTCTTTGACATATTCCACGTAGCGCACGATCCCCTGGGGGTCCACGATGAAAATGGCGCGGGAAAGCAGGCGCATATCCTTGATCAGCACGCCGTATTTTTCACCGAACTCCGCAGTCCGGTGGTCCGAGAGCGTCCGCACGCCCTGGATCCCGTCGTTCCCGCAAAAACGTTTTTGCGCGAACGGCAGGTCCATACTGATAAAAAGGATCGCGATCTTGGGGGAAACGGCCACGGCGTCCTCGTTGAACGTGTGGATCTCTGTCCTGCAAACCGGCGTATCCAGCGACGGCACCGAGGCGATGAGCTTGACCTTGCCTTCTAGATCATTGAACCGGACGTCACTCAGGTCGGTCGCCTGCGCCACAAAATCCGGCGCCTTCTGTCCAACGGTGATCTCCGGCCCAAGCAGCGTGACGGGTATTCCCTTCATTCTGACGACCCCCTCGCGTTCCGGCAAAAGAGTGGCCGACTCCGCGAATACCGGTTGGGATACAAGCCCCAAACACACCGTCAAGATCCAGATCGCATTCATTTTTTCTGCATCGATTTTTTTCATGATCAATTCTCCGCTCCTCTCCCAAGGGAAAATACCATGTTACACACAATGAATCGTTGTTTCTGGCGCCCTCTGTGTAGGCCGTCCACCGGCAGGGAGCCTACTCACAAGATGCTTCGCGATCGCGGAATACGGCAAGGGTCAAAAAAGCTGCTTTGAATCCGCCGGAGGCTTCATGTTGAAATGCCGGTAGGTCAGTTCGGTAGCCACGCGGCCGGAGGAAGTGCGCTTCAGGAACCCGCGTTGGATGAGATAAGGCTCATAGATCTCTTCGAGAGTCTCGGCGTCTTCCCCAACCCCGACGGCGAGACTGCTCACGCCCACCGGCCCGCCTTTGCATTCCTTGAGAATATATTGCAGGATCCGTTTGTCCATCGGGTCCAGCCCCTCTTGATCGACCCCGAGCATCTTGAGCCCTTGATCCGCGACTTCCGCCGTGATCTTTCCCTGCGCCTTGACCTGGGCGTAATCGCGCACGCGGCGGAGAAGGCGGTTGGCGATACGGGGGGTACCGCGCGCCCGGCTTGCGATCTCAAGCGCGCCTTTTTCGTCGATCCCGATCTCGAGTATTTTTGCCGAACGCTTTACGATCGTGGTCAAATCCTCATTTTCATAATAGTTCAGTCGCTCGATGATCCCGAAGCGCGAACGCAGGGGCGCGGTGAGAAGGCCGCTCCGCGTAGTGGCGCCGATCAGCGTAAAGCGCGGCAGCTGCATCTTGACCGAGCGCGCGTGCGGCCCCTTGTCGATCATGATCTCGATCGCGTAGTCCTCCATCGCGGAATAAAGGTATTCTTCCACGACGTGCGGAATGCGGTGGATCTCGTCGATAAAAAGCACGTCCCCCTTTTCGAGGTTCGTGAGAATGCCGGCCAAGTCCCCCGCCCGTTCGAGCACGGGGCCCGACACCGGGTGGATCTTCGCGTCCATTTTCCGGGCGATGATATTGGCGAGCGTGGTTTTCCCGAGGCCTGGGGGCCCGAAAAGCAGGATGTGGTCGAGCGATTCCTTGCGGCCGAGCGCGGCTTCGATAAAGACCTTGAGATTGTCTTTCACTTGCGTCTGGCCGATGAATTCGTCGAGCGTGGCCGGACGGAGCGTTACCTCGATCTCGATCTCTTCGGGCTTGAATTCCTGGTCCAATATTTTATCGTCTGACATATTTTCCGTTATTCTCTTTTAAACGTGTTTTAAGGCCGCGCGGATGATCTCTTCCACGGACGGCTTCTTCCCGAGCATCGCTTTCAATGTCTTCTGGATGGCTTCTTTGGCTTTCTGTTTGGTATAACCGAGCGACACGAGGGCCGAGACCGAATCCTCGACCATTTGGTCGGAGACACTTGCGTCATGAACGATCTCTTTGCCGGACGGGGCCTCCGAACGGCCGATCTTGTCCTTGAGCTCGACGATCACGCGCTCGGCTGTTTTCTGTCCGATCCCGGAAATAGCGGTGAGGACCGGGATATTCTTTTCCTGGATCGCGCGCTTCAGCTCCGGAAGCGTGACGCCGGAAAGGAGCGTGATCGCGAGCTTGGGCCCAATCCCGGAAATGGAAATGAGAAGACGGAACGCCTCACGTTCTTCTTCCGTCGCGAAGCCGTAGAGCAGTTGGGCGTCCTCGCGCACCACAAAATGCGTGAAAAGTTTGACGGTCTCGCCCAGGTTCGGGAGGCACGAGAACGTGGAAAGCGACACGCGAACCTCGTAGCCGATCCCGTTCACGTCCAGGATCACCGCCGTGGGCGTCTTCTCCGCGATCTTTCCGTTCAGGTAGTGGTACATAAAATCTTCCGTTTAGAGGAATGTAAATGGCACATCGCGATAGCCAGGGCGTCGGAGGCATCGAGCGCCGGCGCCTCCTTCAAATTCAAAAGACGCTTGACCATGAACTGCACCTGCTGCTTGGCCGCGCGTCCGTTGCCGGTGACGGACTTTTTCACCGCGGTCGGAGCGTATTCTATCACTTCGATGCCTTGTTTAGAAGCCGCGAGCATGGCGCAGGCGCGCGCCTCGCCGATCCGCTCCACGGCGCGGATGTCCTTGGCGAAAAAAAGCGTCTCGAGCGCCATGACGTCCGGCTGGTAACTCTGGATATTTTTCCGGAGGGACTCGAACATATGAAGGAGGCGTTTGGCGATCGGATCTTTGGAAGCCGCGCGGATGGTGCCGCAGATCACGATCTTGTAGTTCCGGCCGTCGGATTCCAGGATCCCGAAGCCCATCCGGTGGGTGCCGGGATCAATCCCGAGGACTCGCATCAGTGGCCTCCCGAAAACAAAAGGGACAGGCCGGAGGTCCGTGCCTGTCCCCTTTGCAGAGATTTCCGAGAAGAGATCAACCGGCCAGCTCCTTCATCACTTCTTCGGGGATGTCCGCGTTCGAATAAACGTTCTGGACGTCGTCGTGCTCTTCCAGCGCCTGGATCAGATGCACCACCTTGCGGCCGGTGTCCGGCGAGACGCTCACGAGATTTTTGGGGATCATGGTGAGGGTCGCGCTTTCGATCTTGATCTTCGCTTTTTCCACGGCTTCGCGGACCGTCCAAAGATCGTGCGGTGCGGTCGTGATCTCAAAGACCTGATCGGTCGAGGTCATGTCCTCGGCTCCGGCCCCGAGCACGATTTCCATCAGCTGGTCTTCGGTCGTCGCGCTTTTTTGAATGACGATAAAACCTTTTTTCTCGAACATCCACGCCACCGTGCCGGCGCTCCCCATATTCCCGCCGTTCTTGTTGAAGACGCTCCGGATCTCGGAAGCGGTTCGGTTCTTGTTGTCCGTGAGGCATGCCACGAGGACCGCCGCGCCTTCAGGGCCGAAACCTTCGTAGGCGATCTCCTCATAGGTCACGCCTTCCAGCTCGCCCGTGCCTTTTTTGATCGCGCGTTCGATATTGTCGGCCGGCATGTTGGAATCCTTGGCGGACTGGATGGCAGTGCGGAGCCGCGGGTTGGTGTTCAGGTCCCCGCCGCCCGTTTTGGCCGCGACCGTGATCTCGCGGATGAATTTCGTGAAGACCTGGCCGCGTTTGGCGTCCACGATCGCTTTTTTATGCTTGATGCTCGCCCACTTTGAATGTCCTGACATAGGTCTTTCTCCTGTGACTATTTTACGACGGCGATTTCGACAATCGTTTGATGGATTCCGTCACGCGCACCACATCCCGCATCGCCTTAACGTCATGGACCCGGATGATCTGGATCCCGTTCATCACGGCCGAAGCGACGCACGCGGCGGTCCCGAACTCCCGATCGCCCGTTTCCCGTCCGGTCATCTGTCCGATAAAGGCTTTCCGGGACGGCCCGAGCATGACGGGAAGCTCCAGCGCGTGGAATGCGCGGAGATCTTTCATGATCTCGAGGTTCTGCTCCGTGGTCTTCGCGAAACCCAGCCCGGGATCGACCACGATTTGTTCATGATCGATGCCGGCTGCCGTAGCAATCCGGATACTTTCGCGAAGCTCCGTGATCACGTCCGCGACTGTATTCCCGTAATGGGCCATCGTCCCCATCGTTTCCGGCGTCCCGCGGCTGTGCATCAGCACAAGCCCCGCGCCAAACTTTTTTACGGCCTTCACCATGTCAGGGCCGGAACGTCTCAGACCGCTCACATCATTGATGATATCGGCTCCGGCTTCGAGAGATTTTTTTGCGACTTCCGGGCTGACCGTATCGATCGAGATGGGAACCAGGACTTCGCTGCGGACACGCTTGAGGACCGGTAACAATCGCTCCAGTTCTTCCCGGCTCGTGACCGGCTTTGCCCCCGGCCGCGTGGACTCGGCACCCAGGTCAAGAATGTCCGCACCTTCTCCGACAAGTTTTAGGGCCTGCGCGGATGCAGCCTCAGGATCCAGATAACGGCCGCCGTCCGAAAAGGAGTCCGGCGTGATATTCAGGATCCCCATCAAAAGAGTTCGACTAAAAGAAACGGTGTTTTTCCGGATCTTCCAGATCAAGCGATAGACTTCCCTGTTTCCGAGGCTCCGGTCCCGTTCTCGGGGAGTGATGCCCCTTGGAGCCCGGTGATCTTTTTGATCTCTTCGGCGTCGATCACTTCTTTTTCAAGAAGTACATCCGTCAGGAGCGAAAGCTTGTCCTGATTCTGTTTTAAAAGACCGGTCGCCCTTTCATAGCAGCCATCCACGATCCGGCGGACCTCGCTGTCGATCAGGACCGCGGTCTGTTCGGAATAATCCTTTTCGCGCATCAGGTCGCGGCCCAGAAAGATCTGACGATCTTTTTTACCGAAGGTCAGATGCCCGAGCTTGCTGCTCATCCCGAGCTCGCACACCATCGTCTGCGCGTAATGCGTCGCTTTCTCAAGATCATCGGAAGCACCCGACGAGATCTCCTTAAAATAGATCTCTTCGGCCACCCGTCCCCCGAGAAGCACCGTAATGCGGTCCAGGATCTCGGTCTGGGTGATCAGATTGCGGTCTTCATCCGGAACCTGGAGAGTGTAGCCCCCGATGCCGTAACCGCGAGGGATGATGGAAACTTTGTGCACGGGATCGGCCCCAGGAAGCAGTAAGGCGATTAGGGTGTGTCCGGATTCGTGGACCGCCTTGATCTTCTTCTCCCGCTTGGAAATGACGCGGCTCTTGCGCTCCGGCCCGACCATCACGCGTTCGATCGATTGTTCCAGCTCAAGTTGACCGACAGCCTCCAGCTTCCGCCGCGCGCCTAAAAGAGCGCCTTCGTTCACGAGATTTGCGAGATCCGCGCCCGAAAAACCGGGGGTCTGGCGCGCGATCTTTGCCAGGTCCACGTTCGGCCCGAGCGTCACGCCTTTGACATGCACCTTCAGGATCTCTTCGCGGCCTTTAATGTCCGGCCGCTCGATCACGACCTGACGGTCGAAACGTCCCGGCCTCAGCAGCGCGGGGTCCAGCACGTCCGGACGGTTCGTCGAAGCGATCAGGATCACGCCGATATGCGTATCAAAGCCGTCCATTTCCACCAAAAGCGCGTTCAGGGTTTGTTCGCGTTCATCGTGCCCGCCGCCGATCCCGGCGAAACGCTGACGGCCCACGGCATCGATCTCATCGATGAAAATGATCGCGCCCTTGCCTCCTGCCTTGGCCGAACGTTTGGCTTGTTCAAAAAGGTCCCGCACGCGCGCGGCACCGACGCCGACGAACATCTCCACAAAATCGGATCCACTGATGGAATAAAAAGGCACCTCGGCCTCGCCCGCCACCGCCTTCGCCAAAAGTGTCTTCCCTGTTCCCGGAGGCCCCATCAAAAGGACCCCTTTGGGAATCTTGCCGCCGAGTTTCTGAAAACGCGGAGGGTCTTTCAAAAATTCGATGATCTCCTGCAATTCTTCCTTGGCCTCATCCACGCCTGCCACATCCTTGAACGTGATCGGACTTTTCTCCTTATCTACGAGCTTGGCGCGCGATTTCCCGAAGGAGAAGACCTTCCCGCCCCCCTGCTGGACACCGCGGTAGACGAAGAACCAGAAAAATCCGATGAGGAGCAGGGTCGGAAAGATACCCGCGAAAAAATTACGCCAAAAAGTTTGCGGCGGACTGACCGAGAAGTTCGCGACATTCTTCCGGATGAGCGGGATGAGTTCAGGATCATTGTAGGGGATATGGACCTGGAAATAAGCAAGCGTGGTCAGCTTGCCCTGCACTACGTTGTCCACCAGCTCGCAAGAAAGGATCTCGCCGGTCTGGGGATTGCGCGTCAGCATCCGGTAGAACTCGGAATAGCTGATCTCTTTAAGTTCGAAATTGGGGAATACAAAGACCTGCAGGATCAGGAAGATCGCCAGGGGAATAAGGAAAAGCGCGATCAGCCGCTTGCGGTCCGGCTCTCCCGGCGGAGGGGACAGTTTCCGTCCGTTCTTGGGACGCGGCCCGTTCTTTTTTAGCTTGCCATTGACAGGAGTCGCCATGGAATTTGCGGATCTCTTTTGTTTTTTAAAGGAAAAAGGAGCCGTAGTCTAGCACGCGGGATTGAAGATATCAAATCTCATTACGACCTGATCCTGCACATTACCGCTTCTTGTAAATCGTGACATTTTTGGAGGTGAGCGTGAAATCGATGTCCTTAGGAAGCGAGCAGCGGTACCGGGACCGCCCGAGTCCTTGGCGGACCCGCTCCCAAGCCTCGAACGAGAGTCCGCTTTGTTTGTCCAGCTTCTTAAGCGCTTTTTCCACAATGCGGAACTGAAGCGCCGGAGGGAATTTAAGAAAGACAGGACGGCGGAGCTCGATTTTTTTACCGCGGACCTTCTTCAACGTTTTCTTCCAGCCTCTTTCTTCAAGTTCTGCAACAAGAGCGCTCTCCCCTGCCACGATCGCGGGGATACGCGACAAAGCCTCGATGACCCGCGGATTGAAATCACGTTGAAGCCCCGGGATCAATTCCCGGCGGATGCGGTTGCGGACAAACTCTGAAGAATCATTAGACTTGTCCAGGCGGAAGGGAATGCGCTCCCGTGAAAGGTGCGCCAACAGTTCCTTCTTGGTGAAAGTGAGAAGTGGCCGGACCCAGGTCACGCGCCCTTTCGTGAACTTTTCACGGATCCCTTGAAGACCCCGCAGGCCCGTCCCTTGAAGGACGCGCATCAGTACGGTCTCGGCCTGATCGTCCCGCGTGTGAGCCAACACAACCGTTTTGAACTTTTCTTTTCGCGCGGTCCGGAGGAAAAAATCATAGCGCATTTGGCGCGCCGCTTCTTCGATCGAGGCCTTCGTTTTTTTGGCTTGGCGCTTAACGCTTCCCGTCCCGCGAAAAAAAGGAACTCCGCATTTCCGGGCCAAGCCTTTAACGAACCGCTCGTCTTTTTGAGCGTCGCCGGAGCGGAGCTGATGGTTAAAATGAACGAGACCTAATTCCCAGAAGTGTTCCGCCGCAAGCGACCGCAGGAGATGGAAGAGCGCGACCGAATCCGGACCGCCCGAACAGGCGACCAGGATCTTTTGATGCGCTTTGAAAAACCGCCTCTCCCGGAGATGTTCTTCGAGGCGTAAAAGAAGACCTTGCGACTGTTGGCTCATGAGATCCCTGATGGCGTGATTATTTTTTCATTTTATTGAGATGAAAGTCATGCCGGGGGCCAGGATTGAACTGGCGACCTAGGGCTTATGAGTCCCTCGCTCTAGCCAACTGAGCTACCCCGGCGTGATGATCTTATAAAAGAAGAAAATGATAAAAATCCGTTCCCCTGAGGGCGCCTTGGGCAACACAGGACCCCGGACTTTCCTGAACCCCATCGGGCGCGAGGGCGGGTATCTTAGCATAGCTTCGCGCGAACACACAAGTACGGTTGCGGGACTCAACCGCGCGTAAAAATCAGGGAAATTGGGGCGCCGGCCTTCCCAAATCATTCTTTACACGACCCATTTCGGGGCGTAAACTGGCATCATGAAACAGAAGGTTCCTCCGAAAAAGCCCGTCCCATGCCCCCCGGTTGAAAAGGCCCAAGCCGATGCCATCATTTTTGACATCGACAATGTCCTCGTGGACACCCGTCAGTCCTATCTGGAGGCCATCCGTAACACCGTAGAGCTCTATCTGACGCACGGTCCTGTCCCTTTTTTCAGCCGTTCTGCCGGAGGAAAATTCCCGAGCCTGATCACCCCGGAGGACGTGGACCAGTTCAAGCTCCTGGGCGGACTCAACGACGACTGGGACTGCTGTTACGGCCTGCTTGTCTACCTCCTGTCGCTTCCCGTCAAGAACAGGACCCTGGAGGCGCTCAAGAAGTCGATCGCGATCGAAAAATTCGCAAAAAGCGTCAAACAAAGGCCCCTCAGGGTCTCCGGCATTACCGCACTTTTCGGCCGCCCCACGACCGTGACCATCGAAAAAGTGGCCCGCATCTTCCAGGAGGTCTACCTCGGCAAGGATATTTTCCCGCGCGTGACGATGAACAAGATGCGTTATTGGAAAAAACGCGGCCTCATTCATCGCGAGAAACTTGTTTTTAAACGCCCGATCCTGGAGAATCTTAAAAAACACGGAATAAAGCTCGGCATCGCAACCGGGCGGTCCTTCTATGAAGCCTCCCACGCGCTCAAGTTTTTTGGCATCAACGACCTCTTTTCCGCCATGACCACCATGGATGACGTCAAAAAAGAGGAGCGGGAGAAAAAAGAATCTCTCCGCAAGCCTCATCCTTTTTCTATTCTCAAAACAGCGCAAGCGCTCGGCGCGAAAAAGAAATTCCTCTACGTGGGCGATCTTCCGGACGACATGCTCGCCGCGAACCGCGCGAAAGCTTCCCTCTGGATCCGTTCCGTCGCTTTTCCGATGCTCGCCGCCAATCCTTTCCAGGCCGCCAAAGAGCTCGCGACCGTGAAGCCCGATTTTTTCATCAAGACCCCCGCCGATCTCTGCCGTCTTCTGAAGATCTAGTCCCAATTCCTATCCATTCCAAATTTTTTGAAATTGGGGCAATCCTCGTCCCAACCCAATGAAAAACTTAAAGGTGGTTGGGACTATACTGATTACTCTTAATTTTAAATAAAAATCAGTATGTCAACCGTCTAGAAAGAAATCAAAGACAAAGATGCCCCCTCTTCCCGACTCTTTGATTGCATTTCATAGACTCTGTGGCTAAAATCGATCGAGTGTTGAAAAAATATTTTTCTTTTACAAAAAACTTCCGTTGAGAGTGCCTGTGAAACCTTTCGCGATGGGATTTCTTTTCCTGTGGATCTTTTCGGGTTCCGCCTGCCTCGAGGCCCAATCGCAAGACACCCCGATGACCGCGGACGAACTGGCCTGTCTCCAGAAAATAATCTTCTTCAACGAATGTTCGGGCCGCGCGGAACGGATGCTCACCTGGAACGCCGATGAGGACTTCCCTTCGTTCGGGCTCGGGCATTTCATCTGGTATCCCAAAGGGAAGAAAGGTCCTTACCAAGCCTTGTTCCCGGAGTTTCTTTTTTTCCTGGAGGCTCAAAAAACAGAAATTCCCGCGTGGATCAAAGCCCTGCCGACGCGGGAGGCGCCGTGGCAGAGCCGCGAAGAGTTCTTGAACGATCTTTCGAGTGAACGCATGATCGTCCTTAAGAATTTCCTGGACCAGACCCAAAGATTTCAAACCCAGTTCATGATCCACCGGGTCAAAGGGATCCTTCCCCGGATGCTCGCGGCGGTCCCGGAGGCAGAACGCGCCGGGATCGAATTGAAATTCAAAGAGATCGCCGGAGTGCCCAACGGGATGTTCGCCTTGATCGATTATGTGAATTTTAAAGGCGAAGGCATCCTTATCACCGAAAGATCCCAAGGACAGGGGTGGGGACTGCTTCAGGTCCTGGAGGAGATGCAAATCCCCAAAAAAAAAGAAGACGCGCTGGAAGAATTCGTCTGGGCGGCCAGAAAGGTCCTTGAGAACAGGGTCAAAAACGCCCCGTCTGAAAAAAATTATTCTAAACGCCTGGGCGGCTGGAAAACCCGGGTTAAAAATTATCTGAAAATAAAATGTTAGCGCCGCACTCTTTGAATGCTTACAGCTCCAAGGAACGAGCGATTTGTCTTGAGAAAGATCCCCCTTGAAGCGGCGCTAAGAGAGAATGGCTTTGCGGAGAAGGGCCATCCCGATCCCGACCAGAATGATATTCGGAAGCCAAAGGCTGATCATCGGCGGCAAAATGCCGTTTGTCGCGAGAGTCAGGGCTAAAGCGAAAAGAACATAGTAGACGCAGGTCGCGGCCATGGAGATACCGAAACTGATCACCACTTCTCCGCGCCTAACGATCGTCGCGATCGGAATGCCGATAAAAACGAACACCAGAGATCCGAATGAGAAGGCGATCCTCTGATGGAAGGCCGCCCATAGAGCACGACGTTCTTTTTTCTCGGGTTTCTCGGAAATGTTCACGAGGATCTCGGCCAGGGTCATGTCTTTTTTCTTCTTGCCCATGTTACGGATGTCATTTTCATCCATCGTAGGGAACTTGTAGGTCTTGAACTGAACGGATTGGATCCCCTTATCCTGCGATTCTGAGACGCTCCCGTCAAAAAGCTGGATCTCCAGCTGTCCGGTATTCGGGTCCATCACGATCTTGCCGCTTTCCGCAACGATCGTCCTCACGGGATTTTCCGAATCCACGCCCTCATGGGCCACGATATTCTTCATTTCACTTCCTTCGACGCTTTTCGCAAGAAAAAGAATGCTGGGGCTGATCTTTACAAAGCGGCCCGGCTCAATCAGCGCCATCGGATGCTGCATGATCATTCTCTTGGTCGCACGGCGCAGTTCATAACGGGCGGGCGGACCGACTTGATCATTAAAAATAAATAAGAGCATGCTTAACGCGAAACCCAGAATGAGCGGAGGCATCATGAACCTCAGCGGATGAACTCCGGAAGCTTTCATGGCGCGAAATTCGTTATGCTGGGAAAAACTCCCGAACACGATCAGAACGCCCGTAAGAAGGCTCATCGGCGCGGTATAGCTGATGATGGAGGGTATGATCAGGAGCATCACGTAAAGCGTCTGCGTGAACGGGACCCCGCGGCCGATGATCATATCCGCTGCTTTCACGAGATATCCCGCCATAAAAATAAAGCTAAGGATCGAGAAACAAAGAAGGCACGGCAAAAGTAATTCCTTAAGGATATAACGCTGGAGAATTTTCATTTTGAGTAATTTTTCTTGGGTTGTGCACGCATGAATGGGCGTATCCTAGTCCCAATTCTTATCAATTTCAAACTTTTTGAAATTGGGGCAATCCTCGTCAACCATTTAGGGGGAAATACAAGACGAGGATAGTCCCAATTCCTATCCATTTCAAACTTTTTGAAATGAGGACTCGGAGAGAGGGGAACGGAAAATGCTTGCGTCACTCGTTCCCCGTTCCATGTTTCCCTGCATATTTTCTTAGTTCGGAAGAACGAACAGCCTCCATGAACTCTTCCGGTGTCACAAAACCGTTCATGCGAAGGCTCGAGACCTCGACGCTTTTCTCGTTCAGAAAAATAATCGTTGGAACGCCGAAGATATCGAACCGGCGCAACACCTCGCGGGTTTCATCGTCATCGACCGAAGTGGTGTCGACTTTGATCCTGCGAAAAGATTGCAACGTCGCGGACACCTTGGGATCCGAATAGGTGAACTGATCGAGCTCGTGGCACGGAATGCACCAGTCCGCATAAAAATCGAGGATCACTGGCTGCCCCGAAGCTCCGGCCTCCTCAAGGATACCGGCATGATATTTTTCCCACGCGAGCCCGCTCCTGGGCATAAAAAAAAAGAAAAGGCCGATCACAACGGCGAGGGTCCCCAGGATCCCTTGAAATATGAGAAATTTTTTCGAAAGATGGGCGGAACGCTCAACCCACCCGAGATAGAGACCGCCTGCCACGAATGCCCCCGGCACGATCCATTTCAGGAGCGGCCATTGGAAGGCGATCGCAACGTAAAAGATCCCGAACGTCAAAAGCACCACGCCCATCAGTCGTTCGAACCAGACAAGCCACGCTCCCGACTTCGGTAGTTTTGAGAGAAGTCCGGAATAGGTCCCGAAGACAAGATACGGAAGCCCGAGCCCGAGCGCCATCACGAAAAAGAGGAAAAAACCGAAGACCCAATTTTGCTGCGCGCTCACAAAGGTCAGAAGTGCCAGAACTGCGGGCCCCATGCATGGCGCCGCAACGACTCCCACCAAAAGCCCCGAAACAAAAAAGCCGAGAAGGGCGCCTTGGACCGATCCCTGGTAAGACGGCGTCAGCCACGAGGGAAGCCTGAATTGATAAAGTCCGAACATGCTGAAGGCGAGGCCTATGACCAGGATCCCCGTTGCGAGCTGCACCCAAAAATTCCGGAGCCATTCGCCGAAAAAACTCCCGGTCATGGCGGCGACAAGTCCGAGAACACTGTAGGTAGTCACCATGCCGAGAACATACGCCAGGGCCTTCATGAACGCGCGGCCGCGAGATTCCTGTCCCGACTTTCTGAAAAGTGAGATCGTAATGGAGAGCATGGGATAGACACACGGCGTCAAGTTCAGGCCCAGCCCAAGAAAAAACACGCTTATGAAAATGAAGGGCGAATTCGAGAGGTTCGTCATTTTTAAAATAAACTTGTTGGAAAATCGGTGGGAGGGGCGTTTTTCTTCCGCAAGAATTCCGCGGTCGTCCGCTTCCAATCCACCGGGATCTCATGCGTTTTGAAATTCCAAGTCGATGTAAAATAGATCTTTCCTTCGCGACAGCCGTATTCGTAGACATCCTTTGTCAGGCGCACGTCATCCATGCAATATTTCTTAAGCTCTTCCATCCGGCCTTCCTTGAAGAGCGCCAAGGCCTCCACCCCATCGCCGGACTTCCCTTCCTTGACCGTCGCGCGCGCCACGCTGTCAAGACTCACCCGGTGTCCGCGCGCCTTTTCAATATCGTCCAGCAGATCAAGCACCGGGAATTGGTCGACCGTTTTGAAAAGATACGGCTGCAGCACCTGCATATCAAAGCGCCGGATATTGAATCCGACAAGAAGATCCGCAGCCTGAAGCTTCTGCTCGAATTTCATAATATCTTTTTCTTCATAGGATGCATAGGCGTCCGTCAGAAAATCGTACACGCAGACGACCGAAATCTTGAGCTTCGAAAGGCTCATCGCCTTTGACTTGCCGATCTCCTTGAATGATTTTTGGGTCTCAACGTCCAGCACGAGAATATTATTATTTTTTTCCACGAATCTTCCCGGTCAATTTTTGCCAAGCGGGTGGCGGTTTCAACACATCCTTGATGGCCTGAGCCGTCTTTCCGGCTTGGGGATCCTTCGAAGGACTTTTTCGCTTTATGAACTCTTGATACGCGTTCGCAGCGCCCTTCGGATTTAATTCCACGGCCTTTTTGTAATCAGAAAGAGCGGATTCAAATTCTTCCAATCTGAACGAGGCCAGCGCCCGGTCATAATAGGCCCAACTGTACTTCGGGTCCAGCTCAATGGCCTTCGTATCGTCCAGGACGGCTTTCCTGAGGTTTCCCATCCCTTGATAGGCCCACCCCCGGTCGCAGTAAGCGTCGACATTCCGGGGATCCATTTCGATCGCTTTATTGTAGTCGGTGATCGCCTTATCAAAAATGTTTTTCGATGAATAAGTTTTCCCTCTCAGATAATAATCCGCGCTGGAAGCGGAAGCTGAACGGATCTCCAAGGCCTTATTAAAATCGGACAATGCCCTGTCGAAATCCCCTTTTTTGAAATAAAGGATCCCGCGGGCGGAATAAGCCGGCGCAAGATCAGGCACGATCTCCAGAGCCTTCGTATAGTCCGGGAGAGCCCGGTCCAAATCATGCTTGGAATCATAAATGTTTGCCCGGTAAAAATAGGCTTCCGCGAGAGTGGGCCTTATCTTCAAAGCCCTGTTAAAATCCCCGAGGGCCTTGTCTTTTTTTTCTTCCGCATAATACGCAAGGCCCCGGTTAAAGTACGCTTCGGTGAAATCGGGTTTAAGTTCGATGGCCTTTGTAAAGGCCTTGATCGCCGCATCGTAGTTGCCCTGCTGCCCGTAAGCGACCCCCTTCAAAAAAACTTCCTTTTCGGATTCCCCGCCATACACGTTTTGACTGAAGAAAAACACACTATTGATCATAAAAACCATAACGAATTTTTTTAAAAAATCTAATCGCGGCATCATCTTTACCCTTCCCTGTTTTAGATCAATTCTCTCAGATCGCGGATCACGGTCACGAAATCCTGATGGTCCTTGGCCAAAGTCCCGTGCCGGTTCGAACGATCAAGCCAAATGGCCTTGATGCCCGCCAAATGTGCGCCGCGAACATCGTCTTCCAAGCTGTCGCCTACATGGACCACTTCGCCCGGCGGAACATTCGCTTTCTTCAAGGCCTCCTTGAAGATCTTGGGATTGGGTTTGGCCGCGCCGAAGACCGCTGAAATGACCTTGAAATCAAAATACCGGTCGATCCCGAGGCCCACACATAATTTCAAAAGGCGGCTGTCCCAATTCGACACCATCCCAAGAATGAATTTTTGTTTTTTAAGGGACCGGAGCACTTCCTCGACTTCCGGATAAAGTTTCCAAACCCCGGGTTCCGCAAAAAGATCATGGAGCTCGTTAAAAAAAGGATCGAACGCTTTAAGTCCCTTGAAATCCTTGAAAACCGCCGTCACGATCTTGCGCCAAAATTCTTTTTCGATCTTCTCGTCCGAGTGACTTCTGAGATCTCCGATCCCGTCGTGCTCACTCCAGACCTGCCGGAACGCGACTTCAATTTCCTCGGCCCCTACGCGGCAACCATGCCGCGCGGCCACGGTACTGTAATAATGTCCTATGGACGGGAACGGACGGAAAAGGGTCCCCCCTGCGTCAAAAAAGATCGCCCGAGTTCCCACGGGGACCTTACTTGTTCTGGTCACTGGATTCCCCTCCTCCGCTGCCCCCGAATTTCTGCATAAGCATTTGTCCAAGGGCGGGAAGGGCCTGTGCCATGCCTCCCTGACCCTGAGCGTTAGGATCCAGCCCCATGGCAGCCGCGGTCTGCGGGTCCTGGGAGAAAGCACTTCCCATTGACGGCATCCCGCCGAAGGGGGAACCGCCTCCTTCCTTCGGGGCCTTGCGCAGGGCATCCACGTTGTGGATAGCTTCCTGGATATCCGGATTTTCGTAGTCAAACTCGCGGGCCTTAAGATAAGCTTCCTTGGCCTCCTCAAGGAATCCCCTTTCTTCATAGACCGCCCCGATCTGCATCCAGGAAGCGCACAGGAGATAAACATCTTTGGCCGGATCGCAAAGTTGGATCGCTTTTCGGAGCTCTTCGCGCGCGCGTTCCATCTGACCGAGCCGTTTATAGACGACCCCGAGATTGTAATGCGCGATCTTATCCTCAGGACGGATCATCAGAACTTTTTCAAGGGAGTCCCGGCTTTTCGTGAGCCACTCGAGATACTGTGGCCCTTTTTGGGTACGCGTCCGGTCAAAAAGCGTGGCATAGACCGTCGAAAGCCGGTAGTAAAGATCCGCGTTACCGGGTTCCAGGCCAAGCCTCGTCCTGAGTTCCCGTTCCATATCGATCAGTTCCACATCGGTTTTTCCGGAGAGATCTGCGCGTGTCGAATCCCGCACCGTCATGGGATCATCGGACTCTTCGTTTTCGGAGGCCCGCACGGAAGGCAGAGCAAAATGGCAAACCAGGAGCATGAGGAAAAATGACAGGATGTGTCTAATGCCGTTTTTCATATATGTTCACGGGGGGATGGTGCCGTCCTAGAGGCCACGGAATTTCTCGAGTCCCGCAGGAGGACCGGAAAGGTTGACGCGCGCGATACGACGGATGAGCAGGCGATGCTTTTCCCCCTCCACGTAATCAATACTCACGACCTGCCCGGCGCGAAGCTCTTTAAGTGCTTTAAAACGGCTCAGACCCGTTTGGTTATCCACGTAAAAAGTAAGCCGCCGGGTCTCCTCCGTCGCGGGATGGCGGAAATCCACGTCAATACTTGAACTGTCTTCCGCAACCTTCACCACATGAGCGGAAAGCGTTTTCATCATGGGTTCTGCGGCATCAAGGCAAAGAGAGAACGTCAAGAACGCGAGAGAGAAAAAAAAGAGACGTTTAAGCACGGGCCTTGATAAATCCCAGGACTTTTTCATAATTGGGATGCTCGGTGACCTCTTTGACGTATTCGACATATTGCACCTTGTCATCCGGACCGATCACAAAAACGGAGCGGGAAAGAAGCTGCAATTCCTTAATGAGTACGCCGTAAGCCTGCCCGAACGCGTGTTCCCGATAATCGGAAAGCATTTGAATTTTGTCGGCGCCCAAAAGACCGCACCATCTCCCCTGAGCGAACGGAAGATCCATGCTGACCGTGATGACCGCCACATGTGCCGGCAGTTTGGAAGCCTCCTGATTGAATCGCTTCGTCTGAAGATCGCAGACCGGCGTATCGATCGAAGGCACGACGCTGAGGAGCCGGGTCTTCCCTTTGGAATCTGCCAGCGTTACGATTTTCAAACCTGTATCGACGAGCTTGAAATCGGGGGCTTTGTCTCCCGCCTTAAGCTCGGGTCCGATCAAGGTAAGCGGTCCGCCTTTAAAAGTCGCTGCGTTCTTTCGTTCTTGCGCCATGGGATGTTCCTCCTCAAAAAAGAGAGTTTAGGAATTCTTTTTGCGGGGTTTGGAATAGTTCGCGGTAATGACCGTATGGATGCCGCCGCGCACGAAAAAGTCCGCTTCGATGGACATGTGACGCGGCTTCACCGCTTTGACGAGATCGTCCAGGATCTTGTTGGTAACCGCCTCATGGAACGCGCCCTCGTTCCGGTAGCTCCAAAGATAGAGCTTGAGGCTTTTGAGTTCCACGCAGAATTCATCGGGCACGTACGAGATATGGATCGTCGCAAAATCCGGCTGCCCGGTCTTGGGACAAAGGCACGTGAATTCCGGGCACTCCATCTCGATATTGTAATCCCGGCGAGGATTGGGATTCTTGAAAATCTCGAGTTTTTTCGAAGGTTGAGACGTCATAGATAAAGATTATATCAAAAATAAAGAGGGCAGGCATTCATTTACTGCCTGCCCTAACCGGTCCCTTTTTTATTTCGTGATAACAAAGATGGCGTTTTGAGCGAAGAGGTTCGGAAGCACGCGCACTTGGCCTTGGGTATCGAGAAAATGCGCGGCGAGAATCTTGTAATCCTTGGCCGCACAAAAGGACTTGAAATCCTTGATGGAGAGAAAACGCAGATTCGGAGTGCTATACCAGTCGTACGGAAGCGAAGAGACGATGGGCGCCCGGCCTTCGAAAAACATCCGAATGCGAGCTTCAAGATGCGCGAAATTCGAAAAACCGATGATGGCCTTCCGGCCGATCCTCAGCGCCTCCGCGATCACGGTCTCGACCTTCTTCACTTCCTGCAAGCTCTGGTTCAGGATCACGTAATCGAACGATTGATCAGGATAATACGGAAGTCCGCTATCGATATCGCTGTGAAAAACGCTCAGGCCCTTTTCAACACAAGCGTGGATGGCCTCGTTATTGACCTCGACCCCCTGAGCCTTCGCGCCCTGCCTTTCCACGAGCAGTTGGAGCAGGTCTCCGTTCCCGCAGCCAAGATCCAGCACCTTGGCGCTGGACTCCACGATCCCGCAGATCACTTGATGATCCAACCGCTTGATAGTTGATTTCATAGAGTTGAAATAGTATTCCTCTGCTGAGTTTTTTTCAAGGGAAACAACCCTGGTGGGGAAATGCTCTTATTTCCTTTTGGCGAGGAAATGCTTGATAAGATGCTCCTGCTTTCCGGCTTCGCTTTCGATCAAGAAGGTGTCGTGGCCATAGGTCGAATCCGTTTCGCAGTAGGTCGCATCCACACGCCGCATCTGGAGCTGTTTGACCATTTCCTGCGACTGGATGGATGGATACAACCAGTCCGACTTGAAAGCAATGACCAGAAAACGAGTGCCCGGAAGCCCGCCCTCGGGGATCCATTTACTGTCTGAAAGATCGAAGAAATCCATCGCCTTGGTGATGTAGAGATAACTGTTAGCGTCAAAACGCTTCGTAAAGCTCATCCCACGATACTGGAGATAGCCCTCGACCTCAAAATCCGCGGAGAACTTGAACGCGTGGGTATCGTCCTTGAGGCGTCTGGAAAATTTCTTCTCCATGGAATCGTTGCTCATAAAGGTGATGTGCCCAAGCATGCGCGCGACCGCAAGGCCCTTTTCAGGGACGGGACCGCCGTAGTAATTACCGCCTTTCCAGGCAGGGTCCGCCATGATGGCCTGACGGCCGACCTCGTTAAAAGCGATCTGCTGCGGGGAGTGCTTCAAGGTCGCCGCGATCGGGATTACGCATTCGACCGTACCCGGATAACAGGCGACCCACTGGAGGGCGAGCATACCCCCCATCGATCCACCGATCACGCCGTGAAGTTTTTTGATCCCCAGATGATCGATCAGGACTTTTTGAGTGCGGACCATGTCCGCGATGGTGATGAGCGGGAAATCGATGCCGTAAGGTTTGCCGGTCTTAGGGTTGATCGAAGAGGGCCCGGTACTTCCTTTGCATCCCCCGATCACGTTGATACAGATCACAAAATACTTGTCTGTATCAAGCGCGCTGCCCGGCCCGACCATGAAATCCCACCATGCCGGATCCTGGTCTCCCGTCGCAGGACCTGCGACATGTGCGTTCCCGGAAAAGGCATGCATGACAAGGATCGCGTTCGATTTATCCGCATTCAGCTGCCCGTAAGTTTCGTAGACAAGCGTGATGGGGCCAAGCGTGCGCCCGGATTCGAGTTTGAACCCTTCTGCCTCTGCGAACGTGAAATGTTTTGTCTCAACAGCGCCGACACTTTTTTTCATCTTGAGGATTCCTTGATCAAAAGTCATTCGAAAATATGGGACGAATTATATCACCGTTTCCCAACCCGCTCCAAAACTTTCCCTCTGAGTTTGATGACATCCCCCACGATAAAAACGGCCGGAGCCACCAACCCGGCACCGCGGGCTTTTTTTACGATATTCCGTAAAGTTCCGACGATCACGCGCTCTTTGGGCGTGGTCCCGTTCTCAATGACCGCACAGGAAGTTCCGGCGCTCCGCTTTTTTAAGATCCCTTTCACGGTCTTGTCGAGATCGGAAACGCACATCACATACACCAGCGTATCGGCATCGGGCACCGGGATAGGGCTGTTATCCTCCGTCACATGGCCCGATGCGACCGCGAAAGTCATGGCCAGATGGCGCTGTGTGACCGGAATGCCGGCGAGCGCCGGAACTGCGATCGCGGAAGTAATGCCCGGCACCACTTCAGCCGGAACACCACGGCTTCGCAAAAAGATCATTTCTTCTCCGCCGCGGCCAAAAAGATACGGATCGCCGCCTTTAAGACGTACGACCCTCTTCCCTTCCCTTGATTTCTGAAATAACAGTTCTTGGATCGCTTGCTGGGAGAGCGAATGGGCTCCGTGTTTTTTTCCGACCGGGATAAGCTCGGCAGATCTTGGAGCATCCCCCAGGAGACTCTTGGGGATCAAGTGGTCATAGAGAAGGACTTCAGCTTGCTGGATCAATTTGAGACCCTTCACCGTAATGAGCCCCGGGTCCCCCGGCCCTGCGCCCACCAGAGAAACTTTTCCCAATTTCTTATGGGATGGACAGGGCCTACGCCTTGGCATGGGGCTCCCATAGTTCCACGAGTTCTTCCGTAGTGAAGCGGCGGCAAAAATCACTGAAAGTCTCTTTTCCATTTCTTTTCTTTAAAAAAACATGGAGCATATTTTCGAGAAGTGCCGGGGCCTTTTCCGAAAGAACGGACTGGAAGACCTTCCGGCCCCACACCTCCGGCCCGCCTCCCACTGCTATATGAAAAGCATCCCGACGGATCCCATCCACCACTTTTGCCACACCCATCAATCCGATATCGGCAAGTTGATATTGTCCGCAAGAATTCGGACATCCCGTCACATGGATTGTCAGGGTTTCGCAAAAATCCGGGAAGGTTTTTGTCAAATATTCGATCAGCTTCTTTGAAAAAACTTTGACCTCCACAAGCGCCAGATTGCAAAATTCCCGGCCCGTACAGACCACGAGCGAACGGTAGATCCCGTTCGCTCCGAGATCGAAGCCCTTGGCCGTCAGCCCTTTTTTCAAAGGCACAAGGTTCTTCTCAGGGATATTGATCAGAAGCATGTTCTGCCGGTTCGTGGTACGAAGTTCTCCGCTGCCATATTTTTCGCTAAGATCCGCCAATGCCAGCAGCTGTCCGGCTTGCAGGCGCCCCGCCAGGACCGCGAGCCCTACCGCGTAAAGCCCCGGCTGTTTCTGCGGGATCACGCCCCAGAAATGTTCACGCTCATTCTGCGCGGAAGGGACGTTTTTAAAGCGCTCGAAGGTCCGTTGCATGCGCTTTTCCATCTCCTGAAGAAATTTCCGGGCGCCCCATGATTCCACCAGGAATTTCATCCGGGCTTCGCGCCGGTCCTCGCGATTCCCGAGATCATGAAAGATCTGGAGCACCGCCATCACGGCCGGAATGATATCCTCCCGCTTTAAAGCAACTGGCAAGGGCTGCGCGAACAGAGGATGCGACGAAAGTCCGCCGCCGACCCGCATCGCAAAAGCCGGGATTCTTTTTGTTTTGTCCTTCCAAAACCCGTAGATCCCGACATCGTTGATCTCCGGCTGTGCCGCATTCCCCAGACTGCCCGTGATAGAGATCTTGAATTTCCTCGGCAGGTTCGCAAAATAGGGGTCCCGGACCAATTGCCGATGAAGTGTCAAAAGGACATCCTGAAGGTCGTCGACCTCGCCGGGCTCAAGACCCGCGAGTGGAGAACTCGTGATATTGCGCGTCACGTCCCCACAAGCGCCCCGCGTGGTGATCCCGACCGCTTCGAATTTTTCAAGGACCGCGGGAACGTTTTCGATCGTAAGCCAATGAAATTGAAAATTTTGCCGGGTGGTAATGTCCGCGATCCCGCGACCGTAGTCCCTTGCGACTTCCGCCACCGTCCGTAACTGTGTCGCGTTCATCCGTCCGCCCGGGAGTTTGAGTCGCAGCATGAAATAAGGATCGGTCTTGGGACGCTGCTGGTAGATGCCGAACCACCGGAAACGCAGGAAATTTTCAGGGGCAATAGAAGCAAAGCCTTCGCGGGATGCCCGGACAAGATTCTCCCAGGCATCAAAAGGATGTTGATCCGCTTTGATCTGCTCCTCTTTGATCAGAGGCATATCGTTCCCCCTTTAGAGATAATATTCGAGAAGGATCTCTTTTTGCTTGAGAAAAGAGCCGATTTTTTCGACCGCCAAATCCAACGGCTCATTTTCTTCTAAGACAAAAGACGGCTTAAATCCGGAAAAAGTGTTCGTCCCTATCTGGATCACCAGAATCTCATTCGGTCTATTGAGAATGCGAAGGGTTTCGATATCAAAATCATCCAGATCCGACGCTGTGGTGATAAAAACCTGTCCGGATTCCGCAACGATCCTGCCGAGTTCTCCGAGATGCCGGACGATCTCTTCCTGGGAATCGGCCCCCTGGGGCAATTCGCTGTCCAGACCCGAAACCAGATTCGAAATACCGAGGTAAAAAGCCTTCACCCCTTGTTTTAAGAGTCGCGCTTCAAGCTCCCGGGCGATTTTCTGCTTCCCGGTATTGATCTTTCCTGAGATCAGAATGAAGGCCGGCCGGTGGCCGTAGATCCCGGCCCTTTCCGCGGGACCGACGCCGCTCCGCTCCCATATCTTTTCGCGGTGGCGCACATGATCTTTTAAGATCGTCCGGTCTTCAGGAAGCGCTTCCAGGACGATCCCGGCGCCCGCGATCTCATAGTTATCCACGATCACAAAACGGCCCGTCTCGCGGAGATCGCCTGCCTTATCAAAGGCAATGGGTTTTCCCGTCTCGAGAATGCATTCGGCAACGTCATGCCGGTCCACCTGCGCTTTGTTGGCGATCGAGGTCAGTTCCGAACTATCCAGAACATTCAGGACTTCCGCGAGACGGACCGAAGGCCGGCTTGCCCCGATCTTCAATTTATATTTTTTCCCTTTTACGAGCGGCGCATGCCCCATCCAGAAAATATTCGCCTTGAAGCGTGTGCCGATGGCGGGCGCAGGATCCTCAGCCAGAACCATCAATTCGCCGGGTTTGATATAAAGCTGAGTCTCTGTCGTAAAACCGATCGCTTCCCCGGCCGAGGCTTCCTGCTTCGAAGGCGCATTGAATTCTTCGATCGTTTTGATCCGGGTCCGTTTTTTTGACGGAAGAAAAACCACTTCATCCCCGACCCGGATCTTTCCCGTCGCGATCGTCCCAGCCAGGATGCGCCGGTCATCGGCAAGTTCGGTGAATTTGTAAATGTCCTGCACCGGGAACCGGAAGGGATACGCTTCGCTACCGCTCTCATGGCGGAAAGCATCCAACTGTTCCAGAACTGAAAATCCCGTGTACCACGGCATTTCCGGCGACCTGGCGGTCATATTCACGCCGTTCATCGCGCTCATGGGGATGAAGGCATCCGGCCGGATGTGGAACCCCTTTAGAAAATCGCCGTATTCTTTCTCGATCGCCCGGAAGATCTTCTCACTGTACTCCACAAGATCCATCTTGTTCACGAGCACGGCCACCTGGCGGATCCCGAGCATGGAAAGAAGATAGCCGTGGCGTTTGGAATTCTCGAGGATCCCTTCCTTCGCGTCGATCACAAGCAGGGCGGCTTCGGCCCGTGACGCGCCTGTGATCATGTTCTTCAAGAATTCGATATGTCCCGGCGCGTCAATCACGATGTATTCGCGCTTCTTTGTGTGAAAGAAGCAGC